>NZ_JAMQOS010000014.1:0-2227 GCF_031624605.1 Haloarcula onubensis | reverse complement strand
ACCGGATAGCCGCCCCGGTGCGGAGACGCAAGGGACGGCCCTAGACGTGCCGAAAGTGGCGTGTAAGCAGTGTGAGCGGCGTGTGAAGTACCCGGAGATGATGCCGTACAAGATGACGTGTCCGGACTGTGGCCGGACGATGAAGAAGCGGGAGGCGGCGGAGAAGCTCGAACAGAAGGCCGACGAGAAGGGGAAGGACGAGACCGTGGACACGCAGGTGGTGTGAGGCGGATGGGGTCTACCTACAGAATTAAGTGCCGGGCAGGACAGGTGGAGGTGTAACTAGCGATTCGCGAAAATCGGGGGAGAACCCGACCTAGAACATCAGGTTCTACCCCCGCCGGACGCTTAGGTCTAACGACCGGGGCGAGCCGGGTGTTCAGAGGGCGCTCAGCGGTCCGTGAGCGGCGTCTGTGCCCGTCTCAACAGCCGCCGGGAGGGAGCGAGACCTTGCGGTGCGCGAGGTCCGTGGGACCGGACCGAGCGCCGAGCGACCGTGATGAGGGAGGACCGACCGGGACGACCGACCTCCTCGGCGGTGCGGGGCGGGCGGCGGTCGGTGCGGACGTGTGCGGGGCGTTGGGATGCCATGAGACGACCGGCCTGCTGGTGGTCGAGCAGGGCGGCGAGAGGCGTGTTCTGTGCCCGGACCACGCCCGGAGGTGGTCCGGGTGAGTGCCCCAGCCGCCGCAGGCGGCGATAGGCCCGCCGACGGTTCGTCTTCTCGGCCTTCCAAGAACAACCGTCAAGACCGTTCTAAGCCCCCTGAGCCGGTCGAACCGGGAGACCTTCCCGGCGGGACGGGACTGAGGCCCCTGAGCGTGGAGCCGGGGCGACGACTGAGGGACGAGGCGGTGCTGGAAGTGAGCGACGGACCGCAGGCCCGACCGTGGTACTCGGTGGTCGATGCGTGGAGAGACTGGTACAGCGGCTACCTCGGGAGCCACATCGAGTTTGAGAACAGTGAGGGCGAGATAGGCCGTACAGCCCTTGAGAACAGCTATATGCCGGACTACGGAAAGCGGTACTACGCGAAGCTGAAGGACTTCGAGCGGGGTGTTCAACGGGAGTTCGACGGGATGACGACGGTGATGCTGACGTTCACGGCGAGCCACCGGAACGCCGACGGCGGCTGGCGGTGCCCGGCGGACCACATGAGGGACATCATGGATGGGTACGACGCTGCCCGGAAACAGCTACATCAAGTCCTGAGCGGGCAGAAATGGGAGTATGCGAGGGTGTGGGAACCACACGCCGACGGATACGGCCACCTGCACATGGCGGTCTTCGTCGAGGACGGCGGCGGCGATCTCCGAGCGGAACAGTTCCGGTCGGTGATGGAGAGCCACGTTCGGAACTGTGGCCCAGCTGGGCGAGAGGCGCACCAGGTCGAGGGCGACGACGCGGCGGTATCGGTGAACGACGACGTGGAGAACCTTGGTTCCTACGTGAGTGAGTATATCGGAATCTTCGGGGATGAGACGCTGAACCGACCGATGAAGGAACAGATGTTCTATGCGGTGACGTGGGCGACGAACACGCGGCGAGTCGATTTCTCGAACGGGGCACAGGAGATGATGAACCGGGAGCAGACCCGGAGGCAGTTCCGGCGAGAGACGGACGGCTTAGAGCCTGAGGACTGCCCTGAGGGGTTCGAGGAGTGGCAGGAGGAGCAGGAGGAAGACGACGGGGCGGTATCAGAGTGGACCGTAGAGTCCATCTGTACGGTATCGTACGGTTCTCCGGAGTATGCCGACCCGACTACGGGCGGTGTGGAGACGACGGCGATAGAGGGGCGTTCTGGAGTGGACCCACCGCCGAGCTTCGAGTAGCCAGACCCCGGCGTCTAGAATCGTTTAACGAGAGACTCTGAAATCCCGATTATGGCGATTTAGACGGGTAGAAGGTCTATAGACCCCATACAGTTAGACGGTTTTTGTAGAGGGACCACTACAGCGGAGACATGGAAGTCAAATGTCCGCTGTGCGGGGAGTTTGAAGGTGAGGCAAAGAGCGTTCAGGCACACATCTCGCGGATGACCGATGAGGTCCACAAGGGCCTCACTGGGTCGGAGGTGCTGAACAGTCCGGGGTCCGGGCAACCGGATAGCCGCCCCGGTGCGGAGACGCAAGGGACGGCCCTAGACGTGCCGAAAGTGGCGTGTAAGCAGTGTGAGCGGCGTGTGAAGTACCCGGAGATGATGCCGTACAAGATGACGTGTCCGGAC
>NZ_JAMQOS010000013.1:1829-3037 GCF_031624605.1 Haloarcula onubensis | reverse complement strand
ACGACCAATGTGGTGTTCGGGCAGATTCTCAGCAGCGGACCATCTCACAGAAGTCCCTTGGAACAGGGCGTGATACAGGGTGACAACCCCGTACGTGAGGTCAGTACGCTGTGCATCTGTTCCAGAGTAGCGGGGGTTGGAAATCCCTCGCCAACAACGCAGGCATCGACTGCGAAGGCTAAACACTCCTCGAGACCGATAGTGCACAAGTAGTGTGAACGAACGCTGCAAAGTACCCTCAGAAGGGAGGTGAAATAGAGCATGAACTCAGTTGGCGATGGAGCGATAGGGCATACAAGGTCCGTAGACGAATGACCGAGACGCGAGTCTCCTGTAAGACTCTACGGAAGCCGATGTTCTATCGTACGTTTTGAAAAACGAGCCAGGGAGTGTGTCTACATGGCAAGTCTAACCCGAGCATCGGGGGAGGCACAGGGAAACCGACATGGCCGCAGCCTCACGGCGAGGGCCGCCGTCTTCAAGGGCGGGGAGCCACGTGGACACGACCCGAATCCGGACGATCTACGCATGGACAAGGTGAAGCGTGCCGAAAGGCACGTGGAGGCCTGTTAGAGTTGGTGTCCTACAATACCCTCTCGTGATCTATGTGTAGGGGTGAAAGGCCCATCGAGTCCGGCAACAGCTGGTTCCAATCGAAACATGTCGAAGCATGACCTCCGCCGAGGTAGTTCGTGGGGTAGAGCGACCGATTGGTGTGACCGCCTCCGAGAGGAGTCGGCACACCTGTCAAACTCCAAACCTACGAACGCCGCTTGACGCGGGGATTCCGGTGTGCGGGGTAAGCCTGTGCACCAGGAGGGGAACAACCCAGAGATAGGTTAAGGTCCCCAAGTGTGGATTAAGTGTAATCCTCTGAAGGTGGTCTCGAGCCCTAGACAGCCGGGAGGTGAGCTTAGAAGCAGCTACCCTCTAAGAAAAGCGTAACAGCTTACCGGCCGAGGTTTGAGGCGCCCAAAATGATCGGGACTCAAATCCACCACCGAGACCTATCCGTACCACTCATCTGGTAATCGAGTAGATTGGCGCTCTAATTGGATGGAAGCAGGGGTGAGAACTCCTGTGGACCGATTAGTGACGAAAATCCTGGCCATAGTAGCAGCGATAGTCGGGTGAGAACCCCGACGGCCTAATGGATAAGGGTTCCTCAGCACTGCTGATCAGCTGAGGGTTAGCCGGTCCTAAGTCTC
>NZ_JAMQOS010000013.1:0-1732 GCF_031624605.1 Haloarcula onubensis | reverse complement strand
AGACGAAATGGGAAACGGGTTAATATTCCCGTGCTATCATACACTCAAAGCTGACGCCCTGGGGTCGACCAAGCTGGGCTATCGCCCAGTCGAACCGTCCAACTCCGTGGAAGCCGTAACGGCACGAAGCGGACGAACGGCGGGATAGAGAAATTTGGTTCAACCTGGGGCCCGTGAAAAGGCGAGTATGATATCCGTACCGAGAACCGACACAGGTGTCCATGGCGGCGAAAGCCAAGGCCTGTCGGGAGCAACCGACGTTAGGGAATTCGGCAAGTTAGTCCCGTACCTTCGGAATAAGGGATGCCTGCTCCGGAACGGAGCAGGTCGCAGTGACTCGGAAGCTCGGACTGTCTAGTAACAACACAGGTGACTGCAAATCCGCAAGGACTCGTACAGTCACTGAATCCTGCCCAGTGCAGGTATCTGAACACCTCGTACAAGAGGACGAAGGACCTGTCAACGGCGGGGGTAACTATGACCCTCTTAAGGTAGCGTAGTACCTTGCCGCATCAGTAGCGGCTTGCATGAATGGATTAACCAGAGCTTCACTGTCCCAACGTTGGGCCCGGTGAACTGTACATTCCAGTGCGGAGTCTGGAGACACCCAGGGGGAAGCGAAGACCCTATGGAGCTTTACTGCAGGCTGTCGCTGAGACGTGGTCGCCGATGTGCAGCATAGGTAGGAGACATTACACAGGTACCCGCGCTAGCGGGCCACCGAGTCAACAGTGAAATACTACCCGTCGGTGACTGCGACTCTCACTCCGGGAGGAGGACACCGGTAGCCGGGCAGTTTGACTGGGGCGGTACGCGCTCGAAAAGATATCGAGCGCGCCCTAAGGTCATCTCAGCCGGGACAGAGACCCGGCGAAGAGTGCAAGAGCAAAAGATGACTTGACAGTGTTCTTCCCAACGAGGAACGCTGACGCGAAAGCGTGGTCTAGCGAACCAATTAGCCTGCTTGATGCGGGCAATTGATGACAGAAAAGCTACCCTAGGGATAACAGAGTCGTCACTCGCAAGAGCACATATCGACCGAGTGGCTTGCTACCTCGATGTCGGTTCCCTCCATCCTGCCCGTGCAGAAGCGGGCAAGGGTGAGGTTGTTCGCCTATTAAAGGAGGTCGTGAGCTGGGTTTAGACCGTCGTGAGACAGGTCGGCTGCTATCTACTGGGTGTGTTATGGTGTCTGACAAGAACGATCGTATAGTACGAGAGGAACTACGATTGGCTGCCACTGGTGTACCGGTTGTCCGAGAGGGCACGTGCCGGGTAGCCACGCAGCACGGGGTAAGAGCTGAACGCATCTAAGCTCGAAACCCACTTGGAAAAGAGACACCGCCGAGAGTCCGCGTAGAAGACGCGGTCGATAGACTCGGGGTGTGCGCGTCGAGGTAACGAGACGTTCAGCCCACGAGCACTAACAACTCGAAGCCATCATTCATACGCACTGTGACTCGCAGTTCAGCGCATTGACGCTGACTGAACGAGTCCAGGCGCAAACTGGATCGCACGTACTTTGTTCGACCCTATCCGAGTCTGGTGTAGCCATCGCGGTTCGATTCCGCGACTCGGCGTTAGGCGGCCATAGCGGTGAGGTTGCCTCCCGTACCCATCCCGAACACGGAAGATAAGCTCACCAGCGTTTCGGTGAGTACTGGAGTGCGCGAGCCTCTGGGAAATCCGATTCGCCGCCACCATTCATACCTACTTTCAGCCTTCCGGAGAG
>NZ_JAMQOS010000012.1:0-14075 GCF_031624605.1 Haloarcula onubensis | reverse complement strand
TTCCTCTTCCTCTTCGGCTGTCTCGCCTGCGTTTTCTGCGTCCTCCTCGGCCTCCTCCTCGACGACATCCTCTCGCTCTTCCTCTTCCTGTCGCGTGCCGGCAGACACGGCCGTCGTCCCGGCCGGAATGATGATTTCGCCGTCGTCCGTGACACGGGTCCCGTCCGGCCCGCTAATCTCTGCACGGTCGTCCTGTAGCGCCTCGCGGGGCACGCCAAGTTCTTCGGGATTGACCGCGACCTCCTCTTCGGGCACCTCGATTTCTCGGCGCTGGCCTTCAGTCGGTGTGGTTAGCTCGCTGTCGTCTTGGTCCCGGTCGATTTCTAGCTCGTCCACAGCAACCGCGCTGCCGATCAGTCCGGCGATACCGGCCGCCGTCCGTGCGGCCTGCCCGCCGCCACTGACGGCCCGCCCAAGTGAGCCGATGCCACGGACAGCGCCCAGCGGGTTCCGCCCCACCGCTGGGGCTGGAGAAGCCGCCGGGCCTTGTTTTGATGCCTCGATGGAGTCCTGGCGTCGGGATTCGGCCACGCGTTCGGCCACAACGTCGTCCGGCCTGTCGCTGGTAAACTGTGCTAAGTCCGTCTCGACAGCGCGCCCGAATTGACTAAGGGGGTTCTGTCGGATTCTGCGGGCCTCAGCGCGCGCCTCGGCATCAGACTGCGCACCCAGTTCGTCGGTGACTCGTAGGGCTTCGACGGCGTCACCTGCCACCTGTCCCGCTTGTGCCGCCTCTCCGGCCGCTCTGGGAACAAGCCCCGGCGCTCGGCTAAACGTCGTCGACGTGAACGGGATTGTGGCTTCGCCGGCGGTGTCGGCCGCCTGTGCGGTCTGTCGGGCCGCCCTTGGGAACAGTCCCGGCGAGTCTCGTAGCGGTGTCGACGTGAACGGGATAGTTACACCTCCGGCCGCCTCGGCTGACTGTGCTGGCACGTCGTTGATGTCCGTGTTTGTAAACGGCGCGTCGACGTTACCAGCCGCCTCGGCCGCCTGTGCGGTCTGTCGGGCCGCCCTTGGGAACAGTCCCGGCGATTGACTAAGTGTCGTCGTGGTGAACGGGATGGTGACGCCTCCGGCCGCCTCGGCCGCCTGTGCGGTCTGTCGGGTCGCCCTTGGGAACAGTCCCGGCGATTGACTAAGTGTCGTCGTGGTGAACGGGATGGTGACATCGCCAGCGGCGTCAGCTGCCTCTCCGGCACGTTCTCGGCTTAGCGTGGCGATGTCGTCGGCAGTCTTGCGCACGCGGTCATTACCGACGATCTGCCCCAGGGGGCTGACGGCCACGCTCGCGGCGAGTGCTCCGACCGCCTGGTCCGTCGGTACTCGCTCTTCGGCCTCGCGGAGGGCGTCAACGGTGCCAGAGACGTACTGATTACGGCCGGCAGCGCCCGCGATGTCCTCAAGACCACTTTGGGTGCCATCCCCGATGTCACCAGCCGATGGGACGCTCACGCCCGCCGTGTCCTCGATCTCTCGGCTAACGTCGATGTCGGGGATTGCCTGGCCCTCTCCGGGGATGTCGGTGCCGGTCAGGCCCTCAAACCGCGACACCGCCCGGTCTATCTCTGTGTCTCGCTCTTTCGTCGACGAGCTCCGGGCTACGTCCTGTGCGGACCTGTTGAACGCTTGGTTAGCTTGGCCATAGGTGATATCAGGCGTCTGCGTTCGGCCGCGAACCGTCCCATCATCGGCCACAAACAGGTCCTCGGCCGACACACCCTCGTTTTGCGCCGCCACTCTCTGTTTGCGCCCCTCGTCCGTGAGTGCTGCGCGAACCTGTCCGTCGCTCTCGGTAAATGTAATATCTTCGCCGCGATCTAACTGCGCTTCAGTGTCGCTCTGCACCTGGCTAAACAGTTGCTCCTCGGTCATGCGACGGCGCTCCTCGGTGAGCTTGTCCTGCCCCGCCGTGGTTAGTTCGGCCGTAACGACCTGCTGGCCGTCGCGCTGCGCTGTCGTTACCTCGATATCGTCTGTGCTAAACGCCTGGCCTTCGCCGCCAGTCTGTTCATTGAGACTACTCAGTGCCTGTGTTTGTACGTCACGCACGGTATCTTCGCGCACGACCGTCCCGTCTACGGTGTCCAGCTCGTCGTAGTTCTGGTTGGTGACTTTCTGACCCTCGCCATACAGTATCTCCTCGCCGGTCATGTCGTCGCGCGGGTCGTCCTCGCTGTATGTGTCGCCGTCGTCACCGTCGCTGTCGGTGTTTAGCCCACTGTCTGTGCTCGTCGTGGGGTCCGTCGCGGCCTGTGGGTCGGTCGTACCATCGCTATCACTCTGTGTAGAGGTAGCGCCTGGGCTGGCGGTCGCACCAGCACCACTCCCGCCGATACGCTCGCTGGGGCTGGGCGTAGAGTTGTTACCGTCATCGTTGCCACTGCCGGAGTTGTCGGATTCGCTCGTATCTCTGGTCCGCTCTTCCTCCGTGCGTGCGGTCCCGTCGCCGTCCGGCCCGCCAGTCACCTCGCCGGTTTCCTCGTCGACGACGTAGCCGCCGCCCTCTTTTACGCTGTCGTAGAGCGGATTACTTGGTCTGACTGGCGTCGTCCCGGCGCTACCGATCCCGTCGTCGCTGCTGCTGTCGGTGTTTAGCCCACTGTCTGTGCTGGTCGTGGGGTCCGTCGCGGCCTGTGGGTCAGTTGTTTCGTCACTGCTGCTGTCGCCGCCGTCTGACCCACTGCTGTCACCATCCGGGTCATTATACGTTGAGTTTGGGTCGTTTTTTGCCCGCTGCACGGCGTCGTACAGTGGGTTACTCTCAGAGATACCGTCATCATCCGCCATTTTGACCACCGCCAAACGTTGCTATCATATATCCTGAAATTCGGCCTAATGCCGCTTAAAAACCCTAACTAATCGGTATAGGCTATTTCGCGCCACCGGCAGGCAGCGGACAGCTTTCTCTCCCATGCGGATACCGGTGTAACGACTTGTTATACAAGCCGTAACAGACACCGCGGATTTACAGCGGAAATCTGGTGTGTGGGCGGTGGTCAGTACCCTTTTAGTTACGGAAACTAAACTAATCGTAATGCGAATAGAAGGCACAAGCGGGAACGAGCACAAAGTCTGGTTGACCGACAGCGAGATCGAGGACCTGCGCCGTGCAACGAACAGCCAGCGAGACGACATCGTAATTCAGTTGGGCGCGTTCGTGGGCCTGCGTGCCTTTGAGATACCACAGGTCCGGCCCGCCGACGTGAACGAAACCGACAGCGGCCAGTATCGGCTTCGAGTCCGGTCTGGGAAAGATACGACCGGGAACGGTGGGAAGCCTCGCGATGCCTACCTGCCAGACAGCGTGGAACGTGACCTGCAGCGCTACCAGAACGAGCACAACATAGCACCGAAAGACCCGTATATTGATTTAGAACAGCCGGGCGTCCGGGCGGTCGTGCGACGGACGGCCGAGCGAGCTGCCGACGCGACAGGCGACAGCGATTTTCGGAAGGTTAGCAGTCACGACTTACGCCGGAGGTTTGCACAGCGGCTGCTCGTCGACGAACAGATGAATCCGCGCGTGGTCATGGCTGTCGGTGGGTGGGATAGTTTCGCAGCGATAGAACCGTACCTGAATGCCCCCAGCGCGGAGGTAATCGACTCTGCGTTTGCTGGTCTATAGCTTCGAGGACGACGTTTCACCGTCTGCCCACTCGAAGCACGCGCCCGCTCCGGTCCCTGAATGGTCGTATGCGCGGCCTGGCACGTCCTCGATGTCGCCCTGGCGTCGGCGTTCGGATAGTTCCGTCACGTCGTCGACGGATTGCCCACAGATCGGGCAGCCGTCGTCGTTTCGGTGTCGCGATTCCACGGTTTCTTTGTCCTGAGTGTCGTTAGTGCTCATTGCTGGTTACTCCAGCACGGTCGAGCGCGGTACCACGCGCCGGCCTTTCTGGCCTGTCCCGTGCTTGCACACACGTCTATGCCGCTGTTACTTAGTAGTTGTTAGTAACATTTACTACATGATAGTAACAGTAAGTAAGATATAGTAATAAGGCGCGAGTGTGACAGCGCCTGTATGGTGACGTACCAATTTGAGATAGACAAAGACGAGTGGGACGAATGGAAAAACACGGTGCCACGGACAAAGGCGCTCGACGAGCGCATTCGCGAGTTAATCCGGGCAGATACCGACGGCCGCGTTTCTGAACCGCGCGAAGTCCCATCTTCCCCGCCCGAACCCCAGGGTAAAGACGTACAGACACCGCCCGAACCGGCCGATACGCGGCCGAACGTGGATTATGACCGTCTCGTCGACGTGGTGCCCGGCAGTGGCGATCTGGCCGAACGTCGGGCAGACGAGATACTGGCGATGTACGATGTCCTTCGCGAGCGCGGCGAAGCTGAGAAAGATGATATGCTGTCCGCCGTCGATGTGGAAGCCACGGAATACGCCAGTCCCGATTCTGTGTGGTCCAATATGGTGAAAGGGCGCGACACACTGCGCGAGCTGCCAGGCGTCTCGAAGCCGTCGACCGGCCGGACCACCTGGCGCTACTCCAACTGAGGGCTACCTTTGGTGTCGGTTCACCGCTAGTCTTGGAAATATTTCCAGAAGTAGTGTCCTCGTTTGACGGCTACCTTTGGCCTTCTACAGTGGTTCGATGCCCTGCGGCGTGTCTTGCACCAGCCCTTCTTTTGTCGCCTTTCTCAGCGCCCCATCGAACTTGTCGGCCGGTATCTGGTCCATGTCCTCGACGAGCTGCAGGACAGTGACCCACTCGGCCGCAAGACCAACACGCTCTGGAAAAAGGTAATCAAACCGGCCTGGGACCACGCGGCCGATGGGGAGCATATCGACAAACCTCACTCGCGGGCGTATCGGTGGGTCGGCCGCTCTGAGTGACGAACCAGTCGCGTTTTCTGACTACGTAACTTGTAGTCCCAAAACTTTGCAACTACACACAGCGTAGTCTTTAACTTGTCCGACTACGTACAGTGTAGTAGTCCAATGGTTGATGTCAGCGAACTCAATGCGTCAGCGGCCGAGACAATTGTCGAGGACAAACAGGCCCAGCTGAAAAGACAGGACAAGATGGCCAATGCGAAGCAGATACTGGCACCGCTGGCCGACGATCTCATATCCGACTGGGAAGAAGTGGGGCTTTCTTCGCGACAAGCCGAAATCGCCGCATACCGTCAACTCGGTTCAACCGACAAGACTATCGCTTTTTTCACGGGACTAAGCCGGAATACGGTAAATGAGCATAACAGGCGCATTCGGGAAAAATACCAGCAGGCTAAGTCGCTGGTAGACCGTGTCGAAAGTACAAAAACGCTGGATAAAGGCTGGCGCTGTCCAAGATGCGGCCATATGACGCGCCGGCAAAACGCAGATATCAGCGTCGATCCCGAATCTGAAAAGGTGAAATCTCACTGCGGCGACTGGGAGTGTGGCTATTGTGACGAACAGTACCTGAAGTGAGCGTATAGGTGGGTCGGCCGCTCTGGGTGACGAATAGGGCCGTCTGCAGTGGTCTCTGTCGGCGCGAACCCTGGGGTTCGACAGTCGGAAAGGGCGTAAGCCGGTTGTTCTGAGTTGTTAACTTGTTCTCAGATGGTCGGTCCTTGGCTCATAGACATCGCCCCGCTCTCTGAGCTTCTGGATTTCGTGTTCCGTTTTCTCTTCGGATATGCCATCATCTTCGGCGCGTTCTATCACGACATCTATCGGCGCGCCGTCGTCGTACTCTTCGGCAGCACTTTCGATGATAGATTGAACGGTCTTGATTCGGTCTTGCTGTGCTTTCGTCGTCCCGCCCGAGGTCGCGGCGTCGTCGAACTCGCCCGTTTCGGGGTCGTATCGTAGCCCGACAACCTCGCGAGTAAGTTCGATTGCGCGGTCGACGTGGTCCATAGTGACGCTGTCGGAGAGATGTAGGCGTGCGATGGCGATGGACAGGCGGATACCGGCTTCGAGAGTCCGTGGCGTGGCCGGGATTGCACTGTCCTCGTCGCCGTCGTTCAGGTTCCGAACTTCGACATAGAACTCTTGCAGGGCGGTCTTTGCCTCTTGGGTGAGTGTCGGGTACACCTCTTGTCGCGCGTGAGCCACCCACGCAGTCAACACGTCGGGTTGCACGGCCGCGTCGACAGTCTCGTCCTCCTCCGCCGTGGGACCGGCCTGGCTGGCTATCTCGGCCCGAGAGAGGTCGTCCCACGCGTCGAGGGCGTGGCCGGCCTTCGCGGCGTCTCGTTCGGTGTCGACAGTGTCCTCTAAAGCAAAAACGAGGTCCATCCGGTCGAACAGCGCCGGGTCAAGGTCGACCTGTTCGGGGATAGGTTCGTATTTGTCGAACCGAGTGTATGTCGGGTTCCCACCGGCCAGTAGGGCACACCGGGTGGGAAGGTCTGCAGAGATACCGGCTTTGTCGGTTTTGACCATCTGGTCGCCTTCCAGCGCGTCGTGAATCGCTTTCGTGCTCTCGTCGATCACGCCGTCAACCTCGTCAATCAGACAGTGTCCACCGTCTGCACGCGGGAGGATGCCGGGCTGTAGTGTCCATTCAGTCGTTCCGGCGAACTCTTCTTGTACGGTTGCGGCCGTAAGCCCCACCTCTGAGAGTCCCGTCCCGGTTCGGAACTCGCTTTTCGGCAGGATATCGGCGATATAGCTCATTAGCGTCGATTTGCCGGTTCCGGGGTCGCCAATGAGACACATGTGTAGGTCGCCGCGCTTTGACTCAGCCCCAGGTGGGTCGAGACGGTAGGCATTGAAGAGCCACGCCGCGCACGCCCGCCTGGCGGTATAGAGGTCGTCCTCTTCGTCGGCGTGTAGGGACGGGGCAAGAGACTCAGCCACCAGGTCGAGCGCGTCGTCCTCGTCGGCCAGCGCCTCAAACTCTTCGCGATGGGCTTCGATATCGACATCTGCCCCGTCGTCAGACTCAAATGCGATAGCCTGTGCATCAATCCAGTATTCGGATTCTGGCGCGGCGTTCCGGCCGGAGAATTGGGATTCATCAACCCGAACCACGCCCACGATAGTTGCCTTCTCTCCGGCGTGGTCGGGCAGCGTCGTATCACCGGGGCCGTAATCGCACAGGTCCCCTTCGACGTACACAGGAACCGACTGGCCGCGCGCCTGTGACCTGGCTTCGATGGGTTCTTCGAGCTTTATTTTTCGCTGGTTGCGGAACTCGCTTTCCGCGTGGTCAAGTTTGAACGGTCCCTGTCGCTCGCACCCCTGGCATTCGTGCGGCTCTTGCACCTCATTACGTGTCTGTGGGATTCGGGTGACGGTCCCGCATCGCTGGCAGATATGGGCCGCCTCTTCGAGACGGGGCGATTTCTGAGTGACCCTGGCTATCTGCCCGGTGAACGCCGCCAGGTTCCCGACATCATCGGGCTGGATTTCAGTTACCTGCCGCCGTCTCAGGGTGTCGTGGTTGTCGGTCAATCTGACATTGACACCTTCTAAGTCGATATCAACAGGCGCGTCGTATAGTTCTAAAGCCTCTTCGGCGTAGCTGCGGAGTTGGCTGGGTTTTGCCTTCCAGTCCTCAAGCAGCGCCGGTTCTTTCCGATAGAGGTCGTGGGCTTCGATGAACAGCGATTGCTGGTCCTTCGGATATTTATTCAGCAATTGGCCAACCTCGTCCCGGTAGTAGTTCCGGTAGAACTCTTGGAAGGTGTCGACGAGCTCGGCGTTCTGGTCGTCGATGGCGATACTACTCATCGGAATCCCCCCAGACATCGGCGACAGCGCCATGTTCGATATTGGCCTCGTCCATCGGCGAGACAAAGGCTGTCGTCGCTATCTTGCGGGACTGGTCAATAGCCCGCTGTTTGATATCCTCGTGGATATCCTCGGGGTCCTTGGCGTGCTCTTTCGCCAGGTCGTTTAGCGTCTCTGGCGTGATTCGTTTCTCCCGCTCGCCAGATTCGGCAGCGTCGAGTATCGAATCAAGAGCGTCCCGGTACGCCTCTTTCCTGTCCCCGATTCCTTCAAGCTGGTCTTGGAGGGCGGCTTTCTCGTCTTTAACCTCTTCAAGTTCTTCCTGCAGGTCTTCGATTTCGTCCCTGATTTGGCTGATACGGTGGTTCTTGTGCTCGATTCGGGTTTCGATGGCGCTCTTTCGTTCCCCACCAAATTCGTTCCACAGGGCACGAGCGACCACGTCCTGATTACTGCGCTGGTCGGCGTCGACGAGACGTTTCAGCGTCGCGTCAATCCGAGCGCCCAGCATCTCTTGGTCGCTCATTGAACCCCTCCTACAGTACGATGTTTACATGTTAACAATTTTGTTAACATGTTAACAGCGGTGTGTGAAGGGGGTTCTAAGGGACTGTTCGTTTGGTTTTCTCTGTTAACACGGCAGTCTCTGTAAACAGGACTGATTCTGTTAACACGGTTCGTCGGTTCCGTCGCGGTCTCTCGCGTAACGTGCATCGTGGTAGTGTCACAGTGTCGATGCACCCGACCGCTCGCGCGGCCAGCTCGTCGGTATGGACCCACCGCTGTCTGGGGAGCGATAGGTTTACGTCGGAGCCTACAGAAGTCAGAAGTGTACCACCACTTCCGTTTCTGTGGGGCGCTTGATTTTTCGTAGTGGCTTCGCTTTTTTGCCTTACCATGTCCATCCGCACCATACGTCAAAAGCGTTCCCCAACGCGCGGGCATCATTGGGAATCACCAACGGGACACTCCGTCGACGTGTCCACCGTGTTTGGTTCACTCACAGCGACTCACCTCACCGGTATCGTAGATCCCGATATTTTCCGCGTGGCGTGAACAGACGTATATCTCATCGCGTGTCTCGATATCGGCGATGAACTCGGCCGGGTCGCCACATCGAATAATCTCACATCGCACGTCCCCAGCTCCCCGCTGGCAAGTCATTCGCCGTCACCCCACTGGTCGAGTGTGGCCGTCTCGTCGTCTTGGCCGTCCTGGTCGTCGTCCTCGCCCTCGCGGTCGTCCTCCTGGCCGTCGCCGTCCTCCTGGCTGTCCTCGATGAGACGCCAGAGCCTCTCTATGTCGTGGCAGGACAGGTCAAACTCGACAGCCAGCTGTGCCATGTTCTGGACAGCGTCGGTGCTGGCGCTATCGGGGGCACGGCCGGACGATGCCGAAAGTTTCCCGGCCAGGCCGCTTTTGGCCCACTGCGATTTTTTCTCGTCTTGGTTGTCGCGCGTTTCCTCCGAATCGTGAGTTGAGGGGTTTGTACTCACTTGGAATCAACTTACGGAGGATTCGCACCGGTTAGGACCGGGTTTGAATAACCCGGAACCCTAACCTTCAGCCGTACATCCTACCGTGCGGCTTCTTTTCAGGGCTATCCTCCGTAGTCGCGTGTATTGTCTATCAGGGTGTAATAGCCCGACCGCAATAAGTTTTTGGCCGGTTAAGCTACCCAAAGATTAGCACCAACTTTTACAGTAGAGCGTCTGTTATGGCTATATGTGCCAAGAAAGAAGGTTGTGCGGGGCGAGCGGGTGGCCGACTGTCTGAAAGACGCAGATCGGCCGTTCGTAACCACCACCGACATTGCGGATTACCTGGGCGTCACGCCAGAAGGGGTACGGAATCGGACAGACGAAATCGAGAGACACGACGAAATCGAGCGGGGGAGCGTCGGTAATTCGACTGTGTTCTGGCTGGCTGACTGGCAGGACCGGCAGCCACAAGCAGCTGGTTCGGGCGGAGGTCCCACCACGACCGGCGGAGAGAGTAAGGGCATCCTAAGCCGTCTCTTCGCCGCCACGCCGTCGTTCGGGTCGCCGGCCGAAGTGTGGGCGCTTACGCTCCTTACAGCTACTCTGGGCCTTGTGCTGGGTGTGTCCTTCGGCCTGATTGTGGCCCAGCCGCCGGTTGGGGTCGCAGCACTGGCCGTGTCGGTGGTCCTTGGCTTCGCTCTTACAGTGACGCTTCCGGTGTCGTTGTATTTCGTGCTCAAACAGACTGCAGGGACTGTGCAAAGTGGTGAGACAGCATGACAGAAAAGACCACAATCACTGTCAGAAAGTCTGACAAACAGGTTTTTGAACAGACGTTAGACGCAATAGCCGAAGAGATCGGGGACCGGCCAACACGGAGCGAGGCGCTACGGGAGCTGTCCGAAGCGTACATCGGTCGGGACTCTCTGGGGCGGTGGCAGGATGAGTAAGCAACAAGCCGAGACCGTGTATGTGGCTTTGACAAACACTCGGCCAACCACCTACCACCTAAATCCGCGCTGTGAAAAGGTTACAAACGGCTCGCTAAAGCCGATACAGCGTCGGCAACTGCCGGACATGGCAACCAGGTGTGTTGATTGTGCGGACGGGATCACACCAGATGATGTCTCGCCGGGGGACAGCAATGCCTGAATGCGGTAACTGCGGGTCGCACGTCACAGAACACTACGCACGTGTGTTCACGCCCGATGGCGTCGACCAGCCCCGCGCCTGTCCGAACTGCGACAAAATGCGGGAAAGAGGCGGTGTGAGGGAGTCGCGGTCATGACGGACCCAATCACCGAGCTGGTCGAGCGGGATACGCCAGTACTCGCCGCGAAACCAACCGGGAACGTCTACCATATCCCGCGCAATACGGGGGAGCCGGTCGAAATGGCCTGTGGCCAATGTTTTCGACGGGTGGGGGTTAGGTCCCTGTCTATCCTCCTACGAACGTCCAACACGCGGCTGTGTGACCGATGTTGGCCGGAGGATGTTGACGGCTACCCTGAGGATGCTCGCTGGGGGCGAGTGCTATGAGCAAACCTGTAGACGTACCACCTGACCTGCTGCCGGAGGGACAACAGACCATCGGCACACAGTTCCGGGCGCGTGCAGCCGGCCGCGTCCGGTGGGGAGAGCCAACTGAGGTGCTCAATACGCCCGACCTGCCCACCATCGACAGAGTGGTCATTTACGACGACAAAGCGGCCGTCCCATACACCGAGAGCGGCGGAGAATACCAAACTGGCTGCGACATATCCGATGTGGCCGAGTATGTCGAGACAGTATATGATGAGGCCAGGGCGACAGACCCGGCTTTTTACGCTGATATCGGCGTCCCGCTACGTGGTGATACGCCATGAGCACGGCCGCCGAAACGCCCGTCGCCGTGCAGCTGACAGTCTTGGTGGGTGTGTCTATCGGCGCGGCACTAATCGCCCACAACCTGCTGGGGTATCTGTCCACCACGTCGGCCGGTCCAAATGCCCTCGCTTGGTGGGTCCCGCTGCTGTCCTTTGGAATGCCTCTATTGGTGGTTGCCGGCGTCCTGGTGTGGCTATACGGAGGGTCGGGACGGTGACGGCAAACACCTACCGCCCACGACTTAGCAGGGACCAGCGGGACAGGCTCATACGGGCAGCCGAACGTCTCACTGGCGGAGATATCCACTCGGCCGGTGACGCCCTCGATGTCGTTCTTGATTACCACGACACTCTATCGGGGACCGCTCAGTGTGAGCAATGCGGCGAACCGATGAACCACACCGCGAAAGGGAAATGGGCCTGCTGGAACTGCGATCACACCACGGATATCTACTCTCTCTTGGGGGCTGAAAATGCCCACAACGCACAGATACCAACTCTCACCCGGCCAGATTAACGGCTTTTGCTGGTACCATCGGCAGTGTGACAGTCTGCTACCGGACTGTATGGTATGTCACGCACCTATCAAGACGTAGGCAAAGGCGCTCGTAGTTGCCAACACCCACGACGACCACCACAGATACCATACATAAACACCACATTGCTAATCGCAAGACAGCGACAGGATAGGACACTCAAGACACAGAGCGTACTGTATGTAACGTATACAACGCGCGACCCATCGACAAACTACAACAACGCGGCACATACCGTGTTATATGTGCGTAGAGCCAAATCAGATTCAACTGGTCGAAGGGGCCGGGGCACACCGGGGAGATCGCCGCTCCGGTCGTCGTCGAGCTGGCCCTGTCGCCGGCACTATCCGCTCGTCAGACTGTGGTATCTCTCTCCGCATACGCACGCGACCCTGTGGGGTCCGTCGCCGTCGACGTGGCCGGCGTCCTCGTGGGCGTAGGTGTCTGTAGGTTGGTTGGCCCGTACAAACCACTGCGGCGACACACGCACGTCTCTCGTCGCTCTCAATGAACCGGCCGGACACACACACACACACCTACCCTGTCCTATCGTACAACGCACGAAAGCCAGTGCTAGCTCTCGCCGTCTTGCCAAACAATCATTTGACTGTTAGGTAAGACAGCGCCGACAAACCAATACGGCAGAATCTGCTACAAAGCAATCCTGCAACCGCCTTCTCCTACTGTCTACCCTTGGGGTCAGGCCGATACAAACGGATGAAAACAGGCCTACGGCCGCCGTCCTCGCGTGGCCGTGGCGACAGTCCTCCGGTATTCCCTGAGTAGGCTCCAGGTCAGGATGCCGCCGATGGCAAACACTGGAACCCAGATACTCAATATCTGAAACCAGAGGTCAGCTCGCGCCGCGCCATTCAGCGTGGCGGTCCCGTCACTGGCGAGTACGTGCAGCGGTGACTCCGGCGCGAAAAGCTCGACACTCATACGATGGATAACAGCAGAGATGATTATTATGACCCCACAAACGGTAAAATCGAAAACCCGACTCATCGTAGCACCTCACGTTGAAAAATAGCGAGTACGACGATGCCGATGAAGCTAATCAGCAAGAATGCCAAGGGGAGCCAGTCGATGCCGTCCTGAATCCAGACGGTCGCTTGATTGGCGCTGCTGTTGTTCGTCGCGTTCTTGGCACCGGGCAGGATGCGGCCGGTAGTCTCCCAGACGATCCAGACGATAGGCGCGGCTGCTATCAAGGAGAGAATAAAGCGAGCCAGCCCGATAGACTGTGCTCGTGTGTCCATCATCCTACCAGCCGCTGTCGCTCTTTGCACTCTGAGCACTCGACTATTCCGCACGCCCAGTAGGCGCGACCGCTACAGTCGGGACAGTCGATGATAGCACACTCCCTCAAGAGCGTCTTGCCATCCTCCTGACACTCGTACCAAGCAGTCTTGTCGAACTCTTGTGGCGGGTCCCGCTGTAGCCGTCGCGTCTCGTCGACCTGCCCATCTACGGCCAGCGCCCACCCCGTCACAGCCCCAACCCTCCAAGGTCCGGGCCGTCATCGTCACTGAATCCCGGCAGACTGGCGCTGTCGCCGCTGCTATCGCCGGGGTCGGTTTCCAGCCGCTCGCCAGTAAGCGGATTCTGGAAGTCTGTGAGGATCGGAGAGGCGTCACCGAATAGCCCATCGTCGCGGTCGTCGTCGCCACCGCCGAGGTCCGGGCGGGGCAGTCGTCGACGCTTCCGGCGGTTCTGCGCGCGCCCGTATCCGTACTCATTAGCCGGAGTATTCGGATTCGTCGTCTGGCTCTCTGTGGGCTGTTCGTTAGGCTGCTCGAACAACTGCGGCTGCTCAAACAGGCTCTGTAGCGCGCTCTGTGGGGCCTGTGCGTTTGCTGGCCCGACATCCTGGGGCTGTCCGATATCCAGCAGGTCGCCCACGTCCTGCGCTGGCGACTGCCCCGGCTGCTGGCTTTCGTCCTCGCGGCCACCGACAAACGGCTGTTGCCCCTGCCGTGGCTGCTGTGTCTCTATCTCGCGAGGCTGTTGGTCCTCGCGGCCGGACAGTCCGGGCACAGTTGGTCCCGCGCCACTACCACCAGTCAGACCGGGATACGGGCCTGTCCCGGTCAAACCGCCGAGTAGACTGTCTGACCCACTGGCGGCCTGCCCTCCTTCCCGGAACCGTTCGTCGAACCCTTCATCAGACTGTGTCTCTTCGGGTTCGGCGTCGTTCTCGACTTGCCGCTGGCGCGGGATTTCAAACGGCAGTTCGGGTTCCTCGGCCTCTTCCTGTGCGGGTTCCTCTTCGGCCGTCTCTTCCGGTTCGGCCGTCAGATCGTCCTCCTCGGCTTCGGTGCCATCCTCCCCGATAGTCTGCTCCTCGTCGGGTAGCAGTTCCTCGGGCACGTTCACCTGCACTTCCTCTTCCTCTTCGGCTGTCTCGCCTGCGTTTTCTGCGTCCTCCTCGGCCTCCTCCTCGACGACATCCTCTCGCTCTTCCTCTTCCTGTCGCGTGCCGGCAGACACGGCCGTCGTCCCGGCCGGA
>NZ_JAMQOS010000011.1:0-14393 GCF_031624605.1 Haloarcula onubensis | reverse complement strand
AGAAAGGGGGCAAAATCGCGGCTGAGTTCTTCGGGTCGAAGCGTTCCGAGATGACTGAGGAAGAGCGTACGGCCTGGCTCTTCGAAGAGAACGCGAAGGCACTCGCCGCGGCTGCGCAGGCAGCCACTGGCGAGTCGGGGACACCAGAGGTCGCCGAGTCCGACAAGATGCGGACTGTCAAGAGCTACCTGAGTGGGTGGTGACCCGGAGGATCAACGATGCCGAGTGACCAGATCGAGGAGGGCCCGGTGCTCTCTGTCGGGGTTCCCGAAACGGCGGAGGGGTCCGCCGACCCGGCATACATCGACTGTCTGCGAGTGCTGCGGGGAGTCATCACGCTCCTCGAGGCCGTTCAGAAGGGCCACGAGTCAGAGCTCCCAGACGGCGAGTTCGCTACACAGGAGTACATCGACGAACTGCAAGAGGCGTTCCGCGTCGGGCAAGAGCTACTCGGCCGGCCGGACCTGGACACGGTCCGCCAGGACATGAGCCAGCTCGACGAGGACTTGCTCCGAGAGCTCCGAGCGACACTCGGCTACGTCGCGCCCCACGTCGACGTCGACCTCTCTCTCCCGGCGCCGTCGGAAGGAGGTGAGGACAGTGACTGAATTTGGAGCCTCCGCCCTCCTCAGCGTCGAAGTGGACCAGCGCTCGCTCAAACAGGCCCGCAAAGACATCGAGCGGGGTGTGTCAGATGTTTCGGTCGGCGTCCAGGCGTCGCCACCTCCAAGTCAACGGATGCGGACTGACGGCGGCCTCAGTGGTGCTACTGGGACCTCACTTCCGTCGATGATGAAAGAGCAGAACGAAACACTCGTCGAGATACTCGACACACTCGAAGAGATGAGCGGCGGCTCGGTCGGCGGCGGTGGTGGCGGCGGGCTGAACATCTTGCCTGTTGGTGGCGGCGTGGGCGGCCTCGCTGCGGGCGGGGCAGGGGCCGCGGCGGGGGCGCTCGCCATCCCCGCCGCTATCGGTGGCGCGTCGCGATATGCGCTCGGCCAGGGCGTCTTCGGGCCGGAGGGTCGCGCAACACTGCAGGGACGCAAACGATTCTCTGGACTCTCTGGTGTTGGCAACGCCATCCAGGACCCGCTGGGTGCTGCAGCGACCGGCGCCAAGAACATCCTCGACCCGACGGGGCTGAACGAAACGGCGCTGCGTAAACTGACGCCCGGCGTCGTCACGGACACGCTTGGTGCGCAAGCAGCCACCACCCGCAGTGCCTATGGGGCGCTTGCAAGCGGGGACCTCAGCAACTTCGAGCCAGAGGAGCCCGAGTGGGTCGAAGGTCTGACCAAGTTCGAGTGGCCCGAGGCACCAGACCCGTTCGGCGATGTCAACTGGCCCGACACGCCGGACCCCTTCGCCAGCACCGATTGGCCTACATCGCCCGACCCATTCAAAGAAACTGACTGGCCGGACGTACCGGACCTCTCCGAGACGGTGGACTGGCCAGATATCCCAGAACCGAGCTCAAACTGGTCTTGGCCGACTATCCCGACACCGTCGCAGTCCGACCTCCCGCAACTCCAAGGCCCGTCTGTCAGCGACTTGCCTGAACTACAGGTCGATGTCCCAGAAGTGCTAAGAGATATCGTGAGAGGTAACTACCCTGGAGGGGGTGGCGGCGGCGGTGGCGGTGGCGGCGGCGGTGGCGGCGGCGGAGGCAACGGCAATCCGTTCGACACGAATAACGACGGCGAGGTCGATGTCGAAGACATTCAAACTGCAATTGAGCGCGATATCGTCAAGGGCCTCGGTGGCTTCCCCTGATCAGCGCGCATAGTTCGGGCAGATTCCGCGATTCCGACATAAACAGGCTGTCGAACTATGTCAGATTATACGGGTAGTAAATGGTAACCCAAAGACGGAAGCGGGGTCGATTCTGGCCGATTGCTACTTCTGGCCCCAGATTACCAGATAAATACGGTGATATGGGCGGGTAGGCTTGTCACCACTGCTGATTTGAGACCGTTCCGAGAGTTTTTCTCAAAACCGACAGACTGCACGCGATTCCGCCGATGCGCCCATTCCGCGCGCACTCCTACTATGGTAAATCAATTCGGAAACCCCGAATGAAGGCAGGAGATTGCTCGATAGAGTCGCTAAGTATGCTCTCAGGGACGGGCACCACCCTTACGCCCCCTCAAGTACGATTCTGGAAGTACACCGCCCCAAACATCCGATATCGAGACATGCGCACTTTTCAACCACCCTTACGGTCCGCGCGGATTCTGTCCCAAACCCGCGTTTCAGACCATGCTCCTATCCCAAATAGAGAGCCCACAAGCGCTTGTTTCCGCTCTAAGCTGTTTTGCACACTTTTTTGCTCTCTGTCTGAGCAGGCCGCTCGGGAATGGAGATTCTTGCAGTAGAAGGCCCCTATCTCCGATGCGCGCCATGCGCACTCCTAAAAACCCAGCCCGCCTCCGTTGGTAGCGACTGGTGCCCGCCTTCGCACCGCTGGGGAACGTACCCGAACCTCGAGTGCGGGGCTCCGTCAGCGGATCGGCTCGCGACTTAACCAACAGTCGGGTGTAGTTACGGCCAGTGTTGGTTAAGATGTGGGGTCGCTCGCCCCTCAGCCGTCCAGGTCCAGCTCTGCCTCGATGGACGTCCCCCGCAGCGCTGCCCGAATCACGGCCGGGTAGAAACGTTCGTTCTTCGGGAGCTCCCCGCCGTGCTGCTGTTGCCACTTGATCGAACACTCTTTGTACCGGAGGTCGAGGTCGTCGACGGCGTCGTCGGGGAGGTAGATCGTCCGGCCGTTCCAGTGCTCGCGCAGCTGGAAGCCCTCGTCTCCTGGCACCGGCGTTTCAGTCGTCTCGGTCGTTTCAGTGGTTTCAGTCGTTTGGCTCATATTGCTCGTTTCACTCGCCTCAGTCGTTTCGGTCGTTTCACTCGTTTCTGACTTCCCGAACCGGTTGGCGATGCCGCCCACCTGCTCGCCGACCTGGCCGAGCTCGTCGTCGACGTCGTCGCCCTCGTCACTCATCGCCGACCACCGGCCGGGACTCCGGCAGCAGTTCGCGCTCCACCACGCCGGCGAGGTCCTCCAGGTGCGGGAGCATGTCCGTCTCCTCGTCAGCGGCGACGACCGACACGCCCTCCTGGACGAGCGAGCGCTGCAGTGCGACGCGCTTGCGTATCTCGACCACGGGCAGGTGCTCGCCGAAGCCGTCGCGAAGGCTCTGGACCATCGCCTCGGCCTGCTTGTTGTGCTCGATGCGGTTGATGACCAGCGCGAGGACGTTCACCGGACCGTAGTACTCCTCGATGGACGCAATCTGCTTCTGCAGTCGGTCGAGGCCCTGGATCGACAGCCCCTCGGCGTAGGTCGGGATGACGACGCCGTCGCTGTTGCGCAGCGCGTTGTCGGTGAGGACGTTAATCGACGGCTCGTTGTCGACGAGGATGGCGTCGTAGTCGTCCCGCAGTGTGTCGAGTGCCATCCCGAGGCGCTCGCGGGCCTTCGGCTCGCCCTCCAGGGCCGACGCTGTGTTGTCGACCATCTTCTCGTGGGCGGGCAGCAGGTCGAACTCCGGGCCCTCGAGGACGAGGTCGCCGGCGTGATCGGCGTGGGACTGCGGGTCGAGCAAGAGATCGTGCAGTGTCACGGGCTGGTCGAGGTCGCCATAGACGTCGTCGAACCCGAGGATGGACGTCAGCGCGCCCTCGGGCTCTAAGTCGACGGCGAGGACGTCCCACCCGCGAGAGGCGAGCAGGCCGCCCAACTGCACCGTCAGCGTCGTCTTCCCCACGCCCCCCTTCTGATTCAACATCGCGACGACCGGCGCTGTCGTTCCGGTCGTTTCGCTCGTTTCGGTCATATCACAGAGCCCACATCACCAGCGCGTTGGATAAACCTACGTCAGACGCTTAACCAACACAGCCGGCTGCATCCCCCATCTGTTGGTTAAGGATTTGTGACGGCTGATAAATCGTTCTGCGCGATACAAATTTAGAATTAGCCGACCCGGCTTACCCCGCTGTGACGAAAGAAGACTGTGGCTGTTGACGCTGTCACTCGGCGTCGAGCTCGTCGTCCAGACGGTCGCGGACGCGGTCGAAGTGGTCCTCAATGCGCTCATCCATCTCTTCGAGTTCGTCGTCGCTCACAGGCTGCTCCCGTCTCTGATTCCGTGCCATGTCTCGAACCTCTTGATATACTGTTGTACGTTCTCTCGTAAGTCGTCTTCGGCGTAATCGAACCCGTCGGCGGGTGGGATCGGGCCGGTGATATCCTCCGCTCGGAGCTTCTCGCCGTCGCGGTAGACGTCCATGTGCAACCCTTCCTCGGCGATATCGTGGCCGATGCTTGGGTCCTCGTCGTGGTCGTACCGGACGACCGGCTGCCACTCGCCGTCGAGCCAGTACTCTAACTGCACCATGAACCGGACGACGTCGCCGTGCTCGACGGTGAAGGCAGTCCGCAGCTGTACCGTGTCGGCCAGCCGGTCGGGCGGTGGTGTCGTCTCGTAGTTAGGCATCGCTGCAAACGACGTCGCGGAGCTCACGTGCTAACTCGGGATGGTGCTCCTCGAGTATCTCGAGGTCTTCGGTAAGCTCATCCTCGATTTTGTTCCTAATCCGAGACGCCGCCTGGTAGCGGTATTCCTTTTCATCCTCGTCGTCGTTGGCAAGCAATTCTCGCTCGCGATCGGTTAATAAAGCACGGCGGCGGCTCATGCTATCCGCCTTTTCTCCTTGGGTTGCCATATGCTCATATCACTCCCGCATACCATAAACGTTGCCAGTCAGAGCAACGTTCCCGCATATGCATAACTATAAGTGGGTGGCAGTGGTACATGTAGGTAAGCACGGCAGGTGGCCACGTAGAAACTGGCCGCCGGGCGCTGGAACGCCCTTCGACCGTGCTGCGACTAACAGCATGACGAACTACACTCCGTCGTCGGATAAAGCCGACGGCACTGACGGTAGCACCGATTTCGACACCCGCGACGTCCGCGCCCTGACCGAGGTCCACAGCGTCCTCGACGACGTCGGCCGAGCCCGCGGCGCCGACGACCTCTTCCTGGTCGTCTCCGGCAGCGGCTCCGAGTACCTCGTCGACATGCGAACGGGCACGTGCGAGTGTCCCGACTCCGAGTACCGCGACGTCACGTGCAAGCACCAGAAGCGCGTTCAGTTCGCCACTGGCGAGCGCGAGATCCCGGCGTGGGTCAACACCGACGGCCTCGACGACCAGCTCGGTGAGCACGTCCAGGGCCCGCGCGTCGCCGCGGCCGATGGCGGTATCATCGTCGCCGGCGACGGCGCCGAGCTCGTCGACGAGGACGGCGGCCGGATCGAGGGCCCGTTCCCCGAGTTCAACAAGTACGGCAACTACACCGGCCACGACTACGTCCGCTGCGGTGACTGCGGCACTGAGGCAATGTGCGAGCAGGACCTCGACGACTGCTGTGGTGGTGCCCGATGAAATCGTTTGCCGCGCCGGACACTCATTTCGAGATCGTCCGCGAGGAGGTGTCCGTGGGTGAGGGCGGCCTGACAGCAGAGCGTCCAACCGGCGAGATTCGGTGCACGGAATGTGGAGCTGTCAGCCACAACATCGATGATTTCCCTCACGCCGGCGACTGTCCGCAGCGGTTTGTCCACTCCCGGTGGTACGCGAAACAACTAGGCGCCTGCTGCGGGGGCGGCCGATGACGCTGCTCATCGAGGACGCCGGCGACGACGACTACACGCTGCTCGTGACCGACGACGGCGAGCTCGAGGCGCGCAAGCGCATCCCGTTCGACGGCGTCCGGCGGTACACCACGGCCACGCGAGCACTCCCGACCGGCCGGCGGACCACCAGCCAGTTCGCCCTGGACGTCGACAACGTGCTCGACCAGTACACTCAGCGCTCGGCTACGCAGACGCCGCGGGAGACCCTGGCCGAGGACGTCGCCAGGGCGCTCCGTGAGGTCCACCAGCGGGCTGAGGCCGCCGAGGAGGTGCAGCATGGCGAGTGACCCATCCGCGGACGAGCTGCCCACGTGCGACATCTGCGGCGGCCCGAAGCCGCCCGAGATGGTCGACCGGACGACCGTCCGGACCATCGACCCGATGCAGGCCGATATCTGCGCTGCCTGCCAGCTCGTTCAGGACCACTCGCTCCCCGACGACGCCTGCATGCAGTGCGGCGAGACGCTGGACGCCGGGTACTACCTGGAACTAGAGTTCCCACTCGGCGCCGCAGGTCTTCCCGGCCGCATCGCCGGCTCGCTCTGCGGTGACTGCGCGGGCTGGATCGCCTGCGATATCAACTACGAAGGTCTCGATGCCGACGACGAGACCAAGACGGAGTTCGTCGACGTCGTCGACGAGGAGACTGACCGGCTGAAGGAACTGGAGGGGTCGGCGTGAGCCTCCCTGACCCAACCGACGTCATCGCTCCACGTGATGACGACGTCCCCTACGATGCGGTGGACTTTCTCAAGGAGATGTTCCAGGAGTCGTATCTCGACGGTGCTGTCCTGGAGTACCACGGTCTGCAACTCTACAGCCAGCACTACGAGGACGGGGACCCGATTTGGGACGTCTACACCGAGGACGACGCTTACATCGATACACTGAACCTCGCCGCCTTCCGGACAGTCACCGAACTCCAGCGGTTCCTCGACGAGATCGTGGCCTACGACCCGGCCGACCGAGACGAGTGGGTGAGCAGCCGATGAGTAGTCACAGCGCCAAGGCCACGACGACGCTGCCTCTCGGGCCCGACTCGATCACGCCGGTCGGAGTCGACGTCGGAAGTGCTCGCTACCTCTTCGCCGCTGCCTCGCCGGCGGACGGTGTCGGCGGCGCGGCCACAGTGAACGCAGACTACGCGCATCGCCTGTACAGCGAGTTTCAGTCGGCCACCCATCGTCTCGGCACGGCGCCGGACTACGTCGACGACCAGGACCGACTCGGCGACCTCGTCGCGCGGTACTGGCCACGACTCCGACGGGCCCTCGAGTGCGCCGCCGACCAGGTGGTGGGCGTCGCACGGGCCCACCCGCGGGCTGTGGTGGTCCTCGAAGACCTCTCGACCACTCCGCGGCCACTCGTCGAGGCCGCCCACGGAGCAATGGCGTGGGCGGACTACTGCCCGGCCGTCGCACAACAGCTTCTCGCCGACCGCGCCCTCGACGCCGGGCTGGCCGTTGCGTACGTCCCGCCCGAGTACACCAGCCAACTCTGTCACGAGTGCGGGACGCTCGGAGACCTGGGTGGCCGCGGCTGTGAGACGCTGACCTGTGTGAACGACGACTGTACCGTCGGTGAGGTCTGCCGGGACCGGTCCGCGGCGGTCACCATCGCCCGGCGGTATCACGGCGAGGCGTAGCGGGGCCCCTCAGCCCGCCAGTCCCGGAGAGGCGTCGGCGTATCGAACGCCGACGTCACGGAGACTGTCCATGAACACGACCCCAGATCACAACAACGATCGTCTCGACGGGCTCTATGAGGTCCGCGAGGAACTGAAGCTCATCGCTGAGAGCGATGTTCCGTACTCCAAGGACGCACAGAACTTCCTCAAAGCACTCCGAAGAGAGGGATACGATGTCTGAGGAATCAGACGTCGGCGGCGAGCCGGAGCTGCGCGAACGAACCCGTGAGGAAAAGCTCGAATCGCTCTCGCGGCGAGAGAGCGTCACCGAAGAGACACGCGAATTGGCCCGTCGTGCGCTCCGGCGCCGGCGTGAAGGCCGCGGCGACTGAGCCGCCGCCTCTTATAAACTATATTTCTCATGCGACGCTGCACGACACGCGTCTAGCTGTCGTCGTCTTCGAGAGAGGTTTTCTGGCCGAGTTCCTCCCCTGCCTCGTCCTCGCTCACCATCCCTCCATAGGAGGTGGCGTCTGCCGAGATGAGTTCTTGAGACTCTTCGTGTCCGAGTGCCCCAGCGCCGAGTAGCGTCTGGACTTCGCCTAGTGTGAGCTCTTCGGGCGTCTCTTCTTTTTTCTGAACCAACTTCTCGATACGCACACCCTTCGCCTCGTCGACGGCGTCGCCGATCAGCTTCTCGGGGTCAAGGTTCGCCGTCTTTGCAGCGTGGTAGGCGAACCGAACCTGTGCCTTCAGCGCCTCGGCGACGTTCAGTTGGAGCATGTCACTCGGGTCGGTCTCATCCCATCCGAACACTTGCTGCATGTCCTTCTGTGGCAGGTACTCGTCGAGCAGGACGTAATCGAGGACGCTGTCGCGGAGTCGGCGGCGGACTCGAGCGCGAGCCTCGCGACCGCGTGCTTCGAACTGCTCACCCGAGCGGAGGACGTCACGCTCGGTCGCCGTCAGGAGCCCTTGCGGGCGATCAATCCAGGGGCCGTCTTCGGTCTCGTTGTCTCCAGACATACGCTATTTCTCTCTTGTCAATTTGAGAGACACGGTAATTATAAACCTATGGTTCCAAGACAGAGTTGAGACGATGACGGACTACACGACACTCTCGGTGGAGCCGGATGTTGCCCGCGACGTGCGGGAGCTTCGGGACACCGACGGCCATGCAAACACGAGCGACACCCTCCGCCAACTCTTAAGGGCTGACGGGGAGTGAAGCGTCTCATGGTCAGTGGAATCGAGAGAAACGACGCCGGCCTGAAACTGTCCAGGCTCCGGCCGACGTCGTTTTGTGACGAGCACGGGCGCAAGCCCGGCCACGGCGTACTCCGCCGCGACCGGGTGGACGCGACGGGAGCACGGCGTGTTCGACACCGAGGAGGTGTCTGTGCACGGTAGTTTGTCTCCCGTCGTGTTAGGTGTTTCGCACGCTCTTTTGAGAGTGCGAACTGCGTCCGTCAGCGGCCAACACAGCCGTTCAGGACGGAATGACAGACCGAGATACACACCAATCTGACGAGGACGAACCGCCGCAGACCCGGTCGATATCGTGGAACCCGCCCACGAGACAGACGACGTCGACCTGCCGGCGCACCGCGTTCTTCCGGCGGACGTCGGCCGGCTGGATTCTCCAGCACATCCGGAGCGTCACGCTCCGACAGCGGGGCGAGTCGACGAGCGAACTCGACCCCGACGCGCGCCCGATCGACCTGCCGCTGTGGGTGCGCGAAGAGATGGGTCTCGAAGCAAGCACAGTCCGGGGGCGAACGCATGCCTGAGGCAGGCCTCCGACCGACCGAACAGGCCCCCGTCGACGCGGTCGCGCACGTCGACGCCGGCGACCTGGCGCCGTCGGAGCTGTGGCACGAGATCGCCACGACCAACGGCTTCCAGGACCAGCTCGTCGACGCTGTCCGTGAGGTCCTCGCCGGGACATGCGGACGTCGTGAGTGGCCCGGTGCGATGCGCGAGACCGGCATCACCGCTCGCGATGGTCGGTACGCACAGCTCGTCGCGTGGCTCGACCGGCCAGCGGAACACGACTACCACCAGGACGCGCTGAACTACACCGCCTCCCTCGGCCGTGGGACGGTCACGGTCTACGGCACGCGGTGCACACTCGAAGAGGCCCTTGCCGGCGACCTCGCCGATGGGCCCCTCACCGTCCTCGAGGCCGCCAACGTCACGCCGACCGTCGCGGTCCGCCTCGGGCCAGCGTTCCGAGAGCGCAAGCGCGCGCAGCGCGAGGACGCCCTGGAACTGTTGGGTGTCCTGGCCCACGTGTTCGACGTCGCCGTCGTCACGACCGGCCTCACGGCCCGCTGGCTCGTCGAGGATCACGGCCAGTATCTCCCGAGTGAGTTTACTGAACACGTCAGCGCTGGTCGGGGTGGGCCACTGCCCGCCGACGTCGACGTCGAGGCGGTCACGACCGCGCTCACTGCCGACAGCCGCGAGGTTCACACGCTTCGCCTCCTGGCCGCAGAACCCAACGAGCGTCAGTCACAGGCCGCCCTCGTCGCCACACAGTCGGTCGGGAAGGCAGCAGTCAGCCAGGCCCTCTCGGTGCTGGAGGAGTGCAACCTCGTCGAGCGCTTCGACGTCGGCCGTGAGAAGCACGCGCAACTGACGCCAGCCGGTTCCGCTGTTCTGGACCGTCTCGACGCCGAACACGGCCGGCAGGCTGAACTCGACGCACTGTTTAGCGAAACCGGAAACCCCAGCCACAGGACGTGTAATCCCGCGCGTCAGGACCCCCGCCCCGACGTTCCTTCGACCGCACCGCCGGCCGACGACAGCACCGGCACCGCCTACCGCACCCGGTGGTTGGGTCGGGGTGGACACGCTGCAGCCGGGGCCGTGGCCACGAACGGCGGTGTCACGGCTGCTGAGGGGGTACTACCGACGGCCGACGGAGCCGAAAAGCGCCACACCCGGTACGTCAGCTACGACGCCGACCGGGACGAGGCCGTGGTCGCTGTCCGGGCAACGTCGCCCCTCCAGTACATAGTGAGTACCGCACTGGCGTTCAGTTCACCCCGGCTGCTGGAGAAGGCACTCCCGGCCAGCCGCCTCGAGGACGTCGACCTGTCGGCAGGCCTCCTCCGTGACGCCCGGTGCATCGGTGCCCTCTCGGATGATGCCGTCGGATGTGGTGAACAACTTCACAAGCAACTCACCGAGTGGGGCGAGCGGCTCGAAGACATGACTCGCCAGTGGCGCCAGGACGAGGTCGAGGACCGCGATGCGTTCGCCGGCGAGCTGCTCCGGTCGGCGCACGGTCTCGCCGGGACGATGGTGCACCTCCTGGACGTCGCCGGCGTCAACGTCGTCCGAGAGCTCCGTGTCCCGTCGACGCTCGGCCACGGTCAACTGGAGGACCTCGCCGAGACCATCACCACCGCGGTCTCGATCCAGGCCAGATACGGCCACTACGCGGTCTATCGGCAACTCTTCGAGAGCCGTGACGGGAAGCGTCAGGCTGCCCTCTCCCCGGACGTCGACGCCGAGGACCCCGTCGGCCAGTACATCGGTGGCCTCGTGCTCCGGGGTCCGTCGTCACACCGGCTGGCCCGTCACGTCCAGGGCCAACTCCGCTCGGCTCGGTCCGTCCAGGAGGACGCCCCGGAGATCGCCGTCGACGTGCCGGTCGGGACTCCAGGTCGCGAGGCCTACACCGAGGCAGTCAACCGGATGGCTCGGCCGAGGGGCATCACCGCGACTCCCGAGGCGGTCACGATGTTCCGGGCGCTCACCGGCGACCCCTACGCCGTCGCCGACGCCGTCCACTGGCTCGGGAGTGAGGACGAGCCCCGGAAGATGCGCCTCGACGAGGTCCGCGTCTCGCTGGCCGCCCTCGAGGCCGACCGCCTCCTGCCCGATGCACCGCCGACGCTGTCGAAGGCCGTGGCGGCACTCCTCCGGTCGTCCCAACCGCTGACACAGACCGCCCTCGCCGAGGAGGCCGGCGTCTCGACGCGGTCGCTGCGGACCCACCTCGATGCACTGGTCGCGCTGGATATCGTCCAGGACACCGACGACGGCCTTCGACTGACGCTGCCGTTCGCCGATGACGAGGAACGCGGCCAGCACATCCTCCCGGCCGCAGTCGACGAGCGCCACACCGCAGTGCAGGACCTCCTGTTCGACGCCGTCGCCACGCTCGTCGAGGACGACCGCCTCGGCGACCCCGGCGACCCGGTCGGCGCCGCGTTCTGCTGGCCGCCGGATATCGACAGCCTGCAGACCCATCTCCCGGACGTCAACCCCTACCTTCGCATCGCCAGAACGCTCTGCCACGAGGCAGATCCACCAGCAACCACCGTCCAGTTCGGCGCACCCCTCCAGCAGACGAGTCTACAGGCATCCGCTGCGGGAGGTGTTCCGACGTGAGCTCGCCCACGCACTCCCCCGACCGCGCTTCAGTCTTCCCTGCTCCAGTTCGGGCATCGACACCGACAGCCGCCGCGGTGTACGCTGTCCTCGATGCCACGGGGCCACTCACCTACGACCAGCTCGTCGACGAGACTGGTGCAGGACGGACGGCCGTGGAGAACGCCGTCGCCGACCTCCGCGACCGAGGCATCATCGACTCGAGGCCCGACCCCGATGACCCTCCTCGGCAGCTTCACGATATCGCCGATTCCTTCGACGCCTAACTACCCGGATTCCGGGGAGCAAACACGCTTCTAAGGCCTTGTAGACGGTATATTCACGTGCAACAGGAATGGCAACTACTTCTCTTCAACTCCCGGCACCGATCCAGGCGCGGCCGCCGTCTGCCCGACTGGTCTACATCGCGCTCCGCGACAACGCGGGGCCGCTGACGACGGACCGTCTCGTTGAGGAGACGGGTGTCTCGGTCGACCGGATTCGACGCCTCCTCGGCGAGCTCGCTGAGGCTGGCCTGGTCGCTGCGGAGCCTTCGCCGGACGACGGCCGCCGAAAGTGCTGGACCGTCACGGAGGCCACCAGATGACCCGGCACTATCCCGTGCCCACGTCGGGACTAAGCAACAGGGAAACAGGGTTTTCAGCCCGCTTCTCAGCCGTTTTCGACCGGCTGTTTAAAAAGAACCCCGGGGGTGAGCGGCCTTGAGCACCGATGCGAGCGCGGACACGCGTGAAAGCGAGGCTGGCGAAGGATACGACGAGATGCTGGCGACGCTCGACACCGCGATCCAGGAGGCGCACCGGAAGGTCGATTCCGGCCGGGTCTACGATGCCGACAACGAGAAGGTCCGGATCAAGTGGATTCGGGCCCTCGCCTACGCGGTCAACGTCCGCCGCCAGGTCACGAACGACCGCGACCTCCAGGAGCTGGCCGAGGAAGTTGAGGCGATCAAGGAGCAACAGCGATGAGACAGAGCAAACGCGAACTACACCGACAGATCGAGGAACTGGACGACGGACAGCACGAGGGCCCGGACCGCATCGAAATCAACGAGGTCGTCGTCGGCACCGGACACAGCGGTGATGACACTCACGCCGGCGACGTCGTCGACGAGCGAACGACAGTGGTTGAGCTATGACCCGGCCGAGCCGCCGTGACCTGGAACGAACCGTCGACGAGCTGGCCGCCGAGGACGGCAAGGACTGGTCCGCCCCACTCACTGCTGAGGAGAAAGACCAGCTCGCCGGCAGCGTCGACGTCGAGGCGTGGGACCGGAGGCCGAAGTCACGAGAGGTGCTTCGGGGACTGGTGTACGCAGCCAAGGAGGCGCGAGCAACGTGACCCGGAAGAGCCGCCGGGAACTGGAGAGAGCGGTCGATGACCTCTCCGCCAGCAAGCCAGCTTCGGACACCGAAGTAGAGCTCACCGACACGCAGGCCCGGGCCGTTCGTGAGTACGACCTCTACTGTGACCGGCCGGGCGAGCTCGACGATGACCTCGAGGCCGCACTCTATGAGGTGGCCTATGGTGCGTAAGTTCCGGCATGTCCTCGAACGCGAGTCTTCAGGTGGGTGCGAAGGGGCATGAACATCGTTCCCGATGACACGGCCGTTTGCACGCCGGCCGCCGAGGGTTTAGTGCACAGTCACTCACTGTTCCGGTGTCGAGCGGCAATGTCCTCCCTTCTCGTCCGCTCTCTCTTGGCCTCCCTCTTTCAGTCCGACACTGCCCGGTTCAACTCCGGGGGCGTCGACTTGGCAGCACCCAAACGAGCAGACTGCAACGGCCATAACCGGCCCTCAGAACGGATTTCATATAGAATGAGAGATACAAACAACGACTCACAGACAGAGCTCGGCGCGTTCGCAGCCGACGAGGCCTCGACGTCTTCCGAGGACGAGCCGACGGCGGTGCAGAACGCCGTCGCCATCAACCAGCTCACCAGCCTCTTGCAAGATCTAACCAGCCAGATGGAGACGATCAACGCCGAGCTCAACGACCATGAGACCGAGCAGAATAGCGAAGTGACCATCGACAGCGACCCGACGGGGATGTTCCACTGACATGAGCGACTTGATCAAGGAGCTCGACGCTGCAGTGACCGGCGAACGAACAGCCAGCAAACTACGCGAGAAACACCCCGAGGCCTCCGAGCAGACCATCGAGAACGCTCTGCGGATCACGGAACTCGCGCGCCGGCTCAAGGGTCTCGCAACCGACGTTTTGCAGAAGCCAGAGCAAAAACAGCAGCGCCAAGACTCGGAGACCGATCTCGAGCGCAGTTACCGATCGGCCCGAGAACAGGTGGCAGCACTGGCCGCTCAGACGGGGTCAGCAACTGAGGAGGATAAGCACCTTCTCAAGCAGCGAGCGGAGGCACGGACAGACAACCAGAGCGACCTGGGGAAGATCTTCGACCCCGATACGGAGTACTAACGATGGTTTCAAAGACTCTACAGAGCACACTCGAACAGAACCGTAAACACCTGGAGGACGTCCTGGAGGCGCTCGACGCCGAGCACAAGATGGCCGATGATCCCGAGAAAGGGGGCAAAATCGCGGCTGAGTTCTTCGGGTCGAAGCGTTCCGAGATGACTGAGGAAGAGCGTACGGCCTGGCTCTTCGAAGAGAACGCGAAGGCACTCGCCGCGGCTGCGCAGGCAGCCAC
>NZ_JAMQOS010000010.1:0-45637 GCF_031624605.1 Haloarcula onubensis | reverse complement strand
TCCCGCCGGCGCCGGCGACCGCGCTCTGGCGACCGACCGACCCGGGCAGCTGTGCAGCCGACGTCGTCGTCGCCTGGTCGTGCAGCTGCTCGAGCACGGACTCGGACGAGGCCATGAGGTCCTCGCGGTCGTCCTCCTCGAAGTCGTCGGAGTGCGCGATGATCTCCTCGACCATCTCCGCCGTCTCGATTTCCGCCTTGCTCGCTGCCACCTGGTCCTCGACACGGCTGTCGATGTAGTCGTCGAACGAGTCGTGGTCACCGAGGTCGACCTCGACCGTGTTGCTGTCGTCGTTGTTCCCGCCCTGGTTCTGCTGCTTGCCGTCGCCGTCGACGAGGCTCTCGTGGAGTCGGTCGAGGTCGTCTTCCTCCATCGCCTCCAGAGACTCTTCGCTGAAATCGTGCTCGTCGACGAGCGTTTCGATCTTTCCGTTGTCCATGTCTGTGGTTGAGTCCGAGCCGGATTCCGCCGGTTCGTCGTCTGCCTGTACTGTGAATCGATCCAGATCGAGGCCGACCATCGAGGCCGCCTTCGAAAGAAGCGTCTTCGCGCTGTCGTCGTCGATGTCGAGATCGACGTCGTCATCGCCCGCCGTCAGCTCCGACGAGATGTCGTTGTCGTGAGCCCACGCCGCGAGCTCCTGCGATGCCCCCCAATTCACCGTGTTCGACGGTGAGTCGCCCTTCGAGACGACCGAGAGGTCGAGGAACTCGATGTTCTCGGCGATGAGGGCGCCCGTTGCAGGGTCGCGCTCTTCAGCGCCGAAGCGAGGGTGCACCGACACCTCGTAGGAGCCGGCGTACAGCCCGCGTGCCAGCTCCTCGTCGTGGACCGTCATCTCGTAGCCGACGCCCTTGCCCTCGATGAAGTCGGCCTTCGGCACTTTGCCGAAGGTCTCGTCCGTGTCAGGCGGGTACTTCGGTCGGCCAGTCGACTCGTCGGTGGGATGGTCGGCCGTCACAGGCTCGCCGGCCTGTGTGGCCGCTGCCCTCCGGAGCTCCTCCTCGGTCATGAGGACGGGCGTCCCGTCCTCCATGTGGAGGATGTCTCCGATGCCGACGGCGATGCCGTTGAACGTCCACGGACCGTCGTCTGGATCGAAGTCGTCGTTGGTCCCCGCCTGGAGGTTGAAGTACCGGACAGGGACGCGAATGTCGTTGTCGTCAGTCATCGTTGCAACAGAAGTCCAGGGCCTCGCGCTCGAGCGCTCACGAGAGCGCCGTCGCCACGGTCATCGGCCTGTGTTCACACGTTCGGTGCGATGGTGCAGACGCAGTTCGGGTGCGTCCGACCAGGTATCAGTGACGCCGCCTCATCCACCGGGTACGGCCCGCCCGCAGCGAGCGCCTCGCAGACCGTGCACGGGTCCGACGTCAGGATGACGACCTCGTCGACGCCGGCGTCCTCGTAGCGTTTCGCCGACGCCGTGTTGTGCGCGTTCGATATCTCCGTCCTGGAGAAGGTCTCTGCCTGGCTGATGCCGACGTCCACCTCGTCGGTGAGGCGGCCGGCGACCTTCCGGGGGTTCTCCCCTTTGACCAGCGCTTCGGTCAGCTCCGAGCGGATGCTCTGCTGCATCTGCTGAGTGATCCAGTCCAGGTTGTCGTACGCCCTGGTGTAGATCGTCTCCAGTTCGCGCTCGTGGACCGGCATGTTGAACATCGCCGACACAGCCTGGTCGCCGATCTCGAAGCCGGCGTCCTCGAGGCGGTCGCCAGCATGCCGGAGGCCCTTGCCGTAGGCGGCCCGGACGTACCGAGCCGTGTAGTGGACGCCGTTCCGGATACGTTCGCGTTCGATGACTTCGAGGACGTCTTCGTCGACTGCGTCCTCAAGCCACTGCTGGAACTGGTCGACTGCTTCGGCCCGAGTCTCGAACACGAACTGGCGCTTTGGTTCCGCTGCGGTGAGCCGGAGTGCGTCGTACGTGTAACCGACTGTCTTCCGTATCAGCCCCTTCAGGAGGCGGAAGCGCTTGCGGACTGCCGGTGCGAACTCCCGACGGTGCAGCGTCGTCGTCTTCGTGAGGTCCTGCTTCTCGTTGGCGACCAGTTCGTGGTGATCGTGGCCGCACGCAGACATCAGTCATCAGCTCCCGCCGGGGTCCCCGACGACTCGGCGACGCGCTCCTGGAAGTACGCCTCGACCTCCTCGTCGTCTTCGTCGAGCTCGGGAACAGCGCCGGCCGCCTCGACCTCGGGGAACTCGCCGTCTTCGATGAACTCCGTCACCTCAGCAGTCCCGTACTCGGCCAGCATCGACTGGACGAACTTGATGATCTGTGCGCGGTTGACCATCACTTCGGACTCGTCCAGCTCGGACTGTTCGGCAAGCGCCGGCCAGTCGAGTTCGTAGCCGTCGCCCGACGGGTCTGCGACGACGTCGAACTTGCGTAGTCGGTCGATGAGCTCTCGGACGATGGTCGGACCAGCGAACTGCGTCCGGCGCTCGGTGATCTTCCCGTACCACTCCTTGAGGTCCTCGCTCGTCGCTCGCTCACCAGTCTCGTTCCCTTTCAGGACCGACTGCGGGATGCCAGTGTAGGCCGAGAGTGCTTCGATCTCCGGGTTGATGATGGGCGTCGGGTCGATATCGTTGCCACCGATCTGCTCGACGTCGGCGGCCTCCAGCTGCAACGTCTTCGAGAACCCGTGGATGAAGTTCTGCATCTCCTTCTCCATCTTCTCGCCGCCGTCCTGGAGGTCGTAGTCCTTGTCGACGTTCACCGCCAGGCCGTAGTCGGCGCCGCGGTAGGCCATCTCAGCAGCTGCCCCCATCGTCTTCTCGATATCGAACAGTGGGTTCAGGACTGGCTCTTGCCGGGGCGTTCCTCGAACCTCGTCATCGAGCAGGTTCTCGGCGATGTGGACAACACGAGAGTGGTGAACCCACACCTGTGTGCTGGCCTCGGCGGTTTGGTCGTCCTCGTCGCCGAGGTCGAGCTTGTAGTAGATCGGTTCACCCCACCGACCGGACGTCGCGTCGCCGGTCCGGAGTGTGTCCACGCTCTTCTGACTGAACGGGCGTAGCCAGTCGACGTCCTTCTCCGGGTCGCCGTCGAGCTTTGCCTCGTCAACGGGTTGGACGAGGTCCTTCCCGTCAGCGAAGCCGATGACCAGGAGGCCGAACTCGCCGATGCCAGCCAGCTTGTCGGCGCGCTTGCAGTAGTGCCATGCGCGCTGCTCCTCGACGAACGTCGCGACGTCGTCCTCGAACTCCGTGGACTCGTCGGCACCGCTCGCTTCCTCATCGGAGAGATCGGGGCCGTCCCGCCACGTGGTCGCTGCCGGCATGTCGACCACGGCCCGCCCGTACGGGTTCCGGAGGTACATCGCATAGAAGTCCTCGATGTCCGGGTCTTTGATCCAGCCGAAGGCGTCGTACAGGTCACGGTCACCGCCGTACTGCTTGCCGAGGCTATCGGCGAGCATCGTGCGGAGCTGGATGCCGGCCAGGTCTTCAGCTGTCAGCTCGTACGCCTCGTCGTCGGTAGTGTTGTCGCTCATGTGTTATGTCCCCCAAACTCCGGTTCCGGATGCCTTCGAGCCCGCTCGCTTGCCCTCGCTGGCGAACACTGCCATCAGCGCACCGTCGAGGTGGTCAGGCGAGCGGCCGAGGACCTCTTTGATCACGGCTTTCGGCGAAGCCTTGAGGACCTCCGTCCCACGGCTGGCGTAGAAGTTCTCCTCGTACTCCACGACGCGGGCGGCGACCAGGAGCTCTTCACGGAGCTTCCGGTCGTTGATGACGCCCCCGTTCTCGATCCACTGGCCGAGGACAGCCAGTCCCTCGGTCCAGCAGTTTTTGTACTCCTGCTCCTCGTTGGCAGTGGCACCTGCATCGAACCGGGACGCCTTGGGGTAGGCCTGGACGATATCGTCTGCCAGCCCGGAGCCCTCGCCGACGGCGTCGATAGCCACCGGGTGATCCGGCCACTCGTCGAGGCCGGGGAACGAGTCGGTCCCACGGCGAATCCGGGCTTCTTGCGTGGGGTGGTCAGTGCCAGTCTCCGAGTAGTGCACCTTCAGCTGATTCGCGTGGGCGGAGACGACGACGGTGTTGTCGCCACTCCGTGCGACGTCGATACCGGTCCCGTGGGGGGTGACTCGGGTGGACGTCGTCTCCCGCTCCCACGCCGCGTCGACGGCGTCCTTCTCGATGGGGCGGTGAGCGCTTGCCCCCTCCGGCGGGATCACGCCGGCGCGGCGTCGGTACCACCGCTTGTCGAGGTCCTTCCGGAACTCCGGTGAATCGGGGTCGGACATCCGCAGCGCCTCGTCGACGCCAGGCCACGGCTCCTCGTTGAACTCCTGCCAGTCCTCCTTGATCTTCCAGAGCGTGGCGAGGCCGTCGATCTGCTCGCCGTCGGCTTCGCCGAGCTCGACCTGGACGTTGTGCGATGCGAACGATGAAAAGGTGACCTCGTTCCAGGTCGGCTTGTCAAGCAGGTCGGCGACGATGTTTGTCTCGTCTTCTGGAGGGTTGGCGATGACGATCATCCGGTCGCGTTCGTCAGTCACGAGCGAGTCCATCGAGTCCAGCGTCTTCGCATCGACGTCGTCCTTGTCGGCCTCCTCGATGATGGAAAGATGATACTTCGAGTGGACCCCTTCGAGTTCGCCGGCGTCTTGTGGAGACGTTGCCTCGAACCAGTGCTCGGGGTCGTCAGGAAAGTCGATGCGCTCGGGCCGGTGCTTGTAGTCGCCGGGGAGGCCGGCGCCGTCAAGCGCGGAGTCGTGGAGGTTCTCGACCGGCTTGCAGAACGTCCGCTTCATTTTCTTCTCGGTCCCGGACGTCGTCAGGACCGTCGCCGGGTAGAGCGCGTACAGCCATGCGTTGACGATAGCTGCCAGAATGTAGGATTTCCCGAGGCCGTTCGCGGTCTGCACAATCGTTTTCTTCTGCCCGGCGACCGATCGGCAGATGGTTCGCTGCGCGTCGGACACCTGGAGCCCAACGATTTCTTGGACACAGTCCTCGAGCCACGTCTCGTCCCCCGCCTTTGCTCGCTCGGCGTAGTGACTCGGCCGCCGCGGCCGCACTGTCCGCTGCCCTCCATCGGCCGAGCTACTCATCGTGAGCCTCCCGGAGGTCCTTCATCAGCATCCCATCGACGCCGTCGACGTCCAGGTGGTCAGTCGCGTCGGCGATGTTGAACTCGGACATGAGCTGTCGGGCTTCGCGGAGGAAGCGGTGGTCCCCCGAGCGCTTGTACTTCAGGAGGGCCTCGGCGGTCAGCTCGTCGACGACCTGCTTCGCTCGCTCCTGGTCATCGAAAGCCTTGACGAGGTCGTCGTACGCTTCCTGCTCTCGGTCGGAGAGGTCGGACTGGAAGTGCTCCGAGTAGGCACCGTGCTTGTAGTTCCCGTTGTCCTCGCCGGGTGGAGCGCCACCTGAGCCACCGTGGTGGTCGCAAGCGCCGGTGTCCTTCCCGTCGACGCCCCACCCGGCGGTGAGTGTGCAGAACGGGATATCGTCTCGCTCCCGACCGTGGTCGGTCGGCGTGGTCCGGTCGGACTTCCCCCGGCCACAGATACGGTGACCCTTCTCGGGATGGACCGGGTGGCCGTCGCTATCGGTCGGTGCATCCGGGTGGATGTTGTTGGTCATGGGGTTGTTCGGCGTATCAAAAGCGTCATCAGGATGTTCACGGGCCGGGACCGAGGTTCCGCGGCGAAGGCGGGGATGTGTAGCGGGGTTGTGGCGGGGCGAGGGCCTCCTGGTCGACGTCGCGGTCGTGGCGACCGGAGAGGTGACAGCGCCGGCAGAGCGCGACCAGGTTGTCGGGGTCGTTGTTGTTCGGGTTCCCGTCGCGGTGGTGAACGTCGACGCGGTCGACCTCGCTGCGGGAGCGACGGCAGCTCGGGCAGCGCCAGCCCTTCGCCGACCGACGCTTCCAGTACTCGCGTCGAGCTTGCTCCCGAGCGTCCCGGTCGTCCTGGTCTTCGGTCATGTCAGGCTCGAACGAGTATCTTGAACGTGCACTCGTCGCAGAACGTGATGGTGTCGGTGAGGTCGTAGCCGGCTTCCTTCAGCCGGTCCCCGAGCTCGTTCGAGAGGAACTCGTCCTCGTGGAACTGCCCCATCAGGAACGGCTCATCGACGAGGTCTCCACAGTTCTCGCACTCAGTTTTGTATCCCATGTGTGTTCACACCGTGTTCAGCGTCTCGTCATGCGGTTCTCGACTTCACCAGCAGAAGCGCGAGCGATTTCTTCGACGTTCTCGACCACCACCGTGTTCGTTTCCGTGTTCACGTCGCCGTCTTGCGCTTCGAGGACGTCAGCGACGCGCTCACCGAACTCAGGCCACGACTCGTCGTCGTGTTTGAGGCCATCGAGTCGGTCGAAGACGTCCTTGGGGAAGGTGACAGTCTTGCGGCTCATCCGAGCAGTTCCGACTCCAGGATGGACCGAGCGTTACGCATCCCGGCGCGGTAGTCCCCGCCGTGGTCGGCGGCCTCGGACTCGACGGCCGACAGCGCTGCGCGGACGTCGTCCTCGTCGAGGTCGTCAGTCATCGGGCTCTGTACCGGACGATGATGCGCCGGAGCCACCGGCCGAGGCGACGGAGGAGTGGCTTCAACTCCTCAGCGTCGGGGCCAGCGAAGTACTCGATGGTCCGAGCGTCGGCTTCGCGGAAGACACCGAACAGGAGGACGACGACGACCGCCGTTACGGCCGCGACCTCGGTGTTGCCATTCACGAACTGCTGGTATGCGAACGATGCGAGTGCGATCATCAGGCCCATGACGGCGTCACGGGCTCCGCGAGTCTTCTTGCTCATAGTTGATGTGGGTAGTGGGGAGGGTGTCTGGCAGTACGATGCTCAGGTGAGCTGCAGGATGGGACGAACCGGCGTCGGTCCGGCGGGCGCGGCAAGCCGTCGGACCGGCGGCGGAACACCGTCATCAGTCGTTAGGTCGGGGTCTCTGGACGCATGTCGTGAGTGTCGAACCAGTACCAGACGGCGACGCCGAGGCCGAGGAAGACCGCGTTGGCGACCAGCCCCAACGCCTGGACCAGCTGTGGCCGAGTCGACAGCGCAATCGCGCTCGAGCCCATGATGATGCTGGCGCCGACCAGGAACAGCCCGATGGTGTACTGAAAGTCGATATGCTCGGGCCGAATCATCTGGAAGTACAGCGCTGCCAGCACCCAAATCGAGCCGGCAACCAGGCCGAGCGTATCGACGAGCTCGCTACTCGGAATCATCACGTTCCTCCGGGGATTGCGTCACTCCGGGAACCGGAAAGGCGTCGGCCAGTTTGTCCAGACCGAGCAAGCTGGCGATGAGCGATAGCAGCAGGATCTTGTCTTCGAGTGTCAGCGTGATCGACGCGTCCATGGTGTCGGCGGCGATCAGCCCCAACAGCACGATTACTGCCAGCAGGCCTGCAACGGCCTTGGCGCGTTTTCTCAAATTCATTCATGGCGTCCCTGAACGTCGCCGTCGGGGAATCGAACCCCGACACGCCGGAGCGGCCCGTACCCCGTTACCCGAGGCCCATAGAGCATCGCGACGCCTACCAGTGGCGACAGATGCGGCTGCGTGATTTGATGCTGAAGCAGAGGATGCTGAGTTCACACGATCGACGTCGGTGGGTGTCCCGAGATGCAGCCGCTCGTGTGCCGATATCGCGGCCAGCGTCGGCCGTCCCTCGCCTACCGCTCAGTGGGTCATCGGGAGTATCATCACCGGCGAATCTCGACAGTCTCGCTGGCGGCCTCGATGAGCCGCTCCAGTTTCTCACGAAGCCCGAGGAACTCCTCCTCGAAGTTCGTGTCCTGCTGGAGGGCCTGCCGCTTGGTTCGCTCCTGCGTGTACCACTCGCTCATCGTCCCGTCTTCGATTCGTTGCTCGTAGTCTGCTGGAAGGTCGTAGTCGTGTCTGGCCATGGTCAGTCACTCCGTGGATCCGTCGCGATGAACTTCCGGATGTCCTCGATCTGGTCCGACGTCCACCGACCCGAGTTTCGGGCGGCGACCGTGTTGATCGAGATCGGGTAGCCCGTGAGCACCGTGCCCTCGTCGACGTTGACGACCAGCCGGTACGTGGCGCCGGCGAAGGTCTCTCGAAACCAGACGGTTCCGCCACCCTGCGACGTTGCGGCGCCGTCCTCGATGCAGCCCGAGACGATATCGCCATCGAGGTGTCGCGGTGGACGGTCGTCGTCGTACCTGTCGTTGAACCGTTCGCCGAAGTGGTTCGTCGGTCGGTACGCCGAGGGCTCTCGGGGCGGACTGGTGGACGTAGCCATGATGACGTTGTCAGGACGGTTTGATCGAACGACCGACCGCGAGCTCCCAATCGTACTCGCCCGTCTCCTCAAGGGACTCTTTCAGAGTGCGAGCCAGAACACGGACGTCGAACTGCTTGTCGTGCTGCCCTTCGCGGCCCGTGAACAGGAGTGCCCGGCAGAGGCGCTTAGTCGCCTCCCGGACTGACGTGACCTGTTCCGACCGGAGGTAGTCGTCGCGATGATCGGTCGTGCCGCACTCGCAGATTGTTCCGGTCAGGACGAGCGTGTCCGCCGGCGCTGGAGCTCGGTCGCTGGCGGGACTCGTCGGCTCGTGTTTGACGACATCGGAGTCATCAACGAGGACCAGGCTCCTCGGTTCACTCTTGCCGACGTCGTTGTTTTGGACGACACCGCGGCCTGTCTTCTCGCCGTGGCGGGCGTGCTCGGTGAGATGTTGGAATCCGACGAGGACGTCCCGGGCGGTATCGGCGACCGAGTCGTGGTCAACCGGCCCGATTACGACGGACTTGCTGTCTCCGGGGCGTTCGATGTCTTTGAGCCGACGGAAGCACCCGTGACACCAGCGGTGGTCGTGCTTGATGTTCCGCAGCTGCTTCGTACCGCGGTGCTTGTCGTAGCACTGTTGGGAACAGTACGACCCGTGAACGAGGTCGTGCTCTTCCACATCAGTCTCGCAGCCGTCCCGAGTACACGTGTACGTGGTTGTCTCTGGCTGTTGGGTTGTGGACATAGGTGAGAAGACGCAGGGCTACTCGGCCCGCCGCTGTCAACGGCGAGCCACCAACTGGCCGAGTGTCCCTTTCGTCAACATGACTGTGCAAGGACCATCAACCTCGGTTTTGCCGGTCAGTCTGACCACCCTGTGACAGATAGCAGACAGTTTGGGGCGAGTGCCACCGGCGCTCGGCGAGGCCGTCCTCCTGGAGGCGAGTCGTCGCCCGTCGGACAGTGCTGCGACCGAGCTCTGTCCGGGCGACCAGATCGTCGTAGGTCAGCGCTTCTTCGGCGAAGCACAGCTCACGATAGACGAGTTTCGTCGCCGGCGTGGCGTCTGCCAGCTCTTCCGGGAGCGACTCACTCACTCCAGACCCTCCCGCACGACTGGCAGGTCCAGTCCTTGTTGTCGGCTTTGCTCCGACCGACGTACAGCTCTGTGCCGCACTCAGGGCACGGTGGGGGCTCTGCCCCGTCATATGTTCTTGCCATCTTCTATATCCGTGTCTACAGGACGGTCATTTTCGTCTGGATCCGCTGGAACCAGCCGAACTTCGACAACGTCAGGCTTCCGCTCAGCCGAGTCAGCGTGGACAGTCCACCAGACATCCTCGACGTGATACCAATCCCGATTGAAGACGCCCGGTGGTTCGGCGTCGGACACGAGACAGATCTTCTCGCCGGTTCTCGGAACCACACCGCCAGTCGCTCTCGCTTCGATTTGCTCGTCACTAACGTACTTGATGCGAACAGACTGTTCCGGGTCCATCACGGCGACCACATCCCGTCCGTATGTTGCTCAGTCATCTGCACCAGCCTCCTGCTGTCCTATTCCGATTCCGGCCTCCTCCCAACTCTGCCCCGCGTCGATGCTACTGGCCGCAAAGCTGGAGAGTTCAGCATCGAACGAACGGCTTGTGTCTTCAGAACAGCCGAGTTCGTCTTTCACGAGCTCGCGTTCGCGGTCAGTGATACGCTCCAGGACATCGTCCGATGGCCCCTCGACCTCGTCAACCTCGTCCGAGTAGCGGGCGTATGCGATTCTGTTCGTGACGACGTTATCGACGACATGGTCTGGAAGCTGAGCCAAGTCCTCGCCGCCTTCGTCGAACGATTCAGCAGTGGCGTCGGCTGCTTCCGTGATCCACTCATCCGTGTCGTCGGCCGGTTCGGCGTCAGATGGATCCTCGTCGAGCCAGCCGACGATAGCCAGTGCGGCCTCGTTGTCGTAGTCCGCCCGGACCGCGTCGGCACGATCAACGCGCAGGCCCGGGATGTCGTCATCGTAGACGAAGCCGTCCGAGTCGAGAGCGATGTCCTCGAGCAGCGGACGGACCGTGCTGTGCCGTGGGCGACCGCCGAGGGCGTCGACGGCGTCGTTTGCCGAGAACTTCGCCATTGTCCCCCACGAGGTCTCGCCGACCTTCCGGAGTGCCGCCGCCTTCAGCGCGAGTCGCTTGTCGGCGTCGTCCATCGCCTGGTACGGGAGCGTCCCCGGGTCTGGCGTCTCGGGAATCGTCGCCGAGTCCGCCGGCACGAACAGCTCCGTTTTGACGGGGTGCGGGTAGACGTCCAGCTCGTCGAGGACCTTCGGCAGGTACTGCTCCAGAGCGTACTTGTCGGTACCGACGCCCGAAGCCTCGGCGGCCTCGAGGAAATCGTTCAGTCGGAACTCCTCGTCGAGACGGTCGGCTATCTTCTCCGCCGTCGTCATCGAGTCGTCCTGCTCACGTTCGATCTCCTCGATGGCACGGTCCAGCTGACCAGCGAGTGAGCCCGGTCGCCCACCTTCCAGGTGGTAGAGCAGCGTCTGCGAGAGCTTTACGCCGTAACTGTACTGCGAGTTGTCGGCGTACTCCTTGAACCGAGCGAGGAGCGACTTGTCTACGTAGACCGTTGCTCTCGTCTTCCCGCAGTACTCGGTGGGGTCGAAAGACGAACTGTCCTCACCAGTTTTTTTCGCGTCGACGGCATCGACGAGCGTCCGGACCTTCTCCTCTACCGGAGAGTAACGGTGTTCGTCGATGGCTTCGCGCATCGCCGTTTCCACCGCTCGGGATAGGTAGCCGTCGATTTGACCGTACTCGTACTCGACGTAGTTCTGGAGGTTCGTCCAGATCCTGTCGAACACGAGCCAGTCGAGACGGGTGCGGGAGCTCACGTGGGACACCTCCACGACCACCCGCCCCACCGGACCAGTGGGGCGGGTGTAAGCCCACCTACACCACTTCCACCGGTCCGGTGGGTTGGGTGGGTGGGGTGGCACGCCACCCCACCCGCTCCGCGGTTGCATACAGCAACGCTACCGCGCCGCTGTATGGTGTTTTTACTGTTCTCGTGTAGGGGTGCAGACTCAGTAGTGTGCTCCCGCCGCGAAAAAAACAGTTTTTCGTCGGTACTCGTGACTGCGGTTTCGCAGTCTCCGTTCGTGGGTTCTCTTTCCGTGTGTGCTCTCATCTGGTTCTGCGTAGTGTCACACCGGCGCCCGAAGACGCCGCGACGAATAGCGCAGCCGCTGCTGAAGGCCAAACGCTTAATACGTCGTCCGAAGAAGAACCCTGTACGGACACCCGCCCGAGCGTAAGACTTGGCTGGTCGGCGCTCGGTTGGGTGAGGATTCTTCCTCAGTTTCGTTCTGAGCTGTGCCTGTGCTTCTTGCTTCCACGCTTCAGTCTGTGCTGTAATAAGGGTTTGTGGCATCGCCACATCTGTCCGCACGTCTGACGCGCTCTGGACAGTCATGACTCACCAGCTCCTGGAGCCGGTCCGCGCTGTTCCCACGCCTCCTTGATCAGCTGCGAGCGTTCCTGTATCGACGCCGCCCGAGACTGGAGCGACTCGACCTGTTCGTCTACCTGTTCACGAGACTCGGGAACGTGGTAGCCGTGGGAGCTGCCGATGACCGGGAACTGGCGTTCTTCCAGGAGGATGCGGATAGCCTCCCGCGTCTTCGGGTTCGCTTCCGAATCGTCGATGTCCAGCTCGTCGGCGACTTCGCCCGACGTGATTTTGTTGTCGCTGCCGACATGATCGAGCAGCAGTTCCTCCAGGTCGTCGAGGAGGTCGCCGTCGACGTTGGGGCCGTCACGGTCACCGCCGTCGGTAACCGTACGGGTGGCTTGCTCACGAACACGTTCCAGGATGAGCTTGCGGTGCTCCCTGTCCAGGCCAGCGGCGCCCGTAGCGACTGCCATTCGCGGATCCTCACCGAACTGCTCGACACGACGGACAGCACGAGCGACGTGGTAGGTGAGGTCAGTCATCGCCATCACCTGCCTGTTCAGCTTCGTGACCACAAGAGAGGCAGAACCGACGGTAATCGGCACTGAACATCCCGAGGATGTTCTCCACCTTCGAGCGGTCAGAGACGCCGTCGAGGCCGGTGTCAAACGGGAAGTCCATCTTCTCCATCGCGATATTTCCGCACCAGTCTCCGCACTTGTCGCAGTGATTGTCGTGGCGGCGCCGGCCGATCCACCTCTGAGGGCGGCAGATGGCGGCCGCGGTGAACTTTCCGAGTGCGAACCGCAGACGACCGAAGCGGTAGTCGTCAACGCCGTTCCCGCCGTCGGTCTCGACGACCCGCGGAATTTTCCCGGTGAAATCGCATCTTGGACACGGGTGCTCGCGCCCGTTCATCGCTCGGCGCAGGTCGCACAGCGGGTCCTCTATCATTTTGTGACCGTCACATCTCGGACAGTCGATCCAGTGGATCTGCTTGACAGTCGCATCGACCACGCCCTCCTGGACTGACGGATCCTTCCAGGGCTGCTCTTCTCCGACAGCGTAGTCGATTCTCCCTTTCGCACCGCACCCCTGACACTTCAGTGTCAGCGTGCCGGTGCCATCGTGGATGAACTTCGACACTTCGACCATCTGACCGTCGCAGTCCTCACAACTCCCGACGATGCCATGCTGCTGTTCGCTACTCGCCACTGTCGTCACCTCCGAAGACGCAGTCGAAGCATGGGACGTCGGTGTCGCCGGCGCCGTTCCGGCAGTCCTCCCGACCGTGCGGACACCGGCCTTGGTTCCCGACGCCGGCCAACGACCGTCCGCTCGAGGCAGCATCTTGGGCGACTCGCCGGCGGGCACCACGGGCGGCACTACGCATCGGCCACCTCCTGGTCGTCGACGTACCACGCCGGGTCGTACCGCTTCCCCGGGTGCTTGTCAGCGTGGTGTTGTGCGATCTCTTCTCGCTGGATGGGGAGCTCGCAGTACATGCACGGGACGGTCACCGAGACCTCGCCGTGCTGCGGGACGACCTTCAGGTGACCGTCGGCCGCGATCACGTCGACCTCTTCGCCCGGTTCGGCCTCGATCGCCTCGACGGCGGCGCGCTTGAGGTAGATGTACTTCGAGCCGTTCGATTCGTACACCTTCCCGACGCCGATCTTCTCGCCGTCAGTCATCGAACTCACCGAGCCCTTTGTTCTCGGCCTTCCGCTGCTCGGTCTCCTGTTCTTTCTTGAGGTCCTCGGGCAGCTCGCCTGTCGACGGCGCGATGTCCTCGAGGCTCTCGCCATCGCAGTAGGCCTGTAGTGCCTCGGCGACTGCCGACCAGAGGTCGTCGCGGTCTGGTTCGACCCGTCGGAAGACGACCTCGCCGGCCACCTTCATCTCGTACTCGGTCGTGGACGTCCGCTCGGCGAGGTTGTCCTCGACGATCTTCGAGCTGAGGAACGCCGTCTCTTCGCGGGCGTCGTTGTACGCCTCGTAGTCTGGCTCGAAGGCGTCGTGGACGTCGCTGTCTGTCTCGTGATCCTCGCCGATTTCGGCGTAGAGGTACCACATCCCACCGTCGCCTTCGATGATATCGAGGACCCACCCGCCAGGACACGGGTACGGTTGCGAGCCGCGGTAGCGGGTCCAGTCGTACTCGTCGGTCCAGTCCGCTTCGGGTTCGCCGAAGTTCGGAACCACGCTCAGTCACCTCCTCCGATTCGCGGTGAAAGGGTGTAGGTCACCGAGGCGGCACCGTCGGAGTGGTCGTAAGACATCCGAAAAGGCATCTCATCGTCCAGACGGACCTCGACCTCGTGGTCGGCGTCCATCACCCCGACTATCGAGGTGACGTAGTCCAGCGAGAACAGTGACGAGACCGACTCGTTGATTCTCCCGTCGACGAGGTCGTCTTCGTCGAAAGTGACCTGAACGTCGTCGGTGTCGCCCTCTGCATCAATGACGAGCTCGTGGTCGGCAGTCGTCTCCAGAACGACGTGGTCGCTAATCAGGTCGGCAGCCGTGACGCCACGGTCCAGCTGCTTACCGGTCGCCGTCAGTGTGACTGGTGCATCCAGACTCGGGATGTCGGGCTCCTGGCGGATCGACTGTGGGTTGATAAGTGCCAGCGTATAGTCAACCTCGCCGAACCTGATGTCCAGCTTCCGTATCTGCTCGTTCAGTTCGAGGTGGATCAACTGGCTACTGTCGGCCATCCCGATGACCTTCTTAAACATCGTGAGGTTGAGGCCGATGAGACCGCCGTCAGCTTCGTACGATTCGAAGCCCGAAGCGGCGAGCTCCAGGTCGACCATGCCGACATTTGCCGGGTCGACCGCCCGGATCTCCAGGCCCTCGGGTTCGAGGTGGATCTTACACTCGTCCACCAGGACGCTCACTGAGTCGAGAGCCGACTGGAGCGTGTCCGCACTCACGATAGCCGAGAAGGTCATCGGAGGACCTCCCCGGCCGTTGACGGCTCTTCCTCCACAAGGTCGTGACCGCACTCCGCGCAGCGGAAGATGACGTCGCTCATGTGGCCGCAGGCCGGGCACTTGACTGCTCGTGGCATCACGCATCGCCTCCCGTGTCGACAGGGTCGATACACCAGAGACGGTCGTGCCGTTCGACGCGGTAGCCGTCCTCTGGCGTGAGCTCCTCGAGGACCTCCTGGACGTCGTTGCCGCGCTCGTCCAGGCCGATGGCGAAGTCGGCGGTCTTGAACCAGCGGGATTCGGGCGTCTCCAAATCGAGCATCTCGATGAGGCGCTCCTTTAGGGGCCCGTCACCGGTGTCTGGTGACCCGGGCTCGTCCAGGAGTTCGTTGTCGGTCGGCTGGACAGCCCGCACAACGTAGTCACCCTGGTGACCGTTGCGGTTGTGGTGTCCCTCAACCTGACCGTCGGTCTGGAACGGCCCCTTCCCGCAGCGGCCACACCAGAACCGAGCCTCGTCTTTCGACGCTCGTTCGACGTCTTCCAGGACGAGGTCGTCGGCGTCCTCGCCGTCCTCCTCTTCACGGTGGATCCGCCACAGGTTCGGGGTCGGCGGGTCGCGTTGTTCGGACTCCACGACGTAGCCGTCGAGGCGCTTCAGTGACGGCGGGATACCGCGGCCGTCCTCGTCGATAGCTTCCGCGATGGTCGTGGCGTCCGTTTCCAGCGTCTGGCCAGTCTCCAGCTGCGAATCCAGCCACTGGCGGACCTTCTGGTCACGCTCCAGGTCATCGTCGATATCGACTTCGCTCTCCACCGAGTCGGTAGCGTCGTTCGTTTCTTTCTCGGACTTCTCGGATTCGTCGCCTTCTGACGACTGTCCCTCATCTGCTGGCTGGCCCCTACGTCTGTTTGCCTGCCGATTTGCCTCTTCAATTCCTTCCCTGACTGTCTCCTGAACTTCGTCCTCGGTAACATATTCCGAGTCGTCTTCGACGTCATCATCACTGACGCTCTCATCGCCGGTCTGCTCGAGCAACGCCGAGATATCAGCCAGGACGACGTCGCCGTCCTGCTCCAGGTCGAAACGCTGCGTCTCCTCGATATCGTCCTTGTCGATGCCGAGTTCTTTCAGCGCCGGCGCGATGGTCACGTCGCCACCGGCGCCGTTCTCGTCGCTGCTGAACGCGTAACTGCGGTCGTGCTCGGGGTCGGCCTCAACGAACGCGATCTCACAGGACTCGGGGTCGCTTCCGATGATGAAGGCCTCGACGTCGCCGTCCCACAGCTGGCGCACTGCTGCTGCGTTGAGGTGGCCGCCACCGGTGGAGTACACCGACATTTTCGGCGTGGACTGTCGCTGCCGGTCCGAGGATGCGACGGTGAAGCGCTCGGGGAGGCTCACTCTGACGCACCTCCATCGAAGTGTTCGGCGACGTCGTCGAGCGCGACCAGCTCCGGAAGGCCGCGCAGGTCGACCAGTTCCTCGATAGTGCGACCGGTGACGATCTTGCCGCCGTCGCCGTCGCGGCCGGCCTCGAGCTTGCGCTTGTAGCTGCCCACGTGGATGGTGGCCGTCACGAGTATCGCACTGCCGTGGGCGTCGGTAGACGGCCAGCGAGCAACGACGTCGTCGCAGATGTCGAGCGTTCGGCGGATGTCCTCGTGAGAGGGGACGCTCTCGGCCCAATTGCCGTGGTGGTTCAGCACGCGGATCAGCGCCGGGTGCCCGGTCTCGTCGTGGGCGTCGAGCAGTTCGTTGCCGACGAAGTCGTCGGGGTCGAGCTCGTCTCGGGCCGTGTCGGCGTCTGCAGTGCTCACGCCGACTCACCTCCCGAGAAGACGACACGAGTCTCGCCCTTTTGCATATCCGTAACGACGTTAGTGACGTCGAGACCGTGCTTGTCAGCGAGGTCAAGAACGTCGCTCAGCTCCGTTTTATCATCAGACAGGTCGCGTGATGCAGCGATATCGTCGTTATCAACGACCACAGCAACACCGTCTTTCTGGACGGCGTCGAGGATGAACGACTGCTTTTTCGTCGGTGCCATCTCACCGCACCTCCTCGACGTCGACGGTCGTGTCGGTGACCAACCACTGGTCGGTGCTGACGACGACTTCGTCGTCTTCGTCGACGGCCGATGTCTCGGCAGGCGCGAACACGTACGCGCCGCCGATGGTTTCGAGGCAGTCGAGTGGCGGCTGGCGCGTCAGGCCTTTCGATAGCCGGCGAAGATTCTCGGCGTCGTAGGGTCGCTTACGCATCGTCCTCACCTCCCTCGTCACTGTCCACATCGTGGATCGATGCGACCAGCTCCAGCCGGGAGCGCGGGAACGCGTACGTGTTACCTGTAGCGAGGGCGTTGTCTGTGCGCTGCGCGTAGACGGTTTCGATGACGTCGTCTGTCGCCGGGTACTCCGGGTTGTAGTCCGCGACCGTCTCGGCAGGCTCCATCCCGCTGTCGGAGATGGTGTACTCTTCAGCGGTCTGAGCCGGGGCGCCGACGACCAGCATCGTCGTGTCGTCGTCCTCGAGGTCTCGGACGTGGTCGCCCACGAAGACCGTCTGCTGCTCGGCGTCCTCGAACGACGAGTCGATGGCGCCGGAGCCGTCCGTGGCGACCGGGGCATCGGTGCGCCGGATCGTCGCGGCCGAGGGTGCGTAGATCTCGCCGTTGGCCATCAGCCGGCTGACCTCGTCGAGGACGTCTCCGAGTGGTCGCTCGTGGTTGACGACGACGCGGTTGATGACGTTCCCGACCGGGGCCTCTTCGCGCTCGCCGCCGAGATCCTCCAGCGCACGGAAGACGGCCTGCGTCGTGTTGAGGTCCTCGCCGTTCGGTCCGGCGCCCGGACCGCCGTCGGTCACTGGCCGGCCGACGTCGTCGGCGTCCATCTCGTCCAGCTGCGCAGCGAGCCCGTGGCTGATGTTGCCGCCACGGTTACCGTGGGGCCGGACTGCCGGCTCGTCGAACGTGGCCGAACACTCCTTGCACCGGAAGGCGTTGTCGTGCTCGGCTGGCCCACCGATGTGGGAGCCCGACACGCGGAAGATGTGCGTGTCCTCGCACTCGGGACAGCACTCGACTTCGCCGCTTCGGTCAGTATCGTTATCGGCCCGCGTGCCGTCGGTACTGGTGGAGGCCTCGCCGGCTATCTGAGTCCTCTGCTGTCCGCTCGCGCCCCCACGCGAGTCCGCTTTTGACTGGCCGCTCGTCTCGGGAGTGGTTCGACCGCCTGTACTGTCGGCTGCAAACTCATTCGGCTTAAGTTTATAAGCCCGGTAGCTTGATTTTCTCATGGTTTCCGAAATCGCCCCTTGCAGGGATCGGAGGCCAAGGCTTCGGGTGTTGGCGCACCCGGGCCGCTTTTGCGTAGCGACCAGCTTGGCTTCCAGCAGCAGGTTAGTTGCCACTTACCTTAGTTCTTACCCAACGGTTAACGAGAGGTTACCCGATGACAAAGGCTCTATAACCCGTCGGGTTAAACTTGTAAGCACACCGGAGGGATTAACATCAGTACCAATGGAGAATCGGATGTGGTTCGCCAGCCAGCTGACTGGATGCGGTCTGTCGATGACCGAATCCTGGAAACCATCCGAGAAGATGGTAACATGACACCGCTTGCACTGTCCCGTGAGGGCCATGTCGAGCGACTGGACATCGGCCGCAAATACGCTGGGATTCGTGCTCGTAAACTCGTCGATTATGGACTCCTTACTCTGGTCGACAAAGGCCTCTATGGCATCACCGATCAAGGAATCTCTTATCTTGACGAAGAGCTTGATGCCAGCACGCTCACAGCTGGTGACGAATAGGTCAGCCTCTTTCATTCGACGGTCGGCCTCCCAAATGCACCCTTGTGGTCTGCCTCGGCGCCGACTACTTCGACGTTCTCCCTCCGGACGCGGTTGCCGGTCGGCAGGTGGACGAGTTCCTTGAACGTCTCCCCGCAGCTGCGACACTCGAAGAGCCCGTCGACGACGCGCCAGTCGCGGTGACGGCTCGGCGTCGGACAGGCCCACTGCCACTTCTGCGTTTTATCGTGTGTCTCGATCCGGTGCATCCCGGCTCAATCATGGCGACGGGGTATAAAAACGGTTAGCGGCGGCCGGAGTGGAAGTGAAAGTGACAGACAGCGCGGCCGTCATATCGCTAACCAACAGAACCTGCAAAAACAGGGCATTTTCCAGTTTCTGTTGGTTAAGGCCGCGGGAGCCGTTGCTGGCCAAGTCGGTTTTTAATTCGGCAAAACGTTATATACTGTCTACTGCGGTCCGTCAGTTCGAAGAGCGCGACATAGCCGTACTGGATGCACGGCCGTGCCTGCCCGCGAGCCCACACACTTCGTCGTGGACGATCTCGCCGAGAGTCTCGTCGGCGTTGTGGCAACTGTCGCACTTGAAACCGATTACCCATCCGTCGTTGTATTTCACAATCGTGATTTCGTGTTCCGGCCGCAGCTCCGGCGTTGTTTCCTCAGCGTCCAGCGTCGGCTCGAGCTCGTCGTAGTGTGCCCGGCCGTGCTCGCCTGCGAGTGAACAGTCTGCTTCGTGCCAAATCTGCCGAAGCGACTCGTCGGCCTGGTCGCACTCGGGGCAGCGGTAACCGACGACCTCACCGACGTGGACGTTGGCCGAACCCGCATCTACCACAGTAAGGCGCTGTATCTGCGTGCCCTCGACCGGTTCAAGTTCGACCCTCATTTGTCGGACTCCTGGCCCCATGGCTTCGCCGTGATCCGGGCGGCCACGGACCGGGTTACGCCGTCAGTAGTGTAGAGCCTTTCCTGGTCGACGCCGGCGAGGTCATCGGCAGTCTCGAAGCCCGCGTCGAACAGCGCCAGTGCCTGGCCCCATGGCTCTTGAATCTCCGAGGCGAGCTCGTCGATAGCCTTCGCCTGCTCGATTCGGGTGTTGATGATATCGTCGATCGCTTCCGAAAGGTGGCCAGCCCCGTCCCTCGCCAGCTTCTCGACGCTGTCGTTGATGTCGTGCTCGTCTGCGTCGACGAGGACTGCGTTCCACTGCGCCGTGACGAGCGCCCCGAACGCTTCGTCCTGCTTCAGCAGATCGCGCAGTATCTCCGATTCAGTGTCAGAGAGTCCGCGGGTCGACCGGGCATCGCTGGCGATGCTTCGAGCCTCAGTCTGGACGTGACGATTCTCGACCATCACAGCGCCTCCAGAACTCCGGTCCGCTCGGCTTCGTTCGTGTGGACCTGCAGCCACTCCCGCGCCTCGTGTTTCGCGTCGTCGATTGCTTGCTGCTCCCAATGGCCTTCCTTGACCCACTGGTCGCCATCGGTGATGACCGTCGCACACGCTTCGGCGACGACGCCGAGTGCGCGCTGTCGGGCTGCCCAACGCAGCCGGCCCCAAGATTCGTCGGCGGCCTCGGTCAGCCTGTCGTCCTGGCCGCGGTACTCTCCAGCGGCCTCGGCCGCCGCGGCGGCGTCGCAGAACCGCGCCAGTCCCTCGTCCTCGGCGATGTCGTCGTGGACCTTGTTGTGAAGCGGCGGCTCGTCGAAGTCCTCGGCCATGCTGGTGAACCCGGACTGCATCTTCGTCGACGTCGGCGAGCGGCGCGACATCAGTTATCGACCTCGTAGAGCTCCCGGACCAGTGCTCGGTAGGCATCGCGACGTTCTGCTTTGACAGTGCCGACCTCGGCGGCCGGCTCGACGAGGACGCTTGCCCAATCCTCACGCGGAACGACGCCATCGGCGTCCGACCGGACGGCCGTGGACTCGATCACGACCGCGCGGCCACCGTCGGCTGAGACGTACAGCGTCTGAATCCCGGGCTCGTCGGTGTGCGGCCCCTCGATGGGCTGGCCGGTGTGGTCAACGGTGAACTCAAGCCGGAGGCCGACTCGAACTTCGACTGCGTAGAATCGCTCGCCGTCGCCGCTCTCGTGGACTGCCTGCTGTGCCCACGTGTCCGGAATGATGGCCGGTTCGTCGTGCTGGTCTCGAAACTGAAACTCTCGGTTCGTGCCGGACGTCTTTTGTCCGGTGCGTGCGTCAGTTGACATGCTTCGTTGATCCGAAGCACGGTCGGGGGCGCTCCAACGCCCGACGGCCGATTTCTCAGCCGAGTTCCCGCGCTTCATACTACCATGTTCAACGGCCATGCACTTATATTTTGCGTACTGCCAAATGGGTACGGCTTGTATATACGGCCGTGCGAAACGCAAACCTATTTGGCGATGCGCAACGTACATGCGCATGGGCGAAGATGCCAGAAGTTGTGACCATAGACTATACGGACTCGATGACGGAGATGCTCGACTGGTTCGCTGAACAGCCGTGTTCCTGCGCAACTATCGGCCACATCTCGGACGATATCGACCGCTCGCGCGAGACGGTCAGAAACAACCTGAAGACATTGATGGCGGGTGACTACGCTGAGCGCCGGTACGAGCCGACCGGCGAATATCGGCTTATCAGTGACCCGCGGGAGGATGGAGATGCCGAGTCAAACGCAAGCTGAAAAGCATACTATCACGGTCGGAGAGAGCGAATCGGGCGAAGACTACACGCTTCCTGTCGAAGACGTCCTCACTGGTCGCACGTTCGTGACCGGGAAGAGTGGTAGCGGAAAGTCCAACACCGGTAGCGTTGTGGCCGAGGAGCTCCTCGAGCGCGGGCATCCGCTGCTCATCGTCGACATCGACGGCGAGTACTACGGCCTGAAAGAGGAGTACGAGCTGCTACAGGTCGGCGCGACCGAGCAGTGCGACCTTCAGGTCGGACCCGAACACGCGGGGAAGCTTGCCGAGCTCGCCCTGGAGAAGGGCGTCCCGATCATCCTCGACGTCTCGGGCTACCTCGACGAAGACGTCGCCGACGAACTCGTCAAGGAGGTCGCCCGTGAACTGTTCGTCCGAGAGCAGGACCTCAGGCAGCCGTTCGTGATGCTCGTGGAAGAGATCCACGAGTACATCCCACAGCAGGGCTCGCCGGGCGAGGTCGGACAGATGCTCATCAAAATCGGGAAGCGAGGCCGCAAGCACGGCCTCGGTATCCTCGGGATGAGCCAGCGACCCGCCGACGTCAAGAAGGACTTCATCACGCAGTGTGACCTGCTTGTCTGGCATCGGCTGACCTGGAACAACGACACCGACGTCGTCACCCGTGTCATCGACCGCGAGCACGCGGACGCCATCGAGGACCTCAACGACGGCCAGGCTTTCGTCCAGGCCGACTGGTCCGACACAGAAGTCGAGACCGTACAGTTCCGGCGAAAGCACACCTTCGACGCCGGCGCGACGCCTGGCCTCGACGATGTCGAGCGGCCGGAGCTGAAGGGAATCGGCGAGGAGCTCGTCGGCGAGTTGGAAGAGATCTCCGACGAGCACGAACGCCGACAGGACCGCATCACCGAGCTGGAAGAGCGCCTGGAGGAGAAGGACGAACGCATCGCCGAGTTGGAGGAAGACCTCGAAGCCGCCGAGGACCTGCAACGTATCGGTGAGGCGATTATCGGCGCCGCGAAAGAGGATGGGTCCGGGAGCGGCGCCGGCGAGGCTCTCGACCAGGAACTACTCGAAGAGAAGAACGCCGAGATCCACGAGCTGCGCGAGCAGGTGGAGACGCTACAGACTGAGCGAGACGATCTGGCGGCGGAGGTCGACGAGCTGACCGACGAGGTCGACCGACTGAGTGGTTACCGCGACCGCGTGGAGCAGGCCGAAGAGATCGAAGAGCGCCTGCGGGAGGTCGAAGCCTGGTTCGCGTCGGCGCCGCCGGCGCTCCGCGACACAGCTGAGGCTGCCGAGGCCATGTTCGAGGACGCCGGCGACCGTGATGATGAGCTCCGTGAGCAACTCGACCGGAAAGACGAGCGGATTCAGGAGCTCGAAGCCAAGCTGGCCGACGCTGGCCAGCCCGCGGTCCCAACCAACTACGAGGACTTCCTCGAGGACGACGTCGTCCAGGAGCAGATCAACGATGCGAAGGCCAACAGCTCGGCCTCGGAGAAGTACATCCGTGCGACGATCGCGGCCATCCTCGACGCCGGCGGGCCCGTCACGTACGACGACGTCCAGGACATGCCGGACGCAAGCAACAAGACCCACGTCGGTCGCGCAGTCAACGCGCTCGCCGAGCGGCGTGTCGTCTCCGTCGACGAAGATGATGGCCCGAAGCGTGTCGACCTGAACCCCGGTGGTATCGAGGCGATCAAGCAGGAAGCGCAGCGACGCGACCGTCGCAAGGAGATTATGAGTGATCTATGAGCGCTATTGAACAGTACGACCGCCCGCTCGATGCACTGGCCCACAGGTTGTGGACTCACTGGAGCCAGCACATCGCCGAGGAGGAGGACATCAGTGAGGAGCGGCTTCAACGGTGGCAAGACCTCTGGATTCCCTACGGCGAGCTTTCGGAGGACGCAAAGGAAACCGACCGGCGACTCGTTGAACGGTTCTGCGAGGAGGAGCCGGATTACAATCGGTCAGTAGACACGGCTACTGGCCAACAGGAGGCGGACGATGGGAACTAACAGAGAACTCAATATCGATCCGAGATCGGACGCCCTACAGTACCGAATCGAAGAACACGGGGACGTCTGGATGCTCCGTCGAGAGTATCCCGAGATGCCGCTGACGCCTGACGAGCACTACGCGATGGCTGAGATCCGGGCAGTCATGCCGACGACTTATCACGACCGGATTGTCGTTCCGGAGGCAGCGCAAGACCATCTCGATTCGGCTCCTGGTGACGTCGTCAGTATCGTCACGGTCGCCGACGCGCAGGTCCAGGTGATGATCGACGGTATCTCTTCGGCACTGCAGCCGATGATGGAGGCCGTCGAGGCGGTGGCAGAGGCCTTCGCCGGTGGATTACAATCGGCCATGGTCGACGCGTTGACAGTGGACGAGAGCAGTCAGGACAAGGGGCGGGAGTCAGCGCTCCCGCCGAAGATCCAGGAGGCCCGACAGCGCCGCGAAGAGCAGCGCGAACAAGAGCGACGCAAGGCCGGAAGTCGTTACCCGGCCACTGACCAGGAGGGCGACGGTGCCCACTAACATCGCCTGGACCGACGAGACGTGGAACCCGATTCACGGTTGCTCCCGCGTCTCGGCCGGCTGTGACAACTGCTACGCTGAGCAGCTGTCCTACGAGCGCCACGGCTGGACCGAGAAGCCCTGGACGCCAGAGAACGCCGAGGAGAACATCTCCTTGAAGCCCGACCGCCTCGAGCCCGGCGGCGATGGTCACCCGGCCGGCTACGACGAGCCGAAGCGCATCTTCGTAAACTCGATGAGCGACGTCTTCCACACCGAGGTGCCGGACGCGTTCATCCAGGACATCTTCGCGGAGATGCGCAACTACCCGGAACATATCTTCCAGGTGCTGACGAAACGACCCGGCCGCGCTGCGCACATGGATATCCAGTGGCCGCCGAATGTCTGGATGGGCACCAGCGTCGAGGACGACCGCGTTGTCGAACGCATCGACCTGCTTCGTGGGTGCGGCGCCGAGACACTGTTCGTTTCCTTCGAACCACTGATCGGGCCGGTCGTCGACGACGCTGACCAGCTGGACCTGACGGGCTTCGACTGGACGATCGTCGGCGGCGAGTCGGGACCGGACTGGCGAGACATGGCCCACGAGTGGGTGTGGCCGATCCGACGAGCCTGCATGCAGCAGGACGTCGCGTTCTTCTTCAAGCAGTCGGCCGCGTTCCGGCCAGAGCAGGGCCAAGCGCTACGGTGTCCAAACGGTGTCCGGCGCCGGTTCCGAGAGATGCCGGAACTCTCCGACCCGGTTCGTCGAGCTCGGGAACAGTATCAGGAGGAACTGCCAGCATGAAGATGAATCTCGACCGAGACCCGGAGACGAACCGGCGTATCGAGACGTTCGCCATCGTCAGCTGCGGGAGCAAGAAGGCCGACGAAGAGGTCCCTGCAGCCGACCTTTACACTTCCACGCACTTCCAGTACAAACGCCGATGGGCCGAACTTTACTGCGACAACTGGCTGATTCTCTCGGCCGAACACGGCCTCATCAACCCGAAGAAACGACTGGAACCCTACGACACCTCTGTGCGCGACCTCGATGACGAGTCCCTCCAGGAGTGGACGGACGACGTCGAGCAAACGCTCTGGTATCGTTCGAACAGCTACGAAGGCAAGCCCGCAGGCAACGATGTGGCGTGGGACGAACTCGACGACGACTTCTCACCACACTTCGAGCTCGTGCTGCTCGCCGGCACCGCGTACATCGATCCGTTTGATGGCTTCTTTGACCATACGTTCCCCGCGCCAGTCTTCACACCACTCTCAGGCATGGGAATCGGCGTGCAGAACTCCTGGCTAAAAACGTGGGTCGAAGCACACCCGTCCCTTGACGACATCACAGACGAAACCGCTGTCGCGATCGACTTCGATATCGACGACACTGGCGACGCTGATGTCTTCTACACTCGGCACAACTCGGGGAACATCATGGTGGTGCCCACCAGCGAGAAGCGACAGGCCAAAGTGCTGAACGAGACTCCGGAAGAAGGGTACCTGAACTCACCGGCGACGGCGATGAAAGACGACCGCTGCTGGACCGTCCCCGTCACCGAAGTCCCTGAAGTCGAAGACCCTGAATGGGAGTGTGAGCCGACGCTCGCTGACTTCTCCACCGGTGAAGCGTAGCCCGGTTTTACGAGAGTAGATTCTTCACGGTGCCGAGTAGTGTTCTCGACCGCCAGTTCATCGATTCTGCTTCAGGGTCGAGCATTCCGGCAATAGGCGGCTCGGCGTCACCGGCGACCTCGGAGGCCGGGATGTACTCGGTGATATCCGCGATGAACACCTGTCCTTTAGAGTCGACGTGGACGTCGTCGGCTTGCTGAATTACTTCTTGGAGAGCTTCTACGCTACCTGTCTCAGCACCGGTGACTGTGATGCCCTCACCCACACCGATTTTGTCGGCGTCTCCTGGTGGCATCCGGACGTAGCCGTTCATCCGTTGTAGTGCGAGGTCGGCCTCGTTGACTTCGGCCTCGAGCTCGGGCGCTTGATCACCGACGTACCTGTGGAGGAGATCGTGGGCGTTGTGCTCCTCGATCATGTCGACGAGGTCGTCACCATCAATCAGCTTCACGTTCAGTGTCTCGGCTCGCTCACGAGCGTCGCGTGTGTACCCGCTGGTAGCCACGACCAGGGCAGCGTCGGCGTCGAACTGGTCCCGAAGGCTGGCGTACTCGGAAATCTTCGGCCCACCGACGTTGTTCCCGGCCTTGTATCGCTTCGCCTGGATGGCGTGACGCTGGTGGTAGGGTTGCTCTTTCTCGGCGAGGACGTCCAGGCTCTTGTCGCGGGATTTCTGGCTGACCTCACACGACCAGCCCTGTCGCTCCCACAGGTCCGCGACGAAGTGCTCGAAGTCTTCGTTCCCCATCCCCTGGAGCCACCGTTTCAGGTCATCACGAGAGGAGGTGGCGCTAATATCTGGCATGTATATGGGTTGGAAAACTAATCACTTAAACTGTCGCCCACCTGCGAGTGTTTAACCAACAGTCGGGCTTTGGGGTGCCCCAATGTTGGTTAAGCGTGTCTAATATATCAGTATTCTTGTGAGTTAACCTCTTGAGTCAGACTGACCAGTCAACCTGACCAGACAAACTGTTCAGGCCAGTTACTCAGACAGCCTGAGTGTGTTGTCTGACGAGGCTTTATGACTAAACAGACCCCCACGTACCCCCATGCTCACGTACACGCTGTACTCGGAGGCGGGCGGGGTCGGAAAATCGACGCTCGCGGGGAACTTGGCGGTCGCGCACCGTCGCCACGGTCTCGACGTCCTGCTCATCGACCTCGACCCGCAGGATGCATCGGTCAGCGCGCTCTTCGGCGTCGACGACGAGCGCGGCGAGGATATCGACTCCCTCGCCAAGCACATGGTCAGCGAAGACTACGCCGACGGTCCTGTCCGGGACCTCATCCGAACGGCGGAGGGCGTCGACATCATCCCGAGCCACAACACGCTCGAACAGCTTCCGGAGTGGTTGATACGCGCGAAAATCCGTGACGGCGACTTCGAGCCCGCCGAGCAGCTACGCGATGTACTCGGTCGGAACGACGTCCACCAGGACTACGACGTGATCCTCATCGACCCGCCGGCGACGAGCGGGCAGCACGTCTACAACGCTGTGTTCGCAACCCGCCGGCTTGTCGTCCCGCTTGAACTCTCGGGGAAGGGCGACCGGTCGATTGAGGGTCTCGACGATATCGTCGCTGGCCTCGAGGACCAGCTGGACATCAACGTCGGCGCGGAGGCAGTCGTCCCGATCGGGCTTTCGAATCTCTCGGCGCACCGGCGGTACTTGGACGAGATACAAGCGTCGAGGTACGACGTCCCCGTCGTGATCCGCGACCGGGAGTCACTGTTCGGCGGCTGTTGGGACCAGGAGTGCTCAGCGTTCAAGTTCGTCGAGGAGCACCGCTCGCCGCAGCGCGACCACGAGATGGAAACGGTCGAGAAGCTGGACGACCTCGCCGCCCGCCTGGAGGCTGTGGCATGAAGTCCGGAAGTGGGGCAGACGACCCGTTCGAGGACTTCGACGATGACGACGAGGACGATGCTTCGACCGACGAGGAAAAGGCGACGGACGTTGACCTGGACTCGGACACCAAGGACGCCGACGACGACGGCCTGCCACGAATCTACGAGCGGTCGTCAGTGAAGGGCGAACGGCCCGAGGTCATACAGTTACACGTGCGACAGCCGACCGTCGACGCTGAAGAGCAGGCGTTCGACGACGTCAAGGGCCGGCTGGAGAACAAACGCGTGTATCTCACTGACTTCCGTGAGGCGGCCTACCTCGTGGCGCTGGAGCACTTAGATGAGGTCGAAGCGAAGATGTCTGAGTGGGGATACGACAACGAGTGATAACCATCTGGTATCGCTGAGTGCGGAATCCATATAGCGCTCTATAGTTTATAGTCTCTGAGACACCGGGTTCCGAGTTACTTCGACCCCTTGGCTTCGACTGCGGGAATCGCAGGACAGCGACGGTTTTCGATGGTAGAGTAGTGCCAGATTACCAGATAAAAACAGTGATTTGGCCACGTGGGCCCACGGCCTACTCCGACGCCGCAGCGTCCAGGGCCTCGTCGAGCGACGGCATGTCCCGATGAACCAGCCACAGGCCGATTCCCGCAGCGATAATCGCTGACAGAACTGCGGTCGGCTCACCGGCGACCACGTCCTGGAAGATACTGTTCATGATCAGCAGCGGTATCGCCACACTGAGGATGGCCAGCCAGCCGAGGAGGACACCAGCGAGCCGCGGGCGGGACGGAGGATAGTCCTCTAACCCCGGGTGTATCGTCATCGCAGCGTGCTTCGTCGACGTCCAACGCTGCGCAGCCTCGCCTACCGTCGCCGAGGCCCACCCGACCAGCCCGGTGACACCGAGCAGGCTGGAGACGCTGTCCCCGCCAGTCTCGTGAGCGTCCTCGAGGGCCTCGGCCTTCACGATGTAATCGTCAATCTGCTCGAACAGGTCACGCTCGGTCTTGATTTGCGCCTCCAGCTTCCTGATTGTCCGCAGCTCCGATGCGCTGACGTCCCCGTCCAGGAGCATCTGTGCGAGGTCTTTTTCGCCGGCGTCCCGCGGGTCCTGCATCGTCTGCTGGAAGGTCGCTTGCTCGTCGTCGAGGTCGTGCGTACACCAAATGCAGCTGTCGAGTCCCCGAGTCGTCCAGTCGCCACAGCTCGGGCAGAGAACCGGAGCCGTGTCGGGCGACTCCTTGATGCCGTCGACGTCACGACCGCGGCACATGGCGACGTTCACCTTGGTCGCAGCGCTGTTCGCAGCGATGTAGTGCTCCGGAGCATCGGAGTTCGGCGACCAGTTGAACCGTTGTCGGAGGTCTCGCTCAGAGATGTACGGCTGACCGGCTAAGACCGAGGCCGCCGACCGGCGAAGGTGCTGACCGGAGTAGTCCTTTTCGAGCTCGGCGCGGTCGCCCGCGACAGTGAATCGCTCGGCCATCGCTCCGTAGCAGAGGTGCTTGTTTTTGTTCAGCTTCGTCCAGATGAACGTCTCGGGCCCCATCGACGCTTCGGGGTCGTCGTGCACTGGATGCTCTTCCTCAATCCACTTCCGCAGCATCGCCGACCCGACGACCAGGATGACCGACCGACGGTTCGTTTTGCCTTCTGGCTCCAGCGTGATCTCGGCGTGGTCGTCGAATATCTCGACGTTCTTCCGCTGCAGCGTGTACAGCTCGCTCATCGGGCGGAAACCCGCCGACCACTGCGTGAGAATCAGGGCTTTGTCCCGGAATGAGTCGACCTCGACGACCATCTTGATGGCGTCGGAGTACTCGACGATGTTGCTCGGGAGTGGCGCCGGGTCCTCTTCGACGTGTGCGCCGGGCTCGATCTCCTCGAAGCGCTCCGGCAGCTCGCCGAGGATGGTCTCGGCGAACACTCGAATCGTCGAGAGGTGACCCTGGAGACTGTAGCCACCGTAGTCCTGTGAGTGAATCCAGTCGGTGATCTGGTCGAGCGCTTGTTCGCCCTCGTCCCCGTCTTTCAGACAGGCGGCCAGTTGTCCGGTTTCTTGAGCGTACACGAACAGCCGGGACAGTGTGTTGGCGTGATGGTACCAGCCGCAGCGGTCGTTGTGCTTCCGGTCTCGGGTCAGCTGCTCATCGTACTGGATGAGAATGTTTCGGTCCTCGGGAGAGAGGCTGTCGTCCCGCTTCTCCGGGGGACCGGCGACCAACTCCCGGAACGTTTGGACCCGGGCTTTGGCGTAGTCGGTATCGAGTGCCATACCAGGTGGTAATATCTACTCCGGTTAAAGGTTTAGGGAGGGATTTAGAATATCTAAACCTGAGACAGCGTTAGACATGAGGTTTGGACATAGATTATATAAAGGACTGCTTAGAAACACAAGCATTTAAGTAGGAATATCCAATACCAGTTGGTAGGCGCAGTAGGCCAGATCAGAAACGGGCCCGGTGTTGAAGGCACCGAACCCTGCGCCATCGCTACGATGACGGCAAACGATAGAAACGACACCGCGAGTGATAACTCTGGTGTCACACGAAGCGACTTAGACGCACAGACAGTGCTGGACTACGTCCGGCAGAAGCAGAACGTAACCGTCGACGGCCTCGCCAAGCGGGCCGGCGTCACGAAAGACGAACTCCGCTGGACGCTCGACGAACTCCAGCAGCGCGACCTGATCACGGTCGAACAGGGTATGCGGGCAGTCCACGTCCGGCCGACCGACGACGTCGACGACAGCGTCGCCACTGACGGCGGCGTGTTCGGGAAGCTGCTCGGCGCCGTGTCAGCTGACCAGCCCTCGATAGACATGGTCGAGCAGGACCTCTACGAGTGCCTGGCCGACCAGCGTCGACGGCGGCTTATCAGGTTCCTCGCAGGGCTGTACGACGGCGACGAGCTGACGTTCGTGGAGGTGTCGACCCTCGCCGAAGCTCTCGCCGGAGCTGAGAACGCCGGCGACCTCGTGACCGACGACGTCCACCGCAACTACGTCTCGCTCGTGCAGGTTCACCTGCCGCTGCTCGATCACTACGGCCTCATCGAGTACTACGAGCGTCCCAAAAAGCTCCGGTCGACCGAGGACGCCGTCGAGGTCGCGGACCTCATGGCGACGATCTCCGAACTGTGTGACGGCGAGGAGTGGTACGACGCTGACGCACGGGGCACCGAGGAGGACGATGGTCACTGAGAGCAAAGAACTCGCCCTGGACGACCGCGAGTTCGAACTGTTTGTCAGGGCCGCGCAGAACCTCGACTGTGACCTCCGAAGCCAGGAGACCGTGTTCGTCGCGTTTGTCTTGGGTCGCCTCGGGTTGCGGCCAGGCGAGCTCTGCCACATCCACTCCGACTGGATCAACTGGCGGCGACGAATGATCGAAATCCCGGCGCACGACCCGTGTGATAAGGGAAAAGACGGCGGACTCTGTGGAAGCTGCAAGCAGGCCGTGAGACAGAAGGTGGATTACGCGAAGATGGATCTCGCTGAGGCGAGGATGGAAGTCCTCGACGACGCCGTCGGCGACAAGTTGCCGAGGCACGTGAGGAGCCAGATTCAGGGAGTCCACTTCGCTGCCGTCGAGGGCGACCTATCCGAAGACGACGTCCAACGTCAGCTGGACGTCCTCCTGGAGTCAGCTGAGGCTGTCGGGAACCGCGACGCCGTCCTCGATGCGCTCGACAACGCAGCCCACGAGTACATGCAGGACGAAGTGATCACCTTCGACGAGGCCGAGGCGCTCGAATGGAGCCCGAAGAACCCGAACGCATCCCGGGACGTCCCGTTCGATTTCGACGCGAGAGCCGAACTCGTCGTCGAGCGGTTCTTCGACAGGTTCGAGCGCTGGCCCGAGTCGCAAACGACCATCAACCGCAGGGTCGACACGGTGCTACAGCAGGTCGATGGCTGGACCGTGGACAAGACGACACCCCATGGGCTGAGAGCCACTGCAGCGACGCACGCGTCGGCTCGTGGCCTCTCACCGCTCCCACTACAGGCGATGTTCGGATGGAGCGATATCAGTACGGCCAGGAACTACGTCGCAGCGTCATCACGGAATACCCAACGGCAGCTCCACCAGATCTACTCGCAGTAGCGCTGCCGCTGGTCACCTGCTGAATTTTTTGAAGAGCGAACCACTCGGTAGCTCTGACCGCGAAGAAACAGCGGAACTACCGGGGTCGGATGCCGTCGACGGACTTCGACCGGTCGATGTCCAGCAGCTCGTACGCCTTCTCGACGCCGGGACCGACATGCCAGTCCACGCCGGCGTAGTGATCACGCGGCCGGCGCCACGGATTCAACTCACGATGAGCTGAGATGCCGACGCCGTCGACGTGAGGCCACAGCCTGAAGTGGTACTGAATCTCGCCGAGGAAGCCCTCGGGACGTAGCGCGTACGTGCCTGCTTCGTAGGCCCGGCCCTCCGAGGTCTCGTGGTACTTGAGCGTCGCCGTGTTGACGGGGTAGACGTTGTCGACGTTAAGCAGCTGCCGGCGGACGTCGTCGACGGTCGCCTCCAGGACGACGCCGGCGAACCCCCGCGTCTGGAGTGGCTTGCTGAACATGATATCCCGTCCGAACAGGCGGCGCTCGTTGCGCTCGAGGACAGGGAGAGCGATGCGTCTCAGTGTGATGAGGTCTGGCCAGTACATGGGTTCCTTTCAGAAGATTACGGCTGATGACTGAGAGCGGTCTGACTCATTACTGCACAGGACTCCAACGAATAGACACAGCAGTATCTGCATTGTCGACATCGAAACTGCTGTTGTTGTCAGTCACTTGGATCTCATATGCCTTCCCAGATGTTAGAACGAAAGAGAACGAGAGAAAAACAGTTTGGAAAGCTGAAGCAGATGCTTGGTCGAAGAATCTGGGCTCAATTGTTGTGGAGTCCGTTACGTTCTGCAGCCTCACTCGCAAATTATCCCCACTTGACCCCGGAACCATTCGCACCATGGCCAAGATTTCGTACCTGCCACTTTTGTCCGGTACGAATTCTGTGCTACTGTTGACCTCATTTCTATTATCTTCGTCAACTGTATCGAAGGCATTTACATAGCTGCCGGCAGAGACTGAGGTTAGGCTTGATGAGCGCGATAGCTTGACATCCGTTTCCCCGGTAATTGAGTTTTCAACTGTACTGACCGAATCGCTGTCGAACGCACCGACGTTCGAGATGTCCTGTCCATTCGCGTCCAGGGCGGCCGCCAGCCGCTCGATATCTGCGTCCCCGAGCGTGACGTCCGGCCGCCGGTTCAGCTCTGTGGCAGTGTTGTTGTTCGTGTCCAGTTCCCCGATCTTCAGCGAGGCGTCGGTCGGCGGAGTCCCGGTCGTGTTGACCACGATCTCCGGCGCATCGTCCGTCGCGACGTTTGGTTTCACGAAGACGTAGTTGACGGCGTTGTCCGTCAGCGTCTTCCCGCCTCGAGCATCGAGATGGATGCCGTAGTCGATTCGGTGGCGCAGCTCGCCAGTCGTCGCCGCAGCTGCATCGGGAGCGAGCGTGTAGCACTTCCCTTCCGTCACGTCGAAAACGAGGTTTCCGTAGTCGACGTTCTGGAAGTTCAGGCCGTACTCGACGTAGTCGCTGATGTTCTGTCGGCCGCCCCATTCACCGAAGTTCTCTGCGTCGTTCGGATCGTCGTTCTGTGGAAAAGTGTGGTCAACCATGGTTTACCTCGTGATGTCGATCGGGATGGTGAACTCCTCGGTGTGGCCGTTCTCGATGGTCACAGCAGCGAACTCGTCGATGACTATCATCGTCGGATTCGCATCGGTCTCGCCGGCGAACACTGCAATCTCCGTGATTTCAGTGCCGGCCGGAACATCTTGATCGCCGGTAACCGTGATGATCGCCTCGAAGGCACCGGTCGCGTCCGTCTCGATGAACACGACGTCTTCTGATGTCTGGTCTGCGCGATACTCCTCTGCCGTGAGACTCGTAGCCCCTGTGCCCTCGTTGCCAGCTCCTGTCCCGACGGCGATTGCGTCGATCTCTTCGGAGTTGAAGCCGAGCGCCGCGTCACTGAGCCATTCGAGTCCGTTGTCGGTGATTGTCGTCATAGTGTTTCACTACCGAGAGTTCCGCTTCCGAGGTTCGTCCAGGACGTGCCGTTCGCAGACGGCAGCCCGAGTGTGATATCCCCGAGCGTCGCGTTCCCCAACGGCGCACTGATCAGGTCCGTCGTCGTGTCGCCACCAGCAGCGACGAACGCAGCTGCTGCCAGCGTGTTCCGGATATCCTGAACCAGTGTGCTCTCACCGGTCATCGAAACCGATGCAGATGGAGCAAGGTTGTGGATGCCGAGCGCGATTGTCGAGTCGGTCCTGACGGCGAGACTGGTTGCCTCGCTGTAGTAGTGGAGTGGGTCACGGCGCTGGACCACTGATGGGTCAGCGACGTTCGCCAGCGTGTGCACCGTTCCCGTCTTGTGAGGTTCCCAATCGTACAACTCGACTTCGTACCGGTTCGCATCGAAGTCCTCGACGAGGCCGATATCGTCTTTGGTTGTGAGTACACCCGCAGCGACCGCTGTGCGCAGCCCGGGCGGTGTACCGCGACCGGAGTAAGCCGGGATCAGCGACTGGAGAAACTGCCGATAGGAGTCGTCATCACGTCCACGACGTCGGCCGAGAATCCCGAAGTCTGCGCCGATGAGGTCAAGCTCGTTCCCGGTCGCGTGGGCGACCTGATGCGATTGCTGGACTGAGTCGAGGTCTGCATCCAGCCCATCGACCTCGTCCTGGTGAGCGTCCAGCCAGGCACCGAAGTCAGTATCATCGTCGTACGAGGGGAACGCTGACGGGAGCCGTTCCTCAAGAGTTCGGTCTGGCATCTTAGTTCACCGTGACGGTCACCGCGCCGGGCTCGGCTTTCTCCCGGTCGCCGACCGCGATATCGTCCGGGACTTCGTAGTCGACCTCGAAGTCCTCGCCATCATCAGGTGTCGACCCACCGACCGACCAGTCGATAGCATCCTGCTTTCCGTCACCCGAGTCGTCGACCTCATCGTAGTCCGTGCCGTTCACGTACGCATCGCCGCTCGCGTCGTCGACGTTGGCGACCGAGTCGGACACGATAGGTGTCTTCTCCAGCGTATAGACAGATGTCCCGGTCTGGTAGGTGTGGACCTCATCGACAACGGTGACGGTCAGCGAATCGATACCGTCGATATCCCGATCGGCAGTCATCGTCGTTGCGACCAGCTGGTCGCGGACAACATCCTCGCTGATTCCGAGTCCGGTCAGGTAGTCGTTCAGGTCACTTTCGACCTCGGCGGCGTCAACGTCCGTCCCGTCGACGGTGACGTCCAGGTTGATCGTGACCTGTGTCGGCCTGACCAGGTTGTGCGAGACCGCGACTGGCCGGAAGTCGTCGATAGATGACTGCGCGTCGCCATCGGACGGTCCACCGTCGATGATGACGTCGGCGTAGATCGGGTCGGCGTTGGGGAACTCGTCGACGATGACGTCACCCTCGTCAAGGCCGGCGTACTCGGCGACAAGTGCGCCCTCGAGTCCGCCTTTCGTCCCGCCACCGCTGGTGGTGATGAGGAAGTCCTTCGCTCGCTCACGGAGCTCGCTGTTAGACTCCTCGGCCTCGCCGCCGGTCGTCGCGGTCGCGTTGTTGACCGGAGGGTCACCCTCGACACCGGGGGGCGGGGATGGGATGTAGGTGATGGTCGACGAGCCGACGTTGTACTCAGGACCACGGTTGATGGCCTGGATTTCGGCATCGACTTGTGTGTTACCCGCTGCGGGCGACACCTCCTCGGTAGTCTCGAAGGGGATGTAGTCGCCGTCAGCGTCCGGCTGCGTCCCGACTACCGTCCCTTGTGGGATGGTCGCGGCGTCCGACGTCGTCTGGAACGTCACGGTCCCGGTTGCGAACGAACCGGGATCTCGGAAGACGCCGTTTCGCTTCGCCAGCTCGTCCAGGTCGCTATCGGACTGGAACGAGTTGAGGAGGTCCAGGTCGACCTTGTCCGGATCGAGGTCAAGGTCTTCGAGGTCCTCCTCGGTGATGGTCTTGCCCGCGTAGTCGATCCGTGCGGACAGCTGTACACTGAGGGCTTCGTGCTGGCGTTCCCGGAACTCCGCAGCGAAGCCGTCGTCGGAGATCGCCTTCTCGGGTGAGTTCGGACTGAAGTTCGTTATCGAACTCGCCGAGGCGATTGCCGACTTGAGTCGGTCGTAGATTGAGGTTTGGTCTTCTGGTTGGAGCGTCATGGTCGGTTCTCGTCTCGGTCAGTCGTCCTCGAGACCGGTCAGACGGTCAGAACGTACTCGCCGCGCTCGCCGGTGTTGGCGACCAGCGTCATGGAGACCTCGGCGGTCGCCTCCTGGTCGTCGGACTCGGTCACCTCGATGGGTGGGACGATCCGTCCTACGCGGCCATCGCGGTTCGCAACGCGGCGTAGTGCTATCTTCACCTCTTCGGCGAGGTTCGGTGTCAACGGCTGGCCGCGCTTTTCGTCGAGCTCCTGGATGGTACCGAACGCGAGGTCGCGGCCGAGTACATCGAAGCCGTCGATGACCCCGATAGAGCCTGCCTGGACGTGGAAGTCCCAAAGGTCCTCGAAGGCGATGCCGGTGCCGAGAGCTTCGGCAGTTGTGGGTTCTGGCATGGGTTAGTGTGGTCAGCTCGATTCGACGTCGGTGCTGCTCGCAACGACTGTTCCGACCTGCGTGCCGGAGCCGTCCTCGACGGCGTCGCCGTTACGAGCGATTGGTTCCAGCGTCCCGTCCGGGTCGCCGAGCCGGATGGTTCCGCTGCTGTCGACCTCGACGACCAGGTCGGGCGAACCACCATCACTCGGCGTCAACGCCAACCGTCCGAACGAGCCGTCGCCGGCGAGCTCGACCTCGACGTCGCCGCGACGGACGCGGACGTCACCCTCGTCACCGAGAAGGGCCCGGTCGCTGTCAGCGTCGCCGTAGAACACTTTCGTGACGAGTGGGCGTTCGCCGTCTCCGGCCTCATACTGGACGAGCACGTGGTCGCCTTCGCGCGGAACGACGATGGAGCCGTCTGCCGGGACGCCGACCGGTACACGGTGATGCTCCCGAACGGCGTTGTTCCCCGGTGGGATCTGGACGTCCACCTCGTGGTTCGACGAGTCGTCACTCGACGAGTGTGTGTAAACGTCGGTGACCTCTCCCCGCTGTGGGAGGTTGATCTCTTCCCGGACGATGGAGAGGATACGAGCACGTTCCGTGTCTTCGAGTTCTTCGGTCATGGTGAGATGAGGCCGCCGAGTGTAAGTCGCGTCACGAAGCCGCTCCGGTCGTCGATAGTCTGCTCGACCGCACGGACAAGGTAGGTCTCGCCGCCGAGGGCCGGTGGAACCGAGACATCGTCGAATGGACGTATGTCTTCGCGGCCAACAACCTCGACCCACCCGGACTTCTGCTGTTCGTCGAGGCGCTTCTTCAGCGCCTTGGCGACATTCTCGGCCTGCTGTTGGCTCTGGATGTCGTTGTCTCGGAACTCGAAGACGGGCTGTCCAGACCCGGCCGTCGCGATGATCGGTTGGCTGGACAGGAGGTACCGGTAGCCCAACCCGCGCCGGGACACCGCCGAGGACCCGATGACGCGCACGGACTGGTACGCCGGCGTGCGCTTCCCTGGTGACGCATCACGGATGAACTGGAGGTCGTGCGACTCAGTTTCGCTGGCGATGGTTTCTGTCACGACGACCACGTTCTCGGCGGTCGTCCACCACGCTGCATCACCCCACCGAGCGACCTTCTTCAGTACCTTGTCGCAGCGGAGCCCATCGAACTCCGGAGAAACTCGGACGGTCGGCAGGTCGATAGCCCCGGCGACGCCGGCTTCGTCCAGCGCATCTTGGGCGATGCTGCCGATGTCGGCTCGGTCGTAGCTCGCGGTGATGGTGTTTCGCTTCAGGTCAGCGACGGCGTCGTAGGCCTCGATGCGGACTCGGTCGCTGATCCCCTCCTTCGAGTTCCGTATCGTCCCGGAGAACATCGTGGTGCCGCGGATCGACACATCAACCGGTATCGACTCACCGATCTCCTCCTCGGAGAGGACAGTCACGGCCATCTTCGCTGCCGTGTTGTATCGGTCGGTGTTGTACGTCAGGCCGGTTTCTATCTCTGTCCCGCGGTTTCGAGTGCCTGAGCCACCAGTGACGATCGGGTAGTCTCGGCCCTGTACAGAGACGTGACCGTAGACCTTCTCGGTGGCGACCGGCACTCACACCACCTCTGTCAGTGAGATATTGTAGCTGTAGCGCCACCCGTTCTCGTCCAGAGCACCTTCGGGGTTCGTCCGAACGTCGTCGACGTAGACGTCCCCGGAGTGCCGGGAGTGGCGGAGCTCCACGACCTCTCCGTTCAGGTTGTCGAGTGCATCCGCAGTCTCCTTGTAGCAGTCGCCTCGGAGTGTCCAGTCCCGGGCTTTGCGGCCCATCGGCTGGATGACTGTCGTCGCATCGTCGTTCTCATCGACCGGCAGGATTTCGTGTTTGGCTGCTTGTCCTGAGCCGCTGCTTTCGAGCTGCGGATGCTCGAAGGCGAACGTGATGTCGCCGAGCCGTGCGGTGGCCCGGTCATCGTTGCTGAGACTCATGGATTAGAAGCCCTGAGCGTCCTCCCGCGCTCGTGAGTCGCGGTTCGCTTTGCGGATTGCTTCCGAGACCGTGCGCTCGACGTCGGTCGCGCTGGCGCCACCGAAGTCAGCACCACGGAAGTCGTAGTGGTTCTTCGCTTCGTTCTTCGTCTGCTCGCTCTCTGTCTTCTCCTCCTGCTCGCCGCCCTCATCACCGCCGCCCGACTTGAGCGCGTCGAGTTCGATGTTCTCCTGGATGTTCCCGAAGTCGATGTTGACCCCGGGGATGGCGTTGACGACGTTCATCGCCCAATCCATGAGGTCTCTGATAGCACTTACTGCCGTGTCTACCCACCCGAGAACGTTGGAGACGACATCGTTGACCAGCCCGGAGAACCACCGGAACATCTGCCCGGCCCAATCGATGATGCGGCCGAGGTTGTCGATGGTCCAGATCAACACACCGAGCGGGCCCAAGACCAGGGCGATGGGGCCGAGGATATCGCCTATCGCCTTGATCATGGCGTACGTGATCTCAATTCCGAACTCCACGATCTCGACGAAGCCGTTCCAGGCTGCGGTGACGACGTTGATGATGTCCTCCCACCAGCCGAAGTACGTGATGATGCCGACGACTGCACCGATCACTGCCGCGATAGCGAGTGCCGTGCCTGAGATAGGAGCTGTCAGCGCCCCTATCGTGCCAGCAAGCACAGTACTCGCGGCGGCTGCTACGCCTGCAACCCCACCGTACACCGCGACTGCTGCGGTGTAGATGGCGAAGGCACCGGCCGCTGCGAGCAGTGGCTTCGGGATAGCTGCGAGTAGACCAGCGAAGTACCCGATGAGGTCGAGAGCCACCGACAGTGGTGGAAGGATCAGTTCGAGTATCGACGTACCGAAGCTCCCAATCGCTGCGGTCGCTCCGATGAGGCTGCCAGCGAAGTTCCCGAGCTCGGGAGTTAGCGCGACCGCCTGCTCCCTGAACCAGGCTATCATCTCGGGGATATCCTGAATCACGCCACCGAGCCCTTCGAGCTGTCCGCTGAGTGCTTCAACGGTCATCCCGATTTCGTCGAAGATGACCGGGGCGGCCTCGAGGACGTCCGCACCGAGAGCGGAGCCGAGCGGCATCAGTGTGTCCTGGAGCTCGGCGATGCTCGTAGCCGCAATCCCGGTGAGTTCGACCAGGCCTTCCAGCCCGGCCATCGCGAACTCCGTCGACGCCATCGTCTTCAGCGGGGCGATGGCCTCGCTCATCGACGCCTTCAACTCGTCCATGATGGCCTGCATCGCTTCCCCGGAGTCCGCGAACTCCGAGGATGCAGCGGCCATGTTCTCGGCTTTCCGTTGGAGGCCGGCGCCGGCGATCGCGGCGATCCCGGCCGCGGCTCCACCACCTGCAGTGGCGAGGCCGCCGAGTGCGCCCCCGAGTCCGATGAGTGGCGGCACGACCCCGGCAGCTATCGGGCCGAGGGAACTGATGCTTCCGCGCAGCGGGCCGAGGGAAGCGGCGAGTCCGGCAGACGATGCCGACGCCGCCCCCATCGATCCGCTGAGGGTTTGGAGCTCAGCAGCCGACTCCAGCGACTCGTCGCCGAGCTCGTCGACCGCTCCTTTTGCAGTGTGGGCACCGACGGCGAGTTCCATCGCATCGTCGTCGACGGCGTCGAGCGCTTCGCCGAACGCGCCGAACTCCACACTGGACGCTGCCGCTGCGGCGCCGGCGGAGTCTGCAGCTCCAGCGATACCTCTGAGTGAACTGGATATCGTGTCGCTCGCCAGGAGCGACACGTTCAGTGCTTCGAACATACCTAACTAACCTGAGTTGTTTTTACGCCGGCGCCGGCGCTCTTCGCGGGCAGTGTGAAGGAAAAGGTGCTGCGGGAGAGTCAGGTCGCCAGCGCCGCTGACGCCTTTCATCCCGAACATCTCGATGTCTTCCAGGAGTGCGAGCCCTTCGTCACTCCGTGCGAAACCCTTCGATCCCTTCAGTCTCGCCGGAGATGGCGAGGATCAGGAACGAGGTTGCGAAGAACTGCTTGTCTGGCCAGTACTCCAGGAGGTCCCGAGTCTCTCCGTCGGTGATCTTCGAGTGGTTCAGATGCTCGACGATGAACTCCTCCATCGCCGCCACGGCGTCCGCTGTCATCGCTGCATCCGTGGGTGCGTCGTCCGGCTCGACCTCGCTGATGTCGTCGAGAGACGATATCTCGGACGCATCGATTTGATCACGCTTCTCGTCGGCCTGGCTCTGCATGTAGTCGACGAGCTCGTCCGGCAGCGAGTCGATGAACTCGTGACGGCGCTGGCGAGCCGCCCGGCGCATCTCGTAGGTGATGGTGCCGTGGCGTGTTTCGACGATGTACGGTTTGCCGCCCGATTCCTCCTCCAGTACCTTGTTCAGGACTTCGACGTCTGAATCTGTCATGTGTGAATGAGTCTCCAGCTACTCCAGCTCAGAACGGCACCATCCGCTCGCCTTCCCAACTGATGCTCACGTTCGACTTCCCGTCGGGGTGGGACTTCTCGATCGACGTGATGAGCACGCCCATCATCCGGTAGCCGCCGCCGACGTCGGTCTCGCGGAAGATGAGGCGGTGCTTGTCCTCTCCTGCCTCGATGAGCTTCTGTTCGAGGTCCTTCTTCGTGCCGTCGTACTCCAGGTCCCCCTCCGGGTACCTCGAGGAGACCCCACGGTCGGGGTGCTTGCTGTCGTCGAAGTTCGATTCGGCCGTCTCTTGGGTCCACGTCCACCCCTTGTCGGTGACAGGGACAGTATCCCCATCGATGACGAGGTCGACGTCGTCTCCCATCTGGTTACGGTTTGCACTCATGGTTCACCTCACGCGATTGTGATCGTCGCCTCGAACGTTTCGACCGCCTGGATGGGCGTGACACCCATCTCCAGGGCGATGGTGCCCTGGTTGGAATCCGCTTCGCGGACGAACAGGTTCGTTTCGTCGGACGTGTTCTGCTTCAGGAGACCGTCGCTGGCGAGGTCTTCGAGCTGTGCCTGCGCCTCTTCGGCGGCGATCTCTCCGGTGCCCGAGTTGTCCAGCTGGCCGCGGATGGCCTGCCCGATGGCACGCACGATGAGAGCGCAGCGGTCGATGACACGCAGCGTCTGGAAGTCGACCTCCCACAGCTCCGTCTCGTCGGTCGACAGTGTACCGTCGACGGTGATGGCGCCCTCGTACTTGAGGGGCATCACGTACGCGTTCCGAAGGTTCGAGCGCTCTCCGTGCGTGAGCCGACCCTCGTCGTTCTTCCCCGTCTCCAGGTCGACGCCAGTAATCGGCTCGTTGTAGATCGGGTTCTGAAGCGAGTTGCCCGCAGCGAGACCTCCGACGGCGCCGAGGACGGTGTCGGTCGAGTCATCCTGGCGTGCCGGTGCGATTGCGAACCCGGCGAGCGATGTGAGCGCGTCGCTGTAGTTCGCCGTGTCGAAGATGGGCGTCGGCGGCGTCTCGCTGGAATCAGCGTTCGGCTGAGCGCCAGCGAAGGCCTTCACCATCTTGTAGTCCGGGTCTCGCAGCGCAGTTGCCTTCGAGAACAGCGTCGACGCGACGTCTTCGCTTTCGGTGAGGGCGACGTAGACACCAGACTCGCCCTCGTTCAGCACCATGTCGGCGCTGTCGAAGGCGCTGGACCAGTCTTCGTACTTGTAGTCGATGTTGTAGTTGTCAGCTGCGTCGGCGACCCACTCTCCCGTGAAGGGGTTGATGTAGATCGTGTCCGCAGCCGGCGACAGATTCGTTAGGTCGGTCCCGGTGACGTAGTGGAACTCGACGTCGAGCTCGGTCGCCGTGTCGTCTTCGACCGTGATCTCCGCGGTGTCCTCGACGAGCGGGACGTTCCCGATAGCCGAGCCAGCCGAGGAGTCACCAGCGTCACCACCGCCGGTGATATCTTCGTCGGTGACCGACGTCCGGGCGACCCCGACCCCGTAGAGGTAGCCGGTGTTCGCGCCGTTTCCGATGGCGTCTTGCAGCCCGCGAGTGAGCTCGGAGTCGTCTCCGAACTCGCTCTCAGCAGAGCCGGTTGACGTCACCGCCGTCGGGTCGTTCGTCTGTGCGTTGCCGTTGTTCGTGTCGCCCCGTCCGAAGATGACGAGCTTCTCAGCTGCGCCGACCTCGATGCCTTGAATCGAACCGGCTTCGAGGATGACCTTCGTCCCGGGCGTCGCGTCGTATGTTACCGTCATGTGTCGTGGTCGTGATAGTTGTCAGTCGGTGCGCCTCGGTCAGTAGTTCCAGACGAGCTCATCGTCCGAGTCGCCAGTCTCCATCTCGTCGGAGTTCGCCGTGGCGACCGTCGTGATCTGGTCGTCCGTCGTCGTCGCCTGGTCGTGGAAGTGCACCATCAGGTCCTGTCGCCAGCGCCGAGCAGTCATCTCGCCGCCAGTGTCGGGCTCCGGACGACCTTCCCCGACGCGGAAGTGAGTGATGGCGTCGACGACACCGCCGTCGCCATCCGGAAACTTACTCAGTTGACGCTTGCTGTCGAACGGGAGCAGCGCCGTCTCGAGGTCGTGCCCGAGTTGCTTCTCGTCGAGGTTGGGGTTCCCGCCGGCGACGTAGATATCCAGCTGGACCTCCATCTCCCAATCCGCCTGGAAGATCCGACCAGTCCGGTCACCGTTTGCATCGGTCGTGTAGCCGACCAGGTCGGAGTCGTGGGCGTCGGAGCGTATCCGGCCGACTGGCTGGATGACGACCACAGGCTGTTTCAGCCCGGCATCGCCGTGCTCCCAATCGCCGAGATGGTTGATGTACGACCCGCCGGTGAACTGGTTGGAGTTCTGTAGTGCCCGGCCGATAGCTTCGAGAGCTTCTGTTGGAGTCATGAGAGGACCTTCTCCGTGCTGCTACGCATCACTCGAACGCCGCCCGGAGGACGGTGTCAATCTCTTCTTCGATGTTCTCGACGAGGTCGCTCTTGTGCTCCTGGAGTGCCGGCCGAAGGAACGGTTGGGCCTCTGCTGGCCCAACCGATTTCCTGAACAGCACCTCTCCGTCGACCTTGAACCGGAGGTACCCGTCATCAGCTACCACGGGCCCCCGCCCGAACTCGACGTCGGGCGCGTACGGAACGTTCGTGCCGACGAGGTACTCCCCCTCGCCGACCTTCTGCGTGTCAATTTTTCTCCGGAGGTTCCCCGTATCAACGGGGACCTTCTCCCGAGCCGACCGCTCGATTTGCAGCGCGGTCGTTTGCACCCCGGCGTCGACAGCCGGGCCGATGAACTTGGCCGCCTCGTCCAGATGAGTCGCAAGGAGCTGGAGCTTCGCGGCCAGCTGCTCGAACCCATCGAACTCGGTCATGTTAGAAGTCCACGGAGCTGACGCGAGCCGTACCAGTTCCTTCGTCGGCGTCGGACACCTGGATGGAACCCTTCGTCTCGTGGTAGATGTTCTTGAGTTCGTGTGCGAACTCCATCACATCCTCACCAGACCCGCCGGCGAAGACCTCTGACGTGGCGTCCTTCGGGTGTTCTGCACCGACGACCAGCAAGTAGCTCGCCCACGCGTTCGCAGCGGTCGCGTGGAGTGCGCCGGCGCCGGGAATCTTTCTGCCGTCGTAGACGTCGGCTTCCAGCTTCTCTTCGGCCGACTCGGCCGCTTCGAGCTTGTCGTCCGTCGTCCAGGAGTCTGGCTCCGGGCCGGTCAGCGGGATGTCCGCGAGCTCATCGATGTACTTCAGGTCCGACTCATCTTGGTAGGGCATCAGCCACTACCTCAGGCGTCCAGGTGAGCCTGGATCGTGCCGACGGCCCCGTTACGGTCGTCGCCACCCTGTTCTGCCTCGAGGATCGCGCTGATGGCAGCCTTCGAGTAGTCGCCTTCAGCGATCTCCTCGTCGAGCTCGTCGATGGTGTACTCCGAGGGGTCGATGGGCGCTTCCGACGTCTCCGCATCCGACTCTTCTGCGTCGTCGGTCGACGCCTCAGTGGCCGTTTCATCGGCGGTGTCGGGTTCGTCTGCCGTCTCGGCCTGCCCGAGCGGCCGCAGCGAGTCCCCGAAAGAGTCGAGTTCGGACTCGGTCGGTTCGATGACATCACCGCGTTCGACCTTCTCGACCTCGTTTCCGTCCGAGCGATACAGCAGGGTGCCGGTGTACTCGTAGCGTTCAGGCATCGAGTATCACCTGTTAGGGCGCCAGCCCGGTCATGTGGGCGACACCCATCTGCCCGGCTTCCGTCGACGCGAGCTGGAGGTTCATGCCACCGAAGATCTTCATGTGCAGGGTCCACCCCGACGGGCTCTCCCACTCGATCGGCATGACTTCCTCGGCGACACCGAGCTCGACGACATCACGCGTCGGCTGGAAGAGGATCGCCTCGCCTTCCGGGACGTGCTTGGTCGGACGGATCTGCTCGACCTCCTCGCCGAGCTCTTCGAGGATCCGCTCCCGCATGTTCGTGTCTCCGGGGTTGCCGGAGCCGAAGTCTGCGATGATGCGGCGGAGGCGCTGGTACTCGTTGCGGTGGACGTACGCCCAATAGCCGCCGTCGTCGAACTCGTCGTCCTCGAGCGCCTCGACTCCCGTGAGGAAGTCCCCGCGGATGTCTTCGGCATCGGTCGTCCCGTCGTACCAGTTCGAGCCGGTGACCTGGTTCCGGTCGGGGTGGTTCGTGAAGCCGAACATCTCGTGACCGTCGATCTGGCGCTTCCAGCCGTTGACGAAGTACTGCTCGAACGTGGAGTTGACCGAGCGCGTCGCCTGGCTCGGGACCTTCGTGTCGAGCGAGTTGCCCGGGCCCTGACGGCTGGCCATCAGAAGCCGGCGGTCGATCCGCCAGTCCTTCCAGACACACGGCAGCGGGACACCGTCCAGCCCGTAGCCGGGGTCTTCCTCGTTGCTGCTGCCTTCGGGATTCATCCCGATCTCGGCGTCCTCGCTGATGTCGCCCATGGTCTGCCACCGGGAGACGAACGTGGCGAGACTCTCCTCGGTCGTGAGGCCTGCGGAACGCAGGTCGTTGACGAGGTTGATCTGCTGGTTGCGGTTCTCGATGACGACGTCCTTCAGCCGCTTCCACTCCTCGTACTCGAGTGCGCCGTCGGCGATGAGCTCCGCTCGCTCCTCGTCAGACGACGCCATGAGGTACTGGAACCCGCGGTCGCCAGTCCCGTCGGCGAAGAGTTGCTTTGCGCTCTGGACTTCCGTGCTGCCGGTCTGCTGTGCTCCAGACATTGTTAGATGGCCTCCCACACGATGCGGGCCTGCGTCGCAGACCCGGAGTTGTCGACGTCTTCACGAGCTCGGCCGACGACTGCGCCGGGCGAGTCGCCGTTGCCGGGGTCGTACTTCCGGAGGGCGCCGTTGCCGTAGGAGACGAGCAGGTCGCCCTCGCTGATGTTCGCGTTCGTTGCGACGTCCGCGCCGGCGCCGGCGGCGTTCGAGCCACCGAAGACGAGGCCGAGAGAGCGGTTGAACCGCTTGAGCCCCGCGGCGAACATGTACTCGCCGTTCGCGTAGGCGTCTTCGACTGCCTCGGCGGACGTCGTCGGGTCGCCGGAGTAGGCGGCCTTCGTCGCCACCAGCGGCTCGGCTGGACCCGCAGCTGTCGCGTGCTTCTTGAACTGTTCGTAGTCGCCGTTGGCCGGCTCGATGAGGTGGCCGGGTGTGATGGACTCGGTCGCCTCGCCTTCCTTCTCGTCGGCTTCGGGACCGCCCATCACGATCTTGTTACTCGTCATGCTCACTCACCTCCCTCGTCGTTGCCGCTGAGCTCCGCGACGATCTCCTTGAACTCGTCGGCGTCTTCGTTCCCGCCGGCGCCGGCGACCGCGCTCTGGCGACCGACCGACCCGGGCAGCTGTGCAGCCGACGTCGTCGTCGCCTGGTCGTGCAGCTGCTCGAGCACGGACTCGGACGAGGCCATGAGGTCCTCGCG
>NZ_JAMQOS010000009.1:0-146387 GCF_031624605.1 Haloarcula onubensis | reverse complement strand
TGTCGGGCGCGCCCGACAGCCGACGGCGAGTCGAGTAAGAGACGGCTACTAACCTATGACCGACTGTGAGAACGTGCAAGCAAACTGCGGAAGACACGGCAGTGACGGCCGCCGTCCGAGCGCAGGGGGAACCCGGGGCCCGGTCGAGAGCGGCGCCACACTGTGTCGGCTAGCCAGTCCATTCCTTTCTCCCGGGGCGGTGACGCCAGGATAATGGCACAGTCCAACAGTGGCGTCGACCGGCGCGGGCGTTCGACTATGGACCTCATCGCCGTCCCGGTGGTGACCGTGGCGGCGGCGGTGTTCGTCTTCGTCCCCCCGCTGAACGGCTCGCCGCTTCGCCCGGTCGTCACGCTCGCGTTCGCCCTCCTCGTTCCGGGGTACACGCTCGTTGCCGCCCTGTTGCCGTCAGCTGGGCTCGTATCGTACGACGCACAGGAGAGCTTCGGCGTCGGTCGACAGCGACGTACCTCGAAACTGCTGGAACGGCTGGTCTTCGGGTTCGGCGTCAGCGTCGCGCTCGTGATACTCCTCGGACTCGCGCTCGGTCTGACCGCGGGGGGTATCGGCCAGGCGCGCCTGTTCGGCGGGCTCACGCTGGTTACGGCGCTCGCGTTCCCGGTCGCGCTCGTCCGAAACGGCGGACTGGCGCTGTCCCGGGAGTCGCCGGCAGCCACCGTCCTCCGGCGGTTGCGACCGGCGCGACTGGGCGGCCCAGCGGGCGGGAGAGTTCCCCTCACGTTCGTGCTAGTAGCGGTGACGGTCGTCGCGGTCATGTCGGTCGGGACCGGGGCCGTCGGACAGCAAGACCCCAGTTACACCGAGCTGTATCTGGTCGCGGAGAACGACGAGGGGGAGTTCACCGCCTCGGAGTACCCGGACACACTGACGCCCGGCGAGCCCGAATCGCTCGCGGTCGGTGTCGACAACCGAGAAGGGGAGTCCACACAGTACACGGTGCTCGTCGTCCTCCAGGCGTTCGAAGGGGACGGCGCGTCGGCCGAGCTGGTCGCGCAGTCTGAACAGCACAGGTTCACCCGGACGCTCGACGACGGGGAGACCGCGACAGTGCCACACGAGATCAATCTGGCGGACAGCCCCAGCGGTACCGACCGGGCGTACCGACTCACCTATCTGCTGTACGTCGGTGACCCACCGGCGACCCCGAGCGTCGACAACGCGTACCGGGAAGCCCACCTCTGGGTGGACATCGAAGCCGAGTCCTGAGCGGCCGACAGGGGGTCGCTGTCACGGACAGCCAGCAAAAGAGCGGCAGGTATCGCGGCGTCGACGGTCGGCAGTCAGATGAGTTCGTTCGTCCACGTGTCGGGCGTCTGCTCGTTGACTATCTCACATTCGATGTGGTAGTCGAACTCCTTGGCGCCGCGGTCGTCTATCCACTCGACCATCTCCTCGAGCCCGTCCCGCAGCGTGTACTCGGTCCGGTAGTCGAGCAACTCCCTGGCCTTGTCGGCCGAGCAGTTCGCGAGCTTGACCTCCTGTGGCCGGTCGGGCTTGTAGATGGGGTCAAGCTCGAAATCCAGGATGTCGGCGATGGTCTCGGCCAGTTGGTTGATGGTGATGAACTCGTCGTCCGGGCCGATGTTGATGACCTCGCCGGTGACGTTGTCGTAGTGGGCGAGTTTCTGTAGCGGACGGACGTTGTCCTGGACGAAGGTGAAACAGCGTTTCTGCTCCCCGTCGCCGTAGATTATGGGCTGTTTCCCCTGTAGCATCCGGTTGATGAAGATGGCGGCGACGTTCCGGAACGGGTCGTCGTAGCGCTGCCGGGGGCCGATGATGTTGTGCGGGACGGCGATGACGTGCTCGAAGCCGTGGATGTCGGCCATCAACTCCACCATCTCCTCGCCGGCGACCTTGCTCACCGCGTAGGGGTCCTGTGGCTGTGGCTCCATGTCCTCGGTGAACGGGGTCTCGTTTTCCCCGTATCGGGACATGCTCGAACAGTAGACGAACCGGTCGACGCCGACGTCGGCGGCCGCCGCCAGCGTCGCGGACGTGGACTGGTAGATGCTCTGGTTGATTCTGGCCGGTGAGAACACGCTCAGCCCCTCGTAGGCCAGCGCCGCGGTGTGGTAGACGATGTCGGCGTCGGCCATCGCCTCCTTCATCTCCCAGACGTCCCGGCAGTTGATGTGATGGAACTCCGCGTCCTCGGGGATGTTGCTCTCGTAGCCGCCGACGAAGGTGTCGTTCCCGGCGACCTCGTATCCGTCTTCGAGGAACGCATCCGCGAGGTGGCTGCCGAGGAAGCCGGCGATACCAGTTACGAATACCTTCTCGTTGTCGTCTGCGTTCGTGGCAGTCATTTGCTGGGTATCTGAAAGACATACCCGCCCCCTGTTTTGTTATAGCTTAACTGAAACTCCCTCAGTCACTTGCTACTCGTTTGCCTACGCCGCGGTGACGCCGATGTACGCCGTGTTTCCGGCGCGACGCGTCGACTGGGACTGTTGTGGTGTGGCACCACACGGATGGCGAGCGATTCGCCGAACGACAGTCAGGAGCGGTCCGACAGCGCAGAGAGACACCGTCCAGAAGGACGTTCCCTGGCCGACGACTGGTGGCCCAGTTCAGGCGGTCTCGCCGAGCGCGTCGAGCAGGAACGACGACGAGACCAGTTGCAGCCCGAGCACCAGCGTCGTCAACGCGACGACGGTCGTCTGTACGGACGGTATCGCCGTGTAACCGGTCGTCGCCCAGAGGGTCGCTCTGTACCCGAGATACGCCAGCCCGAGCGCGCAGAGGCCGACACCGACGCGCTTGCCGTGCCGGCGTCGGACGTTGGTTCGGACCAGTCGGGTGAGCGGGTCCGAGGGGACGGAGCTACCGGTCTTCGTGTTCGTGCTGAACTCCGCGAGCGCCCAGAACTGGATGCCGGTTATCGCGGCCAGTCCGGCACCGACCGTCGTCACGAGCCCCGGGGAGAACGGCCCTATCTGCAGGTCGGCCACCGACAGCGCTGGCAACACCAGCCCGACGACCGTGAACACGGTTCCGAGGCGGAAGAAGACGTACCCGGGCGCGTTGCCCACCATGAACCGGACGTGTCGCCAGCCGTCGCGGAAACTGTGCAGCGTCGCATCGCCCTTTCGCTCGTGGTAGACTATCGGTACCTCTTCGATGCGGAGCCCTTTCGTCGACGCTTCCATCAGCATCTCGCTGGCGAACTCCATCCCGTCGGAAGTGAGATCGAGGGTGTCCAGCGCGTCGCGTGACAACACCCGAAAGCCGCTGTGTGCGTCGCTGATGTCGGCGTCGTACAGCACGTTCAGCACACGGGTCAGGAGCGGGTTCCCGACGTACTGGTGGAGCGCCGGCATCGCGCCGGACTTGATGGTCCCGTCGAGCCTGCTGCCCAGGACGATGTCGGCGTCACCCTCCCGGACGGGTTCGAGAATCTTCGGCAGCGATTCGAAGTCGTAGGTCACGTCCGCGTCCCCGATAGCGATGTAGTCACCTCGCGCCCGCGCGAACGCGTATCGGTACGCGTATCCGTAGCCCATTCTGTCGGGCTCGACGACTATCGCCCCCAGTTCTCTCGCGATGGCTGGCGTCCGGTCGTCGGAACTGTCGCTGATGATAATCTCCGCGGTGATACCGAGTTCGGAGATGGCTCGCTTTATCTTCCCGATACAGACGACGACGCCCTCCTCCTCGTTGAGCGTCGGCATGACGACGCTCAGCACGGGCGACTGGTCGCTGTCCGGCCCCAATAGCAGGTCCGACGCGTCGTCCGCGTCCTGTGAGACGGCCGTATCTACCTGTGTCGTGCCGAATTCCGGGTTCGTGGCCTCCGAGACAGTGTCTGACATCGGTTATCCTCTCGTGCTCGTCGGGCGCTGCCAGTCGCCGACCGTGTGACCAAAGGCTCCTATCATTGACAGTATAACGAGAAATCCGTATTTACATAGTTAGTAACCGTATTCCGCCCCGGCCCCAAACGAATGACCCACCCGGAATCCCCGCTGTCAGTCGGTATAGACGACGACCAGCGACTGGCGAGCAACGCCACGAGAGCGACGCGAGACCACCCCGTCAGGGCGACCCGGCCCGCTCGTCAGAGACGGTTGGTCACAGGAGAGCGCTCTCGACACCTGCGAACGGCCCGAGAGTTGTCCGTCTTGGGACGTCCCGTCTCACCACTCGATAGCGGACCGGGAGTGGCAAGGCTGGCGTCGTGTTGGCACGGCAACTGGTGAGGGGACTCGCGTGATTCAGCGCGCACCTGCACGCAATTGCCGGCGCTTGATACGCAAATACGGGCAACTGGGGGAAGTCTGATGGCGCTATCACCACCTGGGACACGACACGTGGACAGGAGTGAGTAAGAACCGTCTAACACGGTCGGAGCCGGCCTGTGAGAGACGGGCGCTGTGGGTCGTCGATAGCCGGGCTGCCTGATATCTCACCCATAATATATTTTTCGTTCGAAAGGTATGTATCAATGTCAGTTCTATCGGCGGACGAGAGATGAGTCCCGCCACCCCCGCGACGGCCCCCACCGAACAGTCCCGCACGACCAGCGAGAGCACCGACCAGCCGCTGGTCACCATCGTCATCCTCACCTGGGAGAACTACGAGGAGACGGCTGACTGTCTCGACTCGCTTCGGTCGCTCACGTACGACAACTACCGGGTCCTCGTCGTCGACAACGGCTCGGAAGACGGCTCCATCGAGCGGTTGCAGTCGGAGTACGACTGGTGTGAGTTCGTGGTCAACGACGAGAACATCGGCTTCGCGCGCGGGAACAACGTCGGTATCGCTCACGCGCTCGACACCGGCACGGACTACGTGTTGCTCCTGAACGACGACACCGTCGTCACCGAGGACTTCCTCGACCCCCTCGTCGACACGATGGACCGCTACGACAGGGTCGCCGCCGTCGGCGGCGTCAACCTCCTTCCCGACTCCGGGGACGTCCACAACGCCGGCTACGTGTTCCACCCGTGGCTCGCCGCCAAGGGGGAGCTACACCGCGAGCCGGTCACGGACGAGCCCTACCCCGTCGACTTCGTCCAGTCGTGTCTGGTGCTGTTGAACCCCGAGTTCCTCGAGGACGTCGGCCTGCTCAACGAGCGCTACTTCCTCGGGATGGAGGACGTCGACCTTGCCTGGAAGGCCAGAGCGAAGGGGTGGAAGGTGCTCGTCAACCCGGCCTCGCGTATCTATCACCGGGTGGGCGAGACGGCGACCAGTTCCCCGTTCAGCGTCTACCACAAGGTCCGGAACAAGCTCCAGTTCGCCCGCGAGAACCTCTCGCTCCCGCGGCGGCTCCCGCTGTACCTGTCGCTGGTGGCGTACCACCTGTATCTGTTCGCTCGCTGGACTGCGACGGGACAGTCGCAGTCGGTCCGAGCGGCGCTGGTCGGTGCCGCCGACCACCTCAGGGACGCGCCGTTCCGGGACTACGACGAACTCTCCGGGTGAGCGCCGTCACGGTCGGCGAGGCGGTGTGGCCGCTACCCCGTCCTCCCGAAGCGTCTCGAAGACGGCGTCGTACTCGGCCAGCAGCGTCTCCCAGGAGTGGTCGGCGGCGACCCGTCGCCCGGCGCGTTCGAGTCGGCAGCGCAGCCGGGGCGAGGACCGCAGCCGCTCGATACCGGTCACGAAGCCTTCCGCGTCGTCGCGGACGAGTACGTCCTCGCCGTCCTCGACCGCGAGCCCCTGGACACCGACGGGCGTCGAGACGACCGGCAGTTCGGCGGCGAAGTAGTCCAGCATCTTCAGTTTGGTCCCGGAGCCGCTCCGCAGCGGACAGAGCGCGACGTCGGCCAGCCCCAAGGCGCCGGGGAGGTCCTCGACGTAGCCCGGTGCGTAGACGTTGTCGGCGCCGACCGACGGGGGGTTGCGCCCGACGAGCAGGAAGTTCACGTCGGGCAGGGCGGGCGCGATAGACTCGCTGATGACCGTCGCAGCCGTTCGGTTCGGCGCGTAGTCGTACGACCCCAGGAAGACGCAGGTCCACTCGTCCCGGGGAACGCCACACTCCCGGGCGGCGCTTTCGGGGTCGCCCCCGTCGCGTATCCACTGGAGGTCACAGCCGTTCGGAATGACGTAGGTCGCTTCGGACGGCGAGTCGAACCGCGCCCGGTCCTCGGCCGACTGGAAGACGGTCACGTCGGCGCGCTCGATAGTCGACGCCTCGAAGGCGCGGAAGTTGTCCACGATTCGGCGCCGAACCGAGTCGGGGACGCCGCGCTCGTCGAGGAACCCGTCGACGATGGTGTGTTCGGCGTTGTGCTTGTTCACCAGGAGCGCCGCGTCGTGGGCGGCGGCGAGACGCCGCGCCGCGTCGGCGACCTGCGGGAACTCACAGACCACGACGTCGAAGGAGACGTCGTGGGCGTCGACGGCGTCGACCACCGCGTCGGCCAGCGGCCGTCGGAGCGGGTGGTCCGTCCCCAGCAGGAACAGCCCGGTCCAGAGTTCGTTCCAGAGCGGACCGAACCGGAACAGCGGACTCGTCAGCTCTATCCACTCGACGTCAGCGTCGGGTCGGTCCGCGGGCGGCGGGGCCCCGACCCACAGGTCGCCGAGCGAGGCCAGTTTCTCTGCGGTCTTCCAGAGACGGACCTCGGCGCCGTTCTGGGGCGGATACATCGACGTCCGACTCAGCTGTAGGATGTTCATGGCTGTGGGGCTGGGGCCACCGGTAGGTCGGTGGTCGCGCACGTGACCGGTGCAAGCCGACGCGGGGACTAAGGAATACAGCTCCTAACGCCGCCGTTTATTCCACCACGGCGCCGGCGTATTGAGGACGGGGCTCAGCCGCCGGAGAAGTTGCGTCTGAACGCCTGCGACGCGTCGGTGTGTGGGGACCACTGTTCGGAGACGTGGAGCGACGGGGGACCGACGTAGTGCGGGCCGGCGACGAAGTTCCAGACGTTGTGCCAGCCGACGACATCGCTGTTCTGTCCGACCCACTCGGCGAACCAGTCGAAAAACAGCGGGTTGTCGCCGCCGCCGGCACTGTTCCACTCCCGGTCGACCACACCGTACTCGGGAAAGACGAGCGTCTTCCCGCGTGTCCGGGTAAACTCCGCCCAGTGGTCGAGCCCGAACTCCATGTTCACGAGCCGGTCCCAGTTCTCCCGTCGCCGCTCGCGGACACAGTCGGCCCCACACTCGTCGGGAAAGTACCGGTCGCTCTTGTCGTAGAGCGTCAGGCCGACGATGTCGACCCAGTCGTCACCGGGGTAGGCCCGTTCGGGGTCCATGTGGACGCGGCCGACGTGCGGGGCCCACATGTAGCTGAACGACGCGCCCTCCGCCTCGTCCATCGCAGAGCGGACCTGTCGCCACGCCTCGGCGAACAGTTCGGGCCGACCGACCGCCGTGTCCGGCGACCAGCGGCCGTTCAGTTCGTGCCCCAGCCGAATCGTCGCGTCGCCCATCCCGTGGGCTACCAGGCTGGCCGCGAACTGTCGGTGCTTTTCGGTGTGGTCCCCGTTCGCGACGGCGCCCATCGTCGTCGCGTCCGGCGGGAACAGCTTGGCAGTGACCGCTATCTGTCGGTCCGCAGCGATATCCTCGATAGAGCGTTCGAACGGCATGTTGTCGACACGGTACTTCTCCCACCCGGTCGTCGGGACGTTGAACGAGTAGTAATCGACGGTCCTGCCGAACCACTGCTCCCACGTCTCCAGGGCGCTCTCGTCACCCAGGTAGACGCCGACCCCCGGGGCGTCCGAGTCCTCGGACCCGCCCTTCCGTTCGGTCGGTGTCGGCGTCGGCTGGGGGGTCTCGGTTTCACAGCCGGCGAGCAGGCTCGTGCCGGCGACGATACCGGTGGCTAACTGTTTCAGAAGCGGTCGACGGCGCGTTACCGAGTGACGAACACCGGCCTCGCCGGTGCCGTCCGAATCAGGACTCGACGTGCGGTCCCGCGTGCGGTCAGCCATTCACCCGTCCTTCGACGGGCCCGTATTTTGTTACACTGTTACTTCACCGTCTATGGGCCTCGTATCCGACGAGCGCGGGCCAGCTGGTCACAGGGTGGTCAGGGTCCACTATCGCGGTACCAGTGGGATATGTCGGTATAATCGTCCGACGGTCCCAGCTCTACCCGCCGAAGGGAGCGAGTTAGAACCATCCTACTAACGTGTCGTGCCCGTGATAGACAAGGCAGGTCGATTGACTGGTGACCGACACCGATGGAGACTGGCACTCGATGAGCCGAAACGTCCGCGAACTGCTCGCGAGCAAGGGGCCCGTGACCTTCCTCTCGCTCTGTAAGTCCTATCTGTCCAGCACGCTCTACAGGCACACACTGGACGCGCGTGAGAACGTCTCGATTCATTCCGCCGTCGAAATCGATAGAACGACCTCGCTCGGTACCAGCGGAACGATAACACTGAAACGGGGTTGTCAGCTCCGGCGAAACGTCGTCATCTCGCCGTCGGGGGGCGACGTGACGGTCGGTGAGGACTCGCTGCTGAACATCTCCGTGACGTTGCTGGGACAGGGGTCGGTGACGATTGGCGCCGACGTGCTGGTTGGGCCACAGACGACGATAGTCGCCGCGAACCACACCTTCGAGGACCCCGAGGCGACGATATCGAGCCAGGAAATCACACGGGAGGGCATCGAAATCGAGGACGACGTGTGGATCGGTGCGAACTGCACGGTCCTGGACGGCGTGACCATCGGCGAAGGGGCCGTGGTCGCAGCCGGAAGCGTCGTCACCGACTCCGTCCCGCCGTACACGGTCGTCGGCGGCACGCCCGCCTCGGAGCTAAAACGACGGGGCCCCGAGGCCACACGCTGAGTCCGCCCGCTATGAGCGGCGCCGGCCCGGAAGTCGGGCCCTAACGGGCCATGGACCCGTCGTGGCGGGACAGCCGCCGTGACGGGACGGCGACGACCGCGGTCACGGGTCGTCTCGCGTGAACCGTCGATACGTAGCCCTGCCCCGGCGAGAGACGGCCGCGAAACCGATTTAGTTACTCCATAGTAATACTCGAAAAATCACAATTCGAAATCGGATGGAAGTGACAAACTGGACCCGTATCACCGACCTCTTCTTTCCGGCACTGCTGGCCGCGGCGCTTTTCGCTTCGGCCGTCGCGTTCCGGGTGCTCGGCCCGGTGGCCGGAATCAAGAGCTGGTACGTCCTCATCGGTCTGCTGTTCGCCGTGACGGTGTACGGCTACACGCAGACGACTACCGACCGGAGCTTCGCACGCGGCGCCGGATGGGCGGACGCGAATCTCTGCGAGGGGGTGCTGGGTCTCGTCCTCGTCTCCGTCGCCGCCGTCGCGGGCGCGCGTGTCTCCGGCGTCGTCGACCCGTCCCTCGTTCGGACTGGCGTCGTCGTACTCGCCCTTCCGGTCGGCTATCTGTTGCTCGCGCTGCAGATGCACGCCGAGACGGACACCACGTGGCTGCTCACCCAGATTGTCGCCCTCTTCGTACTCGACCCGGTGACGAAGTACCTCTCGACGAGCTTCTACTTCGGCCGGGGGGACATCGCCAAACACGTCTATTTCAGCGAACTGGTCGCCGAGAGCGGGAGCTGGCGGGCGATTCCGGAGACGACTCTCTACAGCCACTTCCCCGGGTTACAGACACTCGTCGGGTCGGTGAGTGTCCTGACCGGACTTCCGCCGTACGACACGCTGGTTATCACCGGCATCGTCACGTACGTCGCCGTCGTCTGTGTGTCGTATCTCCTGGCCGAACTGCTGTTTCGCGACCGGCAGTTCCCTGTCTACGTCGCGCTGAGTCTGACCGTCCTGGCCCCGATACACCGATACAGCGTCTACTTCTTCCCCCAGTCGCTGGCCGTCGCACTCGGACTGGTGTTGCTCCTGGCCGGCGTCCGGTATCGAACCGTCACTGCGGCGCCGTACCGCCGTCACGCCCTGCTCACCCTACCGATAGTCGTGGCGCTCTGGTTCACACACCACTTTACGGTCGTGTTGTTCGTGCCGATTATCGTCGGTCTCCTCGCGGGGCCGCCGCTCCTCGACCGGCTCTTCGGACGCCCAGCGACCGTCCGCCCGTGGGCTCTCCCGCTGGCCGCCTGGGCGGGGGGAAGTCTGACGTACTGGGTCGCCACAGGCGTCTTTCTCCCGTCGCTCGTGGAGGCTCTCGGCGAGGTGTTCGGTATCGCTCAGGTGGGCAGTGACAGCACCGGGGGCGCGAAAATCGTCGCGCTCGGCACCGCAGTTCCAGAGCCGTCGGTGCTAGAGGCGCTGCGTAGCCTGTTCAGCGCCGGCGGCTTCTACAACAGCATGCTCATCTGCCTGTTCTCGCTCGGGGCACTGCTCATCTTCCGTGACGTGGACCGCTATCTGCGGGCCGGGTCGGTGGTCGCCGTCGGTCTCCTCGGCGCAGGGCTGATGATTCGAACGCCGCTCGACGTCCACGGCCTCGTGCGGACGCAGTTACCGCTCAGCCTGTTCGCCGCGTTCGTCATCGCCGCGGCCCTCACCCGACTGTTCCCGATTCCGGACGGGTCGGTCCGCCGGGCCGCCCCCGCAGTCCTCGCCGTCGTGTTGCTCGCGACGGCCGGCCCGGCGGTTGCGGCCGACGACCTGTACGGGCTCCACTCCGGGCCGGACCTCTGGGAGACCCGGACGGTCCCGGAGACCCAGAAGGAGTTTACAGCGACGGAGATGGCGAGCTTTCGACAGTCGACGACGTTCAGCGAGCGCTACGGCGGGTCGGTCGGGACGGACTGGAACTCACAGCTCGGTCGCACCAGGTACGGCGCCGACTCGACGTCGGTCGACGCGAGCGACGGGCGTATCAGGACGGAGCAGGACCTGTTGCTGTATCGCCAGCGCTGGAGCGACCACAGCGTCCGACTGGTGCCCGAACGGCTCTCCTTCGTGACGCTGCTCATCACCGACGAGTGGCGCGGTGACATGGTACGGACGGAGAACAAGGTGTACACGACCGGCGAGGTCGGGATGCTCGCCGACGAAGCGAACAGCACCCGCCTCGTCGAGGGGTAGCTGGCCCGTTCACGGCGGGCCGGGTCCGCCCGTCACCGCAGCCAAAGCTTATTCGCTAGCTCCCTGTAGCGCCGTGTATGCCGAACGCGCCCGAGAGAGCTCCAGGGGCGGCCGGGGACGAACCCGCCTGGACGCTGCTCGACCGCGAGGGGCTGGTCGACGCGTACTGGGACGCCGTCGCGCCGGCGATGCGCGCCGACGGACTCGACCCCGAGCGGGAGCGGCCGACCTACGAGTGGCTCTCGGCCAACGGCTTTCGCCGCTTCGTCTACGCCCTCCAGGAGCACCACGACACCACCGTCACGGAGTTCTGGGAGCGGGACCTCGGCCGCGAACCGGCGGGATACGACTGGGGCGTCGACGACGGCGACACCGTCGCCGCCCTCGAACGCTACCTGGACCGACAGCGACAGCGCAAGTCGTGGCGCGAGTCCACCGTCGAGGCCCACCGAAGTCGCCTCGCGCGATACGCGCGCGCATACGCGGAGGTCAACGACTCCGACGACCTCCTGGCACCGGTTGCCCGCGGGGCCGAGGTCCCCGCCCACGAGGCGGTCGACGCCTGCTGGGCGACCTTCGACGCGCTCGATACCGCCGTCGCTCGCGAGACGCTGCGGCGCATCTACAGCACGGTCTCGGACTGGTACGACACGCTGGTCAACCGGCGCGAGGCCGCCCTGAACCCGACGGACGGCCTCGACTACAACTGGAGTGGGAGCGAAACGACGAGGTCGAACCCCCCGCTCGGGCCGGACCACGTCGCCGCGCTGTTCGAGGCGGCGGCCGACACGCGCGAGCGACTGCTCGTCGTGGCGCTGTGTGCCTGGGGGCTTCGCTCGGGCGAAGTCGCCGCGCTGCACGTCGACCAGGTGGTACTCGATGACGCGCCCCGAATCGAGTTCGAGAGCCGCAAGAACGGCCCCGGTTCGGTCGCGCTCATCTACGGCCGGGCGGTCGTCGAGGACCGAATCGCACGGCTCGAGGCCGACGACTGGCGTGGCTACCTGTTCCCGTCGTCCCGGTCGGCGAGCGGCCACCGGACCGGCGGGACGATACGGAACTGGTTCGACGACCTCGCGGACCGGGCCGACGTGCCCGACGAAATCGACGGCCACAGACCGGTCCCACAGATGGCGCGGCGGTTCTGGTACGACCGCTACTCCTCGACGGTCGAGGAACTGGTAGACCACCAGATTCAGGCGGTCGCCGAGGAACAGGGGAGCACGTCGGCCAGCGTGGTCTGGGAGGACTACCTCTCCGAGGACCGCCGCCGGGAGCTACGGCGCGAGTTCATGCGGGAGAGACTCGCGAGCGCCTTCGAGACGCCGAGTTGACGCCGAACGCGGTGTCACGGCCGAACGGCCGGCCCGACGCGCCGATCACTCGGTCATCGCGTAGACCTGCCCACTCCAGCTACCGAAGTAGGCGACGCCGTCGACGACCGCCGGCGACGAGTCAGCGATATCACCGGTGTCGAACTTCCACTGCAGGTCGCCGGTCCCGGTTGCCACCGCGTACACGACGTCGCCCCCGCCGAAGTACACCGTTCCGTCGACGACGGCCGGCGCCGTGGTCACCCAGTTGTCGGTCGCTACCCGCCACTGCTTTGCGCCGTCGGCGGCGTCGAGGGCGTAGAGGTTCGTGTCGTTGCACCCGACGTAGACCGTTCCGTCGGCGACCGCCGGTGAGGAGTACACGTTCGCCTCGTAGGCCACGCGCCACCGCTCGGTGCCGTCCGAGGCCGACAGTGCGACGACGGCCCCGGTCTCGTCGTCGTATCCCCCGGTACCCAGATAGACGGTGTCGCCGACCACCGTCGGCGCGGCGACGATTCCCCGTTCGGTAGTGGCCTGCCACTGTTCGGTCCCCGTCGAGGCCTCGATGGCGTACACGCTGCCGGCAAGCGTCCCGACGTAGACCGTTCCGTCGGCGACCGCCGGTGAGGCCGACACGCCGCCATCGACCGGGAACTGCCACCGCTCGGTGCCCGCAGTCGCGTCGAGCGCGTAGACGCGGTCGCCGTTGCTCCCGACGTACACGGTGTTCCCGTCGACTACCGGCGGGGAGGACATCCCCGCCTCGGTCGTGAACCGCCACTCCTCGGTGCCGTCTGCCGCGTCCAGCGCACCGAAAAACGAGTCGCCCCGCTCGTATAGCTGCGGGGCGTACACCGTGCCATCGACGACCGCCGGCGGGTCCCCGTCGCTACCGACGGCCGGGACCTGCCACCGTTCGGTGCCGTCCGCCGCATCGAGAGCGGAGAGAGCGTTACCGCCGGTGTCTTTGACGTAAACCGTCCCGTCGGCGACGACGGGCGCGCTTGGCTCCGAGACGCCGGCGACCCACAGTTCGCTCACGGCGTCGGTGGGGCCGGTTTCGTCGGGGGCCGTCCCCGTGTTCGCACTGTCGGCACCGAACATTCCCCAGCCGTCTATGTCGTCCGCGTCGATGGGGGCGTCCGTATCCGGCTCCGTCTCGGTGTCCGTCCCCGTCTCGGTAGCTATCTGCGTGTTGGCCGGCGTGTCGGTCGATGCCACGTCGGCCGTCGTCTCCGCCGGACTACCTCCGGAACAGCCCGCGACACCCAGCGCCGCCGCGACCAGATACTCCCGCCGTGTCGGACGCGCACACATAGCCCCTGATTTATCCGGTGAGTCGTATAATACCAGCGCTCGTGAAACGTTTCTGTCGTCTGGGCCGGACCGACGCTCCTGTAAGTCGTTGTCAGCCCGGTGGCCATCTGAGAGAGGCGGGCGAACCGGGGACAGCCTCGGTCAGGCCGGGTCGACCGGGGAGACGTACTGACTCTTGACCTGCTCGCCCTCCCGCCACTGGAGGTAGTAGTAGTCACGGCCGTCGATGGTCTTCGTGGTGAGCGTCCCCGTCGAGCCGCTGAGCCCGGCTTTCTCCCGTGCGTCTTCGAGTTTGTCGGCCCACTCCGAGTCGCCCCACGACTCCGGGGTCTCCGTCGCGACGGACTCCGTCTCGTCGTCCGCCAGGTCGGCGACGAGCGCGTCGACGGCGTCCACCGCTGTCGTCCGGAGCGCGTCGAGTTCCGCGTCGTCCTGGGTGTCGATTCGGTGCAGGTGGTCGCGGGCCCGTTCGGCGTGGGAGTCGTCGTTCATGGACTGCTACTGGCGGCTGTACGTCCGTAAAGATATTCGCCACCCGGGGGTGGGGAATCACGTCAGTTTGGAACAGCCACCAGTATAACCAACGTACCGGGGTATCTTCGAACTGTTGGGTAGCGAGCGGCAGTCCCCGTACGGGCCCGTACAGCGCTAGCATGAGAACCCATGCACAACCATCTTGCCTCCGGGGAGCGACGGAGATGACGGGCCCTGTTCCCGGCCACTCTATCGCCATCGTGTCTGCTACCCTGTACGGATGGACCGGGCCCACTGTGTCGGGGCGGGCGCTGGTCACGCTCGCCCCCACCACCGTGAAAGCCGGGCGGTCCGACCGGGACGCGCCCGGTTCGGTAAGCATGGCACATAAAGTATCGCCTGTGTTACTGCAACCTTTATATGTCCTTGGGCTTGAAATTCAAGTGCGTCTACAACTGGCTGTCAGAGGCCCCCGCCGGCTGGCTCGCGACGCCAGCCAATCGTTCTGCCGACCCACGCAAAGCACCAGTACGGCCGCCAGAAGGCTGATAACTGTCCAGCGCCGCCTTTCGCGTGGGAACTGGTACTCACCAGCGGTCGACGTACGTGTCTGCCACGCCGTGGGACCCGTTCCCTGTGTGTTCCGACCGGGCCACGGCCTGGCCCGGTCTTCTCCGTGTATCGGTCACCGGCCGGGCCCTGGTGAGACGCGCCGCTAGGACCGCATCGGTCGAGTGAAGTAGCGGTCGTCCTGTACGTCGGCAGTGATATCGACCAGCGCGTCGGCGCGGCAGTGGCGACATCGGGTCGGAGCGACCGGCTCGGCGTGGACCCGCCCACACCGGCCACAGGCCAGAAACGTGAGTCGCGTCACAGTCGTCTCTGGGCGGTGTCAACGCAAAACGTTGCCGGCCCCGAGCGGTGTGGCCCATCCGCCACCGGCCGGTGGTCCCCGCGACGCCGAACAGTCGGTACGTATCTGACAGAAGTAGGGTTATCCGCGCCGCTACCCCAGGGATGCCAAGGGCACCGGTCCCGCGATGCAGCAAACCATGTGTTCTCCGCGGCCTCGACGCCGCTCGTGACCGGGCCCGACTGTCCCCGGCGATTCGCTCCCGAGAGACGCAGCGACCGCCCGTGAGGGTACAGCTGTCACCTGTCCGACTATTTATCCCGTCCCGCCCCGGCTAGTACGACAGATGGTCGAGTTCGTCCTGGCCGTGGGTATTCTCGCCTCGGTGTTCGTCGGCTTCAACATCGGCGGTTCTTCGACGGGAATCACCTGGGGGCCGTCGGTCGGCGCCGGGATAGTGCGCAAGTCGACGGCGGCGGCGGTGATGACGGTGTTCGTCTTTCTGGGCGGCTGGACCGTCGGCCGGAACGTGATGACGACCCTCAGCGAGGGCATCATCACGACGGAACTGTCGCTCACCGCGGGTGTCGCCATCCTCTTCTTTATCGGGCTGGGTATTCTCGTCGCCAACGTCTTCGGCGTCCCGGTGCCGACATCGATGACGACCGTCGGCGCCATCGCCGGGCTGGGACTGGCGACGGACACGCTGAACTACCGGACCATCGCCGAGATAATTTCGTGGTGGGTCGTGACGCCCGTCGTCGGCTTCTGGATCGGTGCGACCATCGGCCGCTACGTCTATCCCGTCGTCGACCGCCGGGTGCGAATCGAGAAGTCGGCGGGACCGCTGCTCGTCCTCGACCGGGACGGCACCGTGCCCCGACCCGTGCTCGGCCCGAACACGACCGGCCGTGAACTGGCGACGACGGTGGTCGTCCTCGCCATCGGCTGTTACATGGCGTTCTCGGCCGGTGCGAGCAACGTCCCGAACGCGGCGGCCCCGCTGGTCGGCGGCGGCGGCCTGGACACGGACGTCGGCATCCTCGTCGGGACCGTCGCCATCGGCCTCGGGGGTTTTACCATCGCCCGCCGGACGATGGCGTCGGTCGGCGGCGAACTCAGCGACATCCCGCTGCTCGCGGCGCTGTTCGTGATGGTGACCGCCTCGACCATCACGACGCTGCTCTCCTACATCGGCATCCCAATCAGCCTCGTGATGGCGACCGTGATGACGATCGTCGGAATCGGCTGGGGGCGGGCGACACGACCCATCACCGTCCGGGGGGTCGTCACCGGCGACACCCAGGACCACGACATCGCGCCGGGCGCGATTACGGTCGACGCGCCGACGGGCCGCGGGGCCGCCCCAATCGGCGAGCCGGAGCCGGCGCCCGTCCTGGACGCGCGCGAACTGTTCAACCCCCGGGCGGTCCTGAAGTACCTCTCGATGTGGGTCGTCGGCCCCACGATGTCGACGACGCTGGCCTACGTGTTCTTCCAGCTCGTCCCCGGCGCCACATGACAAGAGATGTAGGTGTCCCGCCCCTTCCTTCGGGTATGCTCTCGCGGATACTCGTCCCGATGGACGACTCCGACCACGCCGGCCACGCGCTGGCCTACGCGCTCGATAACTTCCCCGACGCCGAGGTCACCGTCCTCCACGTCGTCGGCGTCCCGTCGATGCTGATGGGCGAGGCCGTCGGGCTCGCCCTCGAAGACGACATGGAATCGGCCGCCAGCGAGCGGGCCGAACCGGTGTTCGAGCGGGCACGGGAACTCGCGGCGGAGCGCGACCGAGACATCGACACGGTCGTCGGCGTCGGCCACCCCGCGCGGAACGTCCTCGACCGCGCCGAGGCGTACGACACCGTCGTGCTGGGGAGCCACGGTGCCGACTGGAACCGGGCCACGCGTCGGTTCCTGGTCGGGAACGTCGCCGAAACCGTCCTGCGACGCGCCACCGTCCCGGTCACGGTCGTCCGCTGACGGCCGCCGTCAGCGGTCGGTCGCCTCGTCGGCGGTCTCCGGGGACCGCTCCGGGGCCGCAGCGTCGTCGAGCCGGTCGTCGACGGCCTCGACCTGCGCCTGCACGCTGTCCAGTTGGTCACCGATGGTCTCGTCGACCTGTGTTGCGACCCGCTCGTCGACGACCTGCTCGACCGAGTCGTCTACGGCCTGTTCCATCGAGTCCTCCATCACCTGCTCGACCGAGTCTTCGACCGCCTGCTCGACCGAACCGCCCACCGCGTCGTCGACGGCTTCCTCGACCACCGACGTCATCCAGTCCGGGTCGAAGCGGGCCATCTTCCAGACGACGTGGAGCACGTACGCCGAGAACACGCCCACGGCGAATGCGATGCCGATGCCGAACTCGACCGTGGCGATGAGGACGATGGCGAGCAGTATCAGGGCGCCGTAGGCGAGGTCGACGGCGGCGTCCACCCGGGCTGGATTCAGCATACGCCCCGATACGTGTTAGTCGGTTGAAACGGTTTGGCTCGCGGTCGGCTGTCACCGTCGCTCTGGTCTCGAAGCCCCGGGTCGTCCCCGCCGTCCGTGGTGCCGAGACACGTGCCGCCGTGACGCTGTCGCATCGGCAGTGTTATCATTCAGTCTACTCGTTGTTGGTACTGATAATATATACGTATGGCCTTTAGTTGCAAAGTAAGATGGCCGCTATTTCGAAGTCCGGCGAGAACGCCGACGCGAGCTACGAGATCCGTGCCGACCGAACAGCCAACACGCTGTACCTGGAGTTCAGCGGGACGCTCACCGCCGAAGAGATGGAGACGGCCGCCGCCGAGACCGTCGAGGCGGCCCAAGACCTCGACGATGGCTTCTACATCGTCAACGACATCTCCGCGTTCACGCCGCCGTCGCCCGAGGCCGCAAAGCCGATAAAGGAAGCACAGGTCGAACTCAAGCAGTTGGGCGTCGGCGACGTGGTCCGCGTCGTCGCCGAGAACACCAGCGCAGTCACCGAGAACGCCTTCCAGCGCCGGTCGCGCCAGGCCGGTTACGAGGGAAAGACCGCGACGTCGGTCGCCGAAGCCGAGCGGAAACTGGAGTGAGCGTCCCCACAGCCACCCGGCGGGCGGTCCGATTGAAAGGCACGGCCACGGTCTCCGCCACGTCATCGCGTGGCCGACTCGCTGACCGGAACGACCCCGTCCGCCGGTGAGAGTCCGAGATACACCCGAGGGAGCTACGGATAGTTACCACGTGCAAAGATAAGGTATTGGGTCTATCTGTTGGAAGAGTGTACACGTCTCCATGGATGGACAAACACTGGCCGAGTCACTATCGAAGCAAGAACTCGCAGAGCGCATCCTGCAGGCGGAACAACGCATCGACTGCATGGAGACGACACTGGCCGCCGTCGCCGACGAAATCGACGGGGTCTCCCTCTCCAGTCGCTGCAGCAAGTGCGAGGAGTCGCTGCTGCTCGTCAAAGAAGGCATGTTGTACTGCCCGTACTGCGGCGACGGCCACTCGCTGTAACGGTTGTCTGTAACAGACATCTGTAACGATTGGGGGCGGGGGTGAACACAGTCCGTTAGCGCCGACTCGCGGGTCTAGCCGGTGGTGACGACGACGTCGTTGGTCTCCAGGAAGCGGTCCACACGGTCGGCGAACGACCCCGCCCCGGGCCACTCGGCGGCGACGCCGAGTGCAGCGGGATTCCCGACGTAACACTCGACAGCGCCGCCACCGTCGACCGGGAGCGACCGGCGGACGTAGAGCCCGCGGTCGACGCCCTCGTAGCGGTCGAGTCGGTCCCCCTCGACAGTCGACAGGATGCGGCCGTCACACGTGCCGCCCGGGGCGAGCGTGGGATACTCGCCGTCGACCCGGTGGAGTCCCTCGAGCGTGGCCCCGGCGCGGAACTCGTAGCGGTCCAGTACCCGCGCCGCTGTCGACGGGTCGGTCAGCGTGCCGTAGACGAATACCTCCATACCCCGACTCGCGTCCCGGGAGCGCATAACACGTCCGGCCGGGAAACCACTGTGTCTTCGCCCGTCTCCCCCGGCGCGCCGTTTCCGTTGGCGGAACTCCCGACGAGTGGCGTCACCCCGACCCTCATTTACCACGCCGCCGTAGCCGTCGGCGTGACAGCGCACGCCGCATCCGCCACGCCCTGGCGACGGGCCCTGACCGCCGGACTCGCCCTGCTGGTCGGGTCACTGGTCCCGTCGCCGTTCGACCGCCGTGAGGCCTTCGACACGTACGGCCCGGACAAGTGGCTCCACTTCCTCGGGCACGGCACCTTCGCGGTGACGCTGGCCGACGCGCTCGCCGCCGACGGTCGGGGCCGCGCCGTCGCCGGTGGCGGGGCCGTCGGCTGCTCGGTTCTGCTGGGCCTGACGGTCGGCTACCTCCAGCGGTACGTCCCCGGTCGGGTCCCGGAACTGGCCGACCTGGTCGCCGGAGCGCTCGGCTCCCTCTTCGGAGTCGGCTGGTGGTACCGGCGCGGCCGGTAGGTCAGCGAAGCGACTCTTCGAACCAGTCCGCCGCCACCGTCGCCACCTCTCGGAGTTCGTCCTCGGCCTCGAAGAGGTGGCCCGCGCCCGCGACGACGTGGAGCGAGCGCCGACACGTGAGACGTTCGTAGGCCCGCCTGTTCAGGGCCAGCACCTCCGTGTCCGCGTCACCGACGATGAACAGCGTCGGAGCGGTGACCTCGGGCAGAGCCCCGGCGGCCATGTCGACGCGGCCGCCCCGCGAGACGACCGCGTCCACGTCCGACCCGAACCGCGCAGCCGCGCGCAGGGCCGCGCCCGCCCCGGTACTGGAGCCGAAAAATCCCACCGAGAGCGAGCCGTCCTGCGTCCACACCCACTCCGTCACCGCTGCGAGACGGTCGGTCAGCAGCGGGACGTCGAAGCGGTTCCGTCGGTCTCGGTCTTCACGCTCTGTCAACAGGTCGAAAAGGAGCGTGCCGACGCCGCGCTCCCGGACGACTTCGGCGACGTAGTTGTTCCGCGGACTGTGCCGACTGGAGCCGCTGCCGTGGGCGAAGACGACGAGGCCCGCCGCACCCGGAGGAACGTCGAGTGTGCCCTCCAACGTGGCGCCGTCAGCTGGTATCTGGACGGTCCTATCCGTGGACGATGGCATGGGATATCGTAAGTCACACTGACGTTTGACGGTGTCGCGTGGCTCCCGGAGTCGTCGGGCGGAGGGAACTGATTTGAGCCCGTATCCGCTGGTCTACGTATGGAATTCGTCGTCGAGGACCCACAGCGGACCGGCGGAATCACGACCTACGAACCGACGGGCTTTAGCTACGAGGAATCGACGGGGATGTACTCGCTCCGACTCGCTGACGGTGACGGGGAGGTCGAACGCTGGATACCGAGAGAGCGCATCGTCTACGTCGAACGGGAGCCAGACGGCGCTTCCGACAGATAGCCACGACGCTGCCGCCGCGACTGTCCACAGCCAGCGGAGACCGCTCGGTGTCGAGGGTCATCCTGTCGTGCGTATTCATTGTATATAGCTGTAACACGCAGTCGCCGACTGCTGCCTGGGTCGCTCTGAATGCGTGGCCCGGCCGCGTCCGTTCGGACTTGTCGGCGGCGGCCACCGGAACGACCGCTAGCCGCAGTACACTCGCGTGAGATACGGGACAATCATTTTTGCTTTATGCCAACCAGATTTGTATTGAGGCGCGATATGGGCCCACAGAGCCAATCCGACCTTCGATAACGAAAAGCTACTTTATCTCGTGAGCCGGAGAGACGGCTATGGTACAGCGTTCGGACGGGACCGAGGAATTCGACGTCCTCCGGAGCAAGCGGACCGCCACCCGCTACCAGATTATGGTCGAGGTGGCGGAGCGCCAGCCGGCGGTCAGCCAGCAGGAGATAGCGGACGCCATCGGTATCACCTCTCAGGCCGTCAGCGACTACCTCCGGGAGCTGGCCGACGAGGGCCAGGTCACCAAACACGGCCGCGGCCGCTACGAGGTGACCAAGGAGGGCGTCGACTGGCTCATCTCCCAGACCGACGCCCTGCGGAACTTCGTCGGCCACGTCTCCGAGGATATCATCGGCCAGGTCGACATCGAGACGGTGCTCGCGACGACCGACATCGACGAGGGCGAGACGGTCTCGGTGACGATGCGCGAGGGCGTGTTGCGGGCCGTCGCCGGCGACACCGGCAACGCAACCGCAGTTGCGGTGACCGACGCGGCCGCCGGGACGGACCTCGGCATCACGAACGTCGAGGGCGTCGTCGAGTACGACCTCGGGGACGTGACCGCGGTGTCGATTCCCCGGGTGCAAAACGACGGGAGTTCGGCCGCAGACACCGAGCGAATCGCCGGACTGGCGACCGAACACGACCTCGTGGCCGTCGCCGGCGTCGAGGCGCTGGCCGCCGCCCGTGCCGCCGGCGTCGGCGTCGACATCCGCTACGGCAGCGTGGCCGCGGTCGAGGAGGCCGCCACGAAAGGCCAGGACGTGCTCTTGCTCTCGAGTGCCGACCAGCTATCGACTCACACCGACGCGCTCGCCGGGGCCAACATCGGGTACGAAGTGCTCGACGCCGCCGAGTAGTCAGGCAGGGGTCACCCGGAACACGGCGGTATCCCGTGGCTCGACAGTCGCCGAAAGCTCTCCCGGCGTCTCCCACGCCTCGCCGGTCCAGCAGTCTCGGACGGCGTAGCGCTCGCCGGCGGTCGGGACCGACGTGTCGACGACGTGCGTGCTGATGTCGGTCGCCCTCTCGCCGCGGTTCCACAGCGCCACGGCGGCGCCGTCGCGCAGGCGCTTGCTCCAGACCTCGGCGTCGCCGTCGCGCCGGTCCGGTGTCCCCTGCAGGCCAAGCGGGTCCTGGTCGATCTGCAGCAGGTCCTCGTTGGTGAGGATATCGAGTACGTCGGCCGAGCAGTCGGCCAGGTCCGTGCCGACGAACAGCGGCGCGCCCAGCAGACACCAGAACGCGAAGTGTGTGCGGTTCTCGGCGTTGGAGAGCGGGCGCTCGACGTCGGTCGGTTCGTGCTGGGACTGGCCGGATTCGGGTCCGTTGCCGACCTGGAGCATGTCGGGGTCCGACCACCCGCCCGGGGCCTGGGCCGCCGCGATATCCAGCCCGGCCACGCGGTCGATTATGTCTGCGACGCCCAGGCCGAACTCGTCGCCGCTCGTCTGCCACTTCGCGACGGCGTCGTCGGTCACCCGCCAGCAGTTTCCACCGACGTTGCGGCCCCACTGCCAGGGCGCTGACTGGCCCCACTCGCAGATGCTGTAGACGATGTCGCGGTCGACCGCCGCGAGCGCGTCGCCCATCGCCCCGTAGCGTGAGACGGCGTCCCGATTGCGGTGGTCGCCGCAGTTGTCGTACTTCAGGAAGTCGACGCCCCAGTCGGCGAACTGCTCGGCGTGGAGCCGCTCGCGGCCGAGAGTGGCCGGGTACCCCTGACAGGTCCGCGTGCCCGCCGAGGAGTAGAGCCCGAAGCGCAGTCCGCTGTCGTGGACGTAGTCGGCCAGCGCGGCTATCCCGCTCGGGAAGTCCGCGGGGTCGGCCCGCAGACGGCCCTGGTCGTCGGTGTCGTCGGCCATCCAGCAGTCGTCGACGACGACGTACTCGTAGCCGGCGTCGCGCAGGCCGGTCTCGACCAGCGCGTCCGCCGCGGCCCGGATGTCGGCCTCGGTGACCGCACAGCTGTGGGCGTTCCAGGAGTTCCAGCCCATCGGGGGTGTGCCCGCGAGTCCGGCAGCCTCGGTCATACCCAGTGGTTCCACCGACTGGATAAGACAGTTGGCACACCGGCAGAACGCCTTTGCCCCGCGCTCGCGTGGACCGCCTCATGAGTTCCGACACCCGCTCGAAAGTCGCGCGGCTAATCGACGCGTACGACCTGGGGCCCATCGGCGCCGACCTGGAAGCCGCCTGGCTGGGGGAGGCCGGTGAGCGACAGAGCCTGCGTGACCTCGCCGACCGGTTCAACCGCGCGCTCCTGCTGGCGGCGATTCGGAACGCCGGCATGGACGTCGTCGACGGCGAGGCGCGCAACTACTACCGACTGCTGACCGACGAGGACGTGAGTGCGGGCCGCCGGGTCGAGGCCGAAAACCGGCTCGAATCGGCCGGCGTCGACGTCGACGCCCTGCGCGAGGACTTCGTCACCTACCAGGCGATACGGCACTACCTGACCGAGGTCCGCGGCGCGAGCTACGAACGCGACGAGGAGCGCGACGGCGTCGAGCGCGAGCGAACCGTCATCGACCGGCTCCAGAGCCGCGTCGAACGCGTCGTCCGCGACACCGTCGACCGACTGGCGGGCGCCGGGCGACTCACCGTCGGCAACTACCGCGTGCTCGTCAGCGTCGACGTGCTCTGTCAGGACTGCGGCGGGCAGTACGCCGTCGGCGAGCTACTGGACCGCGGTCACTGCGACTGCGACTGACCGATGTTTCGCACCCGGTCGTAGCGCTCGGGCAGGGCCTCGGCGTCCTCGGGCAGCAGCGCGACGACGAGATACGGCACTTCGGTGGCGAAGTACTCGACCAGGTCGGCGATGCGTTCGGCGTCGATGGCCTCCAGTGAGTCCAGCAGCATAAAGGGGACCTGCTCGGCGACGTCGTGGACGAGATAGCCCGCCAGCGCGAACACGAGGCCGGTGACCGCGCGCTCGGACTCAGAGAGGTGGGCGACGGTGTCCTCGTAGACGGTCCCGCCGTCGGTGCTTCGGACCACGTGCAACTCGAACTCGGAGCCCTCGATGACCGACTCGGCGTCGACGGTGGCCACGGAGTCGGCCGGGCCGTCGAGCCGTTCGAGCCAGATGCGCTCGACGTTCTCGTAATCGAGGATATCGAGCAGGTCGGCCATCCGCTCGTTGAACGCCGTCGTCGCCTCGGTCTCTAACGTGTCGATACGGGTCCGCAGGTCGATGAGCTCCTCGACGACGGACTCGCGGCGGGCGACCAGCTGTTCGTCCCGGCGTATCTCCGCCTCGGCCTCGGCTATCTCCTCCTCGATGTCCTCCAGGGTCGACTCCAGGGATTCGAGTTCGAACTCCAGTTCGTTGGCCTCGCTGTGGAGGTCGAGCACCTCGTCGACCTCCGCCGAGCGAAGCTCCGTCACCTCGGCTTCGAGGTCGGCGACGCGGGCCGAGAGGTTGTCACGGCGCTCTCGCAGGTTCGAGAGCGTCCCCTGGCGGCTCTCTATCTCCGCGTCGACCTCGTCGATGGTGTCGGCGAGTTCGCGTCGGCGGTCCACCGTCTCGGTAATCCGGGCTTTCTCCTCGGTCAGCTCCGAAATCTCCGCGTCCAGTTCGTCTATCTCCTCGAAGGTCTCCTGGCGGTGCTGTCGCAGGCTGTCGAGCGTCGACTCGAAGCGGGCCGGTTTGACCGTCGAGCCACAGGTCCAGCAGGTCGTCTTCGAGCCCCGGTAGAGCTGGTCCGTGATGTCGCCGACGCTCTCCGGTTTCCGGCCGAGCGCGTCCGCGATGCGGTCGTGCTCGCCGTCGATGAACTCCTCGTTGAACCCGATGATGGTCTGTAGGCGGGAGGTGTACGTCGAGAGCTCGCGCTTGCGCTCGCGGCGGGCCGACAGGCGGTGCTCCAGTTCCTCCAGCCGGTCGGCCGGCGCGTCTGGGAGGCCAGCCAGTTCGGCGGCGAGACGGCCCCGCTCTTCGCGCAGGGCCGAGAGGCTCTCCTGTTCGGACGTGATGTCGGCCCGGACGCGACGCAGCTCCTCGCGGGTCGCCCGCAGCTCGTCGAGCCTGGTCTCTAACGCGTCCGTGTTCGACTGCGTCAGGTCGACGGTGAGGTCCCGCTCGTCGAGGCGGTCCTCCACCGCGGCCAGCTCCTCGCGGACATCGGCTATCTCCGACTGCGTGGCCGCCCGGCGCTGTTCCAGCGCGGGGAGCTCCTGTTTGAGCTCCGCGATGGCGTCCAGTTCCGCGTCGATGTCGGCCTTGCGCTCCTCGGCGTCGTGGATATCCCGGCGCAGTTCGGACGTGTCGACCGGCCGCATGATGATGTCACGGAGGTCGTCGCCCCGGACGACGGCCTGCCGGGCCTCGTTGTCCTCCAGCAGGAACGCAAAGAGGTTGGCGAGCGTCGGGTCCGCGAGCAGCCCGTTGCCGGAGCTGACGATACCGTCCTCGGTCCGGGTAATCTGGCGCTCGTACGTCTCCTCGCCCAGGGTGAGCGAGACGTGGCCGTGTTTCGCGTCCCCTTTCACCGCGGTCCAGTCGCTGCCCAGCGCCGCCATCATCGCCTTCAGGAACGAGGTCCGGTTCGTCGCGTTCCGCCCGGCCAGGACGGTCACGCCCGGGTGCAGCTCCGCCGTCGCCGCATCGATGCCGCCGATGTTCTCGACCGCGAGGGTCGCGGCCGCGTCGGGCGCCGTCCCCTGGTGCATACTGCTATCTCTGCCGGTCGGAATCTTAAACGCTGGGGCGCGCGCCGCGACGGCGGTGAGAAAATCTGCCCATCGAGATACGACAGAATAACAAGCATATGTGTGTTAGGTTAGCCGCTCGCCGGGCCCCTGACCGCACAATATCAATCACCACACTCGCCTTTTTGGACACTTTCAATCGTATTCGAGCATAAACGCTAACGTTTATGGTAGATAGTGGACGTAGCTGCTGGTGTCGCACCAATGTCAGAGAGCAGCAACACCGAACGCATGCTCCGGTCGCATCTGACCTCCGTCAAGGAGGACCTGATGACCGGGGTGTCGTTCATGATTCCGTTCGTCACCATCGGTGGTATCTTCCTCGCCCTCGCGTACGCGGTAGGAGATACCGAGGCAGTGTTCTCAAACACCGGCTCGCCGGGCTGGTTCCTCGCCCAGGTCGGCGTCGCCGGCCTCACCATCATGGTCCCCATCCTGGGGGCCTACATCGCCTACGCCATCGCGGACCGCCCGGGGCTCGCGCCCGGGTTCCTGCTGGCCTACATCATCCAGCAGGGCAACGTCGTCGCCGAGGCGGCGACGGTCATCGGCCTCTCCGGCGGCGAGGCCGGCGCCGGCTATCTGGGCGCTATCGTCGCCGGGCTGCTTGCCGGCTACGTCGCGCGCTGGTTCAAGGGCCTGGACGTGCCGGAGTTCCTGGCCCCGATGATGCCCGTACTCATCATCCCCATCGCGACGATGGCGGTCCTGACCCCAATCATGCTGTTCGTGCTGGGCGTCCCGGTGGCGCTGGCCAACGCGGCGCTGACCGGCTTCCTGCAGTCGATGCAGGGCGGCCAGGCCGTCGTCGTCGGTATCATCCTCGGCGGGATGATGGCCTTCGACATGGGCGGGCCCGTGAACAAGGTGGCCTACGTCTTCTCGACGGGGCTCATCACCGAGGGCATCTACGCCCCGATGGCGGCCGTGATGATCGGCGGGATGGTCCCGCCCATCGGACTCGCCCTGTCGAACTTCATCTCCCCGCACAAGTACGCGGCCGAGATGTACGAGAACGCAAAGAGCGGCGTCGTGCTGGGCTTTTCGTTCATCACGGAGGGCGCCATCCCCTACGCCGCGGCCGACCCCCTGCGCGTCATCCCCGCCGTGGTGGCCGGCAGCGCCGTCGGCGGCGCCGCCTCGATGGCGATGAACGTCACGATGCCCGCGCCCCACGGCGGCATCTTCGTCATCCCGCTGTCGAACAAGCCGTTCATGTTCCTTGCCTGTATCGTCCTGGGCTCGTTCGTCACGGCGGCCGTCGCGCTGGTCCTCAAGCCCGACTTCGAGGACCGCGTCGACGCCGGCGCCGAATCGAGCGCGAGCACCGCACAGCCGAGCGACGACTGACACACAATGACCGACACAATCACCGACGACATCGACGAACTGATTCCGGCGAGTCACATCTCGCTGTCCGAACCGCCCGCCCAGAAGGAGGCCACGATAGAGTACCTGCTCGACCTCGTCGTCGAGTCGGGCCGCGTCGAGGACCGCCAGGCTGCCCTCGACGCCCTGCTGGCCCGCGAAGAAGAGACCACCACCGGCGTCGGCATGGGTATCGGCATCCCCCACGCGAAGACCGAAGCCGTCAACCGGCCATCACTCGCCTTCGCCCGCTCGGAGGCGGGCGTCGACTTCGGCTCGATGGACGGTGAGCCGGCGACGCTCGTCTTCATGATACTCGTCCCCAAAGAGGGCGGGGAGGACCACCTGCAGATACTGAGTTCGCTCTCGCGGGCGCTGATGCACGACGACGTGCGCGAACGCCTCCACGAGGCCGAGGACGAGAGCGAGGTGCAGGACACGCTGCGGGAGGCGATTCGATGACCGACGAGCGCACCGTCGAAATCGTCCCCGAGGCGGGGCTCCATGCCCGCCCGGCGGCGCTGTTCGTCGAGACCGTCAACGACCACGAGGCCGACGTCGAGGCCGGTCCGCCCGGGGGCGAGTTGGTCCCGGCGCAGTCGATGATAGCCGTCACCAGCCTCGGCGTGGGCCAGGGCGACGAACTCCGCCTCGTCGCCGACGGTCCCGACGGCGAGCGCGTGCTCGACGAGCTAGAGCGAATACTGACGACCCCCGAGGACGAACTAGAGGCGTAGACATGGCATCCCGTACACTCACCGGCACCGGCGCGACGCCCCGCTCCGGACTCGGCACCGTCGTCTGGTACGACCCCGAAATCACGCTGCCCGACGCGAGCCAGGCGGTCGACGAAGACGCCGAGATGGACCGCTTCGCCGACGCCGTCGAGACCGCCCGCGCCGAACTCGAGAGCGAGCGCGACGCGACCGCCGAGCGGGTCGGCGAGGACGAGGCGGCCATCTTCGACGCCCACATCCAGTTCCTGGAGGACCCGGCAATCGCCGACGCGGTGGAGGCGAGCATCGACGACGGCAAGCCCGCCGCACTGGCCGTCGACGACGCCTTCGGCGGGCACATCGAGCAGTTCGAGGGGATGGAGGGTCGGATGGCCGAGCGCGCCGACGACCTCCGTGACGTGCGGGACCGCCTGCTGCGACTGCTGACCGGCGGCGAGCGCGTGAACCTCGCGGACCTGCCCGAGGGGAGCGTCGTCCTGGCCGAGCGGCTCACGCCGAGCGACACGGCCCAGCTCGACCCCGAGACGGTGGCCGGCTTCGCCACGGTGACTGGCGGGCGGACCTCCCACGCGGCCATCTTCGCCCGCTCGCTCGCGCTGCCCGCGGTGGTCGGCCTCGGCGAGGACCTGAACGATGTCGCGGACGGCACCGAGGTCGTCGTCGACGGGGACGCGGGCGAACTGCTGGTCGAGCCCGACGACGCCGAGCGCGAGGCCGCGACGGCAGCCGAGGGCGCCGACGTCGTCGAGGAGTCGGTCGAGACGAGCGACGGCCGCGAGTTAGAGGTCGCCGCGAACGTCGGCCGCCCGGAGGAACTGGAACCCGCGGCCGCGCGTGGCGCCGACGGCGTCGGGCTCTACCGGACCGAGTTCCTCTTCCTCGACCGGCAGTCCCCGCCCGAGGAAGACGAGCAGTACGAGGCCATCAGGGACGCGCTGGACACGTTCCCGGACGGCCGCGTCGTCGTCCGCACGCTCGACATCGGCGGGGACAAACAGATACCGTACCTCGATTTGCCCGAGGAGGAGAACCCGTTCCTCGGCGAACGGGGCATCCGGCGGTCGCTCGACCCCGACTCGGAGCTGTTCCGCACGCAACTGCGGGCGCTCCTGCGCGCCGCGGCCGACGGCGCCGGGGCACTGAACGTGATGTTCCCCCTCGTGGCGACCGTCGAGGAACTGGAGGCGAGCATCGACGCCGTCGACGACGCCGCCGCGGACTTAGAGGACCGAGGTGTCGACTACGAGCGCCCCTCGCTGGGCGTGATGGTCGAGACGCCCAGCGCCGTCTTCATGGCCGACGAGTTCGCGAAACGCGTCGACTTCCTCTCTATCGGGACGAACGACCTCACGCAGTACGTGATGGCGGCCGACCGCGAGAACGAGCGCGTGGGGCATCTCCACGACCCGACACATCCGGCGGTGGTCCGGGCCATCGGCCAGACCGTCGAACAGGCCCACGCTAACGACGCCTGGGTCGGGATGTGCGGCGAGATGGCCGGTAACCCCGACGTGACCGAACTGCTGGTCGGGCTGGGTCTGGACGAACTCAGCATGAGCGCCGTCACCATCCCCGACGTGAAAGTCGCCGTGGGCGAGACCGAGTACAGCGCCGCACGCGAGCGCGCCGACAGCGCCCGCCGTGTCGCAACGCGCAGCGAAGTACACGATACAATACAATGAAATTCGTCGCAGTCACCGCCTGTCCGACCGGTATCGCACACAGTCAGATGGGCGCCGAGAACCTAGAACAGGAAGCAGAAAGACGCGGTCACGACATGAAAGTCGAGATTCAGGGCGCGATGGGCGCCGAGAACGAACTGACCGCCCAGGATATCGACGCGGCCGACGCGGCCATCATCGCCGCCGACACCGCCGTGAATCGGGACCGTTTCGACGACGTCCCGCTCGTCAAGGGCACTATCAAGGACGCCGTCAACGACGTCGAGGGCCTCATGGGCGAAGCCGAGGCGGCAGCGGAAGGCGACGCCGACACCGAGGTCACGGTCGATAGCGACACGGCCGACGACGACGACCACGACAGCGGCTCTCCGGACGTGCGCCGCGGCGGCGACCGCTCGAAGAGCCTCGTCGCCCGACTGAAGCGCCTGCTGAGCTGATAGCGCCGCTATCGCGCCGACCCGGTCGCCCGAGGGCCGAACCGCTGTCCCACCGCATCGCCGACGACACGACCACACGCAGACCACCAAACAGACACACATGTACGATTTCACCGACTCACCGCTCGTTCGCAACGACAAGACGCTCGTACTCGCTCACGACCACGGCCTCGAACACGGCCCGAAACAGTTCAGCGGCGTCGAGGAGCGCCTCGACCCGCGAGAGGTGTTCGAGATGGCGACCCACGACGCCGTCACGGCGCTGGCCGTGGGCAAGGGACTCGCCGAGACCTACTATCCAAGCTACGAGGACGACGTGAACCTGCTGGCGAAGCTCAACGGCAGTTCGGACCTCTGGATGGGCGACCCCTACTCGCCACAGAACTGGTCCGTCGAGTACGCCGCCGACCTGGGCGCCGACGCCATCGGCTACACTATCTACCCCGGCGTCAACCGCGAGACGGATATGTTCGAGGACTTCCGCCCGGTCCAGGAGGCCGCCCGCGACCACGACCTGCCCATCGCGATGTGGTCGTACCCGCGCGGCCAGGCCGTCAAGTCCCACCGCAGCGAGTCCGTCATCGCCTACGCCGCCCGACTGGGCCTGGAACTGGGCGCGGACTTCACGAAGGTCAAATACCCCCGCAGCAAGGCGGCGATGGCCCACGCCGTCCGCAGCGCCGCCGACAACCGCGTCCTGCTGTCGGGCGGGTCGAAGACCTCGGACCGCGACTTTCTCGAACTCGTCGAAGACTGCATGGACGTCGGCGTCTCGGGCCTGGCCGTCGGCCGCAACGTCTGGCAGCGCGAGGACCCCGAGGCCATCCTCGACAAGCTCGACCCGGTCGTCTTCGAGGAGGCGACGGCCGAGGAGGTCCTGGAGGGATAACCGATGGTCACCGCACAGGCCGAGCCCCACGTGACGCCCGTCGTCGAGGGGGAACCGCTCGCCGCGCGCGACGCGGTGGACGTTCGCGACAGCGTGACCGGGGACCTCCTTGCGACGGTCGCCCTCGGAGGCTCGGAGGCGGTCGCGACCGCGCTGGCGGCCGCCGAGGCCGCCCGGCCGTCGGTCCGGGAGACGACCGTCGCGGGTCGGGCAAGTTGGTGTGAGCGCATCGCGGCCGACGTCCGCGACCGGGAGGCGGAGCTTGCGGACGCGCTGGTCCGGGAGACCGGCGTGCCGATAACGAGCGCCCGGGCGGAGGTAGCGGCCGCGGCCGACCAGTTCGACCGCGTCGGCGACACGCTCCGGTCGCTCACCGGGAAGTACCGCACCTGGACCACGCCCGACCGCGGGGGCGACAACAGCCTGGTCACGGCGGCGCCCCTCGGGGTCGTGCGCTGTCGACCCGCCGGGCGGGCGCCGCTCGCGACGGCGGCCCTCCAGGTCGCTCCCGCGCTGGCCGCTGGTAACACCGCCGTCCTGACGCCCCCGCCGACGGCTGCCGTGACCACCTCGCTACTTGCCGAGACGGTCCGGTCGACCGTGCCGACTGGGGTCGCGGGGTTCGTCCCCGCGGCCGACGGCGCGGGCGACGACGGGCAGGCCGACGCAGTGCTTTCGGCGGGAGCCGTCGGCGTGACGCGGCTCGAACAGTGGCTCGGCGGCGGTGCGACGACGGTCGTCTACCCCGACACGGACCTGGACGCGGCCGCGGCCGCCATCACCGCGGGCGGCCCGAGCGCGGTCGGTCGCCGGCTCGTCGGCGCGACGCGGGTCCTGGCCCACGAGTCGGTCCAGGCGGGGCTCGTCGAGCGACTCGCCGACCGCGTGGCCGACTGGGAGACCGGCGACCCCTTCGGGGAGTCGACGGTCGTCGGCACGCTGCCCGACGGGGCCGCCGCCCGGCGAGTCGAGCGCCAGGTCGACGACGCGGTGGCCGCGGGGGCCACCGTCGTCCGCGGCGGCGAGGTCGAGGGACGCACCTGCCAACCGACCGTGCTGGCGGACGTGCCACGGGAGTCGGCGCTGCGCCGCGAACGAGTGCCCGGCCCGGTCGTCCCGGTGACGCCGTTCGAGTCGGCGGGGACGGCGCTGCGACTGGCGACCCAGACGGGGCCGCTGGGTCTCGTCCGCGTGTTCACCGACCGGCACAGCCTGGCGATGGACGTGGCCGACGCCGTCGACGCGGGGAGGGTCCAGATACACGGCTCCGGAGCGGCCGACACCGAGGCGTCCGACGGACGGGTCGGCCTGGACGGAGACGCAACGGCGGCAATCGAGCGGCTCACGCGGACCAAACGGGTGCGAACCAGATGATAGCCACCGTCACGCTCAACCCGGCAGTCGACCAGACGGTCCGGACGGACCGGCCACTCTCGCCCGACGAGGTCATCCGCGTCGACGACGCGCAGTTCGACGCCGGCGGGAAGGGTATCAACGTCTCGAAGTACCTCACCGCGATGGGGGCCGAGACTGTGGCGACCGGGGTCGTCGGGGGCTTCCTCGGCCGGTTCGTCACGGAGCGACTCGCCGCCGAGGGCATCGAGTCGCGCTTCGTCGACATCGACGGGACGACGCGGCTCAACTCGACCGTACTCGCGACCGACGGCGAGTACAAGCTCAACCAGCGCGGCCCGACGGTCTCGGCCGCCGAGATAGACGCGATAGCGGAGCGCCTGTCGTCGCTGGCCCCGGAGACCGTCGTCGTCGCCGGCAGCCTCCCGCCGGGACTCGACACCGACGCCATCGACCGGCTCGCCGAAGCCGGGCCCTGGGAGACGGTCGTCGACGTCGACGGGCCGCTGCTCGCCGACCTTGACGCCGACTACGCCCTGTGCAAGCCGAACGCCCCGGAGCTGGAAGCGGCGACGGGACGGACCATCGAGGACCGCGAGTCGGCCGTCGACGCCGCCGAGGAACTCCGAGCGACGGGCTTTGACCGCGTTCTCGCCTCGCTGGGCGCCGACGGGGCCGTCCTCGTGACCGACGACGGCGCCGTCCACCAGCCCGCTCTCGACTGCGAGGTCGTCGACACCGTCGGCGCGGGCGACGCCTTGCTCTCGGGTGTGCTGGCGGCCGTCGACGCCGGCGCGGACGAGGCTGTCGCGTTACAGACCGGGGTCGTCGCCGCCACCGCGGCGGTCTCGACCCCCGGAACGAACGTCCCCGAACTGCCAGAGCCGGCCCCAAACGGCGTCGAGCCGGTCTGAGACCCGTTTTTCGTCGCCTCAGGGCGCCGTCAGCCCGTAGATATTGCCGTCGCCACTCGCCAGGAAGACGACGTCGTCCACCACTGCCGGTGAACTCTCGACCGGCCCGCCGGTCGATAGCTCCCACTGGACGGTCCCGTCGCTCGCCGAGAGGATGTACAGCTTCGTGTCGTCGCTCCCGACGTAGACGTTGCCCCCGACGACGGCGGGCGCCGACCGGACCGCGTCGCCGGTCCCGAACGACCACTGCTCGTCCCCGCCGGCCGCCGAGAGCGCCACGACGCTGTCGTTGTCGGTGCCGACGTAGACCGTCCCGTCGGCCACCGCGGGCGAGGCGTGGACCGGGGCGCCGGTCCCGTAGCGCCACTGCTCGCTCCCGTCGTCGGTCGACAGCGCGACCACGTCGCCGTCGGTACCGACGTACACCGTCCCGTCGGCCACCGCGGGCGACCCCGTGACCGTATCGCCGACGTCGACGGCCCACTGCTCGCTCCCGTCGTCGGTCGACAGCGCGACCACGTCGCCGTCGGTACCGACGTACACCGTCCCGTCGGCCACCGCTGGGGCCGTCCGCACCGACCCGCCGGTGTCAGCGGTCCACTGCTCGGTCCCGTCCGTCGAGACGGCGCTGACCCGGTCGCTGTCGCTGCCGACGTACACCGTCCCGTCGGCGACGGTCGGCGAGGCACGGACCGCGACGCGGTCGATGAGCGGGTTGTCCGAACCGCCCGCTTCGTAGCGCCACTGCACCTCGCCGGTGCCGGCCGAGAGGGCATAGAGGTAGCCGTCGAAACTGCCGACGAAGACGGTGCCGCCGTCGACGGCGGGCGACGAGCGGACCAGTCCCCCGGTTTCGAGCGACCACTGCCGGGCGCCGTTGACGGCCGAGAGCGCGTAGACGGCGCCGTCGTTGCTCCCGACGTAGAGGCTACCGTCGACGACCGCCGGCGAGGAGAACACCTGCTTCCCCGTGGGATACCCCCACTGGGTGATGACGTTTGTCGTCGGGCCCGTCTCGTCGGGCGCCGACCCCGTGTTGGCCGCGTCGTGGCCGAACATCGGCCAGCGACCGATATCGGCGGGGATGGAGGGACCACCCGTCGGGGTGCGGTTTTCGGAGTCGTTGGAACAGCCAGCCAGCGCGCCCGCCCCAGCCACCCCGAGTGTCGCGAGGAACCGTCGTCGCGTCTGTCGCCCGGACATGCGCACCTCTTTCGTAGCCCCCGAAATAAATCCATCCGATACGCCCCGCAACGTTCCGTCACGCCGTCGCGCCCGCCGGACCGTCACTCGACCGGATACCGCGCGATGCTGTCGGTGCCACAGACCGGACAGCGGTCGGTGTCCCGGTCGACGGTCCGTCCGCACTGTCGACACTCGTGAACGACGGCGCCGTCGCCACCGAACAGCGAGCGCAGCGTCTCAAGCATCGGGACCGTTCGTCACGGGGTATCACCCGTTCCTGTTGTCTGGGCCATCGTCGGATGGGTAATTTGCCGTAGTGACGGCTGCAGACGTGTTAGTTAGAGAGAGCCAAACGACGACAACCACGTGTCTAGATGACTTTCGCTGTCGGAGTGACGTTGAAGCGACGGCGGTGATCTGGTAAAGAGCCGCCGGCCGAATTACAAACGAACGGGGAGGCGAGATGTGAGAGCCCCCGGGAAGCAGCGACTCGCACTGCGCCGCGTGAGGGGTCTACAACTCAGTAGCGGATATCGACAGGAGGTATTTGCGTCTGCTTTGATATTACCCGTTAGATGACCGAACCGACTGACCGTTTCGCGGCGGAGACGCCGAAACTCGAGGACGCCCGGCGGGGCGAGTGCAGTGACTACCTGCACGAGTACACCGGTGTGCTTGCAGACACGTCGGAGTCAGTCCGTGTCTACACCCCCGCACCGGCACTGGCCGGGAACGAGGACGTGGTCGACGCTTTCACCCGGGTGAGTGACCAGTGGGCCAACGCGGCGGCGAACGCGACCATCGTCTCGGTACGCCACCGGGACGACACCCCTCGGCCCTGGATTGCAGTCCCGGCGGAGCCGGGAGCGGCGCTCGAAGCGGTCCAGTCAGAGCTCTCACCGGCGGCTATCGGCTCCGTCGTGAGCGAAACCGCGGACGCACTCCGGACGCTCGGGCTCTACAACACCGTCCACGGCCACCTCTCGCCGTCGGACGTCTACGTGTCGGCAACGGGTGACGAGCCGTCGGTTCAGATAGGCGGTTTCGGACTCGAAGCGGCTATCAGGACGGCAGTCGGCGAGTACGAGCCCACGCCGTACACCGCGCCGGAGCTTCGGGCCGAGCCGGGCCAGCCGACCGAGCGGAGCGACGTCTACGGGCTCGGCGCGGTGACGTACTTCGCGCTGACCGGCAGGGCGCCCGACGGAGACGCCGATGCGGGCGTGGCTCCGTCACCACCGAGCGAGTACGTCGACACGGTTCCTCCCGCGCTCGACGAAGCGGTCTTGCGGGCGCTGTCCGAACAGCCAGCCGACCGGCAGGCGTCCCCGTACGTGTTCAGCCGCGCGTTCCTCGGGTCGTTCGACCCCGATAGCGGCGAAACGGACGACGAAGTGACCGAGAGGGGGTCGGAGGCGGCGGCGACTGCCGCCACGGACACGGACGCAAGACCGGACGAAGGGGGCGACAGCCCCACTGCCGAGGCAGAACAGGCGGCGAGCGATGACGACGACACCGCGCTGACCCGGAGAGCGGCAGTCGGGCTCGTCGGACTCACCGGTATCGGTGGCGGGGCCTGGCTAGTCACCAGTATGCCCGGGTCGGAGTCCTCGGACACCCAGTCGGGCGACGGCGTCGCTCCCGACGCGCCCGCCCCGTCGACGGCCACGCCCGAGGCCAACACGGCGGCTGATGCGGGTGCGGAGACGCCGGCGTCGCCTGCAACCGAGACACCGACCGCGACGGCTGAATCGAGCGATAGAGACCCGTCGGCCGAGTTCGGCGAAAACGTCTACGTCATCGCCCGCGGGGAGACGGCGAGCATCACCGTCGAGTTCGACGCTACCAGTGTCGCAACGCTGCAAATCGGCACAATCGAGGACGACGGATACGCCGTCGTCGCCGAACTGGAAGACGGCGACCGCGACGGCGTCGCGACCGTCGAGTTCGACAGCTACCTGGCCGCGAACGGGACCCCGAGCGACACGCTCAGAGCGGGCCCGGACACGGTCGTCTCGGCGGTCGATACCGCCGACGGGAGTTTCGAGGGGAACCAGCCGGCCGGCTCCGACCTGCTCGATGCCACCGACTACCGGATGTCCGTCGCCAGCGGGCCAAAGACCAGCCCGACAGTCGACGACCCCGACGCCATCGCGACGCTGGTCCTGTCCGAGGGGTGAGACGCCCACAGTCGACGCGCCCTGAGCCGGAGAGTCCTCGGTGACACGGCGCGCCCGACGACGACGGTACTCGAAGCGGCCCGCGACCCGGGGAGTCGGGTCCGGAACTCGTCGGGAGACGCACCGGTCGGCCATCGTTCCCGGAGACGTTCGCCCGTACCAGTTACGGCCGCTACGCAGCCGGTAAAACGTCTCGTCGATTTTAAAATAGTTTCAGCGGGCCACACTGGACGGTGAAACGAACTGAAAGGAGCCAAGACGGGTGAATCGTGCTGAATCCGTCCTAGCGGTCTGGTATTTATATGCAGCTACCCGGTGATGGAGTGGATAGGCCACCACCCAATGTCAACGCTCGACCCCTCCACCCCGCGACTGCCCGCCCCGTCCACCGACGCCGACCGCCTGGTCGGCAAGGCTCGGAGAGCCCTCAGCGGCGCGGCGTTCTGGGCGAGCATCCCGCTGCCCCTGGTCATCCTCGCCGTGCTGTTGTCGGGGGTCGCCACGGCCGCGCCCGCGGTGCTCGTCGGGCTGGTCGTGTTGAACGTCTGCTGTGCCGCCCTCGGTCACTCGTACACCCCCACCAGATGACCCTCGAACCGGAATCCCGACAGCGCCCCGCCAAGACCCGCCTCTTCTGTCCGACCTGCGACCACGAGAGCCCGCCCGACGGCGACTGGATAGGCGACGACAGGACCACCCGGCGCCGCCTGCTGTGTCCCCGCTGTGGGGACTGCGTCGTCGACCGGCCGCGGGCCTGACGCCCTCCGGCCGTCACTCCAGCGGGGTCGTCCCCAGGACGTTGAGGACGAGTATCGTCGCGACGGCGACACCGACGAGCACGACCGCCACCGGGAAGGCGTTCTCCAGTCCAAGCGTCGTGAAGGAGACCCATATCTGGACCGGCATCGTCCGCGGGTAGTACGCGAGCATGATGGTCGCGCCGAACTCCCCGATGGCGCGGGCGAACGCGAGCGTGATGCCGGCGAGGATACCGGGCCAGGCCAGCGGCAGCGTCACCCGGCGGAACGTGGCGAGGCGGCTCTGTCCGAGCGTGCGCGCGGCGTCCTCCAGGCTCCGGTCGACGCTCTCGAAGGCGGCCTTGGCCGTGATGACGACGAACGGCGATGCGACGAACGTCTGTGCCAGGACGACCCCGACCAGCGAGCGGGTCAGTGGCAGGCCGTTCGCGGCCGCCAGTCGCCCCAGCAGCGTCCCCGGGCCGACGACCGTCAGCAGGAGCATCCCGCTGACCACCGGCGGTAACACGAGCGGCAGAACGACCAGCGACGTAACCACCGTTCCGAGCGGCCCGTCGACGCGGGCCAGCCAGTACGCGAGGCCGAGACCGAAGACCGCGGCGATGGCCGTGCTGAGCAGCGAGGCGGTGAGCGAGGTGACCGCCGCGGAGGCGACTGTCGGGGACCGGAGACGCTGCAGAACCACCCCCGGCGGCTGGCTCAAGAGCAGCGAGAACAGCGGCACCAGATAGTAACAGAGCAGGAGTCCGCCGAGGAGGACCGCCGCCGAGCGGGGGTCGACCCGGCCGACGAGGGCCTCAGTTCGCGATTCCGTCCGGGACATTGCCTCGGTATCGGGGGTAGTCGTCGGGGACGGTGAACCCGAACTCGGTCAGGTACGCGCCCGTGGTGTGTGTCTCGAAGACGTCACGAGTCGGTGGAGCGTCGTGACGGAGCGTCGAGCCGTAGCTGATGACGTCGCCCGAGACGACGGTGCCGTCGGGCAGTTCGTAGCTGGCCGCGCCGTAGCGGTCCGCGAGAGCGGGGTCGCTGAGGTCGATTTCGGGCGGGAGGTCGACGTAGTCGTACCCCCGCGCCTCGGCCATGTTCCGGTACGCGATGGCGACGTCGATGGCCCCGGTCTCGAACTGACTGACGAGCTGTGTCTCCGGGTAACGCTGGTCGGGCCGCGGGACGGCCTCGCGGAGGTCCCGGTCCGTCCCGTAGTGGTCGGTCGCGAGGGCGAGACAGAACAGCGTCCGGTAGCCCAGCGGGTCCACGTCCGGGTCGGTCCGACCCAGCGAGACGTCGTCGTCCAGCAACACCTCGTACCACGGCGCGCCGCCGGCCAGCCGGTCGCCGGCCACGGTGTCGGGGTCGTAGACGACGACCAGCGCGTTCGTGGCGAACTCGGCGACCCACTCGGCCGACAGCAGCGCGTCGAACAGGGCCACGTCGGCGAGGGTGACGATATCGGGGTCCTTGGCGCCGTCGGCGACCAGCCGAGCCACCTCGGCCGAGCCGTGGGCCGCCGACTGGAGCCGCGTGTCCACCGCCGGACGGAGGCCGTTCTCGACGGCGTCGTTGAGACTCCCGGCGACGAGCATCGACACCGTCTCGCCCCCGCCCAGCGCACCCGAGCAGCCCGCGAGTACGCAGGCGGGCAGCGCCGAGAGGAGCGCTCGTCGACTGGGGCCCGCTACGTCTCTACGCATGGAATCGAGTTACTCTGTTCGTCCAATAAGCTTATCTCAAACAGTTTTGTTTGAGTCCGTATGATGGAGACCGACGCGACGGTCCTCACCGAGCGGCAAGTGGCAGTGCTCGAACGCCGTGAGCGGGGCGCGACCCAGCGCGAAGTCGCCGACGACCTGGGCACGACGGCGTCCAACGTCTCCGCCATCGAGCGGGCGGCAGAGGCGAACGTCGAGAAGGCCCGCCGGACGCTCGAACTCGTGCGGGCGCTACGGGCGCCAGTACAGTTCACGGTCGCGGCCGGCAGTTCGTTCGACGAACTGGTCGCCGCGGTGTACGACCACGGCGACGAGGCCGGCATCAAGGTCGCCTACTGCCGACCGGAGCTGTACGCCCACCTGTACGGGTTGCTCGCATCGGTGACGGACGCGAACAAACTGACGGAACCGGTCGATATCGGCCTGACCGAAGACGGCGAGGTGAACGTGTACGCCAACGAGCGCGGCGTGGGGTCGAACGCGGACGGCGGTCCCTGACAGTTAGGGGATTCTGTGTCAGATTCGATATGATTTTGGAGACCTAACGAAAGAGATACCATACGCCCCGCGAGCACACCGACCGCGCCGGGTCTCCCCGTGAGCGTCCAGTATCCGGTGGCGGCAGTCACTACGGTGCGTACAGAGAGGCGCTACACGGGTCCCTGGCACCGCTCGGCGGACCGTGGTCTTCGGGGCCGATACCTGCAGCCGCGGTGTGCGTTCGCTGGACCGCAGTGTGAGGCGAGTCTCCGACCGGGGCTCCGTCGCAATCTGGCGGTTTTCGCGGACCGTGGGACGCTCACTGGGGCTCATCGACGACGAGCGTCGCCCGGCCTGGCCCGGGAAAACGTCCGAAAGAGGGGACAGATATGTCGTCTCTGTATGATACAGAGATATCCTATATGTCGAGTTCCGACACGTCCGGACCCGCGGCTACACGCTGTCGGCCGGACTCGGAGAGCGGTGCTCAGGCCGACGTGTCGCGCATCTCGATGCGCTCGTACTCGTCCGGGAGCGCCTGGGCGTCCTCGGGGAGGAGTGCAACGGCGAGGTGGTCGGCGAAGTCGGCGAAGTACGCTAGCAGGTCGGCGATGCGCTCGGCGTCGATGGCCTCCAGCGAGTCGAGCAGCATCACCGGCACCGTCTCGTGGACGCCGTGGACGAGATAGCCCGCGAGCGCAACGACCAGCCCGATGGTCTCGCGTTCGGACTCCGAGAGGTGGTCTATCGTGTCCTCGTAGACCGTGCCCTCGGCCGTCGACCGGACCACGTGGAGCGCGAACTCGCTCTCGGCGGCGTCGGTCGCGGTCCGCTCTATCCACACCCGCTCTACGTTCTCGTAGCCGAGCTTCGAACGCACCGTCTCCATGTGGTCGTTGAACGTCTCGACGGCCGAGCGTCCGAGCGACTCGATGCGGGTTCGGAGGCGTTCGAGTTCCGACTCCCGTTCGTCGAGGCGCCCCTCGATATCCTCGCGGCGTTCGGCCGCCTCGTCGACCCGCGCCAGTTCGGCTTCGACCGACTCTATCTGCTCTTCGAGTTGCCCGCGTTCGTACTCCAGTTCGGAGCGGCGGCGGTACGTCGCCAGGATGTCGCTCTCCCGGAGATGCTCCCACTCCTCGGCCGCCGTCTCCAGCGCTTCGATGCGGCTTTCGAGTTCGTCGGCCCGCGTCGCCAGTTCCTCGGCCGTCGCCTCGCGGTCGGCTATCTCCGCCTCGATGTCGTCGAGTTCGGCCTCCAGGGTCTCGCGTCGCTGTGCCACCTCGCGGCGGTCCTCCAGGTCGGCGCGGCGGGACTGGAGCGTCGAGCGGACCTCGTTCCGTTCGGCCCGCTTCTCGTCGACGACCGCCCGGAGGTCGTCGAGCCGGTCCTCGATGGCCGCCGGCTCGACGGTCGTCCCACAGGTCCAGCACTCGACCGTCCCGGTCGCGCCGTCGGCGACGGCGTCGTTCAGGCCCGGTAGCTCCCCCTCGCCGGTCAGCCGTTCGTTGAACTCGACGATGGAGAGGAGACTGGAGATAGTCGTCTCGAGGTCCCGCTCGCGCCGCTGGAGGCGCTCTATCTCGGCTTCGAGGGGCTCGTGGTCTACGTCGGGGGCCGAGAGGTCCGAGAGGGCCGCACACACGTCCTCGCGTTCCTCGCGGAGCGACGCCAGCGCGTCTCGCTGGGTCTCTAAGCGGTCGCTGACACGCTCGTACGTCTCGCGGGCCGCCGTGAGGTCGTCGACCACCGCCTCGGCCCGTTCGGCGGCCTCGCGGTCGGTCTCGAACCCGTCGATGGCCGCCCGGACCTCGTCGAGTTCCGCGCGGACGTCGGCGAGCGCCTCGCGGTGGTCGGCCAGCCGTCGCTCCAGTCGCGGGCGCCGGTCAAGCGTCCGCTCGGCCGCCGCGCGGTCCTCCCGGAGCGACTCGACAGCACGCCGGGTTCGCCGAATCCTCGATTCGAGGTCGTCAGTGTCCACGGGGGCCATGATGAACGACCGGAGCGCCTCGGCGTCGGCCCCCGCCACCGCCCGGCGAGCGGGGTTGTCCGCCAGGAGCGAACAGTACTGGTCGACCAGCGTCGACCGGTCAGTGTACGGGTCGCCCCCGACGCGGACCGTCTCGCCGTCGCGCTCGAAGGTCCGCGTGTACGAGTCGCCACCGAGCGAGAGCGTCACCGAGCCACGGTCGGCGTCGGCCTTCAGCGCGCCCGTCGAACCGCCCAGGGCGGCGCCCAGCGCACGCAGGAGCGAGGTTCGGTTCGTCGCGTTCCGGCCGGTCAGCACCGAGACGCCGTCGGCCAGCGTCACGTCCGCAGCGTCGATGCCGCCCAGGTTCTCGACGGCGAGCCGGACAGTTTCGTCACTGACAGGCATTATTCAACATGAGAGGTCGGGCACGTAACTGAGTATCGGTCCACTCACCGGCGCTGGGCGTCACAGTCACAGCCGCCCCGGTCGAGGTACCGCTCGACCGGATAGCTGGCACCGCAGTCCGTACACGAGACCCGGACGACGTGTGTCACGTCCACGGACCCGCTGTGGAACCCGTCGGTGTCTTCCAGCCGCTCGATAGTGCGGCCGACGATACCCTCGCTCCGGGAGCGGGCCCACTCTATCGTCCCCTCCGCGTCGTCGACCGACAGCGAACTGTTCCGGTCGGTGTCGACGTCGAGGCACTGCCGGAGGTGGGTGCGGACCGTCTGGTAGGAGACGAAATCGCCCTCGAGTTCGGCCGGGTCGACGCCCACCCGGGACAGCCAGGCCTCCGTCTCCGTCCGCACGCCGGCGCTCGTCTCCTCGTCGGTCAGACTCCGGTAGATGGCCGCGACGTCACGGAACACGTCGGCGTCGGTCGCCGCCAGGGCCGCCCGCAGGACGGCCTCGTTGACGACGGTCTCCAGGCGGCGGAGGCTCGCGCCGTCCGCCCGCCGCTCTCGCAGTCGGTCGTCGAGGTCGGGGAGGGCGTACTTCCGCGCCGTCCGGCCGACCTTGCAACCGCAGGCCTCGCGTCCGGTGACAGCCAACTGGTCACCGTTACTCATCCGGAGAGGACGGGCGCGACCCGGTCGGTTGCACTGAGGCGTTCCATCGTACCAACAAATTGCCGCTATGACCTACTTATGCGTTGTGCCGGTGCCGAAAATCGGTCGAAGCGAGGCTCTCCGGTCGGTAGGACCGGCTTACCGGTTCGGTCGGGAGCGGGTGAGGACTGCAGTCGGGCCTTGCAAATACAGCCCGAACGGCTTCGCGGGTCGATGGCCTCGACCGTCACATGAGGAGACAACTGCGGACGGAGTCGGCGGTCGAATTCGGCCGGTGGCTCGCCAGTGAACTGCTCGAAGCGCCGGTCAAGGACGCAGTCCGCGAAGCGCTCGCGGAGGAACGGGCGGCCACGCGCGAGCAGGGCGACCGCCAGCCCGCCGTCGTGGAAGACGGGTCCGTCGCGGAGAACGGTTCGGACGCCGACACCGAGTCGAGTACGCCCGTCCTCGCGTTCGTCGCTGGCCTCGCCGCCGTCGGCGTCGTCGCCTATCTGCTCCGGAGACGCGGCCAGTCGGACGACGACTATCCGACGCGGCCGAACGACGTCGACGAGGAGACGGCGGCCGGCGACCGCGTCGAGGCCGAAGCGCCGGTCGACGCCGACGGGTGACCCGACGAATCCGACGGCTCTCCGCGGCTGCGTAACATCGGTATCGTTGTTATCGACGGGGCGAACGGCACCCTGCTTGCACAACACCCTTGAGGCCAGTGGCGGTAGATAGTGTATGTCGAACGACAGTTCTGACACGGAGACCAGTAGCGAGACACGCGAGCAGGGCGTCGAGTTCGGCGGGCTGATGGACGCTCTCGAAGAGCACGACTATCCGACCACGCAGGAGCGACTGCTCGAAGAGTACGGCGACGTAGAGCTAGACCTGACGGACGGCGAGGAGACGCTGTCGAGCGCCCTCGCCGAACGGGAGCTGGCAGAGGAACAGGACACCATCGAGTACGAGTCCGCCGGCGAGGTCCGCCAGGCCGTCCTCAACATGGTCGGGGACCGCGCCGTCGGCCGGACCGACTACAGCGACCGCGGCGGCTCGCTACAGGACGACGTCGGCGAGGGCGAGTCCGAGAGCGACCAGTCGCTGTGAGCGGGGCCTGCAGTCGCGAGCCCGACCGGCGACCTCAGAGCGGGCTCGCGGCCGCGAGATAGAGTACCCGCGTCGGGTCTGGGAGGTAGCCCAGAATCGCCCCCACCAGATACAGCGACGAAGCGAGCGCTAGCAGTAGAATGAGGCCGATGAGATACCAGTACGCGCCCTCGGTGCTCGCGAGTGGTGGGAACTCCATACAGTCCCGTCGCCCGGCCGGGCGAAAAATGTTCGCCAGTGACACGTTCCTCGAACCGAACTGGCGGCGGCCCGGAAACATGTCACTGAAAATGTTTATCGGTAACCGCCACGTACGTCGGGTATGGCTGACGAACCCGTCCGTGCCGACGCCGGCGAGCAGCGGGACTGGGCCAACCTGGACACGCTCCTCGACATCACGGTGAACCTCATTCCGATGGGAATACTGCTGTTCTTCGTCGTGCTCTACACCGTCTTCCGCCCCTGGGGGTTGGACCCGAGGATGTTCGTGCTCATGCACTTCCTGACGGTGTTCCCGTTCCTCCTGCTAGCGCTTTTGACCTACGTTTCGGCACGGGCCATCGCGAGCGCCGAGCAGGGGGCTTGAGTCTCCTGTAGCCCGATTCAAGCGGTTTCAGGGCACCTCGCTTGCAGCCGCAAACTCATCCGTTTAGCCGCCGGCTCGGCTACGGAGTGTGCAGATGACAGCCTCAACGTTACACCCACTCCAGTTCGGGATACCCGAATTTCTCGAACAGACCGTCGCACAGATAGTCGCATACCTGCCGCGGTTGGTCGCGGCGCTTATCGTCCTGCTCATCGGCTGGGCCGTCGGCGTCGCGGCGGCGAAGCTGGTGATGGGACTGACCGACCGTATCGAACTCGACCAGATGGTCCTCGACACGCCGCTTGGCCGACTGCTGGGCGGCTCTGAACAGGCCGTCTCGAAGACGTTCGGCACTATCACCAAGTGGTTCGTCTACGCCATCGCCATCCTCGCGGCCGCGAACGTCCTCGCCATCGCGACGCTCTCGGCGTGGATACAGACGGTCGTCTCCTACATCCCGGCTTTCATCGCCGGGCTGGCGGTCATCATCGGCGGGTTCGTGGTCGCCGACTTCATCGGCGACGCCATCATGCGGACCCGCGCGGCCACGCAGACGGAGTACACGTCCTGGTTCGCGACCGGCACGCGGATGTTCCTCTACTTCACGGCCATCGTCATCGGGCTAGACACCATGGGAATCGACGTCGGCATCCTCTACCTGTTCGCCCGAGCCATCGCGTGGGGACTCGCCGCGGCCATCGCCCTCGGTGTCGGTATCGCCGTCGGCTGGGGCGCTCACACCTACGTCTCCAACAACGTCGACCGCTGGATGGGGAACGTCACCGACGCCGCGCCGGAGCCACAGCGCCAGCAGGCTGACGGCGGGACCGAGTCGGACGACTGACGACGGCGTCACGCGCAGTTTCGGCGGCGACCCGTGTCACGGGGCCGCCGGGGCCCCGTCTCAGGACGACTCGGTCACGGTCCGGGCCCGTCCGAAGCGGACCTGTCTCGTCTCCGCGTCGTACTCGAGCAGCCCCGCGTCGGCCAGCACGGGCAGGTGGACGTGGTGGAGCCGACGACTGAGGGTCCGCCGGTCGTCGACGGCCTCCCCGCCGTCGCGCGCTGTCGCCCGCACTAGCCGCGCGGCGAGTTCCTCGAGCGTGATTTCGCCACTGGGCGAGGCGGTTCGCAGCGTTTCGACGATAACTCGGCGCTGTTCGTCGGCGAGCAGTCGATGCCGCGTCGTTTCGTCGAGTCCGGATACGGTCTGTCGGTTCATGTGTTCGCGCTCGGTTGTCCGCTATCGCGCCGAAGCCGGCGTGTGGGGTAATCTGCTCGGCCTAAAGGGCTAGGCTTCCGGCGGTGCCGACGGTCGACCAGTGGCGACGGCGACGGCCGCTCAGCCGTTGAAACCGGCGCATGCGGCCCAGCAGCGCGGTCCGTGACAGTCACCGACAACGGAACGTTCATAAACGCGACAGACCTGACAGGCTGTATGAATGTCACCGGTGTATCTCCGCAGCTTCGGGAGACGTTGGCGGTGTTCGATGGACCGGGGAGGGACGCCCCCCTGACGACCAGCGAGGTCGCCGACGAGTTGCCGGTGTCGCGACGGAGCGCGTACGAGCGGCTCATGCGACTCGCTGACAGCGGGCTGCTCGAGACCAAGAAGGTGGGAGCGAAGGCGCGTATCTGGTGGCGCGACACCGGCGAGGAATCGGACCTCCAACAGCGCGTGCGCCAGCAGGAGGTCGTGGCGGAGCTGGGCCAGCACGCGCTCGCGGAGCGTGACATCGAGTCGCTCTTGCAGCGGGCCTGTGGGGAGGTCGCCGAGACGCTCGGTACCGACTACTGCAAGGTGCTGGAGCTGGCGGACGACGGCGAGGAACTGCTGTTACGGTCGGGGGTTGGCTGGCGCGACGGCATCGTCGGCACCACTACGGTGTCGGCGACCGACGACGACTCCCAGGCCGCCCACACGCTGGCCACGGACGAGCCCGTCGTCGTCGAGGACCTGCGGACCGAGGCCCGGTTCAGCGGGCCCGACCTGCTGACCGACCACGGCGTACGCAGCGGTATCAGCGTCATCATCGGGACCACCGAGAAGCCCTGGGGTATCCTCGGGACCCACGACAGGGCCTGTAAGTCGTTCGCCGTCGACGACGTGAACTTCGTCCAGTCGGTGGCGAACATCCTGGCTTCGGCGATAGGCCGGCGGGCCGACGAGGAGGTCCTGGTGAGTCAGCGCAAGCAACTCGCCGCGGTGGTCTCTCTGCAGGACGTCGTCCGCGAGGTGACCGACGCCGTCATCGACCAGTCCACCCGCGGCGAGATAGAGTCGGTCGTCTGCGAACGCCTCGCGGGGACCGACTCCTACGAGTTCGCCTGGATCGGGGACGTCGACCACCGGTCACAGACCGTACAGGTCCGCGCGGAGGCCGGCGTCGAGAACTACCTCGACGATATCAGTATCTCGGTCGACCCGGACGACGAGCGCAGCGAGGGACCGACCGGGCGCGCGTTCCTGACCGGCGAGACACAGACCTGCCAGCAGATTCGGATGGACCCGCGCTACGAGCCCTGGCTCGACCACGCCGGGGCGCACGGCTACCAGTCTTCGGCCGCGATTCCCGTCGTCCACGAGGGGACCGTCTACGGCGTCCTGAACGTGTACGCCGACCGGCCGAACGGTATCCTCGAGCGTGAGCGTACCGTCCTCACGCAGCTCGGCGAAATCGTCGGCCACGCCATCGCGGCCGTCGAGCGCAAGCGCGCCCTGATGAGCGATACGGTGACCGAACTCGGCTTCCACGTCGGCGACATCGGTGAGATGCTCGACATTGACGACGTGACCGGGACGGTGCACATCGACGAGGCCATTCCGGTGAGCGACGGCGAATATCTGGTGTACGGGACGGTGACACGGGACGGGGCCGACCTGCTCGAGACCGTCATCGACAGGCTGGAACACTGGGACGGCGTCGAGACACACGACGTGGACGGCGAGGACGTGACGAGTTTCGAGGCGCGGCTGATAGACCCGCCGGTCCTCACGGCTCTGGCGAACGCCGGCGGCGGGGTGGTCGAGGCCGGAATCGACGACGGGAGCTATCACATGACGCTACAACTCCCGGTGGGCGGGGACGTGCGGAGCGTCATCGAGACGGTCCAGTCGGTGTATCCCAGCGCGAAGATGCTGACCCGACGCCAGACCGCGCGAGAGGAGTTACAGTCGGCGTCCCCGACCGCCGAAATCGCCGAGGGACTGACCGACCGCCAGTCCGCCGTCGTCCGGGCCGCTTACCACGCTGGCTTCTTCGAGTGGCCGCGGACGGTGTCGGGCGAGGATGTCGCCCGGTCGCTGGATATCGCACCGCCGACGTTTCACCAGCACCTCCGGAAGGCCGAGAAACACATCTTCGACGAACTCGTGCCGGCCCTCCTGTAACCGGAGCCTGCCCCGGCCGGTTTCGGGCAGAAACCGCAGGACGGCGAGCAGTCGGTTCGGGATTCGCCGGAGTGGGGTCATAAATATGAAGCGCTTGGTGTCGAACACGGTACGGCTATCGCCGGTAACACCACTGTACAGCGACGAACTATCGGCCGTTTATATCCTGTCTATCGGTCAACGGACCGCTTGCGATGTCTCAGATGACACAGTACGGCAGCGGTCAGACAGTCCAGCAACCACAACAGTTCCAGTCCCAGCAGGGGACCGGCGGCGGCCAGCGCCAGGACGCCGGCCAGCTACCACAGCAGTACCGCCAGAGCCTCGACGCGGTCGCACAGGCCGTCGAGGTGTGTGGCTGGTGCGCCGACAAGTGCATCGAGGAGGGCAGCCCGAACATGATAGAGTGCATCAAGCTGTGTGAGGACGTCGTGGAAATCGGCGAGACGGTCCTCGCGCTCGGCCCGCGCTCCTCGCGCTTCACCGCCGAACTGGTACAGACGTTCGAGCGCGCCGCACAGGCCTGCGCACAGGAGTGTGGCCAGCACTCCCACTCACACTGCCAGGAGTGTGCCGCCGTGCTCCCGCAGGCGGCCCAGATGGCCCGCCAGCTGTCGGCCCGCGGGACCCAGCAGTTCGCCGGCGGACAGACCCAACAGTTCTCGCGGTAAGCACGCGTCCTGTCGACGGGCGGCCAGTTACGGGGCCGCCCACGGCAGGAGTCTCCAACTTTTTATAAGCGAGCCCCGCCAGCGGGGCGCCGGCGTCGCCGCCACAGGAACGCGGTCGGTGCGCCCCGCGGCCCGGGTCGAAAAGTGAGCGAACGTCCGGTTCTAAAAGCCGAGCGCCGGAATATAAAACCGGCGAGTAACGCCTTCTTGCCCCCAGTAGCTGGCTTTTAGACCCCTGAACTGTCGCAACGGGTTTATCAGGGCCGGTCTTTGCGTCGGACGGGAAGTGGCGGGACGCCCACGGTCGTCGTCCACACTCTCACAGCGTCGGCCAGTCCGACCAGGCATCCGGGTCACTCGGACGACGCCGTCGGGTCGTCACCGCCCGCCCCAGCAATCTAACCATGAGCTATCAAGGAAATCAGCGGCAAGGGCAGCAGCAGCACGGCCAGCAGACAGCACAGCAGTCCGGTCAACAGGGCTATCAGAGCCAGCAGAGCCAGCGCGGCGTCGCTCAGGGACCGGACCTCCGCCAGAGCCAGGCCTTCCAGGAGGACAAGGCCATCCAGTCGGAGTTCCAGCCGCGTGACCCCCAGACCGGGCAGTTCGTGCAGGAGTCACCGCAACACGAGCAACAGCGCGAACAGCAGGAGCGCCAGATTCACCAGCAGATTGGCCTGCCGACCCAGCAGCCGACACAGGCCGGTCCGCAGGGCGCACAGGGCGTCTCCCCGCAGCAGATTTCGAGTCAGCTACAGCCGACCTACGGGCAGCCCCAGCACCAGCACCAGATGCCGCCGCGGGACCCACAGAGCGGGCAGTTCCAGCCCCAGAGTCAGGGGATGGGCCAGCAGTCGGTTCAGCAGCAGCCGTCCCAGCAGGTCCAGCCACGGCAACAGCAGTACGGCCAGCAGCCCCAGCAGAGCGGGATTCAGCAGGGCCAGCAGCCGCCCCAGCAGTTCCAGCAGCCACAGGGGATGAGCCAGCAGTCCCAGCCGTCCCAGCAGTTCCAGCAGCCACAGGGGATGAGCCGGCAGGCTCAGCAGCCCCAGCAGTTCCAGCAGCCACAGCAGCAACTCCCCAATCAGCAGCCACAGGGGACGAGCCAGCAGTCCCAGCAGCCCCAGGGGAGTAGCCTCCAGCAGTCCCAGCAGCCCCAGCAGCCGTCCCAGCAGGGCGGACTCCAGCTCCAGCAGCGACCCCAGGAGCAGCAGTCCGAGCAGTCCCAGCAGTACTGAGCAGTTCACGCACGGTCCCATCGGCCCGACCAGCGGCGCGCCGCGTCGGCGACGAGGCAGCGGCGCGTAGCTGATTGGGGCGGGCGTCCCGCGATGGCCCGCTGTGGCGCGGGACGGCCGTCACTTTTCGGGAGAGTCGAGGAACGTCCAGAACGGCCAGTTCCTCAGAAGTCGAACTCGTCGGAGAGCGAGACGTCGTCCAGACCCTCGACCGCGGGCGTGTCCAGTACCTCACCGTCGACGTCGAAGCGGGAGCCGTGACACGGGCAGTCCCAGGACCGCTCGCCGTCGTTCCACGAGACGAGACAGCCCAGATGCGGACAGACCGCCGAGCGAGTGTGTCGCTCGCCGTCGTCGTCGCGGTACACGGCGACCGGGTCACCGTCGGCCTCGTAGACGCCGGCCTCGCCGGGGTCGAGGTCGGCACGCTCGACGGCCGGCCGACTGCCGAGGTAGTCCTCGGCGTAGTGTTCCATCGCGTGCCTGTTGTGCGAGAGGAAGGTCGACTTGGAGGCCAGCGGTTTGAGCCGTGTGGGTTCGAACACCTCGCTCCAGGCCGACTCCCGGTCGAGTATCTCGTCGGCCAGTATCCGCCCCGCCGCGGTGCCGTTGGTCATCCCCCAGCCGCCGAAGCCAGTGGCGACGTAGACGTTCGAGACCTGCGGCGCGGCTTTACCGACGAAGGGGACCGAGTCCACCGAGACGTAGTCCTGCGTCGCCCAGCGGTACTCGATGGACTCGACGTCGAAGCGCTCGCGGGCGCGGCGTTCGAGTCGCCGGTACCGCTCCTCGGTGCTGTCGCCGTGGCCGGTGCGGTGGTTCTGCCCGCCCAGCAGGACGAGCGAGTCGGCGGTGGCGTGTGGCCGCACGGAGAAGTACGGCTCGCCGGCGTGGTAGTAGAGCCCGTCGGGGGCGTCGCCCGCGAGCCGCGCCGCGACGACGTAGGAGCGTTTCGGCCGCATCCGCGAGAAGTACAGCGCGTCGTCTTCCACCGGGAAGTGGGAGGCGACGACGACGTCGTCGGCCCTGACGGTCCCGCGGTCCGTCGAGACGCGACAGGGCGCGCCGTCGTCGACCGATTCCACCGTCGTCTCCTCGAAGACGTGGCTCCCGCCCCCGGCGACGCCGCGGGCGAGTTCGAGCAGGTACCGCCGCGGGTCGAAGTACGCCTGCTCGTCGAACCTGACGGCCCCCTCGACCGCGTAGGGGAGGTCGGTCTCCTCGACGTAGCTCGCCGGGAGCCCGACTCGCCTGGCCGCGTTGACCTCCGACCGAATCTTCGAGCGGTCCTCGCCGGGTGTGGCGTAGGTGTAGGCCGGCGCCCGACCGAAGCCACAGTCGATGTCCCGGCGCTGGACGGTCTCGGCGATGTCGTCGATGGCCGCCTGGTTGGCGGCGGCGTACTGCCGGGTCAACTCGGCGCCGAAGCGGTCCAGCAGCCGGTCGTAGACGAGCCCGTGCAGGGAGGTCACCTTCGCCGTCGTGTGGCCGGTCGTGCCGTCGAGGATGCGGTCGCGTTCGAGCAGGGCGACGGTCTGTCCGGCCGCGTCGAGTTTCGCGGCGGTCGTGATACCCGCGATGCCGCCGCCGACGACGGCGGTGTCGACGGTGCGGTCGCCGTCGAGCGGGTCGTAGTCGGTCCGGTCCGACGTCGCGAACCAGACCGGTTCGTGTCTACCCTCGGGAGCCGAAGCTGAGTCGTCCATCGTGAGACCGGTAAACGCGGCGTCACGAGGTGAACCTGGTGCTGGCAACGGCCGGGCCGCCGGGGTCGTTCGCCGACCCGTGTGACGGCCGCGGCCTGCACCTGCCGGCAGCGTCCGCGCGCGTCGGTCGGCGAGCGCGGTGTCCGATTCGACGGCGAAGCACACGAGCGAGAGAGCGGGTGCCACCGCGAGGCCGGCGCGCTGCAAGCCGGCACCGCGCCGGTGTCACCGTTTTCACAGCGATATTACTGTTAGCGCCGGTCCGTTCGGTGACACGGACAGCGAATCGGCCTAGCCGTGACGCGAGTGACGGGACCGGTCAGTCCGCTGCTCGCGCCGCTCCGGCGCGGCCCGCCTGTGCTGGCCTCGCTGTCCCTGTTGCTGGTACTCCTGTGCCGTCCCGCCGTACCCCTTGCGCCCGCCGCGTGTGTCTGTGAACTGCCGGTGGCGCTGGGCTTCCTGCCAGTTCTGGGCGCCCGGTCGGGGGCCCTGGTCGAGTCCGTCGGTCTGCCGTGGCTGCTGGCGCCCCTGCGGGTGCTGCTCGTGGCGCTGTCGGTTGTCCCGTCGCCACTGCGCCTGTTGCCGTCGGGGCTCCTCGGTGTCCGGTCGCCACTGGGTGTGGTGGCGGGGGCCCGTCGGCTGTGACTGTCGGGGCCGCTGCTGGGACTGGAACTGCTGGGGCTGCTGGCCCTGCGCGGTCCTGGCCGGCTGCTGGTCCTGGACGAACGGCTGGCCGGTCTGATAGCTGACCGACTGACCCGCCTGTGGGTGGGTTCGCTGGCGCCGCCGCTGTGGGTCGGACTGGTGGGGGGTGTACTGATTCATAGTAGTCCCGGGCGATAGTCGGGGAACGCCCGAACCGACAGTTCGCACGGCGAGCGCTTAGTTACACTCCGGCTATATTCTTCGACGGATACAACGGCCAGTTCCGGCCGCCCGCATCACCGGTCGCTCCACCCGGAGTCGGGAGCGAAGCGACTCGCGTGCGGTGGCCGTTCGTCATGGGACGAGTGTCGGGTCGGTCAGTGTCACCGTTCGCCGTTCGGGGTCGAACGCGACGACTCCACGGTCGTCGAGAGTCGGTAACAGGCCGTGGTGGAGCCAGGTCTGGACGCGACGCTCGACGTTGGCCGGCACCTGGTCGACCGGCGAGTCGGTCATCTCGCTGACTATGTGTCGCGACGCCGTCGAGACGCCAGTCGGACGGTCGCGCTCCCGGAGGACGGTGAGCAGATGCCTGCAGTGTGGGTCCGACAGGAGGTCGTCGATGGGTTTCTCGTCGGTCGTGCCGTCACCGGCAGAGAGGTCTGTGAACATATCACTGTGATAACGTGTCACAGTCGAGGCGTATCATTACAGCGTCTAAAGAGATAGGCCGAGCGCTCGTACTGGTGGCGACACCGGACTGAGGGCGTTCGCTACCCCCGGGTGGCGAATACCGTTACGAACGACAGGAACCGGTATCAGTCGCCCCGTGAGACGACTTCGTCGGTCCGCCTATCGAGGAGGTTGGGGAGGACATCGCGCATGAAATGGAGGAAGACGACGAGCAGTATCGGTGCGAGGAACACCCCGTACCAGCCGAAGACGACGGCGCCGATAGTGTAGGTCAGCAACATCAGCCCCAAGTTGTGGTCGCCCTTCGAGGCCTCCGCGCGGATGACGAAGTCGGGGACGACGTCCACGAGTGCGAACGTGACGAGGAAGAACGCGACCGGGAACCAGAGGGGCCCGGCACCGTTTTGCAGAGCAATCCAGAGGAGGTAGCCGGTGTAGGGGAAGTAGATGAGTTTGATGCCGATGGCGGGTATCAGCGTGGCGACGCCGGTGAGCAACCCGAGCAACACGGGGAACACGACACCGGTAGCGGCGGGTGCAACGGTGTCCAGACCGTAGAAGACGGCGACGGCGATGACCGTCGTGAGCAGGATGGTGATGAGGTTGCCGGTGTAGATAGTCGAGAGGTCGTCGTCGACTCCTTCGAGGAACGTGACGACGCCGTAGTTCCGTTCGAACGTCGCACGGACCCAGGTCGATATCTTCCGGTCGTCCCGGAGCAGGTAGAACGCCACCGTCACGACGACGAACAGTCGGAGCGCCCAGACGAACACCGCCGAGCCGAGTTCGAGCAGTTCCGGCGCGATGTCTCGCAGGGGCCGCACCAGATTCCGGGGGGCCGTCGCCGACGCGATGTCGATGTACGGCCCCAGCGCCGTGCGCACCTGGGGGAGGTCGACCTGCCTGAGGAACGCGTCGGCCTCCCGCGCGCCCACCAGGCCCGCATACGAGAGGATAGCCAGCATGGGAATGCCGACGACGAGCAGCGTCAGCGCCGCGCTGACGTTCGGGCGCTCGAGCCGCCGCTCGACCCGTCGGGACACCGGTCGCAGGGCGTAGTAGAGGAAGAGCCCGACGACGAGCGCGCCGACGAACGAGTACAGGACGAACGCGACGCTGGCCACGATGAGCAGCCCCGCGACGCCCCACACACCGGTCAGCCACGGGATGTCGGACGTATCAACCATGCTACGTTTTCGGCGGCCACGGTGAAAAGCCACGGGCAGGGCGGCGGGCCTCGGTGAACGCCACCCACACGTGTTTCCGTCCGGGTCGACTACGTCCCGTATGGTCTCCCGGCTCGCTATCGCCCGCGACGCGGTCCAGACCGCCAGCCAGCGCACCGACGACGCGACGGTCCACGAGCAGTTGCAGTCCGTCGACGAGGCCCTGGAGGGACTGGAAGGGGACGCGGCGCTCGACGACGACATCGAGGAGGGCAGCCGCCTCGAACAGCTCGAACACCAGCTCGTGAAACTCGGCGACGACACCGACGGGCTCGTAGAGCAACAGCTCGAAGTCGCACGGGACAACGTCGACCTGTTCCGGCAGGAGCGCGCTCCGGACTGGGAGGGCGACGCGGACTAAGCCGGGCCAAAGTCGGCGTCCGAAGCCGTAGTTCGTCGGTTACCGGCCGTAGCTTGCCGTGGACTTAACTGTCAGAGGAGCGAAAGATATCCGATGGCACGAGATAGCGACACCCACACGGAGAGTCAGGTAACGGCCGACGCGGAGACGATTCAGTCCTGGGCGGAGACGCACACCCTGGTGCCGGTTCGTCGCGAACACGCGGACGAGCAACGGCTCGAAGTCGTTCCCGAGTCCGAGACGGGGGCCGACGACGAGGAGCTTGAGTGGGCGGAGTTCGAGGAAGCGCTGCGAGACCGGGGGATGGTCGTGGCCTGGAGCGGCGACGACACCGAGGACATCGACGTCGTCGACCGAGCCGACGTCGTCCGCCGGGCGACGACCGAGAGCGAGGCGGTCGAAGAGGCGCTGGTCGAGGGCGAGACCGTCGAGAGCGAGATAACCGACCGGCGTGTCGTCGAACACGTCATCGTCGAGGAGGTGACCGTCGAGAGCGAGGTGGCCGACCGCGAAATCGTCCAGAGCGACATCGTCGACGTGAACCTGCTGACGACGGCGGTGAACCAGTGCTCCGTGACACGGGCGGAGTCGCCGACGGAGTCGACGGCCGACCTGACGTGGTTCCAGCCAGGGACACAGCTCGAAGACCCCTACGACGTGGAGATAGACGTCGAAGAGGAGTGGGAGCTCGCGCGGGAGGTCGTCGAGCGCATCACCATCGAGAGCCGCGTCGTCGAGGCCGACGTCGAGGAGACCGAGACTCTCGAGAGCGACACGATGCGTGAGACGGTCGACATCGAGGGAGTCACCGAGACGGTGCTGGAGGGCGAACTCGTCGAGTCGCCGGAGACGGCGGCCGCCGCCGTCGAGCACGACCGCGTCGAGAGCCAGTACCGCGAGGACGACGTCATCGAGACGAACCTGCTCCGGCGCCAGACCATCGACGAGGAGATGACCGTCAGCAAGGAGATAACCGGCCAGGTGTCCGAGGCCGAGACGGTCAGCGCCGACGCCGTCTCCCACACGGTCGTCGAGAGCGAAATCGTCGACCAGGAGGAGTACGACGTCGACCTCGCCGCGACGGTCGCCGCCACGGAGACCACGACGGACACCGAACCCGTCGACGAACCGGCCACCGGGGAGCCATCTGTTGCCGAAACGGAGATGGACGACGCCGAGACGAGCGACGCCGAGATGGGGACCGAGGAGGACCACAGAGTCACTCCAGAGGAGGGCGACGAGGGGAAGACGGTCGTCAACCCCGACGGCGACCAGGTCGGGATGGTCGTCGACGTCGACGGCGGCCAGCTGTACGTCGACCCGCACCCGTCGGTAACGGACCGCATCAGGACCGTCCTGGGCTGGAGCGACCACGACGACGACAGCTACCTGCTCGGCACCGACCACATCGACTACATCGACGACGAGCAGGTCGTCCTGCGTATGGAACACGACGCGGAGTGAGCGCCACGGCTCTGCGGTCAGAGCCGGGCTGCCCGGTCGACTGGCGTCGCGGGTTCGAGACGAGATAGGTCGATATTACCGGGAAGCGAGTCGGAGTAATCTGGGTCGAAACGAGCGAATCAGTCCCGCCGTTGTCCCCCGTTTTTCCGCCCCGTGACCGAGCCCGATGGAGGGGAAAGCTTTTATTACTCGGTAGACAATGAGAGAGTGTCACAACCAATGTATCGTAACGAAGCACACGCGAAACAATCTCCACGACAGCACCACGTCCGGGATACGGGGACGTACTTCGTCAAACACGATTTCGACGGGCCGGCGGAACTCACGACGACGCTCGCACACGCGCTGTCCGACGTCAGCGGCGTCGACGTCACGGACACGGGCTTTACCCTCTATGACTACATCGACCCCGACGCGCTCGACCAGTTGTTCAAACCCAAGGAGGACGGCCAGCGCATCAACGGGATGCTCACTGTCACCGTCTGGGGACACCAGGTAACCGTCTACAGCGACGGACAGATAGCGATAGTCCCGCCACAGCAGCCCCCTCAGCCGACCCGGTGAGACGGCCGTAAGCGACTTCTTCCGGCGGGTCACCGCGTCGACGACCACCGACCGAGAGGTGGCGGCCACGCCCGGTGAGCCGGAGATTCGGACCGCCGTCCGTGGGGCGGAGTACCACTTACTGGCTGAACGGTGCCCCCGGTTTATTACTGCCACAGCCATCCTCATCGATGCACACGAACGAGGTGTAGCGCGTCGCCGGGTACTGGCCGGTGAACCGCGAACGGCCCGGCCACCGTTACTGCGCGGCCCACCGCGCGACCCGACCTGTGTGCATCACGCGCGCCGACTACGCCTCACGAGAAACTATGAGTCAATCCGATATGCAACAGACAAACCAGCTGATGAGCAACGCGATAGAGATGCAGCAGAACGCGCTCGACATCGGGCAGGAGGCGATGGACCAGGCCGTCGAGATACCGCTGAAACAGTCCATCGAACTCCAGAAAAGCGCCGGGAAGCTGTTCCTCAACGGGCTGGAGATGAGTAACTGGCTTGGCAACCGCGGCGCCGAACTGACCCGCGAGGCGCTCGACACCTACTTCCAGACGGTCGACAGCGCCGCCCAGAACGCGACGGAGATGACCGAGCAGGGCATCCAGCAGGCCGCCCAGATGACCGAGCAGGGCATCCAGCAGGCCGGCGACTTCGGCCAACAGCAGTTCCGGGCGGGCCAACAGCAGTTCCAGCCCGGCGCCGCCTTCGGCGGCCAGCAGCGGGCGGGGACCCAGCAGCCGACACGGGAGCAGTCCACCGGCTACAGTCAGGGAACCCAGATGTCGCCCCAGTCCCAGCAGCCGATGGCCCAGTCCCAGCCGCCACAGCCGCCCGCACAGCCGGTCGGCCAATCCCAGACACCCGCGGGGAGTCAGCAGCCGCCCGCCGCAGGCACGGCTCAGGAACCGCCCCAGCAGCCGGCCGGACAGCAGATACAGCAGCCGCCCCAGCAGCCGGCCGGACAGCAGATACAGCAGCCGCCCCAGCAGCCGGCCGGACAGCAGATACAGCAGCCGCCCCAACAGCCGGCCGGACAGCAGATACAGCAGCCGCCCCAGCAGCCGGCCGGACAGCAGCTACAGCAGCCGCCGGTCCAGCGACAGACCCAGCCGGCACCGGTCGAAGAGCAGTCCCAGCCGGTCCAGGAGCAGCCCCAGTCGCTGGCACAGTCCGGCCGCCGGCTGGCGGTCGCCGGCGGCGTCCCGGACGAGGAGTCGGGGAGTTCCGAGGCCCCGGTCGACAACACCTGAGGCCGGTCCCCACCGCCGTTTTCGCCGCGTAAGTCCCAGTAATGGGATGATACCAGTACTAGCTCGGTAGTACTTATCTGTCGGCCAGGTGAACATCTAATCGGTGTTTCACCGTGCAGATTATCTGTAAAGACGGAACCACGATACAGTGTGCCGACTTCGAAGCGATCGACTCCGGCGTCCTGTTCTTCCAGGAGATGGAGCGAGCCACGGAAGGCGGCGAGGAAGAGGAAGAAGAGGAGGAAGAGGAACGAAAAGCCGACGGCTTCGTCCCCATCACGGAACTTCACTTCGTCCTCCCCGACGAGATGGTCCAGCAGGCCCCGCAGCCGACCGGCGTCCCCGAGCAGGGACGTCCGGGCGGAATGGCACAGGGAGCGCCGACACAGCAGGGCGGCGGACTCGCACAGCAACAGCAGATGCAGCAGTTCCCCCGCGGCCCCGGCCAGTCCGGCCGATAGTTCGTCCCGTCTGACCCGGTAGACTGACGCCGCGGACAGTCACGCCCGTCACCGCCGCCCAGGGACCTGTCGGGCGGCGGCTCCCGCCTCCTCGTTTCTCTCAGTTGTCGCTCCGACAGTCAGCGGACAGTTCCCCGCGTCGTGGTGGCTCCGGAGACTGTTCAGTCCTCCGTCCAGTACATCAGGTCCTCACGGTCGACGCCGCAGTTCGGACAGTTCGCCGGGAGGTCACCGTCGATGTCGCCCATCTCTCCGCAGTTCATACAGCGCCACATCAACTCAGCCTGCCCGAAGGCGTGGCCCGAGCGGGCGTGTTCGACGCTGAGCGATTCGACGCCGTCTCGGGTGGTCAGGAAGACGCCGCCGGCCTCCATCCCGCGGACGCTCCCCACGGGACGGCCCGCGTCGTCGTACAGGACCTGCCCGAACGACAGGGCCGTGGCTTCCTCGGTCGCTTCAGCGTCGGCTTCGCGGTCGGGTGTCTCGCCTCGTCCGGTCATACCACCGATTCGGGCCGGTCCCTGAAAACTCTGTTTGCGTGACAGTATCGGGCTACGTCGAACGGGTCAGAAGTGACCACGAAGGGGCGCCGGGAATCCTACGGGACCGCGTCGCCCTACCGCTGGGGAGCGACAGCGCCCTGCTGGTGTGTCGCCCCGCCCGACTGTGGTACCTGCAGGTGTGACTCGACGAACCAGAGCGCCTTGGTCACGTCGCGGGATACCTCGTTGAGGAGGTCCGCGGTGTCGAGGTCGCCCTGCTGACTGGCGGTCTCTATCTGCTGATAGAGGCTGGCGTCGAGGACGGACAGTCTGTCAGCCAGCTCCCGGAGCATCGACTGGCCGTCGGTCGCGCCGTGGGACAGCTGCGGAATCGACGTCTGCTGTGCGACGGCGGCCGCGGTGCCCATCGGCTGCCCACCGAGCGCGCTAGAGCGTTCTGCGACGGCGTCGATGTGTGGCTCGAGACTCTCGTACAGCTCCTGGAACAGTTCGTGGAGCTGGTAGAACTCGATGCCTTTGACGTTCCAGTGAGCGTGCTGTAGCTGCATCCTCACCGCCGAGAGGTCGGCCACCGCCTGGTCGAGGAGGCCGACACTCGTCGCCCGGACGTTCTCGGGGAGGTAGCTGCGGGTCGGCAGTTGCTGCCCGACGGGTGCGGTGACGGACTGGTCCGCACCGGCGTTTTCGGTCGCTGGCTGGCGCTGCTGCTGTCGAACGGGTTGCTGGGAGTGGCTCATACTGTATCTCCACTGCACGGTACGGCCCCGCCCCTGTAAAAGGTTAGTGTCCTGTCATGTCGTGTGACAGGCTCACCGACAGCGCCCGCATCCGACCGACGGTTCGGTCTGGGGCGTACGGCGTTGTCAGCCCTCCTCGTCGTCGAGTTCCCGCACGGCTCGCTCGTCGTTGTACTCCTCCGGACCGGCGGCCTCCCCGGTCACCTCGTTGTACACCGCTTCTCTGGCTTCCTCGGCGGACTCGAACCGCTCGTCGACGAGTCGGTCGAACACCGAGCCCAGCGACTCCGTCTCGTTGGGGAGGTCGAGCAGTTCGTCGCTGTACTCGACGGACAGTTCCTCCGCGGTGACCGGATACTTCGCCTCCTCGAGCAACCCGCCGACGTGTCCCAGCGCGTCTTCGACCGTCTCGGTCCGCTCGTGGCGCCGCTCGATGGACTCCGACTGGACGCGTTCCGGGTCCGGGTCGTAGGAATCGTCGTCACGCATGGGCAGAGGTAGTGTGGCCGCGCCGAAAGGTCTGTCCCAGCGGTTGACAGTTCAGGGACGACGTCGCCTGCGGGGCAGTACTTCACAGTAATGGAGCTGTGAAGTTCCGGCCGACAGGGGAGCGCGGACGCTCGCGGTGTCGGGTCCTCGCGTGGCGTCCGGCCAGCGGACGCGGGACCGGCTCAGCGGCGGTGCATCACCGTTTCGTGGGCCGGAGGACGCGAGGGCTGGCGAAGCCACGGATGTGTCGGCAGGTACGCGGTCGCCGGGCGCGGGTATCCGTTCGGGTTCGGGACGAAGACGCCCCGGTTCGCCGCGCGGGCCGCGGTGGTGTTGCCGGGACCGCGCGACGGCGACGGTGCGTCGGGCCGAGCGGTCGGCGCGGTGTCCGTCGGTTCCGACGACTCCTGCTCCGTCTCCTCGGTATCCGGTTGGGCTGGCGCCTCTTCAGTGTCCGACTCGGCGGCCGAATCCGATGGTTCAGCCTCGGCCGCGCGGCCCGGGGCTCCTTCGTCTCCCGCGTGCGCCGACTCGTCAGTCGGCTCGTCGGGCGCCGGTTCTCCCGCGTCCGGTTCGTCGTCGAGCGCCGCGGCCGACTCGTCCGGTGGCTCCTCGCGGGTCTCCCCGCCGGAGACGTCCGGTTCGTGGGGCTCCGACTCGGAAGCAGGCTGTTCGTCCCTGGGAAGGAATTTCCCGGTTTCCGAGTCCCGGAGTGGCTCACCCGCCTCATCCTCGGTGGACGCCGCCTCGGCGTCCTCGTCGCTCGCCCGTGATGTGTCAGTGTCGTCCGATGTCATACTCTCCTCTGGCCGGTCCGGTAGTGGTAGCTACCGACGGGAACACATAAAGTCGCTCGACGATTCGGCTGTTTTCACCCAGATTACGCGAGTAAGCCGGGCTTTTCGGGCGGTTTCGGCGCGCCTCGCTGCCGATGGTCGGTGACGGCGAGGGTCACCAGCTGTCTCGCGGTCAATCCGTGGCAAACCGCGGGCCGGAGTCGGGATACCGGCAAGGATTTATCTGACACTGGAGCGAACGGTTCCACCGGCGGCCAGCAGCGGAGCGTGTACATCACAATGACACCGAACCACGGATACACACCGGCAGACGACCGCAGGAGAGAACAGGCGACGCCAGGCCAGCAGCCGACCGGCCAGCCGGGACAGCAACCCCAGCCCCGACAGGGACAACCACTCCAGCCCCAGCAACCTCCACAGCAGGTCCAGGGGGCGCAAGGACAGCAAGTGACGGGCCAGCAGGCCCCGGCGCCACAGGGCCCTGGAGGGGCACCGCAGCAGCCCCGGCAGGGGCAGCAAGCCCAGCGGGTCCAGCAAACGCAGCAACCCCAGCAGCGGCCGCAACTTTCACAGCAGCCGCCCGGAGCGATACCGGGACAGCAGCTGCCGGGCCAGGGGAGCCAACAGGCGGCCGTCGGCGCGGAACAGAGACCGACCGGCGTGCAACCGCAGCAGCGACCACAACACCCCAGCGCCCAGCAGCCGCTGCTCAAACCCATCCGGGTCAACGAAATCATCACCGAAGACGTCGTCACCGCCGACAAGGACACCCCGGTACGAACCGTCGTGGCGCAGATGTCCGAACACAACGTCGGCTCGGTCGTGGTCATCGAGGACGACCGCCCGATTGGTATCATCACCGACCGAAAGGTCGCACTCGCGCTGGAAGAGATGCCGGACATAGCCCAGCGGACGGCGGAAGAGTTGCTCCACGGCGACGTCTTCACCGCCGACCCGTCGATGAGTATCTTCGACGCCATCGAAGTCATGAGCGACGAGGGCGTCCGGCGGCTGCCCATCGTCGACGACAACGGCGCCCTCCGGGGTATCGTCACGCTCGACGACGCCCTGGTCCTACTGGGCGGTGTCGTCAGCGAAGTCGCCGACACCGTCCAGTCCCAGTCGCCCCGGCTGTAGGGAGCAATTTCCCCACCTGACGGCCCGCCCTCACCGTCCGATGGCGGTCCCACCCCGTCCGTAACAGCGAGAGCCGCCACCCGCTGCGTTTGCGGGCAGACGCTGGCCCGACCCGTTGGGGGATGGGCCCTCGCGGTCTTCAGAGGTAGCCGCCGTCCCACTCGTCGGCCAGATGGACGTTGCCACAGTCGGCACACTCCAGTCGGTCCAGCCCGTCGGCGGTGACGTCGGTGCTCCCGCACTGCGAGCAGAAGTAGCCGTAGGCGGACTCGCGGTCGAACGACGTGAACGTGCGGAAGAACGGGGCCTCGCGGCCGGGGATTCGGTCGTCGCGGTCGAGCAGCCGCGCCTCGCCGCCGGCGGTGACCGTCTCGGGCACCCGGACGGCCGGCTCGTTGGGTTCATCGGACCGGTTCCCCTCAGTGTACCGGGTCACCCCGAACTCGTGGCCACCGATTTCGACCCGGTCTCGGCGTTCTTCCGTGAGGCCGAACCGCTCACAGAACCCGTGTCCCTCGACAGCGTCTTCGAGGACCTCCCAGGCGAGCGGTCGGTCGTCGTGCGCGTCGCGGACGTGCTCGACCAGGGCCGTCGCGATGCCCTGGCCCCGCGCTTCGGGGTCGACGTGCAGCCAGCGGATTCGCCCGCCCGGAGTGCCATCGAGGAACCCGCCCAGGATAGTTTCACCGTCGACCTCGGCCTCGGCCACGAGGAACCAGCCGTCCGAGTCCGAGAGCCGCGCCGTCAGGGCCTCCTCGGAGAACCGCTCGTCGACCAGCGTCGCGATTTCCTCGGGACTGAGGGCGAACGACGACTGGAAAGAACTCTCGGCGATGCGTTCGATGCGGGTGCTGTCCGGCGGTGTCGCGTCTCGGATTTCCATGGGTGCCGTAGTCGCTCGGGCCCGAAAAGGACCCGGCCGCGACTCACTCGCTTCGCTCGAGACCCCAGCGGTGGGGGACGGAGAGTTCGGCCGTCGCGGCGAGGACGTGGAGGACGACGGCGACGACGAGGAGGCCGGCGTTCCACATCCTCGAGTTGTACCAGATAACGTCGACCGACCACGGTTTGTCGAAGAACGGCCAGAACGGGTTCACCGGCGGGGCGATGTCTGGCGCGGAGAGCATATCCGCGAAGAGGTGGCTGTAGCCGCCGAACAAGAGCGCCGCGGTGACGAAGACGAACAGCGTCCCCGCCGTGAGGCGGTAGCCGCGCTCGCCGAGCCACACCCGTTCGAGCCTGGAGCGAAGCCCGTACTCGATGACGCCACCTGCGACCAGAGCCACGGCCGTGACGAACACGATAGTGTGGGTGACACCGTGATGCTGTATCGGGAGAACCGCGCGCAAGACGAGGTCTACGTCGGGAAGCATCGCCGTCGTAACGGCGAACCCGACGAAGAGGGGCGCCACGCGCTCTTCCCAGAGCGCCCACGCCGGGAACGCCCACAGCAGTGCCATCGCGAGATGGCCCATGACATCAACCATCCGTGGTACCTCTGTGACGGGAGTGTCTTCTGTAACTGTAGATAAGTAAACAGGGATTTCGCCGCAGTTAGTTATTTTCTCGCCACCGGCCCGGCTCCGTCACTACCGTCGGGCCAGGCCGTCATAAGCTCGGTATAACTACGCGCCGGACCGCCGTCGGTGTTCGTCATGGCACTCGTCGATTCTCTCGTCGTCTTCGTGGTGAATCTCCTCGTCGGCGCACTCGGGATATACGTCGGTGCCCGAGTGATAGCCGACTTCGAGGACTACAGCTACGCCATCGTAACAGCCCTTATCGCCGGTTTCGTCTGGGCGGTCGTCGCCTTCTTCGTCGGCTGGATACCGCTTCTCGGACCACTCCTCGCGCTCGTCGCGTACCTCGGCGTCATCAACGCCCGCTACCCCGGCGGCTGGGTGGATGCAGCCGGTATCGCGGCTATCGCCTGGCTCGCGTCTGTCGTCGTACTGTTCGTCCTCGGCCTAATCGGCTTTATCACGTTCGAGGCGACTGGTGTCCCAGGGGTGTGAAGAAACGATTCAGTGCCAGATTTTCGATTTTCATTTTTATTTCTCGCTGTTTGTGGGTATATGACTATATTTTATAGACATATTATCCCATTTCGACATATATTTCCCTTTCGACAGATAGTAGAGTTCTATCGGGCTATTTCTGGCGCAACTTCGAGACGTGAATCCGTCAGGCGATAATCGAGTTGTGAATCGCCTTATCGCTTGCTGGGTATCCCAGTGGAGACTCCAGGTCCCGGTCGCAATAGATACTCTCACACGTCGCTGTCGGTCGGCCCGTGTACCACTCCCCATCTCTGCAGTCGGCACAAGTGACGTCTCCCACGCGGTTAACCAACATTCGGCCCTGAATTCGGCTGTCTGTTGGTTAATTCGTGGTCGGCCCTCGGCATCGGACATCTCTCTCGTTCGGATGGCTCGGCCCGGATACTACCTGCCAGTCTAACAGCGGAACCAGTGGGGTCCCCCACTCGTTCGCTCGGATAACAGCGGAACCAACGGTGTCCGACGTGCGCCCAACCCGGGACACCCGGCGGCGAACCGGACCGCTCTAACAGCGGAAGTGGCGGTGTCGTGAGCCGGGTCCTAACAGCGGAACCGGTGGGGGTAGCTGGATGGGATAACAGCGGAACCAGTGGGGTAGACCATTCGTAACTGAGGCAGCTGTAGTCCGGCCGAAACGCCGGGATATCGGTCTGCTTCCCGGTTCTAACAGCGGAACCAGTGGGGTCTAATCGAACACGTCGTGGTAACAGCGGAACCAGTGGGGTGGCGGCCACAGTCGGAGCGTCCTAGCCGCGCTTTGGACGGAGAAAGGTCGGATTACTCGGGTCTTCGGCTAACAGCGGAACCGACGGTGTCGAATCCCGTGCCCGGAACAGCGGAACCGGTGGGGTCAGGGCGTCGCGTCGAGAATCTCCGACAGTCCCGTCTTCACCGAGGAGACCGACTGCTCCAGTTCGTGTTCCTTGTACTTCCCGCCGCCCTTCCCGCGGTTGAATTCCGTCGACGAGATGATGCCCAGCTGGTCCAGTTCGCCCAGATAGTCCCGAACGGAGCGCAGCGAGACCGGGTCCATCCCGTTCTCGTTCGCCACCTGCTGGTAGGCCGCCAGGATGTCCTTCGTCCGGGCCGGAGTCTCGTCGCGCTCGGCGAGCAGCGTCAGGGCGTACAGGACGAGCTGGCCGTGGTCGGAGTAGTTCCTGATACCCTCGACCACCTGGTCCGTCTGGAGACGCTGGCGGGCCTCGCGGACGTGGGCCTCGGTGACGAGGTCGTCGTTGTACTCCCGCGCGAGGTCACCGGCTTCGAGCAGGAGGTCGAGCGCCTGTCGGGCGTCCCCCGAGTCCTTTGCGCCGTAGGCGGCACACATCTGGACGACACCGTCGTCGAGGACGCCCTCTTTGAACGCCACCGAATCGCGCTGCTGTAGGACGAGCTGGAGCTCCTGAGCGTCGTAGGCGGAGAACGAGACTTCTTTCTCACAGAGGCTAGATCGGACTTTGGAGGAGAGCTGGTTCCGGAAGTCGAGGTCGTTGGAGATACCGATGACGCCGAGTTTCGCCTCGGTCACGTCGCCGTTCGAGCGCGCCCGCGGGAGCTTGTAGAGCAGCGAGTCGTCCTTGATGTGGTCGACCTCGTCCAGGACGATGAGGACGGTACCGCCCACCTGGTTGAGTTCCTCGAAGAGGAACTGGTAAACGGAGGCCTGTGGGTACCCGGTGTTCGATATCTGCTTTGCCGGGTCGCGGAGTTCGTTGACCAGAGCGACAGCGGCCTGGTAACTGGAGTTGAGTCCGTCGCAGTTTATCTCGACGGTGTGGAGGTCTAGTTCGGGAACGTCCGCGGCGTCGCGTTTGAGCGCGTTGAGTAGATACCGGGTCGCGGCCGTCTTGCCGACGCCGCTCTTGCCGTAGAGGAAGATATTGGAAGGGCTCTCGTTGTTGATGACTGGCTGCAACGCGGCGTGGTACCGCTGGAGTTCGTTGTCGCGGCCGACGAGTTCTTCCGGCGTCCACTCCTCCAGCAGCGCCTCGCGCTTCTCGAATATCGACGAAGTAGGTGTAAACGAGAGGTCACTCATTCGAGTCGGTGTGAGAGCGGGAGGGACTTAACCTTTGGTTCCTTTGTTTCCGCTGCTTCCGCTGTTGGCGCTAGTTTATATATTCCCCACTCCACCGCTTCCGCTGTTAGCGTCGAGTGGGCTTGAGAGGAGAGGAGAGGAGAGGAGAGGAGAGGAGAGGAGAGGAGAGGAGAGGAGAGGAGAGGAGAGCAAATCATGTGGGGCGGATAGCGAGAGAGGAAGTGAGAAACGGGAGTGAGAAACGGGAGTGAATGGGTGGGTGTGAGGAGAGTGTGAAAGTGGCGGGATGTCCATGCCAGGATAGTGCTGTTCTTCGGGACACCCACCCCACTGGTTCCGCTGTTAGCGATGTCGAGGGGAGGGGGGTGGGGAGGGGTGAAGAGATGGAGGCTGGGGCGGAGTCGCGAGGAGACTGTCGTGGAGAGAGCTTTCGGTTGCTGTTTGAGCGGAACGGCGCTAGTCTAGCCGAACAGCACTGTTTGACGGAATCTTCGTCCGTCACTGTCTCTGGAGACGCTCTAGAAAGAGCGGTCCGCGTTCAGGAGGCTTTCTAGAATGTCGTGCCGGTCGTTGTGCAGGCCATTCTAGAACTAGGAAGCTAGCTTTCGAGAGTTAGCGGATAAGGTTCTAGCGCTAGCAGGTAAGTTTCTATCTCTAGTAAATAAGTTTAAATAGTTTGGGTGTGAACCATATCCGTAGACCGTTCTTCACTGAATGACAAACCACCCCCCTCCCATGGGGGGTGGTGCCGTTCTTCTCCGCTAACAGCGGAACCAGTGGGGTGGGTGTGTCCCCTCATATTTCATGCCTCGCTCAATATACCGTACAATTCATGCCGCCCTGTCCTGGGCGTCGGACGCCAGTCCTAACCAACAGCCGTCGGGAGTCGGTGTTCTGTTGGTTACTCCCAGTTCGACCCGTCGCGACCTACCAACTCCGGACTGAGGTTCGTGTTGCCGGACCGTAGCCTGCTATCCCCGAAGGGACGACGCCCTCTGTCGGATTCGGACTTTCAGTCCTCCGGAATCGGTTCCACAGTCGTCACAGCACGCGAAGGAGGACGACCGAGAGGCTCACGAACACACCGATGCCGACGAACACGTAGACGCGGTCGGCGTCGGCGTCGAGGCCTCGCGACAGTTCGTGGACCATGATCCCAAGCGAGAGGAAGAATATCACTACGACCGACACCATGAGAAATCGGTAGGCGACGCCGATCTGGAGTTCCAGAAACCCACCGATGAACAGGAGCATCGCGGCTATCATCGCCGTAAGCAGTCCCAGTATCCCCATTCCGCCGACGAATATCCGATACCGTCGGTCGTCCTCGTCGGTCACGGAGTTGATAGCGAAGTTAGTAATCAGGACGATAATCGGGAACACGACGGCAGCTATCTGAATCTGTGTCGTATCTATCATACAGTTGAACCTGCCACGTTCTCACTCGAACCTGGTCGTGTCTGGGTGATATCCTTAGTCGTTTCATATGCGGACTCGTCGGTAGTCACGTACTCACCAGCAAGTCAGAATCCGGTCGTAGACACCCGGTCGCAGACCCTGCCGTATGGCCTAAACTACCCGACATCCCGCATCTCCGCGGTCCAGCCGAGACGGATAGTCGGTCAGTATCTGGCCCGAGGGTGTGGCGAAGGACTAAGTAAATGACCCTCCATTCTCACGCCATGAGCGAGAGTTCCGGAAACGACGAGATGCCGCTCGAATCGGTCGATTTCGATATGGACATCGGCAACGGACGGACCGAAATTCGCGTCACGGGCGACCGTGATACGGCCGTCATCGTCCGGTCGGAGTCGGGCGAGAAGATATATCTCCCGCCGGAGGACTTCGACCGCGAGGCCGAACCCGGCGGTGGCGCCTACGAGAGCCCCTACGAACCGCGCAGCGGCGCCCAGGAGAGCCCGTACTCGACGCACCCGGACGCGTCGTCGGTCACCGGGATGGAACCGACCGCCGGCGGCTACTTCATCGTCCACCCGGAACCGATAACGGACATCCGCTTTCTCCGGTAACGAACAGCCGCTTTCTCCGATACACAGCCGCCCTCTCCGGCACCGCGGGTCCCGACCGCCGAGTCCGCCACAGCGGACTCTGACAGGCCAAAATTCTCCTGACGGATTTCCACGATAGCGTCCCGACGCGGTGCTATTCGAGGATTTCGTTGTAGAACTCGACGTGTTCGTCGGCCACGTCCTCCCACGTTCGCTCCTCGTACTCGATGGGCGTGTCGAGCGCGAGCGCGTGCTCGATGCCGTCGGCGATGGACTCCGAGTCGGGCTCGACCTCGATGACGCAGTCTTCGGGGAGCAACTCCGCGGCGCCGCTCTCGCAGGCGACGACGCGGGTCCCCACCGACAGCGATTCGACGATAGTGATGCCAAAGGGTTCGGCCAGCGATGGGGAGACGAACAGGTCGGCGCTGGCGTAGTAGTCCCCCAGTTCCTCCTGGGCGAGGAAGCCGGCGAAGACCACCCGGTCGTCGATATCAAGCAGTTCGGCGAAGCGTCTTAGCTGGTCGGTCAGGTGGCCCGTCCCACCCAGGACGAGCGTCAGGTCGTCCCGGCGGAGCTTCGAGAGGGCATAGAGGAGATACGAGAGCCCCTTCTGGTCGGTGTGACGGCCCACGAAAAAGAGCATCTTCCCGTCGATATCGTGTTCGGCCTTGATGTCTTTCCCCGTCGCTTCGACCGAGGAAAAGCCGTTGTAGATGACCTGCGAGTCGGCGTCGTAGAACTTCTTGATGCGTCGCTGTGTGAACTGACTGACCGCGAGCAGGTGGTCGGAACGGTTGGCGACGCGCTGCTCCGTCTGGACCTCCCGCTCGGGCGGGTTGACGTTCCGGTCCTGTGACAGCGAGTGGAACGACGTTACCCACTCCAGGTCGGCCGTCGAGACCGCGCGAGTCCCGGGGTTGTAGCCGAACCAGTCGTTCGTGTGGATGATATCGAAGTCAGCGGCGATATCCGCGAAATCACCCGCGAGGCGACCGATACGCGTGATGATGTCGCCCTGACCGGTCGGAACGCCGTGGATGCCCTCCCTGCCCTCCGGGGCGTACTCGTCCGGCAGTACCAGTTCGAACTGGATGTCGTCGCGCGGTTCGAGTTGCTCGTACAGTTCACCAACGACTGTGTCGAGTCCGCCGGTGATGTTCGGCGGGAACCCCCAGCCGAGCATCAGAACTTTCGGTGGCATATCAGTAACCCGTATTCGTAAATCAAGTCAATACGGTAAATACGTTTGTGGTGGTCGGTGGACACCGAGCAGGATATCGGCGTCGTCTCGGCTGGGGCGTGACGGAATCCAAGAGCGGTTCGCGACGGACGTCGAGGTGCTATCGCCCTCGCCGACGGCCGGTCGGGAGGTGACGGGTACCCGGACCGCGCCGACGGCGGTCGCTAACCAACAACTGGGCCGTTATGGGGCTCTCTGTTGGTTAGCTCCGGCGAAGACGGAGCGCCGACGGCCGACGCTCCGGAGACACGCATCGACGGTCGGCCCGTTCCAGCGCCAAAGACCCACTGGACGACGGCGCTACAGGCCGCTTTCCAGACGGATTTCGTCGTCGGTGATGGTGTCTATGGCTTCCTCCTGGAGCGGGTAATCCTCTTCGTCGGTGTCTTCCCACCCAAGTGTCGTTCGTATCTTGTCCGTGATACCCGGCTCTGGGTCGACGTGGGCGGTCCCGTGTTTCACGGCGGAGACGATTCCGACTTGGTCGCCCTGTGCGTCGACGACGTCTTTCCCGACTTCGTCCTCGGATACTTTCGAAGGCATCACCGGTCGTTCGCCGCGTCGATACCTCACCGCACTGCCTGCAGGCGCAGGTCAGCGGGGGACGAACCGGAGCCAACCGCCGCTCACCGTCTCACCCTTCGGTTCCGACTCTGTGTGGTCGCGACGCCGTCGGCCACGCACGCGCCAGGGACATGGCTATTGCCCGTGGCCGTCAGGGGACGGTATGCCGACTGACCCGAATCGACCCGGCCCCGTGTCGACCGACTCGACAGACGACCCCGTCCTGACCGACGAGGCGACCGGCACCCGCTCGCCCCGTGAGTCGGCGGCACTCGAACGCGTCCGGCGGGTGGCCAGGCTGCAAGACGAGGCGATACGGGTGCCCGGAACGCAGTTCCGGTTCGGTCTGGACCCGGTGTTGAGTCTCCTGCCGGTCGGCGGGGACGCCCTCGCCGCCGCCATCTCACTGTATCCTATCGTCGAGGCCGCGCGCCTCGGCGTGCCAAAGCGGACGCTCGTGGCCATGCTCGGGCTTGTCACCGTCGACGCCGTCGTCGGCTCTGTCCCGGTGCTCGGGTCGCTGTTCGACGCCGTCTGGAAGGCAAACGAGTGGAACCGTCGACTCCTCGAAGGGCACATCGAGCCATCCTGACGATATCCCCCGGGCCGCCGGACCAAATTATTTCTAGTTTACATTTAATTAGGCAGGGCGTCGAATCGGCTCGTATGAGTACGATAGTGCAGGGGTCGGTGCCGTCCGACGAGCTGGCGTTGCATCGCACGTTCCAAGAACTGCCGGAACTCGAGGTCCAGTGCGAACGCGTCGTCAAGAGCGGCGAGAACACTGTCTTTCCCGTACTCTGGATGCGCGACGCGACACAGGAAGCGATAGAGGACGCGCTGGCGGACGACCCCACCGTCGAGTCGGTGGAGTGTCTCTCGTCGCTCGACGAGGAGTATCTCTACGAGATGGAGTGGATTGACCACGTCCACCTCCTGTTGAACATCCTGACCAACGGCGAGGCGACGATACTCGATGCCGTCGGCCGGCGTGACCGCTGGCACCTCCGCGTCCTGTTCCCCGACCGCGAGCACTTCGCCCGGACACACGAGTTCGCCGAGGACCACGGGCTCGCCTTCGACGTGCGCTCGATTCGGGAGCTGGAAGGCGAGCCGGCGGGTCGGTACGGGTTGACCGAGGGGCAGTACGAGGCGCTGATCCTGGCGGCCGACCGGGGCTACTTCGAGGTGTCCCGTGAGACCACCCTCGAAGAACTCGCGGACGAACTCGACGTCTCCCACCAGGCGCTCTCCGAGCAGCTCCGTCGGGGGATGGAGGCGCTCGTCGAGGACACGCTGTTCGTCGGGGAGATGGCGGACGAGATAGTGTAGAGACCCGAGGCCCCCGTCCGACGGAGCGACGTGAACTGCACCACTCACGGGGACGCTGTGGCCTCCGCCGGACAATAGCTTGAAATAGCTGTGCTTGGAAGCCGGTTGTATGCGTTTCGAACGACAGAGTGGTGTATTTCTCCATCTCACGTCACTCCCCGGCCCCCACGGCGTCGGCGACCTCGGCGCCGGAGCCCGGGAGTTCATCGACTTCCTCGCGTCGGCCGACCAGTCGCTGTGGCAGTTCTGCCCGCTCGGACCGACATCGAGCGCGCACGGCAACTCGCCGTATCAGGCCTACTCGGCTTTCGCCGGGAATCCGATTCTGGTCGACCTCCGGGACCTCGCCGACCGTGGGTACCTCGACGAGGGCGACCTCGACCCCCCGGACGCGGCCTCGCCACACGAGGTCCGCTACGACCGCGTCACCGAGTTCAAGGAGTCGAAGCTCCGGTCGGCATTCGAGACGTTCCAGGCCGACCCGAACGGGGACGACGAGGCGGCCTTCGAGTCGTTCTGTGGGGCCGAAGCCGAGTGGCTCGACGACTACGCGCTCTTTATATCGCTGAAAGCCGAGTTCGACGGGGCGCTCTGGACCGAGTGGCCCCACGAACTCGTCACGCGGGACCCCGACGCTCTGGCCCAGCGACGCGAGCAACTCACCGACGAGATACGGTACCACAAGTTCGTCCAGTGGCTGTTCGACGAGCAGTGGCAGGCGATGGCCGACTACGCGGCCGAGCAGGGCGTCAAACTGGTCGGTGACCTCCCCATCTACGTCGCCCTCGATTCGGCGGACGTCTGGTCGGCGCCAGAGGTCTTCAGGCTCGACGAGAACAACCAGCCCTCCGAGGTGGCGGGCGTCCCGCCCAACCCCGGTGACGACGGCCAGCGCTGGGGGAACCCGGTGTACGACTGGGACACTATCCGGGAGAACGACTTCGCCTGGTGGCGCCGGCGCTTCGACCGCCTGTTCGACCAGGTCGACATCGCTCGCATCGACCACTTCAAGGGGTTCGACGAGTTCTGGGCCATCCCCGAGGAAGCCGACAGCCCCGCCGCGGGCCAGTGGCGCGAGGGGCCCGGCCGGGAGTTCTTCGACCGGATGCGGGACCACCTCGGCGACCTCCCGTTCCTCGTCGAGGACCTGGGCTTCCTCGACGAGCGCATCGCCTCGCTGCGTGACCACTACGACTTCCCGGGGATGCGAGTGCCCCAGTACGCCGACTGGTGCGAGCAGGGTCACATGTACCAGCCGATGCACTACCCCGAGCAGGCGGTGGGCTACACGAGCACACACGACACGGACACTATCGTCGGCTACTGGCGCGAACTCGACGACCGCCAGCGCGACTGTCTCAGGCACAACCTCGGGACCGACGGCGAGGGCATCGAGTGGGACATGATAGAGGCGGTCTGGAACTCCAACGCCGTCGTCGCGATGACGACGATGCAGGACCTGCTCGGACTCGACAGCGACGCCCGCTTCAACACCCCCGGCACGGCCACCGGGAACTGGCGGTGGCGAGTGACCTCGGAGGGGTTCGACGACGACGTCGCCACCGAGTTGATGCTGGTGACCGACCGGACGATTCGGTAAGCACGGCGGAGCGGCGGGAGCGGGCCGTCGCTGTCGGCTCGCCACACGGTTTCGCACCGTCGTCGACGCTACGCACCCCCTCTCGATCCGCCTCTCGGTAACCGAGACATACCTTCCTGTCGGGACGCTAACTGGATTTTTACTTTGCTCGATTGCGCGGCCACGTACAGACGATGCCAACCCCGTTACGTACGCCGCCTTCCCAGCGGGCTGGTTCGAGACCAACGCACGCGCGAGGGCACACAGAGGGCGGACGATGGTGACCGAGGACGCTACGCTGTCCACTACCTTGCTGGTCAACAGCGCCACGCTGCCGCGGTGGCAACGCGACGCGCTCCAGCGGATGGTCACCGAGACCGACGCCGAGATAACCCAGGTCGTCCTCCGTGACAGCGAGTCCCGGCGAGACGGCACGACGGACTTTCTGCGGGACGTCAGGGACCGGTTCGGAGAGTACCCGCTCTGGTCGCTGGTCGGCGTCGTCCGGACGGTGACGCCGGACCCGACGTACAAACGCAAGGTCCCGATTTCGACGATAACCGGGGTGACGAGCGCCGAGTGGATACACAGCCCGGCGCTGCCGACGGAGGGTATCGGTCACGAACTCCCGGCCGAGGTGGTCGACCGGGTCGCCGCGGAGGCGGACCTGGCGGTCCGCTTTGGCTTCGGTATCCTCAAGGGCGATATCCTGTCCGCACCGACCCACGGGGTGTTGAGCTACCACTTCGGGGACATCCGTCGATACCGCGGTCGTCCCGGCGGTTTCTGGGAGTTCCTCGAAGACGAGGACCGTGTCGGCGTGACCGTCCAGCAGCTCTCGGAGACCCTCGACGGCGGGCGCATCGTCGTGCTGGAGCACGTCGACATCACCGATACCGACACCTGGCAGCGCATCCGACTGCGCTGTGTCGAGCGAGCCAGGGGGCTGTTGACCGAGAGTGTCCGTCGGCTCACCGACCCGGCGTTCGCGCCGGCCGAGCCGGCGGAGACCGGGAAGCTCGTGACCCTGCCCCAGGGCGGTGCAGTTGTCGCGTACCTGCTGAAAAATAACCGAAATCGCGTCCGGCGGATGGTCCGTCCCGCGTGAGGACGCGGGCGACACCACCGACGGCTGCCGGGAGCCGACCCGTTCGCGGTCCCCTCAGCCGACGGGGACCGCCGACGCGGGTAGACCGCTCGGGCCTACTGGTCCTGCACTTCGACGACGCCGGCCCCGCTCAGGGAGAGCGACTGGACCTTCCCGGTAAAGCGGAAGGCGTCCCGGCCGTCGCCGACGGCGCCGACGGCGGTCGCACCGTCGATGCTGTCGGCCGTCAGGTCGGCAGTCAGCCCCTCGTTGACCGTTTCGGAGCGCTCCGCGTCCCGCGACAGCTCCCCGGTGACGCTGAACTCGTACTCGATGGCCTCGTCCGGCGTCGCGCTACCGTCGATGACGAGGACCTTCGGCGTGTCGCTGTCACCGCCGTCGCTATCGCTGGAGCTGTCCTCGCCGTCGCCGACGAGGTCGCCGACGGACACTGTCTCCCCGTCGAGCATCACCGACACCTCGTAGCCGTCGGTGACGACGAACTCGGTGATGGCCCCCGACACCTGATAGGAGTCGACCGCGTCGGGGTTCATCTGGACGCTGGTGGCGGTGTAGGTGCCGTCGTCGTTCTCGACGATGGTGTCGGTTCCCTCTTCGGACTCCTCGCCGAACTCGATCTCGCCGTCGGCGGTGACCGTCACGTCACAGTCCGTGTCCGGGTTGTCCGGGCTTGCCCGCAGGACCAGCTCTCGGGGCTCGCTGTAGACCCCGAACTCGGTTAGGTCCAGTTCCTCGCCGTCGAGGGTAAGCGTCGCCCGGTAGCCGTCGGTTATCGAGACCGCCGTGACCGACCCGGCCACCAGATACGAATCCACGGCGTCGGGGTTCATCTGGACGCTGGTGGCGGTGTAGGTGCCGTCGTCGTTCTCGACGATGGTGTCGGTCCCCTCTTCGGACTCGTCGCCGTAGGTAATCTCGCCGTCGGCGGTGACCGTCACGTCACAGTCCGTGTCCGGGTTGTCGGGGCTCGCGCGAACGACCAGTTCGCGCTGGCCCCCGTTACCGTTTCCCGCCTCACCGCCGTCGCCGACCGGTTCCGGGGGTTCGGGGTTCTCGACGGGCGTCCAGACCTCGTACTCCGTGGCCGGCGCCGCGGCGTCGCCGCCGGTGACGACCTCGAAGGAGTTGGGGAGGCCGAACGTCTCGCCGCCGGAGTTGCCGCCGCTACCGCCTTCCAGCGGGTTCCAGCGACGTGACTCGATGTCGCTGCGTGGCTCGTCGCCGTTCGTGATGTCGCCGGGTATCTCGTCGCCCGAGAACCGCTGGTCGCTGACGACGCTCACGTTCGACAGCGAGGAGTCGCCCGCGACGCCGCCGGGGGCACTCGCCGTGTCGAACACCTCGCGGCCACAGAAGTTCCCGAAGCGGGAGTTCTCGACCTCGACGGTGTTCGAGTCGTCGGCCTCGCCGCCCCAGTCGACACAGGGGCCGTCGGCGGGGCCGGCGTCCTCCGTGATGAGGATATCCGTGTTCCTGACGACGGAGTTCCCGCCGCCCTCGAACTTGAACATCCGCGGGGTGCCATCGTCCTCGGAACTGCTCCCCTCCTCCTTGAAGTTGGGGACGGTGCCGTCGGCGAGGTAGATACAGTCCTCGACGGTGACGCCGCCGGCGCGGATGGGGCCGGCGCAGTTGTGGAACGCACAGCCGCGGAACGTGACGGGCATCTCGTCGACGTTGCGCTCGGAGTAGTAGAACAGCGAGTTCCCGTGGGGCCCGTAGTAGCAGTTCTGGACGAGCTGTTCGCCCGTGCCGCTGTCACAGCGGGCGACGTAGCTGTCGGTCGGGTTCGCGGTCCCGTCGGGGAAGTTGAAGTTCACCCACTCCAGGCGGCCGCCGCTGAGGTCGACGTCGATTTTGACCTGCTCCTCGGGCTTTTTCCCGCGTACGTCGATGTTCTCGATGCGCAGGGTCCCGCTCGTGTCCATCGTGGCGTTCGAGTCCATGTCGCAGTCGATGGAGACGCCCGCGGGGTCGCCATACACCGTCGCGTCGTCGGCCTGGAAGTCGAGGTCGGAGTGGCTCCCCGTGTACTTCCCCGGTGGGATGTACACCTGGACGCCGTCGCCGAGCGCGTCGTTGATGGCGCTCGGGAGGTCGTCGCCGTCGCTCACGTCGAGTGCTACTAGTTCGCTGCCGGGTCGGTCGGATGGAATAGATGGCATTGTCTTAGGCCTCGCTCACGTTGATTGCCTCGCCTGTCCAGCCCGCCTCGATGTCCCAGCCGGTCGTGAAGAGGGACTTCTGGTCGCCGTAGCCCACGCGGAGGTCCGAGAGCGCGCCGCTGCCGCCCTCGCCGCCGCCGGCGAAGTCGACGACGCTCGTCCCGGGCCCGGCCCAGTTGAAGTCACAGTCCGCGACGGAAAGGTCCCCGCCGGGGACGGGCACCTGCACGCCGTGCTGGCTGTTCCCGTCACTGCCGGCGGGCGCGGACTCGGTCGCCTCGAAGTAACAGCCCCGCACCGCGCTGTTGTCGGGCGCGGCGCTGACGGCGGCCGTCCCCGTGTTCACGAAGCTACAGTCATCGACGACGACGCGCCCGTCGCCCGACCCGGCCGGGTCGGAGACGTGCAGGGCCACGTCCGCGAACTTCGCGAAGTGACAGCCCTTGACCCACAGCAGGCCCGCGTGGTTCTTCTTCGCGTAGACGCCCATCGAGGACGACTTCTTCACAGCGCCGTCCGGGAAGTTCACGTTCAGCAGGTGGACGCTCGCGTCGGCGGCCGCGCCGACGCGCCAGCGAGACCGGGCCTGTCCGCTGGCGCCTTTCACCGTGATATTCTCGATGCGGACGGTCCCGCGCTTGGCCACGATTTTGGGGGCGACTTTCTTCTCGGGGTCTTTCGGTCGGCGGAACTTGACGCCGTCGGCTGAGCCGACCACTGCCGCGTCCGCGTACTTCCCGTTTAGCCCCTCGCCGGTGTACGTGTAGGTCCCGGCCGGAATTCGGACCTCCACGCCGTCCGCGAGGTGGGTGTCCAGATACGAATCGATGGCGTCACCGTCGGTTAAGCCCTCCTTACCGAGGTTGACGACCGTCGTGTCCGACTGGGCCGAAGCCACGCCGCCCGCGCCCAGCGCCAGCGTCGCGGCCCCCGCTGCCCGCAGCACGGCCCGCCGACTGGTATGGTGTTCGTTACCCGCACCGCCACCGGTATCATCTCGTGCCATATCGCGGTAGGACCGGGCTATACAAATAGCATTTCTGACCAGTTGCTGCCCGGAGAGGCCCACGTTACCTGAGTTGCACCTCAACAGGTGTAGATAACACCATGATTACGTACCAACTGTCTCAGTTTTCGACAAGTGTTGTATGCATAACACGAGCGCCGAATGGGCCAATATCGGCCCGTAGGAGAAGCTTACTCGGGGGATTCGGTAGGTATCAGCGAGGTTAGGAGACGCGCGGCCCCGACGCGCGGATTCGCCGCTGGCGCGACTGGTCGCCGTGCTTACAATCGCTGTCACAGCGCCGACACATTTCGGTTTTCTTATACATCTCTGGACGACTCGACACGTGGCGCTCCGGACCGGTCGTCACTGGAACCCACTTGGACTGACACCCTCGGAGCCCGCCGTCGCGAAAACTCTGCGCGCTATCCGAAGGTCCCTTCTCCACTGTCGCGTGGCGACGAACGAGCCGTCGTCGACGGCCCGGCCGTAGCGGGTGGGGGACACGGAGCGACCGACGGAGAAAACTAGGCATCCCACCGACCGGACGGCGGTCTGCCGCCGAACCGATTCGGTCGCCGGGCTACAGGCTCATCCGCCAGACGGTGGTACCGGCGGCCTCGAGGTCGGCCTTGTCCGCTGCGGCGACGATAATCTGGTTCTCGCCGGGTTCGACGGCCAGTGCCTCCTCGAACTCGCCGTCGTCGACGTCGACGATGACGCTCTCGACGGGCGTCTTGATGACCACCTTCACGCCGGTGGTCTCGCCGGAGACGACGAGTTCGTTCCCGCGGAACTGGGTGTCCACGCGCAGCGCGGGGCTGCGACTCGGTTCGTTCAGCGCCTTCTCGCGGTAGCGCTCGTGGACGAACTCGGGCGTCTCGATCGGCGTGTCCGCGCTGATGCAGTGAGCGAGCCGGATGTACTGGGCCATCGCCCAGGCCAGCGGCGTCGCGCCGCCGGTCCCCTGGCCGAACTCCCAGTTGTAGTCGGTCTCGTGCTCGCGGTCCCACACCTGCTCGGGAATCATCCGGCCGGAGTTGGCAAAGCGTTCCATCGCCCGCAGACAGGTCTCGGGCTCGATGGCGGGGTCGTCCAGGCGCAGTTCGTACTCCCCGCGCTCGCCGGTCAGCAGGGGCCAGAGGCGCCCTTTCCCCTTGTGTTCGACGGACCACGGCGCACCGGGGTCCTCGCGGCCCCGCTCGCCGTAGCCGTCGCCGTTGTAGCGGTAGAAGCCGGGGTTGTCCTCCACGTCGACGCGGATGGTCTCGTCGACCTCGACGACGCTGTTTTGCATCACCTCGTCGTCGGCCGGCTTGATACCCAGCCGCACGAGGTCGAGGAAGCCGCCGTCGATGATGTTGCGCTCGTCCAGCGTCGGCCCGTTGTTGGCCAGCGTCCGCAGGTGGCCGGCCTCGGGGTTGCCGTCCCGCGTGACGCGGGTGTAGTAGGGCGTGTTCTGGTGCTGGTCGGTCCCCGTCTCGGTGGCCGTCCAGTCCTCGACGTTGTTGGCCCAGTGGTCGGCCAGCGAGAGCCAGACCAGCGCGTCGGCCTCGTGGCCCTCGTCCAGCGCGAGCTTGGCCGCACAGGCCAGTCCGGATATCTCGGCGGCGATGGACGAGGGCGAGAAGCCGGCCTCCTCCTCCCAGCGCTCCTGGGCCGTCTCGGGTCCGTTGCGAGCGACGTAGTCGGCCGACCGGCGCAGGTTCTCGTAGCTGTAGCTCACGTCGTCGAAGCTGATGCCGTCCTCGGCGAGGTGGTAGGCCATCACCTGCGGGTAGGAGATGTTGTCCATCTGCTCGCCGCCCCAGCGGGTCGTCCCGTTGACGTAGGTGTTCTGCGGGATGAAGCCGGCCTCGTCCTGCTGGTACTCGTAGATGTACTCCAGTTGCTGGGCCGCGATGTCGAGCGACCCGACGGTGTCGAAGGCGGTGAAGACCTGGTAGAGGTCACGCGACCAGACGAAGTTGTAGCCGTAGTTCTTCGGCTCGCCGGCGTACACCGCGTCGCCCCACGGTACCGAGGGCGAGGCGATGGAGGCGCCGTGGTAGGTCTTGTCCTCGACGGCCATCAGCGTCATGATGGCGGTGCGATACTGGTTTGCCAGGTTAGGGTGGCCCTGGACCGAGTCGGGCAGTTCCTTGTCCGCGAGGTAGTCGACCCAGCTCTCGGTGTAGGCCTTCTCGACGGTCTCGTACCCGCGGTCGAGCGCCCCGTCGGCCTCGCCCAGCGCGGCGGCGGTGTCGGCCCGCCGGGCGAAGCCGAGCGCGATGGTCTCCTGTGCGGTCGCGCCGGTGCCCAGGCGGCCGATGAGGACGATGTTCTCCCCGTCGACCGACTCGACGGGTTCGGGCAGTTCGCCCTGCGTGTACAGCGCGTTCAGCCGCTCGCTGCCCGCGGCGCCGACGGTCGCCCAGTCGAAGCGGCTCTCCGCGGCCATCGCCATCGCGACCGAGAGGGCGTCGCCGTTCTCGTCGACCAGTAGCTCGTTGTGGGTCTCGGCGGTGTACGCCTCGGGATTCCTGGCGACGAGGTGGTAGTTCTCGGCCTCACCGTAGCGGAGCCCGCGGTCGACGCCGTTCGTGCTCGTCAGCGCGATGTTCGCGGCCGAGAAGATGTCGTAGCTGTGGTCGTCCTCGGCGGTGAACTCGACGCTCGCGAGGATGGCGTCGTGGTTCGGGTCGGCCGCGTAGTCGACGGTCAGCTCCCAGGCGTGGCCCTGGCCGTCGCCGGTCTCCGTGAAGATGTGACGGAAGAGCAGTGCCTCGTCGTCGGCCGGTTCGACGCGCCGCTCGATGGTGTCGGTGTTGCGCCGGTCCTCCCGGTGGGTCCGGACCGCGTAGTCGGAGTCGTCGTTACACCGGACGATGAAATCCAGCGTCCGCAGGTTCAACAGGTCGACCTGCGGGAACCGCGCCTCGGTCAGCGCGCCCCGCGTCAGCGTGAACCAGACGCGCGAGGGGTCGGCCGCGTCGTGGTCGGCGACGGTCCCGATGCCGAACTTCTCCCCGGTGGTCCAGGTCGGCATCTCGTCGGGCCCTTCGGTCGTGGTCGAGGTCGTCGGCAGGGCCTTGAGGTCGTCGAGCAGCGCCGTGGCGTGGAGTCGGATGGCGTGTGACCAGCCAAGCGGCGTCGCGCTGTCGAGTTCGCCCGAGTCGAACGCCTGCTCGGCCAGGTAGCCGGCCTCGGTCGCCATCGGACCGTCGTCGGCGATGAGTTCGTAGAGGTCCGAACTGCGATTCAGGTAGGCGTCGCCGTTCTCGCCGCGCTCGTTGAGCATGACGCCGACCTGGGCGGCCGACACCGCGCCGATACCGGTCGTCACGGACCATATCTTCTCGCCGTCCTGTTCCTGCATCCGCCAGCGGTCGCCCTCGTAGCGGATGAGGCCCGCGACCTGGCTGTGTGGCGGGTTCCGGAACAGGGTGTCGAGCGTCGTACTGACGTGGTCGGCCAGCCGCTGGACCTCGTCGTCGGAGAGTTCGGTGTCCTCGACGGCGTCGTACTGGCGGAAGGCGTCCGTGAGCTTCAGCGCCGCGGCGTCGATGCGGTGGTCCTTCTCGCCGTCGGTCAGGCGCATCACGAACACCTCCATCTCCTCGTCCCAGAGCTCTTCCAGCCCGTCCATGACGCGCTCGGCGCCGTGGCGGCTGCGCTCCTTTATCTGGTTGGTCATGGGCGCCCGCGCGACCGCCGAGAACGCCTCGATGTAGGCCGCGGCGGTGTGGGCGAACTGCCCGACGGAGTCCTCCCAGACGTTCTGACACTCCGAGGGGAGCCCGTTGTCGGCCACGTCCCGGGAGAGGGCGTCGACCGCTTCGACGATGGTGTCTCGTATCTGGACGGTCAGGGAGTCGCTGAGCCGACCGTGACGGGTGCGAAGCAGCGTCGCGAGGAAGGCGGTGACGGTGGCGGTCTGGTCGCCCTGATACTCGGGCGACTCGTCGTTGTGCTCGACGTTCGCGTTGGCCCACCCCGGCGCGAGCGAGCCGTCGGTCGCCCACACGCGGTGGGGCCAGGTACCGTCGGCGAGCTGGCGGTTACAGAGGAACTCTGCGCTCTCCTCTAAGATGTCGTCTGTCTCGATGTCGAGGCGGTCGCTGGCCTCCAGCAGGTGTCGCGAGACGGAGGCGTCGTCGCGGAACCAGACGAAGCCGTAGCCGCCGGAGTTCTCGTAGAACGGGTCGAACTCGGGGGCGGCGATGCGCCCGCCGGAGGGCGAGGACAGCAGGTCCATCACGCGCAGGTCCTTCCGGACGCTCGCAGCACGCGGTAGCGAGTCGTCCACCTGGATACGGGTCCGCTCGCGGGCCGACTCCCGCAGGTCCGACGCGGTCGAGTGTGACTCCGCACAGACGCTGACGTCGGCCATCGCCTGCTGGCGGTCGACCTCGGTGTGGTCGGACAGTTGCGTGATGAGCGTCGTGCTGTTGGAGCGCCCGACCCGTTCGAGCGGGGCGGTGACGACGAAGTCACCGGTGAGGCGGGTCTGGTCGCGCCGCTCGGTGCCGCGCCGGCGCGGGAAGTAGACGGGCTCGCCGTCGAGAATCTCGCCGAGCCGCTCGGGCCGCTGCCCGTGGACCTCGTCCAGGCCGGTCGAGGCGGTGATGTAGTCGTGTTCCTGGCGGTGGTAGACCTCGAGGACCCGGGCGTTGTCCGGGCCGCCGTCCTCGTGGATGAGGGCGCCGACGCCGGTGTCTTTCCCCTCGGGCGCCATCGTCACGAAGGCGACGAGCTTCGCCCCCTGCGGGACGGTCCCGCGGACCTCGACGTGTGTCGCGTGTGCCCGCCCGAGCGTCAGGTCGTACTGGTGGACGGTGAAACTGCCCGCGTCGTACTCGGTCTCCACCAGGCGAGTGTCGCGGTAGTAGTGTTGCCTGATGGTCTCTAAGTCGCTGAACCACCGCGTCTCGTCCCCTATCTGGATACCCAGCTGGGAGCGGTCGATACCGTACAGTCCGGACAGCGAATCTGAGTAGTCCCGCAACGAACCGTGTTCGCCAATATGCACCAGACGGTCCCCATGCCCCGAGAACGAGCCAGCGACGGTCTTGCTCTCCTCGGGGAAGCGCTCGCCACGAGCTTTCTTGTACTCGTTGAGCGCTGTCGTAAGTCGCATAGCTACCACAAGACAACGCTCTCAATAAACCCCTACGATTTCGCGCAATGTTGCAAAACGGCCGTGGAGGCGTGTTTTCGACCTCCTACGGCCGATATCGGTTCGTTACTGTCGCCTCGTTTGGGTCACTGCACGAGGCTGTCGGCGGGCAGCACGACCGCGCTGTCGACCGTGACGGCCCCGCCATCGGCGCCGACGTCTTCGTCCGCGATGAGGTCGTGGTCGGCCGCTTCCTCGGGGACCGACACCGTCGCGGCCTCCTCGCCGAAGTTGAGGGCGACGACGACGGCTTCCTCCTCGGTCACGCGGGCGTAGGCGACCACGCGGTCGTCCCAGCCGTCCTCGACGGCGTAGTCGACCCGCTGTAACTCGCCGTCGGCCGACAGCGCCGGGGTGTGCTTTCGCACGTCGGCCAGCGAACTGAAGTACTCGCGCAGGTCGTCGTCGGCGTGGTCCCACGCCAGGTCGTCGCGGCGACCGCGCTGGCCGAACTCCTGTCCGGCGTACACCATCGGCGCGCCCGGCAGGGTAAACGTCGACGCCGCCGCGGCCTTGGCAGCCTCCTTGCCGTAGTCGACGATGTACCGGGTCTCGTCGTGGTTCTCGGCGTACACCATGAACGAGGCGTGGTCGGGGAAGCCGGCCTCGCCGCGTTCGTCGATGGCGTCGAGCACCATCTCGGCGTCCTCGCCGCCGCCGACCTGGCGCAGGGAGAAATACAGCGTCGAGTCAAAGTGCATATCGAAGAGGCCGGCCTGGAAGTCCGCGATGTAGGGGATGGTCTCGTCCAGGAGGAGGAAGTCGTGGTCGGCCTCGTTGCAGTAGTCGTGAATCTCCCGCCAGAAGTTGTTCGGGACGGCCCACGCCATGTCACAGCGGAACCCGTCGACGAGGGGTTGCCACTTCTCGACGGCGTCGAGCAGGTGCCGGCGCACCGGCAGGTGGTCGAAGTTGAAGTTCGCGATGTGTTCCCACTCGAAGTACGTCTCGGGCTCGGTGTCGCCGCGCCACTCGTACCAGTCGCGGTACTCGCTTTCCTTGTCGTTGACCGCGGCCTGGAAGTACGGGTGCGTGCGAGCGGAGTGGTTACAGACGAGGTCAAAGAGGACCTTGATGCCCCGTTCGTGGGCGGCGTCGATGAACCGCTCGTAGTCGTCCCTGCTCCCGAGGTCGTCGGCGATGGAGAGGAAGTCCACGATGTTGTAGCCGTGTGGCGCGTGGTCGTTCTGGAGCACCGGCGTGAGCCAGATGGTGTCAACCCCGAGCGACTCGATGTAGTCGAGGCGGGAACGGATGGCGTCGAACGCCTCGCCCTCCTCGCCGCCGAAGGTGCGGATGTAAATCTCGTAGATGACCGACTCTTCGGCCCATTCGGGTGGGTGGTAGGGCTGGTTCGTCGTGACGGTCTGGCCGGTCTGGACGGCCGTGCCGCCGTCGGTCGCGACCTCCTCGCGCTCGAACTCCGCGGCGTCGGCGACGCTGTAGCCGTCCTCGCCGACGGCGACCGCGTGGACGCGCAGTCGGTCGCCGAGCGCGTCGACTGGCACCCGCAGTTCGCGGTCGCTGACGGTCACGGCGCTCGGGTCGACGTCGTCGCGGTCGTCCAGCAGGAACTCGACCTCCAGGTCCTCGACCGTCTCGGTCGCGTTCGGGTGCGGTTGTGGGTCGGCCTCGACGACGGCGTCGTCGTCCTCGACGACCGGGGTCAGGGTCAGCCGTGGCCGGCCGCCCTCGCCCTTCTCTCGCGTGCCGAGTTCGCCGTAGCTGCCGGAGCCGCTCCGGCCGCCGCTGACGCCGCCAGAGACGCTGCCGCTTACCTGTCCGCTCCGACGACCGGAGATGCCGGAGGCGCCGTATGCGCCGGCCGGCGAGAGCGCGCTCGGGAACGCCCGGACGGTGAGGCGGTGGGTCCCGTCGGGTGCGGTCAACTCCGCGACGTAGGTACCGGGGACGTCCGGCACCAGATGTTCGACCGGGTCGTCACCGACGGTCGCGTCGGAGTCTTCGGGGGTCTGTACGAGCTGCCACCTGTAGCTTGCCGACGGGTCGGGGTCGCGCGGTGCGAGCTCTATCTCGTCACCGGCGGCCACGAACCGTGGCGGTCCAGGGTGATGCATATATATTTCCCTGCGATTAGGAGTGTCTTGGGCCTTGCGGTGACCGCTCGCCTCCTACATGATTAATTTCTGGTGCGTAATCGGGCCGGAGTCCCGCAATTCGCCCCAATCGACCGCGTCGGCCGCCGTGAAACCTCCCGTTACAGGTCAGTTTGGCAACCATACTGCCTGCAGTCGCAGGCCGTGCCACGACACCCACCCAGTCCGCACACGCCGGCTCCTGTCTCGGCCCGCTCGTCGGCGACCGAACCGAAAGCCACACCTCCGACGGCGCCGCCCCACAACCCATGTCCCCGACCGTGGACGAACTCAGAAACGACATCCGCACCGCCGTCGGACGATACGAGCGCGTCGAGTCGACAGCGTTCACCAAGGAAGCGCTGGCCGCTATCTGCGAGGCCGTCGGCTACGATATCGACACGAACCGCCTGCCGCCCAAACCCGAGATGCGGGCCGGTATCCTCTATGCAATCGGCGAACGCGACACCGACGACCCCGCCGAGGCCCAGCGGCCGTTCCGCAAGGCACAGCTCGAAGCCGTCGCGGCCGCACTCGACGCGACCGACTGAGCGCGGCGTGGGGAGTCCCGACGCGACCCGAGTCATCTCTTCTCCCGTAGGGCTCCTGGTCAACCGTTAAGCCGCCCCGACACGACGTACCGCACGGAAATTCAAATGACTGACAGATTAGCCGACGAGACGGCACTCGTCACGGGGGCCTCCTCCGGCATCGGCCGTGCTATCGCGATGCGCTTCGCCAGGGAGGGGGCAGACGTCGTCGTCGCGGACGTCCGCGAGGAGCCACGCGAAGGCGGCAAACTGACCCACGAGCGCGTCGAAGCCGAGACCGACCAGCGTGCGACGTTCGTCGAGACCGATGTCTCGGTCGTCGACGACATCGCCGAGGCTGTCGCGACCGCGACCGAGACGTTCGGGGGCCTCGACGTGATGGTGAACAACGCCGGCGTGTTCCGGGCGAACCAGCCCATCGAGTCCGTCGAACCCGAGGACTACGACTGGCTGATGGACATCAACCTCAGGGGGGTCTACTTCGGGAGCAAACTGGCCGCCGAGGCGATGCGGGGCAACGGCGGCAGCGTCGTCAACCTCTCCTCTATCGCGGGGCTGGTCGGCTATCCGGGGGCGTCGGCCTACTGCGCTTCCAAGGGCGGTATCACCAATCTCACGCGCGCGCTCGCGCTCGAACTCGGCCCCGAGGGCGTCCGGGTCAACGCCATCAACCCCGGCGTCATCGAGACGGCGATGACGACGGAGGACACCCACGTCGCCGGCGAGATGGACGAGCAGATACCGCTGCGCCGGGACGGACAACCCGAGGACGTGGCCGACGCCGCGCTCTTCCTCGCCAGCGACGAGTCGGCCTACGTCACCGGTCACAACCTCGTCGTCGACGGCGGCTACACCGCTCAGTAGTCACGTCAGCGTCAGCGCGAGGAAGATGCCGATGACGGCCTCGTTGACTACCCAGGCGTTGTCGGTCATCCAGTCTCGCGCCCTCGGCAGGAACCGTTCGGCGCGTTCACCGAGGGACAGCACCGCCAGCGACGGCGTCGAGAGAAACAGCAGCGTCACCAGCAGGAACCCCGTCGCGTCGAGAAGCGGCGCTCCCTCGCTCGACAGCGACGTGCCGACCGCCACCGAGGTGAGGATGTCCGTGGGGAAAAATCCCAACAGCAGAAAGCCGAGCCGGAACGCGAAGCGAGGGTTCCCGCCGGTCAGCTTCCCCATCCACGCTGGCGGTTCGGCCGTCTCGCGAGTCCGGTAGACGTTGACGGCGGCGACGAGGAGAGTCGCGACCACGACCCAGGTCAGCGTCGTGTTCGAGGCGCCGGCCGACCGGCTTCCGGTGGCGAGGAAGTACGCCAGCGTGACGACGAGACCGATGGAGAGGGCCGCGCCGCCGACGTAAGCGGCCGAGTTGCGCCGCCACTGCTCGCTCGTCGCGAGGAAGATGGCACTCAGAAGCTGCGGTCCGGCGACCATGACGACCGCCAGCGGGACGACGGTGAGCAGGCTCATACTCACCTGTCGTACCGCTCGGACTCCGTTCCTCGCAGCTTATCGCCGGCAAGAGCGCCCTGACTCGGGCGCTCGCCACGCCGCCGACCACTGACCCTCCGCCGTGGTCGGCGGCGAGGGCCGAGAGGCGCCGGTCGACTGCCGTCCCGTCCGACACGCGGCCGCGGTGACCGGCGACTCCGGACGTGACGGCCAGCCGAATTATACAGTCCGATTCCGGTAGGATTTAGCCCTGGCGCCCGTAGACGAGCTAATGCCACAGATATCTGATTCGTTACGGCTGCTATTCGAGACCTCGGTCCGGGACGAGGGCGACCGCTACACCGTCGCTATCCCCTCCGAACTCGTCGAGAACGGCTCGATAGACACGACCGAGTCCTACCGCGTCGCCTTGCTCGCCGCGGCGGACGAACCGAGCGAGCCGACCGAGTCCGACACCGACCGCTCCGTCTCCCGCCCCGAACCGGCGCCATCACACACCCAGGGCCCGCCCGTCGAGGAGGGGGAGGTCCGCACGGTGTCCATCGACACGCTGGGCGACCAGGGCGACGGCATCGCCAAGGTCGAACGGGGCTTTATCGTCATCGTCCCGGGGACCAAACCGGGCGACCGAGTCGAGGTCGAGATAACCGACGTGAAAGAGACCGTCGCGTTCGCCGAGACAGTCGGCGAGGCGACCGTCCGGTAGCCCGAACCTCCCGCCCACCCGCCGGCCAGCGGTTACAGGCCGCTTACTATTAGGGCTACGGCCCGGACTCGCTGTATGGGCACGGAACCGGGCACCTTGGGGTCGGTACTCCGCCGCTGTGCCGTCGGTGCGCTCGACGTCTTCATCGCCGTCTTCGACGGGGTCGCACACGCGGCCACGTACGTCCGAGCGACGGCGTTCTGGGCGACGATACTCCTCCCGTTCGTCATCGTCGGCGGACTGCTGACGGAGGCCGCCGCGTCGGCGCCGACGCTTTTCGCCTCGCTGGTCGGGCTGAACGTCCTCTGTATCCTGCTGGGCCGGAGCTATCGCCCGAGCAGTTGACCCGGACCCGTTCCCCGGCCGTAAGCGTCCCCCACTCGACCCGTCCCGCGGTACCACACCGCTAACTAATCCCGCCGGCGGCGAAGCTCCGTCCCCATGGCGGCCCCGTTGGCACAGACACAGTCGGGGCTCACCGTCGACGTAGTCGTCGTCCTCGCCGTCGTCGGATTCGCCGTCGTCCTCTTTCTGACGGAGGTCATGCCGGTCGACGTGACGGCCATCCTGTTGATGGTCGTGCTGGCACTGCTGGAGCCCTGGACCACCATCTCCCCGACGGACGCCATCTCGGGCTTTGCCAACGAGGCGACCGTCACCGTGCTGGCGATGTTGATACTCAGTTCGGGCGTCAGTCGGACCGGGGTGGTCCAGGAACTGGGCCGCCGGATGACCGACTTCGCCGGGACCAGCCTCCGGCGACAGCTCCTCGCGACCGTCGGTATCACCAGCCCGCTGTCGGGCTTTCTGAACAACACGCCCGTCGTCGCCCTGCTGGTGCCGGTCGTCACCGACCTGGCGAACCGCGGGGACACCTCCCCCTCGAAACTGCTCATCCCGCTGTCCTATGCCTCCCAGCTCGGCGGGATGCTCACGCTCGTCGGCACCTCGACGAACATCCTGGCCAGCGACATCAGCGCCAGACTCGGCCGCCGGTACCCCGAGCTCCACCGGTTCTCGATGTTCGAGTTCACCCAGCTCGGCGTCGTCGTCGTGCTCGTCGGCGGCGCTTACCTGCTGTTCGTGGGCCACCGGCTGCTGCCGGAGAGGGTCCCGCCGAACCAGGACTTCCTCGACACCTACGACGTCGGCGACTACGTGGCCGAACTCGCGCTGGAGTCGGACTCCCGGTTCGTCGGGGAGTCAGTCGAGACGGTGACCGATGAACTGGGCGCCGAGATAGACATCGTCGAAGTCGTCCGCGACCACACGGAGACGGTCGCCCCCCGCCAGGCCGTGACGCTCCGGGCGGGCGACAGTCTCGTCGTCCGCACCAACCGGGCTGTCGTCGCCGAACCGCCGTCGTTCGACGGTATGGACTTCGTCCGCGGCGACCCCGTGATAGACACCATCGAGACCACCGAGCGGGCCACACTGGCGGAACTCGTCGTCGCCATCGACTCCCGGCTGGTCGGCGAGCGGCTCAGTCCCGAGCGGTTCCGCGACGAGTACGGCGCGGCCGTCCTGGGACTGCGCAGTCCGCGCGAGGGGCTCGTAGAGCGCATCGTCGGCCGCCGTCTCCAGGTCGGCGACACCCTGCTCGTGGAGGTCCCCGAGGAGACGGTCCCGCGGCTGAGCCGCGAGCCGGACTTCATCGTCGCCTACGAGCCCCCGACACCGGACTATCGCACTGAGAAAGCGCCCGTCGCCGTCGCCATCCTGGCCGGGGTGGTCGGCCTCGCCACCGCCGAACTGCTCCCGCTGCTCATCAGCGCGCTCGGCGGCGTCGTCGCGATGGTGCTGACCGGCGTCCTCGAACCCAACGAGCTGTACGACGCCGTCGAGTGGGACGTCATCTTCCTGCTCGCGGGGGTTATCCCGCTCGGTATCGCGCTGGAGCGGACCGGCGCCGCGTCCGTTCTGGCGACGGGCATCGTCGTCCAGTTCGGGACGCTCCCCCCGGCCGTCGTCCTCTGGCTGTTCTACATCATGACCGGTCTCATCACGGAGGTCATCAGCAACAACGCGAGCGTCGTCCTGCTCATCCCCGTCGCCGCGGCCTCCGCGGCGCAAATCGGCGCGAACCCCTTCGCGTTCGTCCTCGCGGTCACGTTCGCCGCGAGCACGGCCTTCCTCGGCCCCGTGGGCTACCAGACGAACCTGTTCGTCTACGGCCCCGGCGGCTACCGCTTTGGCGACTACGTCCGCATCGGTGCGCCCTTGCAACTGCTCCAGTCGGTCGTCGTCACCGTCGGCATCGTCGCGCTCTGGGGCGTGTAATCGTGCTCCCGGCTGTGCTCAGTCGTCGGCCTCGGCCGCCTCCGCCCGCGGGACCGTAATCTCCGTCAGTTGCGCCTCGATTTCCTCGCGGCGCGCCTCGAACTCGCCGGGGAGGACGAGTCGCTCACCCAGTTCCTCGAGCGGTTCGTCGCTGTCGTAGCCGGGGTCGGTCGTGGCGAACTCGAACAGCACGTTGCCGAACTCGCGGACGTACACCGAGCGGAACCAGTGGCGGTTTATCTGCTGGGTCGGGCGCAGCCCCGCCGACTGGACCACCTCGCGCATCGCCCGCTGGTCCTCGTCGGTCGGCGTCTGGAAGGCGACGTGGTGGACGATGCCGTGGCCCTGGCGGCCGCCCACGATGGTGGGAAGCACGTCGACGTACTTGCCGACCGGGCCGCCCGCGGCGAAGCGGGTCCGCTCGTCGCCCGGCGTGTCGCCCTCGGCTTCCTCGGTGCCGACCTCTTCCAGTCCCATCTGCAACAGTAGCTCCTCGGTCCGCTGGGGGTCGGCAAGCCACAGCGTCACGGAGTGAAAGCCCCGAATCGCGTACGCTTCGGGAACGAACTCCGTCCACGGGACGGTCGGCTCGTCGTCGGGGAGGTCGACTTCGACCAGTTCCACCGGCAGCCCGTCGGGGTCCGAGAAGGGGAGGACGGTCTCGCCGAACCGCTCGACGCGCTCGTCGTAGTCGACGCCGTACTCGTCGAAGCGGTCCTCCCAGTAGTCCAGGCTGCCCTCGGGCACCCGGAAGGCGGTGCGGGCGACCTGCCCCGACCCGACCTTCCCCTGGCGCATGCTCTCCCACGGGAAGAAGGTCATGCTCGTCCCGGGGGTCCCCTCGGCGTCGGCGAAGAAGAAGTGGTAGGTCCCGGGGTCGTCCTGGTTGACCGACCGCTTCACGAGCCGCAGGCCAAGCGTCTCGACCCAGAAGTCGATGTTTCGCTGTGGGTCGCCCGCGATACAGGTCACGTGGTGGATGCCCGGCGTGGATACTGTCATGTCCCCCTGTACGCGCTCGTGGCACTTGAGTACGTGCTGACACCGATGTTACCAGCCTCCGGCGGTCGACGAGCGGTGGTCTCAGTCCGCGCCCTCCTGCAGTTGCTCGTACTTGTCGGTGAAGCGGGCCTCACAGGAGGGACAGCAGAACTGGTAGAGCGAGTCCTCGATGCGGGCCGCCGTCCCCTCGCTGTCGACGGTGTTGCCACACTGAGCACAGGAGAGCGCGAACTCCGTGCCGGCGAGGTCCGGCGACCACACCGCGTCCGCCAGCAACTCCACCTCGAAGTCGGCCACCGCGTCAGTATCCACCGTGTCGCCGAGCCACCCGGCGATGTCGTTGTCCGGGACGCGGGCAAACACCACGAGGTCGGCCTCGGCGGTCGTGAACACGTGTTCGACCGCGTCCGCTTCGAGCAGCGTCGACCGGACGGCGCCGGGCTCTCGCCCCGTCACTGCGATGGTGACCAGCACCGGAATCCCGGTCCGGAGCTGTGAGCGGTCGATGTCGACGGTGAAGCGGTTGATGACGCCGGCCTCCGCCAGGCGTGCCACCCGGTCGGAGACCGCCGGCGCCGACAGCCCGACCGTCTCCGCTATCTCGCTGTAGGGCCGTCTCGCGTTGGCCAGCAGCAACTGCAGAATCTCCATGTCGATGTCGTCGAGGTCACGCATACGCGACCCCACTCCCTCCAGCGGTAAAAGCGTCCGGACGAAAAAAGTTCGAATCCGAAAGCAGAGACTGGAGCTGGCTACGGAATCGAAGGGACAATCGGCTTAACGCCGGCGCCCCTGGTACTACCCGTATGTCGACGACACTCACCGTCGAAGGGATGAGCTGTGAACACTGCGAGCAGAGCGTCGCGGACGCGCTGACCGGCGTCGATGGCGTCACCGACGTACACGTCGACCGTGAGGCCGAGTCCGCGACGGTCGAGGGCGACGCCGACGCGGACGCGCTGGTGGCCGCCGTCGACGAGGCCGGCTACACGGCCGCCGTCTGAGCGCCGTCCGGGCGAGAACGCGGCTTCGCCGACAGTATAAAAATACCCTGCGGATACAGGGCGAGTACTCTGGCCCGCGCTGGGCGTACCTGGGGCCGCAATGCAAACACAGTCTCGGGGTTCGCCCCTCGGAAACCTCGCAATCGTCTCCACACTCGTCGACGCCGCGATGGCCGTGCGCCGCGGCGAGCACTGGGCGGCCGCCCTCCTGCTGGGCGCCGCCGCGCTCTCGACGCGAATCCCCGGCGCCGGCGTCGTCGCCTCGGCGCTGGTCCGACTCGTCCGGCGGCTCCGCTAGCGCTCCGAGGGCGTCCCGACGAGCAGCGTGTCCTCGACGAGTGACTCGGTACCGCGCCGAAGCCGCTCGGAGAGCGCCTGGTGGGATATCTCGAACTCGTCGGCCAGCTCTTCGAGGGTTCGTTTCTGCGGTACGTCGTAGTACCCCTTCTCGACCGCCGTGATGAGCGCCCGGTACTGGTCCTCGGTGAGTCCGAACCGCCCGGATGGCTGGCCGTCCATCTCCCGAATCGACTGGATGGTGAACTCCATCCCGTGACCCTTGCAGAACTCGTGGGTCTCGGAGAGGTGTGACCGGGAGGGGAACATCACCCGGAGCCGCCACCCGTCGGGCCGACCGTGAGCGTCCAGTATCGTCGCCTCGGAGTTTGTCAGCATGTGGAGAAGAAGCTGCACCTGGTCGACCCAGTCCATCCGGTAGAGGTGTTCGTCGCCGAAGTCGGCCAGCAGGGTGACATTTTTGACCGTCGAGTCCTCGTGGATGGCCGACTCCAGCGACTGGCGGTCCGCGTTTCGGGCCCACAGCAGCGGCATGACCGCGTCGTCGCCGCTCTCGATGATTCGCTCGCTCTCGAACGTGACCTCCGGCAACTCCTCGAAGGTGTGGGCCAGCGCGAGTTCCTCTGTCGGCACTGAGCCGATTACGATGGTAGCCATGTCGAGACACTCTTCTCAAACTAACAACAAGAACCTTCTCTCGTGGCGGTGACACTGGGAACTACTCCGTCCGATACCGGCACGGGGTCGGCCAGTAGAGACACAGCGGCCTCGGCGTGTATGTTGAGATACTGATGACTTCGACCTTCGACATGGAACCCCTGCCTGCGCTCGCGCGCGGGTCAGGGGCGGTGCCGGCCGCCGCGGCGGCCTGTCGCTCAGCCGGTTCCGCCAGCCGGCCCCTCGGTGAACTCGAACCTGGCGCCGCCGTCCCGGCTGTCGGTCACCGCCGTCTCCCAGCCGTGTGCCTCGGCGACCTGTGCGACGATAGCCAGCCCGAAGCCGGTGCTCTCGGCCGCCGTGGTAAAGCCGGAGTCGAACACCTCGTCGCGGATGCCCTCCGGGATGCCGACGCCGTCGTCGGCGACGTAGAACCCGTTCGTGGTGTCGCCGTCCGCACGGGTCGCGGTGTACAGCGGCTGAATCTCGCCGATTCGAATCGTCTCGGCGCCCTCGCCGTGTTCGACCGTGTTGGCGACGAGATTCTCGAGGAGCTGTCGCAGCCGCTCCCGGTCTGCCGCCAGTTCGACCTCCGAGTCGACCGACAGCGCGAGCCCGCCCGTCTCGACCGTCTCCCACGCCTCTCGGGCGACCGCGGCCAGCGGGACCGGCTCCGTCTCGTCGACGGTCCGGCCGTGGCGCGCGAGCGTGAGGATGTTCTCGACGATGGTCTCGATGCGGTTCAGCGCGTCCTCGGCCCCCGCGAACGCCGTCGGGTCGCCGGTCTGTCTGGCAAGCTCCAGTTGCCCGGACGCGACCTGCAGCGGGTTGCGGATGTCGTGGGAGACGACGTGTGCGAATTCCTCCAGCCGCGCGTTCTGGCGCTCTAGCTTCCTCTCGCGGCGCTTCTGGTCGGTGATGTCCTGAAGGATACCGCGCACTCGGACGATGTCACCGTCCTCGGACTGGGGCTCTCCCCGCGTCCGAATCCACCGCTGTCTGCCGTCGGCGTCTCGCATCCGAAGCTCCAGGTCGTAGGACCGCCCCGCGTCGATGGCGGCGCGGAAGGCCCCCCGGAGCTGCTCGCGGTCGTCGGGGTGGAAGTACTCTATGGTCTCCTCGGGCGTGAGGTGGGCGTCGGTGTCCAGCCCGTGGATACGCAACACCTCGTCGGAGACGTAGGACGTGTCCGAGACGATGTCGTACTCCCAGGCGCCGACGTTGCCGATGCTCTCGGCCTTCTCGAAGAGGTCGTTCTGGCGCTCCAGCTCGCGGGCGGTCCGGTACTGGTCGACCGCCGTCGCGATGCGGTTGGCGAGCAGTTCGTACTGCTCGGCGCCGATGGTCTTTTGCAGGTAGTCGGTGACACCGGCCGAGATGGCCTCGCTCGCCACCTCTTCGCTCCCCTTGCCGGTAAACAGGATGAAAGGGAGGTCCGGATAGTCGCCCCTGACCGTCTCCAGGAACGCGATGCCCGACTCGCCGGGCATGTCGAAGTCGGAGACGACACAGTCGAACTCCCCCGACTCCAACTGCGTTCGCCCCTCCGTGGGGCCCGCCGCGGTCCTCACGTCGAAGCGGTCGTTCTCCCGTTCGAGCAACTCCGCCGTCAGGTCCCTGAACTCCGGGTCGTCGTCCACGTGCAGGACCCGGATTCGACTATCCATGCGCCCTGATATACAGGCCCACAGTGATGAATATTAGGGTAGTCACAGCGTGAACAAACCGGTCGTCGGCGTTCGGTACGACTTCGGCCGACCTATCCGTTCACGCCTCCGGGAGCGGATTTTACGGCCCGTCGGGAAAACCGTCACAAAGCTCTTACACGTTCCGGGAGTGGTTCCGGACACCCACCGGAGCGTCTGCTCGTCGACGGGTGTCAGTACCACATGTTCCGAGAGCGCAACGCCACGGAGTCGAATCGACAGCGGGGAGTGTGCCGCCGGCAGCTACTGCGCGGGGCCGCGGTCGGGGCGCTCGCTACCGGCGTTCCCACGGCCGCCGGGGCGTCGGCCGGCGACACGACCGACGGGTTCCCGCCGGCGTGTCACACGGCGTACGGGGACACCGCCCGGCTCGGCGGCGGCGAGGTCCGCACGTTCACCGCGGAGACGGCCGAGGGTCGTCCCCGGTACCACGGCGTCGAGTTCGACCGCGAGGCGGTGACCGGCCCGCTGCCGAGCGCCGACGAACTGGCCGCCGACCGGACCGGCGAGTCACCGACCTACGACGACAAGTACTCGGCGACCGGCGAGGCGCGTAGCGTCCACCGGCGGGAGTCCCTGCAGTTTTTTATCCCGCTTCCCGGGGCCGACGGGACGCCGTTTACGTTTGTGGGCCTCAACTGGAACCCCGACGGACACCCCGGCGGCGGCGGGGCCTGGGCGAGACCGCATTTCGACGTCCACTTCCACATGCTGGGGACCGACACTATCGACGCCATTCGGGGCCCGGACCACGCGCCCTACGACGCCATTCAGCCCGAGCAGATTCCGTCGGGCTACCGCCGCTCGCCACCGAGCGCCGCGGCCGAACGCTACATCACCGACATGGGCGAGCACCTGGCGCCCGCCGACGCGCCGGAGCTCCCGGGCACCCCCGAGGCGTTCACCAACACGCTCGTCCAGGGCTTCGTCGGCGTCGACGGGGAGCCCGAGTTGGCGTTCGTCGAACCGATGCTCACCCGCGAGTTCCTCCGGGGGTTCGAGGGAACCGAGCGCTACGGGGTGCCACAGCCGGCTGTCTACCCCCACGACGGCCGCCACCCGACTGCCTACAGCGTCCGAGCCGACCCCGACGATGGGACGCTGACGGTCGCGCTCGAAGGGTTCGAGGCGGTCTGAGGACTTCGGTTTCGTCCGCCTGAACCGATACGCTCGCGGCCGACCTGCCTAATTATTAGTCCTCGAATATGTTTATCCGACTGAAGCGTCTACCGTCGCTCGCCCATGCAACCCAACGGGTACAGAGTCACGGAGGCGGTGCCCGGCTTCGCGGCCGGTGACGTCCTCAACGTGACCGAACGCTGCGGGCGCCACCACGACGACCGACTGGTGCTCGAACGCATCGGCGACACGCCGGGGACCGACACCGTCGTGGTCGTGGACGACCCCACCGGGTTCGGCGAACGCGACGTCCTCGACCCCACCGCGCGGTTCGGGGACTGGCACAGCTACAGTCGCACGTTCAACGCCGGGGGCCACATGCTCGGTCCCCGCGAGCGTGACAGTCCGCCCCGGCTCACCTTGGAGACCCTCTCGACCTTCGCCGACCCGATATCGGCGTAGTCGGGGGAGAGGCGTCCCGCTCGCGTCTCCTTTGCGGCGTGGACGTACCACTGTCGGCCTGACCGGCGCCGCTCCCGTCGCTGCTCGACCGGCCGAGTCTGCAGCCCCTCGCCGGCCCCGGACGCCACCGCGCCACACCTGCCCACGCTACAGGTCCGGCTTGAACGGGCGGACCAGCTAGGTAGCAGGTCGTACGGTGACCTGCTCTCCCGCTCGGTCTGTCACGGCGTCCGGGCGGATATGGCGGACGGCACCGCTCTTGCACTCCCGACGGGAGCAGTCGCCCCGGTCAGACTCTCCCGGCCGTGGCCCGGCGGCGAGGCCGCGGGCCATCGGCCGGCACGGCCGAGTCATTCGCTGACAGTATGCAAAACTTAACACCCTGAGGGTCACAACGAATGGCAATGGTGAGTACTTCAGATAATACTGTGCAGAATCGGCTCGTGTCTGTATGCGATAAACTGCAGATTCCGAACAACACGATGCAGATAACACTGGTCCGGCTAGACCAGCTCCGCAGCGAGCCGGACGTCAACGAGGACCACCTCGACACCACGGCCGCCGCGTCGCTGGCCCTCTCGGCCCGCGAGGACGGACTGCCGGTCCGCGACGAGGACATCGCCAGCGCCTGGTCCGACGCCATGGAGGCTGCCGACGCCGACATCAGTATCACCAGCCAGCAACTGGAGGCCGTCTCCGACTACTTCGATATCGCCGAGGTGCCGCCACACCCGAACTCGTTGGTCCAGCGGTTCGGCGAGGCCGTCGAGATGCCGGAGGAACTGGTCACGGTCGCTCACCGGCTCCTCCAGGACGCCTTCGCGCTGGACCCGACGGTCGTCTCCGGCGGCCCCTCACCGGCGGCGACGGCCGGCGGGGCGCTCTCGCTCGCCGCGCTCGTCAACGGCCTGGACGACACCTACGAACAGAGCACGCTCGGCAAGGTGTCGGGCACCAGCGAGGTGACCGTCCGGAACCGCTGTCGCGACCTCCAGGACCTGCTCGACGACCGGCTGGCCAACGACCGCTACCGGGTTGTCCCGGCCTCGCAGGCCCCGGACCGGCCCAGCGACGAGAGCCAGTCCGACGCAGGTGAGGGCAGTACCACGGGCGGCGAGGCGTCCGGCGAGTCCCGGTCGGGGACGGCAAGCGCCGGTGGGGCGTCGTCCGCCGACGAGGCGACCGCCGCCGACGGCGCCGGGAGCGCCGACGGGGCGTCCGCTTCGTCCGTGGAGACTGCCGACACCGACGCCGTGCTCGATACCGTCCAGTCCGTCTACCCCGACGAGCTCCCGACGACGGCCAACGTGGCCGAGACCCACGACACGAGCGAATCGGTCGCCGAGGACGCCCTGGAGTCGCTGGCCGACGACGGGGAGGTCGAGCGCAAGCGGGCCGGCTCCGTCGACGTCTGGATTCCGGCCGGCGGTGACGAGGTGGGGACCGCCCTGACCGTCGACGCAGTCGAGACCGAGATAGATTCTCTGGTCGAGGAGCTGGACATCGGCTCCTCGGCCCGGCTGCTCGCCCGCGGGATGGTCAGCGACGCCGTCGAGGACGCCGCCGTCGAGGACGCCGCCGAGCTGGCGGCCACGACGGTGGTCGCCGCCGCCCGGATGAGCGGCGGGGGCGTCGACATCGTCGAGGTGGCCGGTCGCCGGTCGTTCGAGCCCCGCGTCATCGCCCAGTGGCTCGACACCCTCGACGAGACCGTCGACGCGGACATCCCGCGACGTGACCCCGAGGACGTGGTGGAGGACGTGGCGGCGGAACTGGGGCTGTCCGAGTCCGTCCTCGCCGAGAGCCAGCGCTCGCTGGACCGGTTCGACGGCGACGCCGAGGCGTACACCGCCGCCGAACTGGCCGCCGGGGCCGTCCTTTTCGCCGCGACTATCGGCCAGACCCAGGTCGACGTCGACCGCCTGGCGGCCGTCGCCGGCGCGGAGACGAGCTACGTCACCTCCGCGATGCACGGCATCGTGGTCTCGCTGTGTCTGGCGCTGGTTCGGGGCGACATCGCGTACGAGGACTGCGACTGGACCACGGAACTGCTCCAGTCCGAGCTCTCGCCCACGCTCGGGGACTCGGAGACGGGCCGCGCTATCGCCATCGCCAAGGCCTACACCGCGGGCCGGGAGGGCCAGTACGTCGACGAGCAGACCATCGACGTGCTCAGCGAGTAATCAGAACAGGCTGTCGGTCGTCACCGCGCCGACCACGGAGAAGACGGCGGCCACGCTCAGCGCCCGGAAGGTGACTAGCATCGTCGTCTCGGGGTCCAGGTCGCTCAGGAACAGGTCCGGCGCGGTGATGGCGTACGCCAGCGTCCCCACCGAGCCAAAGGCGACGAACATCACCGAGATGAACCGGACCGGGACGCCGGCGACGGCGGCTTCCGTCCGCGGGTCGCGGTCGTTGTCCGCACCGTAGAGGCCCCCGTAGCCGATGGCCATGATGGCGACGACGAGAAAGAGGCTGTGGAACATGGTCATGTTCCGCGCGAGCATCCACACTTCCTCCGTGACGACGAAGGGGCCGGCAAGCAGAAACCCGCCCACTATCTGCTGGGCGGTGTCCGCGAGTTTGTGTTTCTGGCGTTGCTTCATACGTCCGTACTGACGGCTCTACCCCATACCAGTTGGGGCGGAGGTCTCGCGGCCGCCTGGACCGGATGTCAGGTTCACTCCCTTTTTACGTCTCAGTTGCCAATTCCTGACCACATGAAACACGTCGGTCTGAAGCTGCGTATGGCGGTCGTGGCTGCCATCCTCGCGGCCTTCTACCTCGTGGTGGTCGCGGTCGCAGTGGCCGCCTTCGGTCCGGGCATCTGGCCGGTCGCCGTCGCGGGCACCGTCCTGCTCGTCGGCGTGCAGTACAAGATAGGCAAGTGGGCGGCGCTGCGAAGCGTCGGCGCGGAGGACCTCCCCGAGGAGCAGTATCCCCGCGTCCACCAGCAGGTGCGCCGGCTCTCGCGGGACATGGGCATCGAGGAGCCGCGGCTGATGGGCGCCCGGATGGGCGTCCCGAACGCCTTCGCCGTCGGCCGGAAGGGCGCCGGCGTCGTCGTCGTCTCGACGGAACTCATGCAGCTACTGGACGACGACGAACTCGAAGGGGTGCTGGCCCACGAACTGGCCCACATCGCCAACCGCGACGTGGTGACGATGGTCGTCGGCCAGGGCATCGCCTCCATCGTCGGCATCGCGGCCCAGTTCGCCGTCCTCGCGACGGGGGACAACGACCTCGCGGACTTCTTCCTGGCCGTCGTCGTCGGGAACGTCGTCCAGTTCGTCGTGATGCTGTTCGTGCTCGCCATCTCCCGGTACCGAGAGTACGTCGCCGACGCCGACGCCAGGGAGGCCATCGGCAGCGGCGAGCCACTCGCGCGCGCCCTGGAGAAGATATCGGGCGGCCACGAGCGGGCCCGCGAGTCGGCTGTCGACGACCAGGTGAGCGCGCTCTGTATCTTCGGGGACGCCGACAGCGTCCTCACCAGACTCGTCTCGACACACCCGCCGACCGAGGAACGCATCGAGCGGCTCCGCGCGTAGATGGTCGACGTTCGCCAGTGGCTCGCGGTCGGCCTGGGCGTACTGTTGGGGGCCTTTCTGGTCGTCGCGCCGCGGGCGGCGCTCAAACTGTCGGTGGTCGGTCGGCCCGGACAGCGCCGTCGCCGCGGGGAGTACGGGAGCGACGGCGCCCTCCCCGGCCGATGGCTGTGGGCGACGCGGGGAGTGGGCGTCGCCTGTCTCGCCGTGGCCGTGGCTATCGCGCTCTGAGGGCGGCGACGACAGGTGCCCGCTCAGACAGAGCGGAAGGCGTCGAGATCGTCGGTCAACCGCTGGCGCGTCCGCTGGCCGGTCTGGTAGCGGCTGGCGATGGTCGACTCGTGGTCCGGGCAGCCAAGCAGCACCGCGGCGCCGCCGTCTATCGGAATCATCGCGTGTCCGGTGGCGTGTGACGCCCGGCGACAGCCGGGACAGGTGATGCCGCCGGCCGGCTGGTGGGAGAGCAGTTCCGCCCGCCCGTCGGTCGTGAGCCCACAGACGGCCCGGAACCGTTCGAGGTGGTCCGCACAGCCGACGACCGGCAGCGTGAACTGGTCCAACAGGAGAAAGGAGACACTGTCGCGTGACACCGTATCGAGCGCGTCCCGACAGTCGTCACAGGGGAGTGGCGGCTGGTCGCCCTCGTCCGGGGCCGCCGCCGGGGGCGGTGTGGGGTCCATCTGTTCTCGTCTAGCTCGGGGGCCAGGACGGGTAAAGGGTATGGGCCGCGTTACGGCGAGACGACCTTCGCCCCCTGTCGGCTACGAGCGGCCAGGGGTCACTTCCGGTACCAGATGTCGACGTGACGGTCGGGCCCGTACGACTTCCCGACGATGTCGAGGTCCCCGCTTCCCGTCATGTCGGCCAGCTTTCCCTCGTGTATCGGGACGCCACGCTCGACGACGTGCTCGGTGAACTGCCCGTCGCCGTGGTTCTCGAAGAGCAGCTGTTCGGGGGTCTCGGTCTTGCCGAGGCTCATCTCGCCGACGTAGATGTCCGCGAGCCCGTTGCCGGTCAGGTCCGCGGTCTGGAGGCTGTGTGGATTGAACAGGTCGTCGCGGATAATCCGCGGCATTCCGTCGGGGTAGTCGACCCAGGCCAGCCGTCCGGGGTGGGTCCCGAAGGTCGGCGAGTCTCCCTCCGAGAGCACGATTTCGGGGTCGCCGTCCCCGTCGACGTCGGTGACGGCGACGCGGGTGTCGTCCCAGCCGGTACAGACGTCGTCGTGTCTCCACCCGTCCTCGGTCCGATGGTAGACGTTCGTCCCGGCGACGATTTCGGTGCGACCGTCGCCGTCGATGTCGACGACTGCGACCCCCTCACAGCGCCGGTCGTCGTCGACGACTGTGCAGTTCGACGCCGGCCACGGCTCCTGGAACGGGTCGGCCGGGATGTCGTAGTAGAAAATCGACTCGGCGTCCTGGGAGAGCCCGACGAGTTCCTCCTCGCCGTCGTCGTCAACGTCGGCGACGAGCAGGTCGTGGTACTTCTCGAACCGGTCGGTGATGTGGTGTTGTATCCAGGGGTCTCTCGGGTCCTCCGGCTGTTCGTACCAGTAGAGGTTCGGCCTCCCGAACCCCTGCCCGACGACGAAATCGAGCGTCCCCGACCCGCTGATGTCCGCCAGGTCGCTGCCGACCCCCGGATGCAGATAGCTCTCCGGGGCCAGTGTGTGGCGTTCCCAGCCGGGGTTCTCGTACCAGAACACGTTGGTCTCAAAGCGCAGCGACAGCCGACTCGCGGGGCCCGCCATCGGCAACTGGAACTCCCGTCCGCCCACGGTGACGCTCGGGTTCCCGCCCATCCCGACGACGATGATGTCCGGGTGGCCGTTGCCCGTCAGGTCCGTCGTCTGCAGGCTGTTGAGCTTGCTACAGGGCGGGTGGTCGTCGATGCGCTCGTGGGCGAACTCGACGTCCGTCGCCTGTCGCTCGACTCGGTTTTGCATACCCTCGCTCGGGACTGTGTCTTTCTTGTTATTGCACTCCTAATCGAATTATACGCCGGCCGACTCGAAAACCTCGCGACCGTTCGCAATCGGGCCCAGCGGGGTCGCCGGGTCGTCGTTCTCCATGACGACCCAGGTGGCACCGGCCGCGTCCGCCGCCGCGACCGCTCCCTCGACGTCGACGTCGCCCGACCCGAGCGGGGCGGGCCGCTCCTCGGGGTACGGTCCCGCGGACGACACGAACTCGTCTTTGACGTGGACGAGTCGCGTCCGGTCTGTCGCCCTCGCGAGGACGCGTTCGGGGTCGAACCCGGCCGCCCGGACGTTTCCGAGGTCGGGTTCGACCGCCAGGGCGTCGTCCGTCTCAGCGAGCAGCGTCGCCAGCCCCGTCTCCTCGAACGAGTCGGCCGGCGGCGGCCCTCCGAGCGCGTCGAGTATCCGCTCGCCCGCCGTTCCGGCCATCCGCCGGTACCGCCGCAACGTCTCGGCGTCACCGGCGCCGGACAGCCTCGGGCGTGGGGACGGGTTACACACGGCCGAGGCGGCGTCGACGAGCGGGCCGACGTCGACGGACTGAAACTCGAAGCACTGGTTGTGGTAGTGCAGCGAGACGCCCGCCTCGGCGAGCGCGGCCGCCTGCGCGTCTAACTCCTGTGCCAGGGCGTGCACTCTGCTCCGCGTCCGGAAGTGCGAGGGGGAGACGTGGGCGACGATTACGTCAGCACAGCCGAGCGCGCGACACGATTCGAGTATCTCCGCTCGCCCGTCCCGTAGCTCCTGTAATCGGACGTGCATCCCGACCACTTCGAGTCCGGCGTCCGACAGCGCAGACGAGAGTCGCTCACAGTCACGCTCGGGCGGGCTCGCGAACTCGACCCCCTCGTACCCGGCCTCGCGTATCCTGGGCAACAACTCCACGAGGGGCTGGTGGGCGTCTCTGACCGAGTACAACTGGAGTGCCGGTCTGACCATCGTTGGTCGGTCCGACGGGCCGATAATTGAAAGGTAACGACACGTTGAAATTTGCAGGCACCGCCTAATTCCTGGCATCTCGGGCCCGGTAGCCAGCCATCCATCGCGCTGTCTCGCCCGGCGGTGGGCCCGTCCGGTCCGCCTCCAGATACGACGCTGACACGTCTCTGGGATATGACTATATGCGTTCCATCTGATTGTCAACACGCATGTCAGACGAGACACTCCACGAGTCAGCGGAGCGACGAAGCCGCCGTGGCCTCGCCACGTACTTCCGTCGACTGGCCGACCGACTCAGCCGCGGCGAGCCCGTTCCGGCGGACGAGGAACAGACCGTGACCGTCGAGCTGCCCGCCGACCCCGACTTCGAAGTCGAGGTCGAACAGGACGGCGAGACGGTCAGTCTGGACATCGAGGTGGAGTGGCCGGCGGCCGAAGGCACAGTCGACACGGACGCCGACGCCAGCAAGGCGACGTTCGACCTGTACGAGGACAACGCCGGGAAGTGGCGCTGGCGGCTCGTCCACGACAACGGCAACATCATCGCCGACAGCAGCCAGGGGTACGCCTCCAAACAGAAGGCCGAGCAGGGCCTCGAGAGCGTCAGGAAGAACGCGCCGGGCGCCCACGTCGTCGACACGTCGAGAGCGGGCGAGCCCGACGAGGACGAGGGCGCCAGCAAGGCGACGTTCGAACTGTTCGTCGACCGGGCTGGGAAGTGGCGCTGGCGGCTCCGACACGACAACGGCGAGATAATCGCCGACGGCGGCCAGGGGTACGCCTCGAAGCAGAAGGCGAAACAGGGCCTCCGGAGCGTGAAGACGAACGTCCGGGGCGCCTCGGTCAGGTAGGCGTCGGGCGGGGCGGCGAGTGCACCCAGGCTGTGTACGCTCCGTGGCTGCCGCTCGGTCACCGTCCGATACACCGCTGCCCGCTATATCGAGTCGTGGTCCGCGTCTCGTCGCGAAGATACTTCTCGCTGGAAGCCCGAGTGACGGTAGGTTTCACGGGGACCCTCCACCGTCATGATGCCCTGGACACACGCCATCGTCGCCTACATAGCGTACTCGGTATCCTCGCACGCGCTCGCGCGGGCCGCGCCCACGACTCGGGAGACGGCACTGGTGGCGTTCGGCGCGCTGCTTCCGGACCTCGTCGACAAGCCCCTGGCCTGGCAGTTCGGCCTGCTCCAGGGCGGGCGAACGCTGGCGCACTCGATTTTCGTCGCCGTCCCCGTCTCGGTCGCCGTCGTCGCCGTCAGCGCCAGGCGCGGTCGGCCGCGACTCGGCCTGGCCTTTGCCGCCGGCTACCTGCTCCACCTGCCGGGCGACATTCTCCCGGCGTTCCTCGCGAGCGGCGAACTCGCCGTCGGGACCCTCCTCTGGCCGGTCACGGACGGCGGTGGAAGTCAGGGAGAGAGTTTCCTCGGGGAGTTTATGACCAACTTCGTGCCCTACGTCAGGGGTATCGCTCGGGCGGTGCTCTCGGGCGACCTGTCGGCACCACTGCTCGCGTTCTTTGCGTTCTGGGTCCTCGCGGTCGCGCTGTGGGTCTACGACGGGATGCCGGTCGTGCGCGACGGCTATCGCTGGGTCCGCCGGACCGTCGCCCGGAGGAACTGACCTCACTCCACGCCGGGCGCCCGCTCGTCGGTGCGGCCGGGGAGTTCGACCTCCAGTTCCAGGGTCGGGTCGCCCGTCCCCTCGAACTCTATCTCCAGTTCCACCGGCTCGCCGAACGCGAAGGGCAGTTCCCACTCCTCCTCGACGATGGTGAGTTCGTCCCCGTCGCGTAGCTGTTCGCCGATGGCCACGAGGAACTCGCCGGCCTCGCTCGCGTCGAGGCGGTACGCCTGTTCGAAATCGCGGCCCGCTCGGATGACCGACCGCTCGCTGTCACTGTCTACCATCACCCCGCTATACGTGTCGACGGATACATCCGTTTCGCTGCTGCCGAGACGTCCGGGCCCCTGTGCTTATGTAAGCTCATGTCAACGTATTAATCATGTCCGAGACCAGCGTCGAGATGACGGACGAACAACGAGACGAGTTCCTGGGGCGGGGTGGCACCGGCGTGCTCTCGCTGTCGACCGACGAGGGGGCGCCCCACACCGTCCCCGTCTCCTACGGCTACGACCGGGCGGAGACGACCTTCTACTTCCGGCTGGCGGTGGGCGCGAGCCACGCCAAGGGGTCGCTCCCCGACCGCCCCGTCTCCTTTGTCACGTACGACCGGGAGGACGACGACTGGCACAGCGTGGTCGCCGAGGGGGGCCTCGAAGACGTAGAGCGGGCGGGCATCGAGACGGAGACGCTCGAAGGGTTACACCGGGTGGACATCCCGCTGGTCGGGATTTTCGACCACCCGACCCGGGAGGTGGACTTCGAGTTCTACCGGCTGGTGCCGGACGAACTGGTCGGGCGCGTCCAGTCCTGAGCGTGGTCCGCACTAGCCAGGGAGGAAGACGTTGATGACGGCGACGACCAGGCCGGCAAGCGCCATGCGGGCCGCGGCGACGTACCACCGCTGTCCGGATATCGACCCCATGTACGCCCCGAACACGCCGAGGATACCGATACCGAGCGCGACCGCCACGAGGGCCGCCTCGACCATCGAGAAGACGGTCCCTTCCAGGACGAACGGCGCGAGCGGGACGAGGATGCCGATGAGCGGTCCGAGTCCGCTCATCGTCGCGTGGACGAGCCGGGCGCCCTGTCGGTCCCGCTGGATGCGCGTGTCGTCCAGGTCGACGAGCATCGCCCGCTCGATGCGGAGAATCTCGGCTCTCGTCTCGGCGCGCTCTATCTCCCAGACGCTCCAGACGGCGGAGGTGCCGAGCCCGACCGCCGCGCCCAGCCCGATTTTGACGACCGTCAGCCCGTCGGGTACGCCCGAGAGGACGGCCCCGACGACGACCCCGATGCAAGTCAGCGTGCCGTCGAACCCGTTCGAGACGAAGTACCGACGCGATATCGAGCGGACGTCCTCGTCGCCCAGCAGCCGCCCGAGGAGGTGTCGAAGGGAGGGCACTGGCACTCAGCGGTCCTGGGGAATCGGCCGGTCCTCGACTACCCGTTCCCCGCAGGACACCTGGTCGACGGAGTGGACGGTGCCGCCGAGGGCCTCTATCTCGGCTTCCACCTCGTCGACGTCGACGTCGTCGCCGCCGGCGGTGAGTTTCACGTTCTGGACCTCCTTGTCGAGTTCGATGAGCGACGCGGTCGCACCGTCGACGCTGCCGACGTCCGCGACGTGGCCGGTGAACTCGGCCAGCGGCGGGTCGTGTGGCTTCAGGATGTCGACGACGAGTCGCTTTACGGGTGCCATACCGGACCGTGGTAGCCGCGGGACACAAAACCGTCGCCCGCGGGGCGACGACAGCAGACGATGACCGACCGGCCGGCGGCCGCCGCGGCCGAGGCGCCCCACAGCGGCGACGACCGGACGGTCCTCGACGCGTACGACACCGACCGCGACGGACTCACCGAGGCCGAGGCGGCGACGCGACTCGAGGCCCACGGCCCCAACGAGGTCGAACGGGGCGGCGGTCGGAGCGCGGCCGACATCTTCGTGGCGCAGTTCGACAGCGTCCTCATCTGGGTGCTCGTGGCCGCGGCCCTCCTCTCGGTGTGGGCCGGCCACGCGGTCGACGCTGTCCTCATCGCGGTCATCGTCGTCGCCAACGGCGTCTTCGGCTTCGTCCAGGACTACCGGGCCGAGGAGAGTCTGGCCGCGCTCCGGGAACTGGCGGCGCCGACGGCGACGGTACGTCGGGACGGGACGGCCACCGACGTGGCGGCCACGGACCTCGTCCCCGGGGATATCGTCGAACTCGGCGGCGGCGACGTGGTCCCGGCGGACGCTCGGCTCGTCGTATCGCGCTCGCTGGAGGTCGACGAGTCGGCGCTCACCGGCGAGAGCGTCCCCGTCTCGAAGGCGGTGGCGCCGGTCCCGGCCGACGCCCCCCTTGCCGAACGGACCTCGATGGTGTACCGGGGGACGAACGTCACCCGCGGCTCCGGCGTCGCCGTCGTCACCGCCACCGGCATGGAGACGCAGGTCGGCGCCATCGCGGGGCAACTCGCCGGGACGGCCGAGACCGAAACCCCGTTACAGCGGGAACTGGACCGGCTGGGCCGCCTCCTCGGGCTTGGGGTCGTCGTCCTCGCGGCGCTCGTCGTCCCGCTTCTCCTCGCCCGCGGGACCGAGCCGGTCCAGTCGGCGCTGACGGCCATATCGCTCGCGGTCGCGGCCGTCCCCGAGGGGTTGCCCGCGGTGGTCACGCTGACGCTGGCGCTCGGGGTCAGGCGGATGGCCGAGGAAGACGCGCTCGTGCGCCGTCTCCCGGCCGTCGAAGCCCTCGGCGCTGTCGACACCATCTGTACGGACAAGACTGGGACGCTGACGGAGGGCCGGATGTCGGTGACCCGCATCTGGGTCAACGACAGCGTCACCGCGCCGGGCGAGTCGGTCGACGTCGCCGACGCCGAGCGCGTCGACCGCCTGCTCCGAGCCGGCACCCTCTGTAACGACGCCACCGCCGACGACGGCGACCCGACCGAGCAAGCCATCGTCGCGGCGGCGCGCCAGCGCGGCATCGACGTGCAGGCACTCCGCGAGGACCGGCCGCGGACGGGCGAGATTCCGTTCTCCTCTGAGCGAAAGTGGATGGGAACGGTCCACGGCGACGACGTCTTCGTCAAGGGCGCGCCGGCCGTCGTCGTCGAGAAGTCCTCGCAGGTCCTCACCGCCGACGGTCCCACGCCCCTGTCCGGGGCGGCGGCCGAGCGAATCCACGAGCGCGTCGACGCCTTCGCCGACGACGCGTTGCGGGTGCTCGCGGTGGCCGTCGGCGACAGCGCCGCCGTCGAGCGCGACGACGCCGGGGACCCCGTCGATATCAGCGACGGGCTGACCGTCGTCGGGCTCGTCGGGATGCTCGACCCGCCACGCGAGGAGGTGGCCGCGGCCATCGCGGCGACCCAGCGCGCCGGTATCGACGTGAAGATGGTGACGGGAGACAACGCCCGCACCGCGGCCGCTATCGGCGCCTCGCTGGGGCTGGGCGACGCGGTCACGACCGGGCGCGACATCGAGGCGCTCACCGACGAGCAACTCTGCGAGCGCGTCGCGTCGGTCGACGTCTTCGCGCGGACCTCTCCCGCCCAGAAGGTCCGCATCCTGCGGGCGCTCCAGGCCGGCGACCACATCGTCGCGATGACGGGCGACGGGGTCAACGACGCCCCCGCGCTGAAACACGCCGACATCGGCGTCGCGATGGGGGTTCGGGGCACCGACGTGGCCAAGCAGGCCAGCGACATCGTCTTGCTCGACGACAACTACGCGACCATCGAGCGGGCCGTCGAGCGCGGTCGAGCCATCTTCGACAACGTCTGGAAGTTCGTCGGGTACCTCCTGAGCGCGAACGTCGCCGAGGTGGCCATCGTCTTTATCGCCTCCTTGCTTGGCTATCTCGTTCTCCCCGCGGTCCAGTTGCTGTGGATAAACCTGCTGACCGACGGCCTCCCGGCGCTGGCGCTGGGGGCCGACCCACAGAGCGGCGACGTGATGGAACGGGCTCCCCGCGACCCGGACCGGGGAATCGTCGACCCGGGGATGCTCGGGCTCATCGGCGGCGCCGGAACCGTCTCCACGGCCGGCATCCTCGGCCTGCTGTTCGTCACGCTCGACGGCGCTCCGTCGGTGACCCCGTACGTGATGACGATGGTGTTTACCGCCTTCGTCGTCCTGGAGTTCGAGAAGCTCTACGTCATCCGGTGGCTCCGCGAGACGCCGACCGCCTCGAACCGGTGGCTCGCCGCCGCCGTCGGCGGCTCGCTCGCCCTGCAACTCGCCGTCCTGTACACCCCCCTCAGCGACTACTTCGGGACGGTGGCGCTCGGCCTCCTCGACTGGGGGTACATCGCGGTCCTCTCGCTCGGCGTCTTGCCCCTCTATCTCGCCGTCGCAGCGGCCGCCCGACGAATCGGCCGGGGGACGGACGCCCGGACCGACTCCGGAACGCGCGGCCCGTCCTGACCGCGTCAGCGCTGCTCCGTCGGCGCGTCCACCGGCGAGACGTCGAACCGCTTCAGGAACTGGCGGACCGCCTCGTCGGGGCCCGCGAGCGTGAGCCGCTCGTCGCCGGTCAGCGTCCGCTGGGGGTCGATGGTGCTCTCCAGTCCGTCGTCGTCCTCCAGGGCGATGATACGACACCCCGACTGCTCGAAGATGCCCGAAGCCGCGATGGTCGACCCGGCGAAGGGGGCCGCTGGCACCCGGATGAGCCGTATCTGGTTCGCCGCCGCGAGCACGTCCTCCCCGCGCAGTTCCTTCGCCAGCATCCGTGCGCTGACCCGCGGGACCGAGAGGACGTAGTCGGCCCCGGCCGAGAGCGCCTTCCGCGTCGCGTCGGTGTCGTTGACGCGTATCAGCACCTCGATGTCCGGGTTCAGCGACCGCGCCACGACCGCCGTCAGCAGCGACTGCGAGTCGTCCGCGAGCCCGATGAGTATCGCACCGGCGTCGTCGATACCGGCCTCGCGGAGGAGCTCCTTCGAGCCGACGTCGCCGACGATGTCGACCCTCTCGCGGTCCTCGGTATCGACCGTCACGAGGTCGATGCCCGCCTCGGCGACCACCTCGGCCGCGGCCTGCCCGACCTCGCCCTGACCGACGACGATGATTCGGTCGTGCATCCCGAGTCCGCGCGTCTGTCGCGTCACGTCGCTGAACCGTTCCAGCGCCTCGTGTCCCCCGGAGACCAGCAGGACGGTGTTGTCGCGGATGACAGCGTCAGGGTCCGGCGGGAGCTGTAACTCGCCGTCTATCCAGGCGCCGACGATGTTCGCCCCGGTCGCCTCCCGGATGCGCGAGTCCCTGATGCGGGTGCCGATGAGCGGGCTCCCGTGGAGCACCGGCAGCTCCGCCACCTCGAGGTCGCCGCCGAGTTCGACGGTGTCCAGTTCGGCTCCGAACGACGACACCGCCTTCTCGGCCAGTCGGCGTCCGAGTAGACCGTGTGGCGAGAGCACGCTGTCGGCCCCGGCGTCACCCAGTACGTCTCGCATGTCGCTGTCGTCCGAGAGGGCGATAATCTCCACGTCGTCGTTGACCGATCTGACCGTCAGAATCGTGTTGACGTTCGCGCTCCCCGCGTCGGTGACGACGGCGCGTGCCGTCCCGATGCTCGCCCGCTCGAACGCCGACGCGTCCTGTGGCGAGCCGTGGATGACGGCGTAGCCCGCGTCGGAGAGCGATTTCGCCTCGTCCCTGTCGGAGGAAATCAGCACGTATTCGATGTCCAGCTCCCGGAGCTCGTCGAGCAGGACCGCCGAGTCGCGACGGTACTCACAGATGACCACGTGGTCGCGTTTTCGCGTCAACCGGTCGTCGAGGTTCACCTCTGCGACGGTGAACAGCGGGATGATGATGAGCCGCAGCGTGAAGAATCCGAGTGCGATGCCCGAAATCTGTGTCGCGGCCACGAACAGGAACATCAGCGGATGGCTCCAGTACCCAGCGTCCTGGCCGTAGCCGGTCGTCGTCATCGTCTGGACGACGAACTCGAAGGAGGCGAAGAACGACTGCTCGACCCCCTCCAGACGCGCCAGGAGGGCGTTGTACGTCGCCGTGTAACACAGGACGAGGACCACCAGCCCAGCGAGGTAGTAGATGATGAGCCGGTTTCGCCGCGAGTATTCGACCTCCGGAAGCGACCACGACGACGGAATCATGCGCAACGGTTCCGTCCTTCACGGAACTCGGTGAAATAGGTTGGCACTCGCGGAGCGGGTATCCGCCGGTGTTCGGCGCTCGGGACGACCCGGCGGGCCACCCATCTGCCATCGCTATCTGTACCGACTGTCTGTAACACCTGTCTGTATCGTCTGTCGGAGCCGCCGACCGGACACTGTCCCACGGGCGGCCGGGACGGGGGGCTCACGCGGCTATCCAGCATCCTGGGCTGTCATTACCGCTCGATACAGATGTCTGTTACAGATAACTGTCACAGCAGCGGGCCCGAATTCGGGGCTCTCTTCCGGAAACGACGACACGGCGACCGGTCCCAATTTCCGTTACAGACATCTGTTACAGACAGAAATTACAGATAACTGGCCCGGATGTCTGACACAGATTTATGAGACGGGCACGCAACAGACCGCTATATGATAACGGCCGTCGTGTACTCGGAGTCCGGTGGGACGTACAAGACGACGATGACAGCCAACCTCGCCGTGGCGCTGCGGCGGATGGGGCTGCGGACGCTCGTGCTGGACCTGGACCCACAGGAGGGGAACCTGACCAGCCTCTTCGACGCCGGGGCCAGTCGGAGCGACCCGGACGCGGACAACCTGGTCAAACACGTCCTCGACATGCCCGACGGCCCCTTCGAGGAGCTCGTCGAGACGACGGCCGAGGGCGTCGACATCGTCCCGAGCCACGACATGCTCGGCGATTTCACCTCGAACTTAGAGCAGAAGATATCCTACGAGACGGGGATGCAGAACATGAGCCGGGAGGAGTACCCGCGGTTCGAACTCCTCTATGACCTGCTGTGGGAGCGCGAGCGAGTCCAGGAGACGTACGACGTGGTGCTCATCGACCCGAACGCCCGCGCGGAGGACCTGCTGTACAACGCTATCTTCGCGCTCCGGACGCTCGTCGCGCCGGTCAAACCCGCGGGGAAGGGCAATCTGAGCCTCGACGGGCTGGGCGAACTGGTCGGCAACATGGAGGCCCAGCTGGACATCGAGGTCGGACTCGCCTGCGTGGTCCCGTCGGGCGTGGGCCAGACGAACGCCCACCAGCAGTACCGCGCACAGTTCGAGCAGACGCCCGAGTTCGCGACGCCGGTCAGCATCGGCGACCGCGAGAGCCTGATGGACGCGATGTGGGAGGCCCGCGGGTCGGCGTTCAAGGTGGTCGAGGAGCGCTGGAAGACGTTCGAACGCGACGGCGAGATGGTGAGCGAACCGGGGCAGCGCCGCGTGCGCGACCGCGAAATCGAGACGCTGTGCAAGCTCGCCGAACTGGCGTACTTCCTCGCTACGGAGACGTTCGACGCCGAGGTCGACCCGGTGCTCGACATCGACGTGTCCGACGACGAGACGAGACAGATCGACCTGCGCGAGCGAGGGGAGGTGACCACGGCGTGACGAACTTCAAGTCCGGCTCCGGGAACCTCGACTTCGACGCCGAGGACGCGTCCGAGGCGGAGTCGACGGGCGATACGTCGACAGCGGGGGCGACCGAAAGCGGGGACGGCGCGTCGGAACAGGACGCCACCGGCCCCGCCGCCGACCGCTCGCCCGCAGCGACCGACGACCCGCCGGCGTCGACGGGCGCCGGCGACGGGGAGACCTATCCGTACTTCGTCCGGCGGAACAACGTCGGCGACGAGCGAGACACCCGGCTGGAGATTCACGTCCGCGATAAGGTCGCCGAGGGCGAGGCGCAGTTCCGCCACGCGCTGGCCGCCGAACTGGGCGCGAGTGACGTCTCGAAGACCGACGCCCGTGAGTTCGCGCTACTGGCGGCGTTTCGCTACCCCGAGCGGGTCGCCGAACTGATGCGGGAGGAAGGGTTCGACTCGCTGGGCTAGCCACTTGCGTCCCACTCCACTCACTTTTAGTTCCCCGACACAGAGGAGTGGGTATGGTAGCGACTGGGGACAGCGACCGGACATCGACGGCCGACCTCGTGGCAGTGGTCCTCGCTGTCGCCCTCGCGGCGGCGGTCGTCTTCTCGCCGCTGGGCTCGGTGCGGCCGGTTGCACTCGTCGTCGGCCTCCCGTTCGTGTTGCTCGTTCCCGGCTACGCGCTCGTCTCGGCGGTGTTTCCCGCCGCCGGGGAGACCGGGCCGACGCCGGCGCGGACCACGTCCTGGCTCGGCCGACTCGGACTGAGCGTCGGCGGTAGCGTCGTGGCTGTCGCGGCGGTCGGCGGCGTGCTGGATTTCACCGTCTGGGGGTTCCAGCGCGAGGCAGTCGCGGTCGGACTCGGGCTGTTCACACTGGCCGCGACGGCGGTCGCGTGGTATCGCCGGCTTCGACTCCCCGTCGACCGGCGGGCCGGGACCGACGCCGCCACACTGGCCGCCCGAACGCGGTCGGTCGTCGTCGGCGAGGGGCCCGCAGGTTTGCTGTTGACGCTCGTCGTCCTCCTGTCGGCCGCGGGCGCGGTGGGCGTCGTCGCCCACGAGTCGACCGAGCAGGGCGTCGTCACGGAGTTCTACGTCCTCGGACAGGACGAGTCGGGCGACCTGGTCGCGGAGAACTACCCCACGAACGTGACCGTCGGTGAACCCACCACCGTCGGTGTCGGCCTCGGAGCGGCCGGTTCGGGGCCGTTCGAGGGGACGGTCGTCGCCAGCCTCGAACGGGTCACCAGGGAAAACGACACCGTTCGGATACGCGAGTCGCGCCGCCTCGACACGTTCGAGATGCGGGTTCAGCCCGGCGAGACGACCGTCCGGCGCCACACCGTCCAGTTGCCCCTCGCGGGTGAGCGACTCCGGCTCACCTACCGGCTGTACCGGCGGGGCAGCGACCGGCCGCTCCGGCAGGTCCACGTCTGGCTGACCGTCACCCCGCAGCCCTCGTAACAGAGCGTTGCCGGTTGTTGCACGAGACGATATCTATATTTGAATCCTCGACCAACAACTGGTACGTAACTTGGCTGGACGTGAAGGTAATGGAGGAGCAATCAACTGCCAACGTTGGCCAAACCGTCACCGACGGCGTGACGACAGCGGGGGACGTCGCCGTCGTCCGCTCGCTGGTCGCGACCGGCGAGGACCGGCAACTCGCCGTGGTGACCGTCACGACGACCGGCACGGAGCCGACCGGCGTCCGTCTCACGGAGACCGTACCGGAGACACACGGCGTCGCCGTTTCGAGTGGCGACCGGGGGCGCGGGGCCGGCGGTGTCATCAGCGTCGAGGGGACCGTTCGGCCGGAGTCGGCGCTGCGGTTCGGCTACGTTCTCACCGGTCCCGTGGCCGCGGACCTCCCCGAGCCACGCGTCGAACTCCCCGCCGACTGGGTGCCAGAGGAGGGGGTGTCAGCCGCGCTGGTCGCCGCGGACGGCGACCGGACCCGGCTGGACGTTCGGACCGAGACGCTGCTCGGGCAGGCCCAGCTTCGGCTCCCGCTGTTGACGCTGGGCGGGCCGACTGCGACGGACGAGGCGCTGTTGAACGGGGAGGCGGCGCCCCGGTCGATGGCCGGCGCCGCCGTCGGTGTGGTCCTGACACCCCGGAACGAGGACGCCGCGCTGCGGACGGTGGTCCGGGCCAGTCAGCGGGGTCACAGCGTGCTGGTGACCTACGCCGACGGGGGCGATGGCTCCGAGATACTGTCGAAGCTGTCGTCGCTGGGCGCGGTGGTGCTCGACCCGCCCGCTGCGGGGGCGACACAGAGCCAGCTCCACCGCCACCTCTCGGCGGCAGCCAGGGGCCGAGGCCTGCCCGGTATCGTCCTCCAGACGCGCGACTGCCCGCGCATCGACTACGACCGGACGGCCGACGCCTACGACAGCGCCGACTACGAGGTCGTTGCGATTCCGGAGTCCTGGTCGACGCCGTCGGAGGGGCCGCGGGTCGTGGTCGGCATCCCGGCGTACAACGCCGCCTCGAGCATCGCCTCGGTGGTCGAACAGGCGACGGCCTTCGCCGACGACGTGGTGGTCGTCGACGACGGGAGCGCCGACGAGACGGCCGTCCGGGCCCGCGAGGCGGGCGCGTCGGTGGTCGTTCACGAGCTAAACCGCGGCTACGGCGGGGCGCTGAAGACGCTCTTTCGGACGGCCGACGACCGCGGCGCCGAACACCTCGTCGTCATCGACGCCGACGGCCAGCACGACCCCGCCGACATCCCGATGCTGGTCGAGAGCCAGGAGCGCGACGGGACGGACATCGTCATCGGCAGCCGCTACGTCGGCGAGCGCGACACCAAGATACCCTTCGTCCGCTCGGTCGGGCTCGCGGTCATCAACGGCCTGACGAACGTGAGCATGGGGAAGCTCCGCCCGAGCGGCTTCGTCCACGACACACAGAGTGGCTACCGGGCCTACAGCCGGCGGGCCGTCCGCTCGCTCGCGGCCGACCCGATGATAGGCAACAACATGGGCGCCAGCACGGACATCCTCTATCACGCCCACCGGGCCCGCCTCTCCGTGGGGGAGATTCCGACGACCATCTACTACGACGTGGAGAACTCCAGTTCCCAGGGCTCGCTCTCCCACGGCGTCGACCTGCTGCGAAACATCGCCTGGACCGTCGAGTACGGCCGCCCGCTGCTGGTTGTCGGGGCACCCGGCGTCGTCTCAACGGTGATGGGCATCGCCGTCACGGTGCTGTTGCTCACGTCGTATCTCGACACCGGCGCCCTCGCCGCCCACGAGATACTCGTCTCGATTCTGTTCGCCGTCGGCGGGATGTTGCTCTGTATCGCCGCGATACTGATGCACGTGCTGAACGTCCACCCGACGATGAAGCGGCTCACGACCGGCGGGAACGACTAGCCGTCGGACGCGGCTCCCGCGGGGGCGTGGTCGCCGTCCCGGGCTCAGTACAGCCCGGCGAACTTCTCAAGCGTCCGCAGTCCGACGACGACGAGGAAGACCAGCGTCCCGACGAGGAGCGGCCAGCGAAGCCACGAGCGCCAGGCCGGTCGGTCGTGGAGGGGCGCCGTCAGCGCCGTTACCAGCGCGAACCCGAGAAATGAGGCGACGAAGACGAGTTCCGCCGTGAGCGAGCCCACGACCCAGAGCAAGGCGCTAGCCGCCGCTGTCCAGCCCGCCTGTGCGAGGAGGAACTGTCGCTGACTCGCTGTGACCATCCTGCCGGCGCTACGGCGGCGTCGACCATAGTTACGGTGGGTTGCCGACTGGTCACACGCAGCCGCCGAGTTCAAGCCAGTTGGGTCCGTTCGATGGACAGAGATGTTTCCGTGGACCCACGCCGCGTTCGGCTACGCCGTCTTCCTGGTCGTGGCCGGCGCGCTCGTCGCGCTCGACCTGCGGGGGCGATTGTCCCGGGCGGAACTCCTGGCCGTGGTGGCCGGGACACAGCTCCCCGACCTCGTCGACAAACCCCTCGCCTGGCAGTTCGCCGTGCTGCCGTCCGGCCGCTCGCTCGCCCACTCGCTCCTCGTCGCCGTCCCGCTGTGTCTCGCCGTGCTGGCCGTCGTCTGGTATCGCGGCCACGCCGAGGTGGGCCTCGCGTTCGCGCTTGGCTACGCGACCCACCTCTTTGGCGACGTCTACGTCGCCCTCTACTACTGGCGCGTCGAGGAGTTCACGTTCCTGCTGTGGCCGCTCCTGCCGCCGTACCCGTACGACGACTTCACCAGCTTCGGGGAGTTCGCCGCCGGCGTCGAGGTGACGACGCCGCTGCTGGCCGCCTTCGGCGTCGCTGCCCTCGGCGGCCTCGTCTTTCTCGTCCACTTCCTCCGGGCGCCCTGGTGGTCGTCCCCGCGTGCGAACTGACTGCTTGCAGTATCTGTCCCATCTTTGTCCCACTCGACCTCGGCTACGATTCAATTCACTTCAATCGACGTTCGACTGCAACACTTTTGCTGACGCCCACAGAAGGAGGACGCACGAATCGATGGTCTCTCTCTCCACGCTCCGCCGGAGCGTCTATCTGCCGGTCGCCGTCTGCCTGCTCGCGGCCGCCGGGCTCCTCACGGTGGGGGTTCTCGAACTGGTGGCGCGGCCAACGCTGCTGCGTGCCGGGTTCACCGTCCTCGGTGCGCTCGTCGCACTGGTCCTGTTCGTCGGCTCGCGCGAGGGCCCGCCCTCGGACACCCGGGCCGTCCCGCCGGGCAACGCGGCGAAAGCGGTCGTGGCCCTCTCGGCGGCCGCCGTCCTCGTCACGGCCGCGCTGGGCTCCCGGTTGCTCCCGTTCGCTATTGTCCTCCCGCTGGGATTCGTGCTGGTCGCCCTCCAGCTCCGAGACGACCCCTCCGTGCCGTCGGTCCTGACACAGCTCTGTGCGCTCTTTCTCGCGCCGCGGCTCGGCAAGTACCTCACGACCGGCTTCTACTACGGCGGCACCGACACCTTCGCGCACGTCGCCGCCGTCGACACCCTCGTCGCGGCCCGGTACACGCCCGCGATTCCACACGGTTACGACCTCTACCCCGTCTTTCACTTCCTGGTCGGCACCGTCACGTACTTCACCGGGATGGCGGCCTACGACGCGCTGGTGCTTTCTGGCATCGCGCTGTTTACCCTGCTGGTCCCGCTTGCCTACCTCTTCGGAACTGCCGTCTTCGGCGACAGCCGGATGGGGCTGCTGACCGCGCTCGCCGCGACCGTCCTGGAGTTTTTCGCCTACCACGCGGTGTACTTCTACCCGCAGGCGCTCGCCATCCTGCTCATCCTCGTCGCCATGTACACCAACCGGCGACTCGTCGACGCCCGCGCCGAGGGCGCCTACCGCCACCACTCGACGTTCGCCCTGCTCCTGGTGGCGACGATGGTCGTCACGCACCACCTGACGTACCTGCTGTTCGCCGCACTCGTGGCCGCCGCCGTGCCCGTCTTCCTCGTTCGCTCTCGACTGTTCCGGGACGGGGCACTGCGCCGGACACTCAGCTATCGGTACCTCTTTCCCGGCTTCGTCGGCGGCCTCTTCCTGCTTGCCTACTGGGCGTACTCCCCGAGTCTCATCCTCGTCGGCATCGTCGAACTGACGCTGGGACTGCTGTTCGACGTGGTGGCCGTGCCGACGGCACAGCTGTTTACCTACGGGGCCACGCTACCCGTCGACACCCTCGCGCGCGCCGTCGCGTGGCTGCTGACGCCGACGGGGCTGTACGCCGTCGGCCTCGGGGCCGTCTTGCTGCTCGCCGCCTACGAACTGCTGGGCGAGTACGCGACGTACCGGCGGGGCTTTACGCTCACGGTCACCGGGCTCGGCCTCGCCGCGCTGTTGCTCCCGCTTCCCATACCGATTCCCCAGATAGAGCGCCTGACGTTCGTCGTCTCCCTGCTCGCCGTGTTGCCCCTGGCCGTCGGCCTCCGGCGCGCGCTGGCCGTCGAGTCGCGTTACGCGGTCGCGTCGCTGCTGGTGCTCGCGATGCTGGGCGGCGCGACGGCCTTTACCGTCCTCGCCGCCGACGACATGAGCCGGGTCTACATCGACGAGCGCCGCGAGCAGGTGTCGATGTCGGACACCGAGTACCGCTCGGTGACGACGGCGTCGGCGTTCCTCCGGGAGCGGGGCAACGGCACCGTCGCGACCGACCGGGTCACCAACCGGGCCTTCGAGACGACGCGATTCAACGCCACACGGCCGTTGCGGGCCCGGCCCACTGGCTTGCGGACCGGGGCGACGTATATCGTCACCCGCGAGCGATGGACAGACTACGTCGTCGCGCTGGGGCGGGGCCTGCGGACCGGTGACCTGAACACCTTCGCGGTGGGCCAGCGCCGCTTCGAGGCCGCCGAAGCGATGCAGACCAAAGTGTACACCACGGATTCGGTTCGTATCTACCGCAGCGACGACGGCTTCCGACGGCTCTACGGCGAGCCCGGTAGCGCCCGGAACAGCACGGCCCTGAGCAGGAACGCCACCGAGTAGGGGTGTGGCGAGATGCGGACCGCCCGCCCCAGGTAGGTGACGGCGCGGTCGTACTCGCCAGCCTCGTGGCAGGCCACGCCGAGGTCGGTGTAGAGCTGGTTGTAGTAGATGGGGAGGTACGGCTGGGCCGCGGGGACCCGCTGGCTGACGAGGTAGCCAAAGCGCGTGGCGTGCTCGCGGTACTCGTCGACGGCCATCCCCGAGGCCATCATGCTTCGCTCGTGGCGCCGCCGGGTAAAGAGGTCCGGACAGCAACAGACGCCCGCCTCGCTCGCCGCTTCGAGGACGTACAGCAGGTCCTCGCCCCGTTGCAGCCCCGTCTCGAACCGGACGCTGACCCGCTCGGTATCGACGAGGATGGCCGACGTGACCTCCGAGAAGTCGCCGACGAACACGTCGTAGACGAAGTCGTCGAGCGCCGTCGGTTCGCCCTGCAGACACAGCCCGGCGCCGGTCTCGGCCATGCGTTCGAGCTGGCGGTCCAGCTTGTCGGGCGTCCAGAGGTCGTCGGCGTCGAGGAAGGCGACGTAGCGGGTGTCGGCCCGGTCCAGCCCGGCGTTGCGGGCGTCGGCCGGCCCTGTGTCGACGTCGTCGACGACGACGAGTTCGGTGGGGACGGTCTGGTCGGCGACGGTCGCCTTCGCCTCTTCGAGCATCGACTCCGGGGTGTACTTCGGGCTGTAGGGAATCACGACCGACACCGGCTCGGTCACCATTCTGCCATCACCGTCCGGTGTATCTCGGTGAGTCGCTCGGCGTGGCGCTGCCAGGTCCACCCCTGGTCGAGCAGCCGCTGGTGGCCCGCCGCGCCCATCGCCCGCAGGCGCTCGGGGTCGTCCAGTAGCTCGTCCAGCACGCCGGTCAGCCGCTCGGGGTCGTGTGGCGGAACGAGCACGCCGGTCTCACCGTCGACCACCATCTCCGGGATACCGCCCACGTTCGAGGCGACCACCGGGGTGCCGGCCGCCATCGCCTCGTAGATGACCGTCGGCCGCCCCTCGCGCCAGCTCGGGTGGACGAGCGCGTCGGCGGCGACGTGCCAGCGCCGCAGCGCCACCGGGTCGAGCCGCCAGAAGGACTGGGCCGAGTGCGGGAAGGCGCCGAGCCGGTCCAGTAGCCACCAGCGGAGGTCCCCCTCGTGACCGACCGTGACGAGCATGACGTCGTCGCGGTCCAGCGCCCCGACGGCCTCGACCAGTTCTTTCAGCCCTTTCTCCTTGGTGTAGGCACCGACCGACAGCAACACCTTCGTGTCGGGCTCGATACCGAGTTCGTCCCGTATCGCCTCGCGCCGGTCGGTCGGGAACTTGCTCGGGTCCTCGCCGATAGGCACCGTCACCACCTTCCCGTCGTCGGCGAAGCGGCGCGCGACGCCGGCCAGTTCGTCGCTGACGACGAGGATGCGCGATGCGTACTCGATGGTCTCGCGGATGCGCCGCTGTGCGCCGTCGGTAAAGGAGTCGTAGTTGTGGAGGTCGACGGCGTGGCTGTTGACCACGAGCGGGCGGTCGTGGCGACGGCAGTACCGGAGCATCCCGTAGCCGTCGAGGTAGATGTCCGAGACGTGGACGATGTCGTGGGGCGTCGTGAAGGCGTCCTCGACGTAGCGGGTGACCCGCTTTTGCAGGGAGTCCCCAGAGCGGTGGTAGAAGCGCCGCTTTGGCACCCAGTAGACGAATCGCGGGTAGTGGGCGACGTAGGTCCCCCACCGCTCGGTCCGTGGCACCCGGCTGTACTCCGAGTACGGCCCGACCGGCGGGGCGTACGGTGTCGGCACGACGAGGTCCAGTTCCGCCGCGGTCCGGTTCAGCGCGTCGAACGACCGGTGGTTAAAGGGCGAGCGGACCGGCAGCGCGTGGCTCTGGTGGTGGATACAACACCCCAGCACCCGGTAGGGCTCGCCGTCGTCGCCGTAGCCGGGGCCGCTCATCGCGCTCCTCCACCGAGGCGTGCCTGTAGGCCAAGCACCGACCAGAACGCCAGTCGGGCGAGGTTCTTCGGGCGGGCGACGGTCCCCGCGTCGAGGTACTCCCGCGCCTCCGCGAACCGCCCCTCCGCGAGGAAGTGGCCCACGACCCCCATGCGGTGGACCCGACGGACCGGGACGCCGCGTCGTTCGAGGTCGGCCACGAGGGCGGCGTTGCGTTCCAGGTAGCGCCGGTCGTTCGCGACGTAGGCCTCCGCGGGGGCGTCACCGGTGAAGTGGGTCAGCGCCAGCGCCTCGTCGACGTAGGCGAGTTTCCCCTCGGCGAGCACCCGCAGGACGAGGTCCCAGTCCTCGTAGATGGAGAGTCCCTCGTCGAAGCCGCCGGTCCGGTCGAGGACGCGTCGCTCGACCAGCAGCGTCGAGCCCGGCCCCATGAACACCCGCATGGCGAGCAGCGACTCGGCGAGTTCCCGGCCGCCCTCGCGGGGCGCGCCGGAGCGAAACAGCGTCTCCGAGACGACCCCGGCGAGCCGCCCCAGCCGCGAGAGCCCGGCCGTCGCCACGTCGCAGTAGGCGCCGACCCAGCCGTCGCCCCGGCCGTCGAGGACCGCTAGCTGGCGTTCGAGCTTCCGGGGCAGCCACTCGTCGTCGGAGTCGAGGAAGGCGACGTACTCGCCCGTCGCGGCCGCGACGCCGGTGTTCCGGGCGGCGCTGACGCCGCGGTTGGTGTCGTGGGCGAGATACCGGACCCGGTCGTCCGCGTACTCCCCGACGACCGCTTCCGTGTCGTCTTCGCTCCCGTCGTCGACCACGAGGACCTCGATGTCCGCGACCGTTTGTGCCAGCGCGCTGTCGATGGCCCGGCCGACCACGTCGGCCCGTTCGTAGGCCGGGACGACGACGCTCACCGCAGTCACGCCATGACCTCCCGGTGAATCTCGCGCAGGCGCTCGGCGTGGCGCCGCCAGGTCCACTCGTTGTCGAGCAGCCGCTGGTGGCCCGCCGCGCCCATCTCACGGAGCCGCTCGGGGTCGTCGAGCAGGTAGTCGAGCGTCTCGGACAGCGTCTCGGCGTCGTGTGGTGGAACGAGAACGCCCGTCTCGCCGTCGACGACCATCTCCGGGATGCCGCCGACGTTCGACGCCAGCACGGGCGAGCGGGCGGCCATCGCCTCGTAGATGACGGTCGGGCGAGCCTCGAAGTGGCTGGGCAACACCAGCAGGTCCGCGGCGACGTGGAGCCGCCGGACGGCCAGGGGGTCGAGCTCCCAGTAGGCGTGGGCGGGGTGGGACAACTCGCCGAGTCGCTCCAGGAACCACCAGCGCAGGGCGCCACCGTGGCCGACGGCGGCGACGGCCACGTCCTCGCGGTCGAGCGACTGGAGGGCGGCGGTCAACTCCTTGACGCCTTTCTCCTTCTCGAAGCGGCCGACGAACAGCAGGAGCTTCGTGTCGGGGTCCAGCCCCAGTTCGCGGCGAATCCGGTCGCGGCTGTCGGTCGGGTAGTTCTCCGGGTCCTCCCCGATGGGGAGCGTCTCGACCTTGTTCGCCGGCGCGAACCGCCGGGCCACGTCGCTGAGTTCGTCGCTCACCGTCAGGACGGCCGAGCAGTAGTCGATGGTCTCGCGGATGTGGGACTGGACGCGGTCGTTGAATCGGTCGTAGTTCTTCAGGTCCCCGGCGTGAGAGAGGGCGACCAGCGGGATGTCGTTGCGTCGGCAGTACTCCAGACAGGCGTAGCCGTCGAGGTAGAACCCGCAGGCCTGCACCACGTCGTGGGGCGTCTCGAACTCGCGCTCGACGAATCGGGTGACGCGCTTGCGCGCGGAGCTGCCAGAGACGTGGTAGAAGTAACGCTTGGGCAGCGCGTAGAGGAAGCGGGGGTAGTGGACCTCGTAGGAGCCCCACCGCTCGCTCGCCGGGACGTGGCGATACTCGGAGTAGGGCCCGACCGGCGGTGCGAACGGTGTTGGCGACACCACGTCGAGGTCGACGCCGGTCGCGTTGAGCGCGTCGAACGACCGGTGGTTGAACGGCGTCCGTACCGGGAAGATGTGGTTCGGGTGTTCCGCCGCGCAGCCGAGGACGCGGTACGGCGTGCTGGTCGGCGCGGCGGGCGAGTCGGGTGTAGCTGACTTGTCGTCGGACATAAGGGGGCCACGCCGTTGGACGGCGGTCTGTTCGTCCTACCATACTGCGGACGCGGATATTACGTTTTCCGTGCCGACTGCCGCCGTGCGCAAACGCTTTTTGTACCGTCTATCCAACACCTAGCCGTGTGTCTTACACCAGATGTCTACCACGAGGGGAGCCGTGACGGCTCCGCTCGGCCGCCGTTCGTTCCTCGCCCTCGCGCTCGCCGCCTCTACCGCCGGCTGTTCGCTGTTCGGAGGTGACGGGATGCCGACCGAAACGCAGGCCACCCCGACAGCCGTGCAGTCGCTGGCCGAGGGCCACGTCGTCGCCGTCGGTCGGGACTTCGAGCGGACGACCGTCGAGACGGCCGGCACCGACACGCCGGTACAGGACGCGTTAGACGCCGTCGCCGACAGCGGCGGCCGCGTCTACCTCCCGCCCGGGCGCGTGACCGACCGCGGCCCGGTTCGCCCCCACGAGAACACCGGCATCTACGGCTTCGGCATGAACGTCTCGGTGCTGGAAATCACGGGCCGGGGGACCGACGGTATCCGCTTCGACCGCGACGAGCGGACCCACCGCGTCCAGCTAGACGGCTTCGAACTGCGCGGGCCCGGCGCGAACACCGGCACCGGCGTCGCCGTCCACTTCCTCCCGAACGAACGCGACGCTGCGACGGACCCCGCAGACCTCTACGTCGGCCGCCTCTACTGCCGCGAGTGGAGCAACACGGTGTACCGGGTCGACGAGGGCGTCGGGCCGTTCCAGTGTCGCCACGACTTCCTCCGGATGGACGACTGCGACGCCGGCGACCGCGACGGCCTCGTAGAGTGGCGTTCGGGGTACGGCCCGGCCAACTGGTTCGGGACTATCGTCGCCTACCCGACGGCGGGCAGGAGCGGCCGCGACAGCCGGCTGCTTTACCAGCGCGGCGGCGAGCTCTCTGTTCAGCACGTCACGGTCGGGACGACCACCGGCCGACTCGTCGACACGACCGGCGGGCGTCTCCACGTCGGGCGACTCCACTACGAGCCCGTCGGTCAGCGGTCGATTCCGTCGGCACTGGTCGCCATCGGCGACGACGCCGTCACGCGGGTCGACGACGTCATCGTGGACTCGGGCGCGGTCGACTACGTCTACGAACTCACCGCCGGAGCCGGCGACGCCGTGCTCTCGAACTCGACGGAGGGAAGCGGCGTCGTCCGGGAGAACGTCGTCCACGTCAGCAACCGGCTCGACCCCGACCGGCCGTCGTGGTACTTCGGCCGGGCGAGCGACGTCGACGTCGCCGGTTCCTGGCGCACCGGGAGCCTCCGTGCCCTCGGCAGAGCCGGGGTAGGGCTCGGCTAACGATTCACCGATAGGATTATTCCCCGACCCGACTTCTGAAACGTCGTGTCGGACCAGTCACCCGACGAGGACCCGTTCGTCACGGTCGTCGTCGTCACGTACAACTCCGCGGCGACGGTGGGGGAGACGCTGTCGTCGCTCGCCGGCCAGACGTACCCGGCGGACCGCTACGCGGTCCACGTCGTCGACGGCGGTAGCACCGACGACACCGAGGCCCTCGCCGCCGAATACGGCGCCGGTTTCCACGTCGTCGCGGGCGGGACCATCGGGGCCTGTCGCAACTACGGCATCGACCTGGCAGAGGGCGACTACGTCGCCTTTACCGATTCGGACTGTGCCGTTCCCGCGACGTGGCTCCGCTCGCACGTCGACCGCATCGCCGGGACCGAGGACCACGTCGTCGGCGTCGGCGGCCCGAACCGGCCGTTCCCGTCGGACCCGCCGTTCGCGAAACTGGTCGGCAGTCTCCAGGGAACGGTGTTTGGCTCCGGGGGGTCCCCGCAGTCCCACGCCATCGACCGGGTCCGGGAGGTCCGCTCCGTGGCCTGCTGTAACGTCTGCTACGACGCGTCGGTCTTCGAGGAGCACCGCTTCGACGGCGAGATAAACGTCGGCGAGGACGCCGAGTTCCACTTCCGACTGTCGGAGGCGGGCTACCGCTTCCTGTTCGACCCCGCTATCGCCGTCTCGCATCACCTCTCGGCGACCTTCGCCGACTACTGCAAGAAGAGCCGCTCGTACGGCTACGCGATGGCTCGCATCCAGCGACGCCACGGGAAAGTCATCCGCTGGTACTCGGCGCTGCCCTCGCTCGCGCTGCTTGGTGGCTCGCTGGCCGGACTCGACGACCTGCGCCGGGGACGCCTGCGAAACGCCCCGCTGCTCGCGCTCTCCTTCCTCCTCGTCAGTGGCTACGCGACGCGGCAGGTGTATCGGGACCGGCGCAGCGGGCTCGCACTGCTGGTTCCGGTCATGCTCGCGGCCCAGTACACCTACTACGGTATCGGCTTCGCTGAGGGGCTGACGACGCCCGAGCCGGTCCCACAGGAGCTTCCGTAGACCCAGACCATCCGGGTTGCCCTCGCTACGCCCGGTAGATGCCGATGGCCCAGTGGTGTTCACCGAGCAGTTGGTACCCCAGCCCGAGGTTGCCGTCGACCACGCAGTGCCACCCCTCGCCGTCGTACCACGGGTCGACCGTGTGCATGGCGCCGGAGTTCCACCCCAGCCCGCCGGGCGGGGTCAGGGCCGGCGACCCGGCCCGTTCCTCGTCGACGTAGGTCGTGGGCGTGAGCTCGGAAATCTCGTAGGCACGCACCGACTCCCCGTAGCGGCGCTCGCAGTCCTGGTAGAACGCCAGCACGTGGTCGTCGAAGACGAGAGGACGGCCCCCCGGTCTGGCGGCGCGGGGCCGGTCCGCGACGACGGGGTTGTCGTCGTGGCCGGTCCAATCGTCGGCTTCGAGGTCGTCGCTGTAGTAGGCGTAGAGGTCGGTGCCGTCGCCGACGAGCGCCCACCACCGGCCGTCCCAGCGGAACGGGCTGAAGTCGTGTAGCGGGGTCGACGGTTGCACCAGTTCGGCCACGGCGGTCCAGTCGTGCGGGAACGACTCGGCCCGGTAGAGGGTGACGCCGGCCGGCCCCCGCTCTTTGGCCCAGCGGTCCGGCACCATGTAGTGCTCGCCGTCGGCCCGGAAGACGTAGGGATAGGAGAGGTGTTCGTCGGTTTCGAGGACGATGCGGTCGTAGCGCCAGTCGTAGCCGTCCGGGCTCGTCGCGTGGCCGATGGCGGCCGTCGGCTCGCGGTTGTGCGTGTACACCTCGAAGAACATGTGCCAGTCGCCGGTTTCTGTGACGTACAGGAAGGGGTCGGCGACGCAGTCAGTCCGTCCGAAGTCCGTCACGTCAGCGGCCGTGAGGACGGGGTTGATACCTGCCGTCGGGACGAACCGCGCGGGGGCTCTGTCGGCGTCGCTCGGAAACGTCGGGACCGTCGGGCCGCCGTACCGGCCGCTCAGGTCCGCCGCCTCGGGGCGGACCGTCGGTCCGGCCTGTCGCATGTGCAGCGCCTCGCCGAGGTGCCAGGCCACCCGCTCGACAAGGGGCGTCCCGGCGAGCGTGGTCCGGACCCCGCTTGCGAGCGGGTCCAGCCGGTAGCGAGCGTGTGCGAGGAACTCGTTTTCCTTCGGGTCGTCGGCCATTGTATTTCCTGTGTGGCGGGACTACTTAATCCCATCTGCGACCGCGTAGTAGGGCGGTTAGAACCCGGTCCCGGCGGTTCCGAGCGCCCGGAAGCCGCCGGTCGCACCCTCGCTGTGGGTCACGTCGACGTCGTCGGGCGAGCCCTGGTAGAGCGACGGCGCCGCGGGGTCGACCGGGTGTGCCAGGTTCACGTAGTTGGTCGTGATGTCCGCCTCGGCGCCCAGTTCGATGTACGGGCCCAGTATCTTCCGGTCGGGGCCTCGGCCGTTGTAGCTGTCGTACCCCAGTTCGTAGACGTAGTCGGCGACGCCGGTGACGTGTTTCACCGTCCCGATGACGGCGGTGCCGTGGCCCAGCAGGCGGACGATAGCCGGCGGGTTCGTCGGGTTCGTCGTCGGTTCCCAGTGGACGTTGCCGAAGTGGACGAGGCCGTCCCAGGTCTGCTCGACGGCGACCCCGGCGGAGCCGCCCATCGTCAGGAAATCGACGGTCTGGGTGCCACCGCGGGAGAAGAACACCGTCGTGTTCTGCCCGCTGACGGTCGCGCTGGGGTAAGCGGCGATAGTGCCGAACCAGTTGGCCGGCCCGTAGTACGACCGGAACTCGAAGAGGCCGTCCTGGTCGCCGGCGTCGCACTCGTAGATGGTGAGCTGTTCGTGGCGACACTGGAACGGGCCGACGTTCTCGTCGACCCGATACACCGAGTTGTTCCAGCCCCAGAACAGCAGCCGGCCGACGAGGAGGTCCTGCGTGTCCCGGTTCGTGTGGTGGACGGCGACGCCGGTCGGCTGGTTCCCGGCGGGGACGTTCAGCGCGAAGCCGTCGAGTTTGACACGACTGGTGCCCGACTCGCGGTCGAACAGGATGCCGTCGGCGCTCCGGTCGGTGATGGAGACCTTCGAGAGTTCGACGCCCAGACCGAGTATCTGTGTCTCCTCGTAGGGCCGGATGGGGCCGGTCTCTTCGACGACGCCCGTCGGCAGGCGGACCTCGCCGCCGCCCGCGGCCGCCACGATGTCCAGCGCGTCCTGGATGGGGGTGCTGGTCGTCGCCGGGTCGACCGACCGCGGCGCGGAGTTGTTCCGCCCGAGCGCGACGACGAAGCCCTGCAGCAACAGCGAGGTGATACCGTCGCCCTCGACCGTCGAACCGCCGCCGGCCCCGATGGTCCCCAGTTGGGTCCACGAGCCGCCGTCGCCGATGTAGACGTTCCCGGTGTCCGTCGCGAGGAACTTCGCGCCGGTCTTTGCGACGTAGTTCCCGCGGCTGGCGTCGGTGTCGCGGACCTCGACGTCCGTGTCGATGCGTTCGAAGTTGCGGTTCAGCGGTTCGTCCCAGTTGAGGCTGCCCTCGGCCGGGGTCTCGTATTGGTGGTTGTCTGTCATCGGTTAGCTCCCCCCGACGCCGCCGAAGCCGTAGTCGCCGTAGCCGACATCGCCGAACTCGTCGTTCGGCACCGGCGTCAGCGTGGGCGTCGGTGTGGGTGTTGGTGTCGGCGTCGAGTCCCCGGTGGACCCGCCGCTGTCGCCGCCGTCTGTGCCGGTCGCGTCGCCGTCGGCGTACAGCGCCGCGACCTGGTCGGCGGTCAGCGCCACGTCGTAGACGCGGACGTCGTCGACGGCGCCGTCCATCGCGTAGTAGCTGGTGTAGCCGTTGTCGCCGTAGCCGACGTACAGCGACCGGCTGCTCGGGACGACGGCCCCCGACTGGGAGCTGTCGCGGTCGGCCGCCTCGCCGTCGAGGTACAGCACGAGCGCGTCGCCGTCCCACGTACAGGCCACGTGGTGCCACTGACCGTCGTGGGTCGGGGCGCTCGGATTGACCGCGGCCCGGCCGCTCTCGACGCCGACGTGCGCTCTGATACTGTCTGGCGTCTGGACGTCGACGGCGTATCCCTCCGCGCCGTAGCGGCTGTCGGCCTTCTGGACCACGGTCTGTTCGTTCGCGCCGCTCGTCGTCCGGTACCAGCCGGCGAACGTGAGCGCCGCCGTCGGCGTCAGGACGCCGGCGTCGGGCACCTCGACGTAGTCGTCCGCGCTCGCTCCGAACGCGATACCCGACCCGCCCGACACCCCGTCGGTGTCCAGCGTCGGCGAGCCGCGGACGAAGCCGTCCGACCCCCCGGCGCTGTCGGCGACGGTCGTCCCGCTCGTCTCCGAGAAGCGCCAGCGGGCCACCGGCACCGGCCGGGTGCTGGGGTCGGTGGTGTCCGACCCGTCTTCCGTCGGCGTGGGTGTGGGAGTCGGCGTGGGCGTTGCAGTCGGGGTCGGCGTTGGTGTGGGCGTTGGGGTCGGCGTCGGAGTTGGTGTCGGCGTCGGTGTTGGCGTTGCCGTCGGGGTGGAAGTCGGCGTCGGTGTTGGTGTCGGGGTCGCAGTCGGCGTCGACTCCGTCAGCCCGGCGCCGTCGAACAGGGCGCCGACCTCCGTCGCGGAGAGCGCGCGGTCGTAGACCCGAACGTCGTCGATGGCCCCGTCCATGTCGTAGTAGCTGGTGTAGCCGTTGTCGCCGTAGCCGATGTACAGCGGTCGGTCCGAGTGGACGACCCGCCCCGACTGTGACCCGTCGCGCCCGACCGCCTCGCCGTCCAGGTACATGACCATGACGGCGCCGTCCCACGTGCACATGAGGTGGTGCCACTGGCCGTCCTGTGTCGCCACCCCCCAGGGGTTGACCGACGCCCGGCCGCTCTCGACGCCGACGTGGGCCCGCAGACTGTTGGTGGTCTGGACCTCGACGGCGTAGCCGGTGTCGCCGTAACGGGCGTCGGCCTTCTGGACGACGGTCTGGCTGTTCGCGCCGCTGTCGGTCCTGAACCAGCCGCCGAAGGTGAGTTCGTCGGGACCGAGCGCACCCGCGTCGGGCACCTCGACGTAGTCGTCCGGGCTGGGTCCGAAGGCGACGGCGGCCGTCCCGTAGACGCCGGCGACGCCCCGCTGTGGCTCCCCGCGGACCGTCCCGTCGTTGCCGCCGGCGACGTCGCTGACCGACCCGCTCGTCCCGTCGAGCGGCCAGTGCCCGACGAGCCCGTCGCTGGGCGAGGAGAGCGACGCCGCGAGCAGCGCCGGGGAGACCCCCTCGGCGACCGACCAGGCGACACCACCGTAGCCGAGCCGGTATGTCGGGCTCCCGTCGGTGCCGAGACACCCGGCGAGCGACGTCGCACCGACCGCACTGACCCCTGTGAGCTTCAGCAGTGTCCGCCGTGTCACGGCAGTTTCGTCGTCATCTGATGGTGGTTCCGTAGCCATCTACCGGACAACTATTAGCAGTAAATATATCCTTTACTACTACAGTTGTCGATTGTATCGATGAATTAAGACAGTTCGATTCGGGAAGTTTCGACGCGGTGCCGGGATTTTGCGTAGAGTGGTCCCAGAGACGGACGATAACCGGGCCGCTCGCTGTACGATTGCTGTCGAATTTCCGCTGCCAGCGACGACGGAGCAGTGGCGGCGGTCCGTCTGCCCGCCGACCGGGAGCGCCGGCCACTCGCGGTGTGTTCCGGATTGCCGCTCGATACCTGCTGTACTTCTCCAGCTGATGACCGATTAATCCTTAAATAGTTACGCGACTTCGATAGCGCATGAATCGGAAACCCGAGCCCCGTCCACGGGGTTCGTCACGCGTCTCACGGCGGCGACTGCTGGGAACGCTCGGTGCGGTCGGGTTGACCGGCGCGTTCGCGGGCTGTTCGTCCGGCGGTCGGGACGCGGCCCGGGGAACGGACACGCGAGCGGGGACACCGTCCGGAAGCGGGGGGCCGGGTGGCGACCGCGGACCGACGAACTACTTCGAACAGGGGCCGACCGTCGGCGTCGAACCCGTTGCCACGGGGCTGGTCTCGCCGAACGCGCTCGTCGCCGCCGACGGCCGACGGTTCGTCCTCGACCAGGTCGGGCAGGTGTACGTCCTCGGCGACGACGGCGTCGAGTCGACGTTTCTGGACCTCTCGGACCGACTCGTGGCGCTCGGACAGGACCTCCCCAACTGGATTGCCTACGACGAACGCGGACTGCTGGGGCTGGCCTTCCACCCCGACTTCGCGACGAACCGGAAGCTGTACGTCCGCTACAGCACGCCGGCCGAAGACCCGGAACTGGACCACCGCGAGATACTCTCCGAGTTCACCGCCACCGCGGACCGGGACGGCGTCGACACGTCGAGCGAACGCGTCCTGCTGGATATGCCCTGGCCCCGCCCCATCCATCAGTCCGGGACCATAGAGTTCGGCCCCGACGGCTACCTCTACGGCGCGCTGGGCGACGGTCTGAACCCGTTCAACGGCCAGGACCTCGACAACCTCAAGGGCTGTATCGTCCGCATCGACGTGGACGGCCGCACCGGCGACCTGCCATACGGCATCCCCGGGGACAACCCGCTCGTGGGCGTCCAGGGCCGCGACGAACTGTACGCGTGGGGGCTTCGCAACCCCTGGAAGATGGCCTTCAGCGGCGACCGGCTCATCCTGGGCGACGTGGGCCAGGCCACCTGGGAGGAGGTCAACGTCGTCGAGAAGGGCGGGAACTACGGCTGGCCGCTCAAGGAGGGCTTTCACTGCCACGACCCGCAACTGGGGACCAGCGCCGAGGGGGAGTGTGTCGTCGAGTCCGCCCGGGGGGAACCGCTCGTCGACCCCAAACTGGAGTTCCCGCACTTCGACGAGGCGGGCGACGCGGTCGGCTTCGCCGTCATCGGCGGCCACGTCCACACCGGCGATATCGACCCGCTGCGGGACGACTACCTCTTTGGCGTGTTCACGAGTTCCTTCACCAGTCCCGCCGGACGCCTCGTCGCGGCGACGCCACGGGACTCGGGGCGCTGGCCGACCCGCGAGGTCCGGGTCGAGGGCGGGCTGGACATCCAGGTGCTGTCGCTCGGGCAGGCCGACGGGGACAGCTACGTCCTCGGGACGCGGGCGGCGCTGGCGGAGGACCCGCTCACGAGACAGGAGGGCGTCGTCTACCGGCTGACGAGTTGAGCCGGTGGTCGCCGCTCACTCACCGGCGACCGCTGCAGGCGCCAGTCGGTCGACGATTCCGTCGAAATCGTCGTCGAAACTCAACACCGCGTCTACGTCGTGGTACTCGACCATCGCGACTGTCATCGCGTCGGTGAAACTGAGCCCGTGGTCGCTGTAGCGGCCGTGTGTCTTAACGGCGTCCTGGAACAGTCTCGCAGAGGAGTACAACAGGTCGACGGCATCGGGATATCCCTCGCCGCGGATACGGCGCCCGACTTCGACGCCCGCCGAAACATCGCCGGTTCGACGGTGAGTCAGGGTCACGACTTCGTCGTACACGTACTCGCTGGTCATCACGTGACCGTATTCGGCCGACTCGACGACGCGATTGAGGGCCCCGACACCGCTCTCGTGTCGGCTGGCATCGGTATCGTGGTGGGCGTAGAAGACGCCCGTATCGACGAAGACACTCACTCGTAGAGAACGCTGTCTATGTCGTCTTCATCGGTCTCGACGCCGGACGACACCATCCCCCGATTGAAGGCGTCGAGTTCCGACTCGTCGAGTGCCGTCCGTCCGTCTCTGAACGAGTCGACGAACGCCGTTCGTGACTCGGCGGCCGATTCGACGACGCGAGCCAGTATCTCCTGTTGTGTGACCTTCGTGCCGGTTTTGAGCTTGATTTCGGCCTGTAGCTCTTCGAGAAGCGACTTCGTCTCCTCGTCCATCTTTACCGCCGTCGCCATACTCTGGAGTTGCATCTTCAACTGGGTTAAACTTTCGCCAGGCTCTCTCGCCCTCACCCGCGGATGTCTCGCACGTTCTCGACGACTTTCACGCGCAGCGGCGGTGCCGCGAGCACGCCGGCGCCGTAGACGACCGCCGAGAGGGCAACGGCGGCGACGAGTGTCCCCGGCGTCTCCACCGTCAGCAGGCGGGTCAGCCCGACCAGCGCGGCCCCCATGGCGAGCGAGGCGAGGACGGTCCAGCCCACGTCCCGGACCGGGAACCGTATCGTCGTGAGTCGCCCGAGATAGTAGCCCAGAATCAGTGTGTTCGCCGTCACCGACAGCAGCGTAGCGGCGGCCGCACCGACCAGTTCGTAGCGGGGCACCAGGAGGAGGTTCAGGGCGATGTTCATCGACAGCGAGACGACGGTGGCGATGGCGCCGTACTTGGGCCGGTCGAACGCCTGGATGGCCTTGTCGAAGACGAGGTTCACGGCCTGGGGGAGCTTCTCGACCATCAGGACGAGGAAGGCGGCCGCGGCGATTGCGTACTCGGCCCCGAAGACGACCCCGAGAATCTCCCGGCCGATGAGCGCGACCCCGACCACCGACGGGACGATGAGCAACAGCGACGTCGTCATCGCGTCCGAGAGCAGGTCCCGGACCTTCTCGGTGGCGCCGTCGGCCTGCCACGCCGACAGTTGCGGGAAGAGGACGCGGGCAAAGACCGTGCTGAACATGATGGCCGTCGTCGTCAGCCGCCAGGCGAGTTCGTAGGCCCCGACGGCGGCCTGCGAGAGGAAGAAGCCGATGACGATGACGTCCATCCAGTTGTAGACGTGCCCGCCCAGTCCCCAAACCCCGTTGAACTTCGCGTAGTCGTACAGCGACCGGAGGTGGTACTTCTTGGGGCGGGACAGCGGCGTCGAGAGCCGGAGACTCCCCGCGACCAGCAAGACGGTGTAGCTGACCAGGAGCGCCCAGACGAGCGCCCGGACGCCGTAGCCGTACCGGAGCAGGGCGACCGCGACGCTGACGAAGGTGAGGCTCCGGAGGAAGTGCAGGACGGCGGTCTGTGCGACGCGGAGTTCCCCCTGAAGGACGTGGACGACGAGCATCGACAGCTCGAACGCGATGACCACGCCCACGAGCTCCAGGGCCAAGTCGGCGCCGACGTAGGCCGCGAGCGGCTCTCGCAGGGCCAGCACGACCGCCGAGACGACGACGATGAGCGCCAGTTTGAGCACGACCGCGGCGCCGAACATCTGGCCGGGGTCCTCGCCGGCGCTGATGCGCTTCTCGACGGCCCCGCGCAGCCCGAAGTCGACGACGGTCGCCATCGTGTACAGCGTCGCCTCGAAGAGGAAGAAGACGCCGAGCAGCGTCGCCCCCAGTTCCCGGGCGAAGTAGACCGTCCCGAAGAAGCCGATGGCCGTGTTGAGCAACTCGACGAGGAAGAGCAGCGAACTGGCCCGGGCGAGGTTCATCGTCCGGCCCAGTGGCGGCGGCGAGAGCGTCCCGCGTGACCCGCGCCCGCGCATCCTACAGCAGCCCCACCCGGTCGTACCACGCCACGGTGTCGCCGATGGCGGCCCGCCAGTCCCGCTGGCGGACCGGCGCTCGCTCGGTGAGGGCCTCGCGGACGGTGCCGAAGTCCTCCCGGTCGGTGAACCCCGCACCCGGTACCGGCGAGATGCCGACGCGGTGGAGCAGGTCCATCGCGGGCTTGACGCCGTACTTGATGACGCCGTAGGGGACGCTCACGACCCGACACTTGCCGGGCGTGTGGCGCGCAATCGTCGTCAGGAACTGCTTGTTCGTGACGTTCGGCCCGGTGACGAGGTGGCGCCCGGGGGCGCCGTCGAGGCAGTGGGCGATGGTGCCGACCACGTCGTCGACGTGGACGACGTTGTACTTCGCGTCGGTGTACAGCGGCGGCACGAGTACCCGGTTGGTCGCGACGGGGCGGACGTGTTCGTAGCGGGTCAGCCGGTAGTCCCGCGGGCCGAAGATGTACGTCGGGTAGACGGCCGACACCTCGAAGGGGTGGTCGCGGCCGAACAGCAACTCCTCCGAGGCGACCTTCGACTGCTGGTACGTCGAGTCGGCGTCGGCCGGGACCGCGGGGTGGGCGCCGATGGTCGAGACGAAGACGAACCGGTCGACGTCGGCGTCGGCCGCCGCTTCGACGAGCCGTTCGGTCCCGGCGACGTTCGTCCCGGCCATCGCGCCGGTGTCGTAGACGGCGGCGGCGAGGTGGACGACGCTGTCGACGCCCGCCAGGGCCGCGGCCAGCGAGTCGGGGTCCGAGAGGTCCGCCTCGACCGTCTCGACGCCCTCGGGCAGCCGCGCGGTCGAAGAACTCGCCCGGACCATCGCGACGGGGTCGCGGTCGGTGCCCTCGACGTGTGCCAGCAGGTTCAGGCCGATAAAGCCCGTCGCGCCGGTGACGAGGACGGTCACGACCCGGCCCCCCAGTCGACGCCACACGCCTCGTACACCGCGTCGATGACCTCGGCGACGGCGACCCCACGACTCGCCGGGGCCGCCGTCTCCCGGTCGCCCGCCGCGGCGTGGTCCGCGAAGTCCTGAATCCGGGCCGTGTGGGCGTCCTCGTCGCTGGCCCCGAAGAGGTTCGCGACGCCGATATCCACCAGCGGGAGCTCCCCGTGCTGGTACTCGAAGGGGCGCCCGTGGATGTCGCCCTGCAGCGTCTCCGAATCGAGTTCCAGCCACCCCTCGGTGCCGACGACGAGCACGCGCGTGACGCCCTCGGTCTGTGTCCACGTCGCCGAGAGGTCGACGGGGACGCCGCCAGACTCACTGCGCTCGTCTGGCGACCCACCGCTCGCGGAGACGCCGTCGAACGACAGCGATACGCGGGCGGCGTCCTCGACGGCGCGGTCCCGGAGATAGCGGACTGACGCGTCGGTCACGTCGCAGTCCTCGCCGAACAGTTCGAACAGCACGTCCAGCGAGTGGGGAAAGAGGTCCCGGGCCACGCCGCCGCCAGAGAGCGCCGGGTTATAGTACCACCCCACCGACGGCGGCGCGGAGTGGTGGGCGATACTCACCTCGACGATGTCCCCGAGCATGTCGTTGTCCAGCAACTGGAGCGCCCGCTCGTAGTTGCGGTAGTAGCGGTGGAGGTAGCCGACCTGCGTGACGACGCCGGCCTCGGCCGCCGCGTCGGCCATCCGCCGGGCGCTCTCTGCGGTCAGGGCCAGCGGCTTCTCGCAGAGAACGTGACAGCCGGCGTCGACGGCCTGTAGGAATATCTCCTCGTGGGTGCTGGGCGGCGTGCAGATGCTCACCACGTCCAGGTCGTGGGCGGCGAGCATCGATGTGGCGTCCGCGTAGCCGGGCAGCGACAGCTCCCGCTCGACGGTCGCCCGGCGGTCCGGGTCGCGCTCCGCGACGGCGACGACCCGCGTCCGCGGATGTGAGGTGAACGCCGGGACGTGGTAGTCGGTTGCCATCCACCCGGCGCCGACCACCCCGACGGCGAGTTCGGTCATACCGCCTACTGTTCTGTCACCGGGATAAACCCATCTACTACGGCCGAATTTTCGGCTTCAGTCCCGATTGGACAGCATAGAGTTAGGTTACGAGCCAATCTTTAGTCACTCATGGACGAGTTAGAGACAGCCGTTCATCACTCGATAACGGCGGTCAAACGCGGCGAGTGGAACGCCGTCGTCGCCCAGCAGTCCGACACCGGCAGCGTCTTCGAGCGCTACGAGTGGCTGGCGGCGTACGAGGCCGCCACGGACGCCCGGGCCCGCCACGTGACCGTCCGGAAGTCGGGCACGCTCGTCGGCGTCCACCCGTCGTTCGTCCGCCCGCTTCCGGGCACCCCGTTCCGGTTTCTCGGCCCGCCGAAACCGGGGACCAACGGCGCGATGATAGCGACCGACGAGGCCGCCGTCTTCGACGCCATCGCCGACGAGATGGCGTCGCTGTCGTCGGGGCGGACCATCGGCCACCTGTTCCGGCCCGCGTCGGAGCGGTCGCTGCGATATGCGACCCGCCTCCGAGAGCGCGAGTACTATCCCACGGTCAGGGACTGCCGGTTCGTCCTCGACATCGACCGCCCGTGGGCGGACGTTCACGCCGACCTCTCCCAGAAGAAGCGGCGGAACCTCCGGAAAGCCGACGATGGCGGGGTTACCGCCACCGACGTGCCGGTGACGCCCGACACCGTCGAGGCGTTCGGGCGGCGCCACGCCGAGCACGTGGCCCGACTGGACGGGGACGGGGCCTCGCCCGCCTTCCTCCGAGCCCTGTTGACACACGTCGGCGACCGGCTGAAACTGTTCCGGGCCACCGTCGACGGGGCGCCGGCCGGTGAACTGCTCGCGGTCCTCGACGACGAGCGCGACGCGCTGGTCCTGCTGTTTCCGGCCTACGACCCGGCGAACTTCACGCACTTCCCCTCCGAAGTGCTGTACCGAGCGGCCATCCGCTGGGGTATCGACGCCGGGTACGCGACCTGTGACTTCGGCGAGACGACGCCCGACTTCGCCGACGGGACCTTCTCGTTCAAGTCCGACTTCGGCGGCCAGGCCCGACCCGGCCTCCGCTGGGAGCGCGTCGATTCGGTGCTGGGCCGCGTGCTGTATCTACTCGGCAGCGACCGCGTCGTCGCCCGACTGTTCGGCGGTCGCCGTCGACGGTGAATCGCGGCGATGAGGGTGTGTCGCGGCCGAAACACTCCCGCTCGGTAGTAGCTGGCCCGAATTGTGAACGGTTCGGTCGGACGGACCTGATAATCCATATAGCGGCATAACATTTATTAAAAGTAATGCGTGTGAGGTATATTGTTGCGTTGGTTGTGGTGACTGTGTCGGTCACAGCACCCAACAGACTAGTACTAATACTTACCTTTCTGCAGAGAACACCGAAACCGGCCGGTACAGATTCGCCGACGGAGACGTTTCGGGCTGAACTGCGACGGGCATCTCGGGAACCCCGACTACCGATAGCCCAGGTCCTCGAGGCGCGCCTCGACGTCGGCGTCGAGATGGTCCTCGCTCACCGACTCGACTTCCCCGCCGAGACTCCGCACGCGTCCGTCCGCGAGCTCTCTGACCCTGGCCGCCTCGGCGTCGGTCCGGTCCACTTCCAGGCCGGTTTCGGCCTCGAGGAGGCGGCGTTCGTCCCGAATCCGGTCTATCTCGTAGCACCAGTCGGCCGACCGGACGCCGACGACCGGGTCGCCGCCGACTTCGTGCTCCGCGACGACGTGGTCCCGCGGTTCGGTCGGCGACTGCCCCTCGTAGGCCGCCGGAACGTCCCCGCCGACCGCCTCGTGGAACAGTGGCGGGAGGTCGAGCAGACTCACCAGGTCACCGGCCGCGTCGGAAAGCCCGGAGGGGCCGTTCAGTACCACGAGCGGGACCTGAATCAGTTCGTCGTACATCCGTTCGGGCTTGCCGTACTGCCCGTGTTCCCCGAACAGTTCGCCGTGGTCCGAGGTGAGGACGACGAGCGTGTCGTCCAGTTGCCCGTTGGATTCGAGCGTTCGGAGCAGTCGGTCTATCTGCTCGTCGACGTGGACGATTGCGGCCCGGTAGAGGTCCCGCATGTCAGCTAGCTGGGACTCCGTCAACGACTGGGAGTCGTCGAGCAGTTTGGAGTACAGTTCGGAGACCGTCTCCATGTCGACGTGTTCGACGCCGAATGCCGCTCGATAGGACGCAGGTGGGTGACACGGATGGTGGACGTCCATGTAGTGTGCCCAGCAGAAGAACGGGTCGTCGGCGCCGTTCAACCAGTCGATGGCGTCGTCGGTGATGACCTCGGCACCGACGTACGGCCGGGGCTTGTCGCTGACCGCCTGGTACGCCGACTTTATCATACCGGTCAGGTTGAGCAGGTCGTCGACGCGTTCGAGTTTGGGGTTGTTTATCTCGATGCCGCGGGGGAATATCTTCGTCGCGACGCCCATCAGCGGGTTCTGGTAGTCGGTGAACGTGTCGAACCCGACGTCGTAGTTGAAGTGCGTCGAGAGGAACGGGTTACTGTGGAACCCGGCGGTCGAGAACCCCTGCGAGCGGAACTGTTCGGCAACGCGGGGTCGCTCCGCTGTCAGCGGTCCGAGTCCGCCGTGCGAGAGCGGCAGCGTCCCGGTCAACACGCCCGGGAACGACGGCGAGGTCCCGGGTCCCGTCGCGAACGCCCGCTCGAACGCGACGCCCGCCCCTTCCAGTTTCGGCCCGGCGACCAGGTCGTCTTGCATCTGGTTCCAGACGTCGTATCTGAGCGAGTCGTACGTGACGAACAACACGTTGTCGACGGTCTCGTCGGTCATGCGACCACCTTCGATTGCGCTGTCGGAGCGAGCATCTCGTAGTACTGGTCGATAGCGGTGTCTTTGACGAAGTTCGCCTCGAAGGCCTCGCGCGCGTTCGTCCCCTGGCGCTCGACGAGTTGCGGGTCCGTCCGCCAGCGCTCGATAGCGGCGGCCGCGTCCTCGACGGCGCCCTGTTCGACGCTGATACCCGCGTCGAACTGGTCGACGATGCGGGCCTCGTCGTCGTCGTCCTGCGCGATGACGAGCACCGGCTGCCCGGCCGCCATCGCGGTGTACAGCTTACTCGAGACGACGATGCCCTCGAACCCTTCCTTGACCGCGACGACGGAGACGTCCGCCGACGTGAGACTGTACGGGAGGTCGTCCCACGGCTGGTACGGGAGGAACTCGACGCTGTCCCCGCGGAGGCCGTGTTCCTCCGCGAGGTCGATTATCCGCTGTTTGTTGTCGCCCTCGCCGATGATGAGAAACTGGACCTCCCTGTCGTCCAGTTCGGCGGCGGCCCCGACCAGCGTCTCGAGGTCGTGGAACTCGGCGATGTTCCCCGAGTACAGCACGGTGAACGTGTCCGTGAGCCCGTGTTCCTCGCTGAACCAGTTGTCCGTTTTCGCCATCGGCGTGATGAAGTCCTCGTCCTCCCAGTTGTGGATAATCTCTATCTTCTCGGGGTCGGCCGAAGGACCCAGCTTCGCCGCGATGCGCTCTTTCATCACCGGGCCGAGCGCGACGACGTGTTCGGCGTCGCGGAACGCCTGTCGGTCCAGCCGCTCCCAGAGTCGGTGGACCAGCCCGCCTTCGGGGACGTAGCCCAGTTCCACCGGCTCGTCGGGGTAGAGGTCGTAGGCGACGTAGGTGTACTCCCAGCCCCGGACCCGACAGACGAACCACATCGCCGCCGGCAGGAACGGCGGACAGGTGACGAATATCACCTTCCGGTCGCGCTCGACGCGTTCGAACAGCAGCAGTACGGTCATCCAGGCGGTAAAGAGCGCCCAGTTGACGAGCCGTCGTGGCATCGAGCTCTGTCGGACCTGCGGGGCCCCGATGCGGCGGACGGAGACCCCCTCGTGGAGCGAGCGGGAGGGCTGTCGTTCGTTCTCCCCGCTGTGGTAGTTCGGCTGGCCCGTGTAGACCGTCATGTCGAGCCCTCTGTCCTTGAGTCCGACGGCGAGGTCGGTCATCAGCTGGCCGGTCGAGGCTGTGTCCGGGTGGAAGTACTCGGTGACCAGGAGGTGCTCGGTGGGTTCGGACGACATCTATCGCTCGTGCAACAGCGTCTCGAGGTTCGACCGGACGTAGTCGCGGTCGCGGTTCTCGGTGTACCACTCGAGCGTCTCTGCGAGCCCGTCGCCGAGGTTGTACTCGGGCTCCCAGCCCAGCAGTTCCTCGGCGCGGGTCGTGTCCGCGGCCCGGTGGCGCACGCCGACCGGTTTGTCGGTCAGGTAGTCTCTCTCGTCGGGCTCCCAGCCGAGCTGGTCGAATATCAGCTCGGTCGCCTCGTTGATGGAGACGTACCGGCTGATGCCGGCGTTGACCGCCGTCCCGTCGGTGATGTTCTCGGCAGCGAGGCGGAGCGCCCGCGTGATGTCTTTCACGTACGTGAAGTTCCGCGTCTGCTCGCCGTCCCCCCAGATACGGAACGGGTCCTGGCCGGCGTAGGCCTTCGCCATGAGCGCGATGATGGCGTGGGTCTCGTTCTCGCGGGGCCCGTAGGCGGTGAAGATTCGGACGATACTGGCGTCGATGTCGTACTGCTCCTGGAACGCCTGCAGGGAGCGCTCGCCCATGAGCTTCGCCCAGCCGTACACCTCGTCGGCGTACGCCCCGCCGCGCTCGTCGAACTGTATCATGTCCTCCCGCAACCGGGTCCGCTCCTGCTGGATGTCGGTCGGGTACGTACAGGCGCTGGAGGCGAAGGTGATGCGGTCGACGCCGTTCTCCGCGGCGGCCTCGTAGACGATGGTGTCGAGGGCCATGTTCGTCGCGCAGTTCGCCGGGTAGTTCGAGATGTAGCCGCGCCCGCCGTGGTCGGCGGCGAGGTGGAACAGCGTCTCGATGCCCTCGGTCGCGCGGTCCGCGAACGCGATGTCTTTCAGGTCCCCTTCGAGTATCTCGATGTCGTCTGCGACCGCGTCGAGGTTCGCCCGCTCGCCACTGGAGAAGTCGTCGGCGACGCGGACGTCCGCGCCGGCGGCGACGAGGTCCTCGACCAGGTGACTGCCGATGAACGACGCCCCGCCGGTGACGAGGACTCGCTCGTCGGTCCAGTCGCTCATTCTCGCCCCCCGTCGGCGGAGACCACCGGCTGTGCCGGTTCGAGTTCGGTCTCGGCCCAGGTGTAGACGTTCTCCAGGCCCTCCCTGAGCGGGACCGAGGGCCGCCAGTCGAGTTCGGCTTTCATCTGTGTCATGTCACAGGCGTACCGGTCCGTACCGGTGGGTTTCGAGCGGTCGTAGGTCAGCGAGAGGTCCTTCCCGCTGATGTCGATGATGGTCTTCGCGAGCTCCTCGATACTGACGACCTCCCGGGAGTTGCCGAGGTTGATGGCCTCCCCGTCCGATTTCGTCGTCAGTACCTCTATCATCCCGTCGACGAGGTCGGTCACGTAGATGAAGCCCCGTTGCTGGGAGCCGTCGCCGAACAGCTCGATGGAGCCCCCGTCCGGGGTCTCGATGACCTTCCGACAGAGCGACGGAATGACGTGGCTACTGTCGGGGTCGAGACTCTCGCGGGGCCCGTAGCAGTTGAAGATTCGCACGCTGCTCGTCCGGAGGTCGGTGTCGGTGTGGTAGGCGTCACACGCGACCTCGCCGAGCAGCTTCGCCCAGCCGTACGTGCTGTGGGGGTCGGCCGGAATCGCCTGGTCCTCGCTGAACCGGTTCAGGCCGTCGTGTTCCTGCCGGTAGATACACGCGCTGGAGGCAAACAGCAGCCGGTCGACGTCGTTTATCCGGGCGGCCTCGAGGATGAACTGGTTCATCAGGACGCTGGGCGTGAGCCCGCCGACGTTGGCCGCTTTGATGTAGTGGATGCCGCCGACGCTGGCCGCGAGGTGGAACACGTCGTCGACCCCCTCCGTCGCCTCGATACACCCCTTCTGCGTCGTCAGGTCCACCGGCAGAATCTCCACGTCGTCGCTGACGGCGTCGAGTTTCGACCAGTCGCCACGCGAGAAGTTGTCCGCGACACGGACGTCGGCCCCCAGAGACACCAGTTTCTCCGTCAGAAAGGAGCCGATAAATCCGGCGCCGCCGGTTACCAGTACGGTCCGGTCTGCGAGGTCGTCATGCATGGTCTGGGCGAAAAGAGCTACCATCCGGGCATTGTTATGTAGCGGCTTACCCCCGGGGTCAGTTACTAGCCCGTTGGACCACGGTGAGATACCGGCCGCCAACGACTGGGTGCTGGTACGTGCCGCTTCGGGTCGTCTGGGGCGTTCTGGTGGCGCGGCTGTCTAGCGATTGCTGCTGAGGTGGTCCGCGAGGCGTAGCGCGAGCGCCGCGATAGTCAGCGTCGGGTTCATCGCGCCGCCGGTCACGAAGACGCTCCCGGACGAGACGTAGAGGTTCTCCAGGTCGTGGGTCCGGAGCGAGGGCGTCACGACGCTGGTCTCGGGGTCCGTTCCCATCCGCGTCGTCCCCAGTTTGTGTGAGGCGATAGAGGGCTGGGAGAGGTCGCTCTCGTGCAGAATCGTCGCGCCCATCTCGTCCAAGATGTCGTGCTGTAGCTCCCGGATGTACTCCATCGTCTCGGCCGCGTGGCTGCCGATACTGTAGGAGACGTCGGGGACGGGGTTGCCGTGGTCGTCGGTGGTCGTCCGGTCTAGCGTGACCTCGTTGCGCTTCTGGGGGAGCATCTCCGGGACCGCGAGCAGTTTCAGCTTCCGATTTGGCCCCTGCTCGCGCATCCAGTCGAGCTGGTCGTCGCCCCAGACGTCGCCGGTGAAGACGTCGGTCATCTCGCCCCGAACGCCCTCGTCACCGCCGCGCATCGCGGCTTCGGCCGTGTTCGGCGGGTTCTTGTTCATGAAGACGAGTTTGATACTGCCGGGCGTCGGCTCCTCGTGGTCGTAGAACTGGTGTGACTCGCTCGTCTGATAGCCGATGGGCTCCTGGTTGGTCGGCTGGTCGAGTTCGGCGGTCACCGTCACCTGCGGGTGGTCCATGAAGTACTTGCCGACGAGGCCACTGGAGTTAGCCAGCCCATTCGGGTACGTCTCGGACTCCGAGAGCAACAGCAGTCGCGGAATCTCGACGGCGCCACAGGCGAGGACGAACGTGTCCGCCGTCTGCCGATGCTGGCTCCCGTCGGGCGTCTCGTAGACGGCGGCTTCGACGGTCTCGCCGGCGTCGTCGTGTTCGAGTCGCTGCACCGGCGCGCGGTCGATGACGCGCGCGCCGTGGTCCTCGGCTTTCGCCACGTGGACGTCGGCGCTGTACTTCGCCCGCGACGGGCAGACCGGGATGCACGTGCTGTAGCCGACACAGGCGCTGCGCCCGTCGTAGGGCTCGGAGTTGCGGGCCTGTGGCACCGAGTGCATCTCGATGCCGAGTTCGTCGCAGGCCTCGGCGTACAGCGAATCGGAGTAACTCGGCGGAAACGCCGGCATCGGGTAGTCGTTCTCGCGGGGCGGGGTAAACGGGTTGTCGGTGCCGCCCGCGACGCCGAGTTCCTCCTCCGCGCGTGCGTAGTAGGGCCGAAGGTCCTCGTAGGAGATAGGCCAGTCGCTGGCGAGGCCGTACCGCGTCTGCATCTCGAAGTCCTTCTCGTGGAACCGCGGCGTCACTCCCAGCCAGTGGAGCGTCGTCCCGCCGACGCCTTTCACTCGCGTCTTGTTCAGGCCGTAGAACACCTCGCCCGAGGAGGAAAAGCGGTCGCGCTCGCCGCCCACGTCCCAGATATCTGTGATGGAGTTCCCCGGTCTGATGGCCGTCTCCATCCGGTCCAGACGATTCGACGTGTCGAACCGGGGCCCGGCTTCCAGGACGACGACCTCGAATCCCGCCTTGGATAGCTCGTAGGCCACCAGCGCCCCGGCGACGCCCGACCCGACGATACAGACGTCGGGACTCGACGCGGGAGAGCGGTTCGCCCCCATCTCACTCCTCCCGGTCGACGGACGCCATCGGCCGACCGCGGGTCGGGGCTGGCACGTCCTGATACGACCCGTGCCCGCCGGGGTGGCCGACCGGGTTCCGAACGCCGACCAGACCGCTCCCTTTCGGCGTGGTGTAGAGCCCGTACAGCAACTGGTTGACGACGTGATAGCGTATCCGCTCGGGGACGGTCCCGCCCGGTCGGGAGACGGCTCGTGCGACCCCGAGGGTTCTGAGGACACCGTCGCGCTCCCCGGCGGGCAGTTCGGCGAACGCCGTGTTCGTGACCGAGCGCGTCTGCGACCGGAGGTCCTCGACGGCCGCGGTTACGGCTCGCTTCTTCGGGTCCGACAGCCCGCGGGCGTACTCGGTAACGAACGTGGCGATATCGGTCACTTCGGACGGGTAGATCACTTCGGCGACTGCGACGAGTGTCCGCACCGTCTCGTCGCTCAGTGCCGCCGACCGCTCCGAGCGACCGGACAGCGCCGCCAGCGGGTCGGACGCGCCCACCACAGTCGCGCTCCCGCCTGCGAGCGCCGAACACAGGATGTCTCGACGTGTCAGTTCCATGTGAGTTGTCGTACGTGTGGACCCGGAGCCACTTTAGTAATCGTCGGTAACTACACCCTGACAGCGATGCAACTGGAAACAAGCGTCTCACATAGAGGGTTACTCTCGGCCGCGGGTGAAGACGTCGTACCGATGCAGCGAGAGCAACCAGAGGGCGAGGACCGTGACACCGACCCCGAGTTGCAGGCTCGACCCGCCGTGACTGAAGACGCCGGCGTCGGTAAAGACGAGCAACACGTCGAGATTCCGCAGTCTGAGCTGGTAGGTCGGAATCTGCGCGATGGTCCGGAACCAGACGCTGACCGCGGTTCCGACGGCGAGCCAGACACCGAGCAGGAGGACGGACAGCCGTATCCAGGCGGTCGACGGATTCGGCGGCGGTCCCAGCCCCGAGCGGAGTGCGCTGCTGGCCTCACGCCACCGTTCGGTTCCGACTAACCGCGGGAGCACGCCGAAGACGACGAAGGCTCCCAGCAGCGCCGAGAGGGTCTGTGTGGCACCGGAGAGAAAGACCAGCGGCGCGAACCGGAACTCCCCCACGACGTCGTATCCCCACGCGAACAGGGCCGCCGAACCCAGCCCCGCGAGGGCGATACCGGTGGCCAGCGCCCGAAGTTGTGACAGCGAGCGCAGCGGTGCCCCGCGGGTGAGTGAGCCGGAGCGACTCACGAAGAGATGGAGCAACAGTCCCAGCGAGAGATACTCCACGCCCTTCCAGACGGGGACGAACCCGGAGACGGAGTGGTAGCCGAGATAGCCGGCGACGCTCCCGACGACGGCCAGCGGCCCACCGAACAGCCCGGCGGCCGCCACCCACACCGAGACGGGCTCTACTGTCAGCACTCCCAGCACGACGAGGAGGACTCCCAGCCCGTCGAGGAGCCCGATGTACAGCAGTGTCGCCGCCACCGCCACCAACCCGGTCACCGGGTTGGGAACGGTCACGGTAACGCGGTGGTACGCTCGTTCGATAGGACCAGACATTATTTCGAATTGACATTGCCGGTTTTGATAAAGATTCTGGCGACAGTCGAGGGCAACTGGTAGCTACGTCGCTACCGGGCGGTCGGGACCGTGGCTCCGTCTGAGCGACCGGGGGACCGTTTCTGCTCGGGGCCGTTCCGGCCGCCGACCCGCGCCGGAACTGAGCGGTTACGACTGCTATCGCCTCCGGTCATCAAAAGTATCCTTCGGCTAAATCTACTGGATACGATTCGGCTTCGGGGTTGACACCAACAACTTGCGAGTGCGGTCGGATACGTTCGACAGAGTCAGTGTTAGACGCCGGATAGTATAATACGGACCGTCCGAATCGCGAATAATGCCACGAATCACCGTTATCGGTGCTGGCGTAGCAGGCTGTACGATAAGCTACCTTCTCAACGAGGAGGGGTTCGACGTGACCCTCGTCGAGAAGGACGCGGTCGGTGGGCTCCTCCGAGAGATAGAGTTCGACACCGGGTACCACTGTGACTCCGCCCCCCACCTCCTCTTTTTCGACGAGGAGGAGGAGGCCGTCGTCGGCGACCTCTTCTCGGAGTTCACCCACATCGAACCGCACGATTTCTACGCCGCGACCTACCCGCGGGGCGACCTCGAAGACCCACACCACTACCCGGTGAGCAAACAGAACATCGACCGGTGGGACGACGCGGACCAGATTCGCGAGGAACTGGCGGCGGCGCCGGGCAAGACCGACGCGGAGTTCTTCGAGGAGTACATGAAAAACCAGGTCGGTCAGACCCTCTACGACCGATACAACAAGAACTACACCGAGAAACACTGGGGGGTCGACCCCAAGCGCATCACGGGCGACTGGTTCGACTTCAAGATAAGCTTCCCCGAGGAGGAACAGGAGTTCTTCGGTGACGGCGCCTACTACCCCGACGACAAGTACACCGACATTCTGGAGACGATGATATCGGACTGCGACGTCGTCTTCGACGGGGTGACGGGGCTGGAGACGACCGGCGACCGAATCGATGCCCTCGAAACCGAGAGCGGCGACCGCATCGGGGGCGACCTCTTTATAAGCACCATCGACCCGAGCCTCGTCGTCGACACGACCGAGTCGCTAAACTACCGAAGCATGGTGATTCTGGGCACGCACGTCAGCGCCGACGAGCGCCTCTTCCCCGACCACGTCGACTGGGGCTACTTCCCCAACGACTACGAGTTCACGCGCGTGACCGACTACGAGTTCGTCCCGCAGGAGACCCCGGACGGGGAGTACATCCTCACGACGGAGTTCCCCTGCTTCATCGGCGACGACGTCTGGTCGAACGACGACGAGTGGTACACCGACTACCTCCACTCGTTCCTCGAGGAGCAGGGTATCGACGCCGAGATACTGGACTCGAAGGTCAGGCGCGCGCCGCGGGCGTATCCGCTCCCGGTCACCGAGGAGATAGAGACGTTCGAGCGGATAAACAGTCAGCTCAGTGCCCACGAGAACATGTTCAACCTCGGACGCGTGAGTACGTACGAGTACATCTGGATAAAGGACATCGTCCAGCAGGCCTACGAGACGCGAGACGACGTCCTCGCACACGTCGGCGCACAGACGGCCGACTGAGACGCCCAGTTGGGGGCTCCCGACCGTCTCCTCGAGGAACGACGTTCTCTCTCGATGACAGCGGCGGTCGGCAGTAACCGACGAGGCCGCTCACGTCATGTTTCGCAGTTGGACGACGGTGTCCCGCGAGAGTTCGCCGGTGAGATAGAGCCCGCTCGCGTAGGTCACCAGCGAGAGGCCGGCGGCGAGGAATATCCGTTCGAACGAATACCAGCCGCTCACGTAGAGGAGTCCGGGAACCGTGGCCATCCCGCAGCCGGCGATACCCCCTCTGACGACGGTCGCCGTGGGCAGTCGCCACTCGATCCGGCTCCGAGACGCCCGCACGACGAACAGGGCGTAGACCCCGTAGCTCAGCAACGTCCCGATGGCAGCGCCCAGATACCCCATGGTGAGTATGAGCGGGACGTTGACGACCACGTTGAACACGACCGCACAGAGGAGGCCACGCGACATCAGGGCCGTCCGTTCGCGTATCTCCAGCCCTATCTGGCCGAGGTTCGAGAGCGACCAGACGAACACCCCGGTCGCGACGATGGGGATGACGACGTAGCCCTCGTGGTACGCTTCGCCCAAGAAGACGGTACTCAGCGGTCTGCTGAGCGCCGCTAACAGGACGAGCGCCGGGACGGCGAGCAGCAGGAAATACTTCGTAAACCGCGTGAGGAGCGCCTCTATCTCGGCTTCGTTGTCGCCCTCCCAGCGGTTGATGATGATGGGCTGAATCGCATCGAGCAGCGGTATCATCGCCAGTCGCAACCCCCGGTCGGCCAGGCTGTAGTTCGAGAAGTAAATCCCGACCATGGCGCTCCCCCGGAGAAACTCGATGAGGAACCTGTCGGCCTGGTTCAGGAGCGGGTCGCCGAGTATCCAGCCCACCATCGGCAGTCCGTAGCCCGCTATCCGGACGAGGACGCTCCGGTCCACCCGCGGTCGGGCGATGAGTATATCGGAGGCCGCCAGCAGGGCCAGTATCCCGACGGCCATCCCGATGACGTGGCCCCATATCCAGCCGGTGATGTGGTCCGTGACGTAGAGGACGACGAGGAGCGCGCTGGCGAGCATGACGACGGACTTGACACACATGAACAGCGTGACGTACTTCGAGTTCAGCGTCGCTCTGAACACCGCTACCATCGGTTGGAACGTGCCCTGTAACACCAGAAACGCCAGCTTCGCGACGTAGAACGGCTGATAGGCACCGAGCGAGTCCCCGGCGAGTCCGTATCCGACCGCGGCGAGTGCGACCAGCGCCGTGCTGAGACCCGCGACGACCGCGAAGACGGTCCCGACGAGCTGTTCGGTGTCTACCTCGGGCGCGAACCTGATGATGGCGTTGTTCAGCCAGCCAAAGAGCAGGGTGCTCACGATGCCACCGACCGCGATGGCGATGGAGTACCGGCCAAACGCCGCCGGTCGGAACAGTCTCGTGAAGATAGTCAGCGCGAGGACGCTGAACAGCGCCGGAACCAGCCCCGCGACCGTGTACAGGCCGACGTCCTGCAGGAACTGCCTGACCGTCTCGGAGAGGTCCCCGAAACCGAACTCCGCTATCGTCATCTCTGCCCGGTCCGTGGCCGCCAGCCGTCGCTGGCCTGTGTCCGCCCGTGCCATCCCCGGTCGTCACCGCAGTGGGTCGGTATCTCTGTGCGGACGAACTCGCCCTTGCCACTCCTGTCGTCCATTTGCGTATCACGTTACTAGCAGTCGGTAAAAGAAGGCGTCAGCTACGACACCGGGCGCGGTCGGGCGCGCCCGACA
>NZ_JAMQOS010000008.1:0-265908 GCF_031624605.1 Haloarcula onubensis | reverse complement strand
GACTGTCTCGGTCGCCGCCGCATTCAAGAAGTCGTCTACCGAAGCTACGTCTTGCAGGGTTGCGCTTGTGCTGGACACACTTCGCGCACCCTGCCGCTTCGTAAGTGACGCTTTCTATGACACGCTCAGAGTACGCCGAAGACACCACCAAACACCCCACCAAGGATTCCGACGAGAATGGAGTACCCCAGCACACTCACGATGTGCTGGCGGACAACCGACATGCTGTGTCTGAGCCCATCAACCGCCCCCATGTCCTCGAGTACGATTGCCTGGCCGTAGAACTGGAGGAAAAAGAGTGCCAAGAGATACAGAAGCACGACGGCAGCGAGAACGGTTCCGAGGACGGCGAGCACAGCAGTGTTCGCTGATCCGAGGCCCCCGCTTCCGATGACGAAGATACCGCCGACCAGCGTGACGAAGAATACGACCAGCCCGAGAGCGACGTAAATCGCCATCAGGACCAGATACGCGACGAGGATCGAGACGTAGTTTGCCTTCCCGTCGTCGACAAACGTCTGCAGCGTCGTTCGCCCGGCGAGAGCTTCGTCGGCCATCCCGATTAACCCCCCTTGGAAGAACGGCGTGACAACGAACAACACGAGCGACAATCCAAGCGAAACCACACTGCTGAGCAGTGGATTGACTGCCTGCAGGGCTAACTGTGGTACTTGCAACACCGACAACACGAGTATCGGGGCGAGCACGACTGGGTTTCTGCGGAGGGCATTCGGCGTCCGGCGGAGGGCATTCAGGACAGCCATATCGGGGGTTCAATCGGGTGACGTGAAAAGATGTTCCCATGTAGATAGTTCTCGTTGCCTCTGTTGAAATCCTCAGAGTTTGATAGGTGCGGCGTACAACATACAGAGAGATGTGATCAGCAGGGTATCATTCGGTATTTTGTCTGGACGGGTGGGCCAGGACCTCTCGGTGAGGGAGTTGAATCGCCTCAGCCTCGGAAGACCCGGCGGAGGAAGTCGATGATGATGTGCGCGTCTTTGGTGAAACGATATCCGAGATAGATGACCAGACCGACGAGCAACGCGGCGAACGGTACGTACCACTCGAACCACAGGCAGACAGATAGGAAGAGTACGCCAGCGACGATTCCACCATTGCGTAACGATTGGCGGCGGAGCCAACGACGGTGTTCGTCGAAACTCCCGTCAGTGAGTAACAGCGGCACCTCGTCGGTCCCACGAAGAACCTTCTCGCCCTGCTCGACGTGGAGTTCGCCGCTGACGTTCACCGACGTCCCGTCAACCAGCGGGCGGGCTTCTAGCAGATAGCGGTCCAGATCGATGCTATCGTTGTGCCGTCGCACGTGACCTGCGAACCGTCGAAGGGATTGATACTCTGTACGGTTTCGGAGATAAGTGTACCACGAATCCCACGGGGGGATCGAGAACCGGTCCGATTTCATCATTCCGCCGACCTTCACCTGGCCGAGCGGTTTTGTCCCAGTCGTCGAACGGAGCCACGCTGGGTCAATACGGACCGGCTGGCCGTCAGTCATGACGCCGCAGCGGCCCCATTCCAGACCCGAGGCAAAGGTGTGCCACCGCTGGCGCTCCCAGCCCCACTCCTCAATCGTGAGGTTACTGTTGGTGTTGTCTGGGAACCGGGCTCGCCAGAGGTACGCACCGACGGCCCGGTCGGTATCTTCGACAGTTGCATCACCCATCGTGGCCGACTCTTCGACGACTAACTCTCCCGTAAGTGCTACTGACTCGCCCACACCCAGCGAACGGGATGTTTCACCGCTCTCCGTCGGCACTGCTCGGAGGACGATCAAGGCGGTCAGAGCTCGGTAGCCATAGGCGAGTGCAACCACCAGGAGGACAGCGATTATGAGGAGGATGATAGGTGGGGGCATATGTGAGTGGGGGATGTGCGACGATTGGTCTAGAGAGGTATAAATGGACGAAATAGACCAATCAGACTTCTGCGGAGGGCTGCGCAGCATGCAACTGCGCTACGGACGCCTCGTGGGTCTCGCCGTGTCGAGATTGGGGCCGGTTCCGACCCTCTCAACTTCTCGGTCAACGGCTTTAAGATGTGAGCACGAGGGGTGTACTGAATACAGACGATATAATCACCGTGATATCAATCAGTTGTTTCACTCCACGATTCATATAACTAACACGGCCACACTTTCACAGGATCTATGTCGAGGAATCTACCCAGTAAGTCCTCCAAGTCACCATGGTGGTACGGCGTTGCGTTCTTCATCGGAGTTTTTGGAGTCGTGCAGGCTTCGTACGGGATTCTTCACTTAGTGAGCGAACCACAGGCCGGTTCTCCACCAAGTCTAGTGCCCTCCGGTCCAGAGACTGGCTTGCTATTCTTACTCTCTATACTCACGGTGGCAGCGACCGTTCTAATCGGGAGCCTTCTAGCGCCACTGTACTCGTTATGTCTCTATCTCGATGTAAGAGCACTCCGTCGGAACAACAGCGGTTGGATACCAAACCGAGTGCTGTGGGGTGCTGTTGCCATACTGCACTTGGGTTCGTTTGTGTTTTCGGCCGTGCAACTAATTACGATTCCGGCCGGTGTAGTGTATCTCTACAGGCGTCACAAGAAAATCGGGCTGGGATGACCACGCGACGCCGTTTATTTGCGGTGGCCGATTCGCGCTCTGTATACACCAGCGGTTTTTGAACTGCTCATTGTCTGTCAGTAACAGCATGACCGATACAGAGAAGGGACTCGGCAAGTGGCTACTCAATTACGCCCGTTAGCAAATGGCTCGTATCCGGGCGTGCTAATTTGAGAACACTCCCCGTGTCGCCACTTACTCCGGTTCCTCGTCCTGGAGCTGTTCGACCTGAGCTTCCAACCTGCCGATTTTCCGCTCGATTCGGTCCAGACGGTCGCTGACACTCCCCCCTGACCGAATCCGGAGGAGAAAGTAGCCGAGGCCACCTAAGACCCCAACGAGAACCAGTAGATTGAGACCGAGGGCAATAACGAGCACAAGGAGTTCGGGACCACCTGGAATCTGGAGAGGGACCATTGCTCTCAGCAACGCAAAGAGTCAGTATATGATTTGGGGGAGTGGGTTCGATGGTGAGTTCAGGAGAGCAATAGATATGGACGAAATCATCATCAGCGGTTTCACCGAGATTCGATTGCAAAACTCGCACCCGCTATGCAACAGTGCTCCTTCCATCTACTCGGAGTCTGCCAGTACCGGCGAGAACGATACAGAGAGTGTAGTCAGCGGTAGGACTGGCATTTTAGTCGACATCAGTCGACTGACCCAAACAGTCGGTAGACGTACGAGCGTCTCTTTACCTTGATGAAGTACAACCGAGCAGACGGTCGTTTCGATATGTTCTGGTGATGTCCTCGAGGTTTCCCAAGCCGCGTTCAGTGGTCTCGACTCGACTGTGCGTTGGCCGGTCAACCGATCGTAACTACGGCCGTTCCACGCTTGTGTCCTGTGTCGACATAGCGATGTGCCTCGATGATCTCTGCAATTGGGTACCGTCGCCCGATCACCGGACGAATCTTCCCGGAGTCAATCAGTTCTCTTAGTTCCCCGAGGTACTTCTTCCGTACGTCCGCAGACTTCATCCCCGTGGCCGCAAAGACAGCTCGCCTGTTGCCGATCACCCTCGTCCGGACCATATCGAAGAGGATTCCCACCGAAGGGACAGTTGTCAGATACAGACCGCCCGGGTTCAGCGCGTCCACGAACTGCGCAAAAGACCCCTTGCCCACAGCATCGAAGATTACGTCGTACGTCTCGCCAGTCTCGGCAACGCCAGTCCTCGTGTAGTCAACGACCACGTCGGCACCGAGCGATCGCACGAAATCTAGGTTTCTGGTGCTACAGACGCCGGTGACCTCGGCACCGACGTTGGTGGCGAGCTGGACAGCGAACGTCCCGATGCCGCCCGAGGCCCCATTGATGAGAATAGACTGGTTAAGCTGAAGGTCGGCCACGTCCCGGAGGAACAGCATCGCTGTGAGGCCGTTATCGGCGACAGCGGCGGCCTCGGCGTCGCTCACACCCGTCGGTGTCAGTTCGATAGTACTGTCCTCGGGGACGCAGACGTACTCGGCGTGAGTACCAGACTCGGGCGCAGTCGTCCCGAATACCCGGTCGCCGACGGCGAAGTGGGTGACATCCCTGCCGACGGCCGTAATCTCCCCGGCGAACGCGTCCCCCGGGATGGATGTTGGACGTCGAAGGCCGCTGAAGAAACGGACAGGGAACGGTCGCCCTTCGCGCATCGCCGAGTTGGCCGGGCCGACGGTGGACGCGCGGACGCGAATCAGTACCTCATCGGGTTCCGGGGTGGGTTTCGGCACCGTGTTGAGTCGGAGGACTTCCGGGCCGCCGTACTCTGTGGCCGCTACGGCTTTCATTCTCGAGTCGGTCCTGACCGATTGTTCGGTGGCGGTCGTCGGCATTTCGATAGAATAGTAGGACGGCGAGTAGCGTAAGCTGAGTGCTAATTGGGAGAACTGTTCTTTTCGCAAGATAGGAGTGTACGCGATAGTACCTGGATAGTCCGGAAAATAAACGCGTGCTCCGTCGAACGCCCCCAACCACTCCAGGTCTGGAGCTACACGTAGGGTATACGCGTTTGGCTCCACACAGTAATTAGCACTGAAGAGGAATACTACAAGAATGAACAAGGAGCCAACGACGCTATGTCGCTTTGGCGCGTGAGGCCAGATCTGCGCAATTACTCTTGCAGTGATTTTCTGGTCTTTCGAAATGACAGATGGGGTCCTGGCAGCAGGTGTTGGATACCTTCTTGTGACGATGATAGGAATTATCGGTATTGCAAGAACAGAGTCGGCTATGGCCGGTCCAATTGTGTATCCATTCTTGGTTCCTGGGTTTGTCCCCCTCTATTATTTTGGGACCCAGCGAACAGGTAGGTGAATGAATATTTCGCAGGAAATTCCCGGTTCACCACTGCACAAAAACTGATATACCCTGCCTAGGGCTACATCCTCGCATATGCCCTCCCCATTCGAAAGCCCTGCGGTCCGCTACGGACTCAGTATCATCAATGCCGCGATTATTGCAGTCATCGCGCTTGCCCTGCTCGAGGGTACGATACGGTGGGTTGCGCTTGGCATCGCCGTCCTCGAAGTTGTGGTGACTCCACAGATTCTGAAACGGGCGGTCTGAAACACCGTCTGCATAATGCCTCTCAACACCCTCAAGGACCGTATTCGTCCAGCAGCACTCCTAGTCATGCTGGTAATCGTCGGCGCAGCCACGTACTTCGAATTTATCTACTACGGTCCGCCGTCACTGTATACAGTCGTCCTCTGGATAGTTGTGGTTCCGATGTTGCTTGTAGCGACCGTGAAGGGTATTCGAAGTCACCCACTCTACCAGCCACTCATTTACGGCGGCATGATTGCAATCGGTGCGCTCCAGTATCTCGATGGTGACTGGTTCATCCTCGCTGGACTATTCGTCATCGCTGGGATGGCCGGGGTGGCCGCAGAGATCCGCACGCGAATGAACACCACGTCAGAGACCGGGTGAAAGAAGCGTGAAACGACGCGAGCGAGTTTCATCTCCGACTGTCTCACCTGTTGGTGCAATCGTTCTACTAGGTGCGAATCTGCTTCCCCTCGTCGGTGTCCTCTTCTGGGAGTGGAGCCTCTGGTCCTTGTTGGTCATCTACTGGGCCGAAGCGTTCAGCGCGGTCCTTGTGGCCGCACTCAAGGTTCTGTTTGCCGAGCGTGGCTCGCCGAGTGTGACCGGTCAGATGGAGCCGTTACACGAACTCAGAGAGAAGCGGGGTGGCTGGGCAATTCGGGGTTCGTGGCCACCGGTCTATCCACGAAACATCCCGTTTGCGCTCTCACTGGTCGGGGGCTGGTCAGTGACGGTCTTTCCGCTGAGCATCGCCTATTGGCTGTCAGTAGATGCCCCGCCGGTGCTCACACTCAATCTTCTCTTTGGCCTCGGAACGCTCGTGTTCGCACAAGGAGTTGACTTCGTCACCGAGTACATCCATCGCGAGCAGTACACCGACGTCTCCGCCCGAGAGATAATGCGAACCCCTGCACAGCTCACGGCCCTTTTGTTGCCGCTCGCGTTGTTTGCCACTGGCGGCGGTCGGACGGGCGGGCTGGTGATTCTCGTCGGCGTAGTTCTTGGGAAATCTGCTGCGTCGCTGTACCGATTCTACGTAGAACATATCGGGAGGCCGGTGTTTGGACTCGGTGACTGGTTCGAGACCGACGAGAATTTGAGCGAGCCACCGCCAGAAATCGACCTTCCTGACGATGATGTCCAGGCGCGAGTCACCGTCAGTGCGAAGTCAGTGTTGCTGGGGAGTATCTGGGCAATCGCCTACGGCTTCGCGAACCGTCTGGGGCTGGGGGCACTCGTTGTCACAGGATTCGCAATTATCGCTCGTAACCCTGTGTGGATTGCAATTGGGCTCTTTGGAGTCGGTATCATTGTCTCCACACGTGTACTCAGCTACTTTTTTCGGTATGGGACAATCGAGTACCAGCGCCGCGGCAACCTTCTCGTTGCATATGATACACTACTTGAGGCGCCACAGTGGCATGTGCCAGTCAACTCCTCAACAACGTTCTCAGTAAAAAATGCAATCGCTGACCGCTTACTCAACACGGGTACACTGACGTTATCCAGTGAGGGCGGGCATGAGGATATGCAGTTAGGTCCAGTTGCGGATCTCGACTGCGTCGTCGACACGCTCAGGCTCCCTGTCGAAGAGACGGCACGACCGGACCGCGATCCTGTAGTGATTGGAGCCGCTAGCGTGCTGATGCTGTGTTTCGCAGCTGTGCCAGCAGGGCTGTTTGTCAGCTCCCAGATTAGCGACGCGATGGCAGGTACGATTACTATCGTGTTCGCTCCCTTCTTACTGCTCCCGGTCGGTGTGCTCCTCTGGGCGGCACTCTCGCGAATCTGACGCTCTGATTTTGTATCGTGTACAATATTCACGGAAGGAGACTATTGTTGGTTCATGAAGAGTGGTCTATGATTATCAGCAAGTATGAGCGGACACCTGATAATATACAAATCTGGTGGGCGAACTTCTCTGCCAGAATATTTCCACGTCAATTAAGCCCCAGTGCGTCGAGTTTTCACTGTGTCCCTGAATATTGGTTCCGCCTTAACTGGTGGATTTCGTCGTGTCGCGAATAGAAATGGAGCAGTTCTTGCCCTCGCATACGTGCTACTCGGAATCGTCTGGCAGGTAGCGTTCTACAGCGCGTTCGTCACGTGGCTGCAGGGCACAACGGTCTCGGCGACAGATGTAGCGCTTCCAACAGTCGAGGTTCCGATTGCGATCTCTGCAATTGTTGCAGTCGTCGCACTCCTGTTGCTCCAAGTAGCGGCCATTGTTTCGCTCCGAACGTTCGTCGGCGATCATGCCCGTTCGATCCCGTCGGAATACTACACCCGGAATATCGGCATCGTGCTAGTCAACGCGGTGGTGGGGAGTTTTGTCTATGGGCTCTTGGTGTTCCTCGGCTCACTCCTCCTCATTATCCCCGGTATCATCGCGTACGTAGCGTTCCTGTTCATGCTCGTCTACATCGCTGTTGAAGACGAGAATTTTATTGCTGCGCTTCGTGATAGCTGGACGCTAACGCGTGGGAACTGGCTTCCATTGTTCGGGCTGCTGCTGATTATTTTCGTCGGATTGAGCCTCATCCCGACTATTTTGTCGGTGATAGTCTCGTTCATTGTTGGCGCGCTTGCAGGTCCAGCGATAAGCACACTCGTCGCCGGGGTGATCACGCTGCCGTTCTCCGTGTTTGTCCTTGGATTCCTAGCAGAAGCGTTTGTCCAGTTACGTGGTGACGATACTACGTCTGAGTGGTAAGTTGTTCTTAGGACCACACCGATGGAGCGATTTTTGCGAGCGTTTACACGCAAGCGTGCTCTCTCATGGGCTACTGAGGGCGTTGGCCGAACCGCCGTGACCGCGTCGCTCGGCCAGCCACCCACCGAATCGCCCGGCGAGCCCACCAAACACCGCCACAATCCCCATAAGAACGACACCAAGGACGAGCACCATGGCAACACTGACGACACCGAACCACAGCGGATTCGAAATAGTCGGGATCGTCAGGAGCAGTTCACCCAGCACCCAAAGTGACGGCAAACCACCGACGAGCGCGGCTCGGACTCCGGTGGCGGTACTGTTCCCGCCGTGGCGCTTGACGAAATAGCCCGCAAGGGCGCTCCCGACCAGTACCATTTCGAGCATTATGTTTTCCGGGGACTGCCACGCTTCAAACGCAGTAAACGGGAAGGCAAGCAATCCTCCGAGCAGGGCGAACTTCCACGTCTTCGGGATATTGAGTTGGAGGGGCATCAGTTAGAGATTCTGTGGGTGGTAGTATTAATCTAGTCCAGAACCAACGGATTAGAGAACGTTCCGAACTACTCGGTGTGTGGAAAAAGTCAAACAGCTCTGTTGAAATCCTCAGTAACTGACGTTGTTTACCCGAGCGCGGTCAGTACAGAGTATAGGCTGGTCAAGGGAGCACCAAATAACTGTGCTGTACACATATTGGTCAGACCACGGTTATTAACCAGTAAAAAGACAACGCCCCAAACATGAATCAGACTGCACTGTATTCGATGCTAATCGGACTATCCCCCATCCTAGTGTTTTCGGGACATTCTAGTGGTACTATTCCAGCCGTCCTCCAGGCCATCGGAGGATTACTCGCTATCGTCAGTGGTGGGATTCTTCTCAGAGATGTGCTCAGCCATCCGACAAATGATGAGTAAACACACCTACTGAGCGGTTGTCCCGCTGCTATTTTCCGGAACTAAGTCAGATGCGCGGCATCGTCGTTTGAGTCCTCAAGCGCGATCGTCGACGGGACACCCATTGACCCAGGGTCCGAGGTTCGGTTCCCCTGTTTGACATCCACCCACGACTGAAGTCGTGGACATTCTCCTCGTATTTCTGTAACACTGGCTCAGGACACCATTTGGGGCGATATTCGGAGTCCTTTACTGACCCTGACAGCCATCTTTCGGAAGTAGCGTATCCGGGCCTCACTGATGAGTAGCATCTATTGTAGGTATCTATCACAGAGTGGGAGAGCGGTAGATACGCGTGTTAATCGACAGTTGACTCGTGGTCTCACTAGCAGAAGAAGACCGCTCTCGTCAAGCGTCTCACCGAGGTCGTATTCTGCAGTAACTATGCTCAAGTGAGACACTTTTTTAATTTTGCAGATTAATCACTCGATACCCTCCTCATGTCCACGTTTCTACTCGTCGCCGGTATTGTGCTCCTGATCATTGCGGGGTTCGCCGCAGTCTATGGCCGCCGCCAACACCGCAAGAGTGCACTCATTGAAACTACCGAGACAACTGATATCCGGGATATCAAAGAGGAGGGAGTCGTTGAACTCAAAGGCACCATACGTGCAGATGAGCCCTTTGACTCGCCAATAAAGGGCAAAGAGAGCACGCTCTCGGCCTGGGAAGTCGAAGAGTGGGACGAAAGAGGTGACTCCGAGATGTGGGAGACGCGCGCCACAGGTGTATACACGACGCCATTCGAGCTCGACGACGGAACTGGGCGCGTTCGTGTGAACATTGGTGATTACGTAAGCGACCCGTCCTCCGGGACCGGAGTTGACGAGATTCAGTTGGGCCCCATCGATGTCGACCGATTCCTCGCGAACGGTGTTACCGTGGACAATGTCCTCGCTTCGCTTGAGGGGTTCTCCGTTGAGACTTCCGTTCCACCAGACGCTGAGCCGCCTGAGCGCATTGAGACATTCATACAAGCAGAAGCTGGGGTGGCTACCCAAACAGACTCAATTACGAATATCCTCGATTTCGGGAACAAGCATGGCGAACGCCGCTATTATGAGGGTACACTTAGTCCAAGTGACGACATCTATCTTCTAGGAGAGGTTCGTGCTGCCCAGGACGCCACCTATCCCCTGAAACCAGAGAATGTTATTGTCACTGTCCCCGATAGTGGTCAGTTAATCATCTCGGATAAGTCAGAGAAGGAGCTCGTGGACTCTTTCAGCCAGTACAAGTACGCATATGTTGTTACTATACTTGCAGCCGTTACCGGTCTTGTAGCCGTTGTCATCGGTTCCGGGATGCTGTAGCCATAGCCCGTGCTGACTAATCCGATTCCTCCTGCCGAGCGCTGAAACTATATTCCCGACGACTGGCCGTGATTACAGTTGTGTGACAGCAAATCCATCTCAAAATAATTGAGCAATATCCCGCTCATAACCCGTCACACCAGCGGTTTCCATTCCACTTTTCTGGAGCAACCCTGAAATGCAAATGACTGGTTTGTCGTCACGGACTCTGCGACCTGCACCGAACGATTTGTAGATTGACATTCCGGACCCAATCAGCTCGAGGAGTCCCTGAGGGCTGAACCATACTCACTCGGCCGGTTCGAAACGCATAGACAAATGGTCTGACAAACGAGATTCGTTGTCCATGCCCTCCACTGACGAAGACCTCGCCATTCAGGCGACAGACCTCCGGAAGACCTATGGCTCCGAGGTTGCCCTCGACAGTCTCTCGCTTGCAATCCAGACAGGAACCGTCTATGGCTTTCTCGGCCCGAACGGCGCGGGAAAGACGACCACGATGCGGCTCCTGACCGGCCTCACACGGCCTTCTGACGGGACAACCCGCGTCTGTGGTGTCGACGTAGACGACAGACGCGCTCTTGCCCCGCACGTGGGCTATCTCCCCGAAACACCACCACTCTACGAAGAGTTCAGCGCCCGTGAACAGCTCGAATACGTCGCCGATCTTCGCGATATTCCACAAGCCGCCGCCCACGAGCGAATCGAGGAGTATCTCACCCGATTCGATCTAACCGAGGACGCCGACAAGCGAATCGAAGCGTACTCGAAGGGGATGCAACAGAAGACCGCGTTCATTCAAAGCGTCCTGCACGAGCCGGACGTCCTGTTCCTGGACGAACCAACGTCGGGGCTTGATCCCCGAGCGGCACGCACTATCCGTGAATCAATCACTGATTTCGCCGATGCGGGAACGACCGTGTTCCTGTCAACGCATATTCTTCCCGTCGTCGAAGCCGTCGCAGACGAGGTTGGCGTACTATTCGACGGGAAGCTCGTCGCCGAGGGAACGCCTGCTGAGGTACAGGCCCGTGCGGAGACGGGTGAGAGTGGGTCGCTTGAAGACGCCTTCCTCGCCGTCACCAGTGAACACGAAACAGCCGCGGCTCCCGAGGGAGAATGAATCTCCAGCAAGACGTTCGCCACGGGTTCCGAATCGGCCGCGCAGAGTTCGTTCGAAGTCTAAGGAGCTATAGTGGGAATACACGTCGTCTCGTTGGTCTCGGGATTGCTGTATTGTTCTTCGGCGGGAATCTCCTCTTCGCGCTCCCGACAGCGTACCTGCTCGGTCAGACTGCTCGCTCTGTCAGTGCAATTCCGTTCTTTGGACCTGCTGTGACCGCCATCCCCATCGTGTTCGTTCTGTTATCGATGCTCCGGACGCTCGAACGGATTGGCAGCATCGAAGCCGAGGAGCTCGTACTGACGACAGTCCATCCACGAGCAGTGGTTCTCGGACTCATCACCGCAGAGATTGGACGGCTACTTTTGTGGTTCGGACTCCCCGTAGGAGCGTTCGTAGCGGTGTTTTCACTGGGGCTGGGGTCGCCACTACTCTTGATCACGGGCGGCATCGTCGCCCTCCCGCTCATCTGCTGTACTGCCGTCTGGGGCTACGCCTGTGGCACTGGTGTACTGCGCCTCCTACGGCGTCTCCCCGGCGTCCATCGTCTCCTGAAGGTCGGAGGGATCATCGCGCTGATCGGTTTCGTCGTCGTCTCACAATTTGTCGGTCAGTACGTCGTCGAGGTCGGATTGCTACATCCGTACCTCTCGACGTTCACCTTCGACCCTTTCGTCGAGTACACTGCGCTCGCCTTCGTCGGAACGCAGATTGCTCAGCCACTATCGATACATTCGGTAGTGGTGTTTGGTGCGTTGATCGCGCTCACGCCGGTCGGCCTCGTCGTTGCAACCCGGCAGGCCTCGATTCTCTGGTTTACTGAAGAGTCGAATCGGAACACGTCGACACGAGCACGCACGTCGAGCGGTGGGTTCACCGCGCCACAGCCGTTCACCCGGGCCAAAGCGGGCCGTATCGCGTGGGGGATCCTCGTGCGTGGACGTCGACACCCACAGGAGCTGAGCCATCTCCTGATGGTCGTATTTTTCATTGGTCCGCTCGGTACGACTGTCGTTCAGGCCTCGAACGATGCCATCGGACTACTCCTTGCCGGGACAGGCGTTGGCCTCGGAACGTACCTCGCAGGAGCGAGCTTCGGACTGAACCCGCTCGGCGATGACCGACCCCAGTTGCCGCTGCTGTTACTCACCGAGACGACGCCTCGAACGATCGTCCGAGGACGACTCCTCGCCGGTGTTGCCGTTGGACTCCCAGTTGTCGTGCTCGTCCCACTCGTCTCGATTCTCCTCGGAACGCGACCAAGCTACGCTGCCGCATTCGCAGTGGTCGGAATTGGACTGTGCCTCGCTGCGGGGATGTTCGCAGTTGGGATCGGGTCGGCGTACCCCATCTACGAAGAGCGCGAGTTCTGGGGCTCCGAATCGGTCGTTCCGTCGACGCTCGTGATGCTGGGGTATCTGTTCGTCATCAGTGGTGGGACGGTTCTTGGGTTAGTTGTGACCTGGTTTGCGGTCACTGGAAACCTGGTCTTGACTCCGGTATTCCTCGTCGGGTTCACAGTATACCTACTGTTGACAGTCGGAGTGTCATACGGTTCATATCGGTATGCAATTTGGCGGTATCGGCAGTACACGTTAAACTAGAACAGCTTGTCGAGAAAGAAAGACACACAGCCTCGATCCATTCGAAGAGGTGAGTTCCAGCGGCAATCCAGTGAACTACCTTCCTCACTCGCCGCTGATACGGCTTATTCTTTAAGAGTAGGACTTGTTTGGACTCCTGTTTAGGTCATCACCGTCGCCGACCGAGAACAGCTCCAAGAAGAGACGCTTCAGTTCATGCTGGATGCTGAGGCCGGTGAACAAAGTGACCAGGACGAGAAGTCTGTGATCCAGTTCGGGAGCTACAACGGCCTCGGCGATAGCCACACACCACTGCGCTTGGAACTCATCCAAGTGATTGCTGAAGGAACCCCCCGAAGTATGTGCGAGGCTGCCCGCCTCGTCGACCGAGATGTCTCCGATGTCCACTCAGATCTCAAGTATCTGGAGGTCCTCGGGAGCCTCCAGCTCGAAGACGGCGGTCCCAGCGGAGCGATGCAGCCTGTCGTTCCCTTCGACCGTATCGAGGACGGTGTTACGTATCGTGGTATGCGTTTTGGACTTCATCAAGTAGATCGTCTGAGGCCGTCCACGTGTGCGCACGGTTGACCCGGTCCATCGACAACAGATAGTGTGCGAACATCGCGTCGTAGGCTGCGTACTGTTCTTCCTCAGTTTCGTAGGACCGGTAGAACGCCCTCGTTCGGTCTCGATACGTCGGTTGGTCGATGTAGCCTGCTTCCCATGCGTGGCCTCCTTTGGAGTGTTCATACACTCCCACGATGTTGTCGGAGTAGCTCGCTAAGAGCTTGAATTTCGACGTGAAGAACTCCGAAATATCCAGAATCTCGTCCATTAGGAACGCTTCAACCTCGTCGTCGGTGCTCGAAGGCTGGGCCTCGGACATGAGCTGGTCCCGTACTGCTTCCAGTCGTGGTCGCTCCTCCTCAGCATACGAACCGAGTACGAAGTACGATGTCGTGTTGATGAACCGACCGAGTTCCTCGTGCATCGCCGTCTGAATGGCCTCGACACGTTCAGGTGTGAGTGTCTCACCGGGGGTAGAACCCAATTTGTCGATAACCGCCCGCGTTCCGTCGTCGGTAGTCATATTGGCCATCACAAACCACCGCCACCTAACAGTACGGAAAACGGTCCGGAAGTGAAATGCGCACTAACTCTAACAACCACTTCGTATTTCACCGAAATGGTTATTTGACTGGGTGATGAAAATCTAGATACAATGTCCCGCCCCGATGTCACCTCGCTCAGGCCCAGCGAGGAGACGGCTGGCCTGAATCCGATTACCGCGTTGGGTTCGCTCGACGACACCACCCGCGCGAACATCGTCGGCACCATCGTTGGTCATCCGAAAGGTGCTCCCTCGAAGAAGGAGCTCGAATATTACAATCCGAGCGTCGCAGCATCGACACTCACCGATCATCTCTCCCGACTGAAGAAGGTAGGACTGGTCGAGGTTGTCGAACGTGACCGAGAAGGGCTCGAACGCGGCCAACCGTACCGGTTCTTCCGGCTCACCAACGCTGCCCGTGATCTCTTCGACCGGAACAACCTCTTTGAGCCCGGTGCGTATCGCGCCATGTTCGCCGAAGTCGAGAAAACAGACGAAATTGAGGCCGCCGAAGCCGTCGACCGCCCTGGCGATCAAGACTGAATGCCGTCGGATTGAGAGAGAGAGAGAGAGTGGAGACTCAAGTGGCCTCTTAGGCGTGTTAGTGAGTGTACACAAACTCTTGAGATGCTGACGGGCAACCTTCTGAGTGAGCGCAGCTACAGTGTCAGGTCTGCTATTACAGCTGGTGGCATTGAGAGAGCTACTGCTGATGGCGACGAATCTCATCGCGAACGATGGTCCTGATTTCCTGCTCCGGGAGGCTTGTGTCATCGGGAATAGCCGGTTCCTCGAGTGGTTCAAGTTCGTGAGCGGCAGCTTGGAGTCGTTCATCTTCAGCTTCGGCGTAGAAATAGAGGTCACGTCGGTCGTCGTAGAGGGCTCGCAGCGTTGACTCGGCAACAGGTGTTCCGTCAGCTGCTTCAGCGTAGGTGTAGCCGTGTTCGACGCGTTCGAGTGCACGTCGAATAGTCAGGAACTCGTCAGGGTTGACCTGGAGATAGCCGTCTTCGACATCGAACCCAGCTGGCGGCCGTCCAGTCCATCGGCCGGCCTCTTTCGCAGCGTCAATACCTGATTGAATCCGGCGGAGCTTCTGTTTGTGCTCAACCCGGGCGAGGTCGCCCATCACACCGGCGATAAGCTGACTCACCGCTCTGTCGACGAGGTCATCCTCAAGGCTGATTTCGAGTCCGACTTCTAAATCTTGGATGCCCGTTTCGTGGCTGAGACAGAATTCGAGGAAGTCGTGGATTTCGCCGGCGCCGAGTCGAGAAAGACGTGAGAGTTCGTGGACAACGACGACGTCTAGGGCCCCGTCTTCGATATCTGAACGGAGCCGCTGGTACTCTTCACCACGTTCAGTTTCAGTCCCGCTGATGATATCAGCGTAGGTGTGAATCTCTGGCTCGTCATACGTGTCTTCGGCAAACTCCCGAAGTTCGTTGAGCTGTCTTTGTGGGTTTTGATCTGTTGTCGAGACACGAGCGTAGATACCGATTTCGGGCATACTTTCTGCGGCCTCAACGGAGTATATAAGTTATCCACCTTTTGAGGGGGTCGTAGGAAGGACTAGCTTCTTGTGAATGATCAGAAATTCTTGGATTCTATTAAGTATATCGTGTATGGCAAATAAATTCATCACCGCCTCACCTTGATCCAGAAGCCATTTCAGAGACTTTGAGCACCTTCCACCTCAAATGTTCCAGAAAGACGAAAAATAAAGTGAGTTGGTTTATTCTACCAGTGTATGACTCCCATATCCGATGGAGGTGACGCTCCTCTTTCATCTTTGGCCGGACAACTCTCGCCAGATGAAGTCAACATGGATCTCACGATGTGTGGTCTCCTCGTCGACCGGGCTGAAGAATTGACTCAGCTATATGCAGACAAGGGGAACTGGAACGATGTGAAGGACATCTGGTTCGATGAGCGCCTCTCGAATCGGAGCACACGGGGGAGTTCTCAAAAAATCTATCGAGTGCTGACATCGCGGTTCAAAAATGCCCCAACGTCTCTCCCGAATCCGAGTGTTCTTCCACAGGTGTTTGATCAGTGTGATACGTCCCGAGATAAGGCACAACTCCTCTATCTGTATCTTGCTTCTGACGATAGTCTAGTCCGGTACGTCGTCCACGAATATAGTGCTCGTGTGATTCGGGGCGAGTCGAACCCACTGGATTTCTCGAACGAGACCCTCTCAACCATCCTCAACAACCTCACCTATTCCGATGGCAGTAGCTTCGATTACGCAGAGTCGACGACGGAACGGTGGTGCGAAGGAATAAGGTCTGTGATGCGTGAAATCGGTGTTCTCGAGGGACAACAAGCAGTAGAAGGGCACTTTCCGTCGGTAGGAACTGTCCCACTTCTCGTCGCATTGGACTATTCGTTCGAAACCGGCGATGACGATTGGATTACCGCCCCCCGAGGACTGCTATACCTCTTCCAACCGGAGCAACGCTGGGAAGAACTGTTCGACCGTGCCGCCAACACCACCGCATGGGAATATCTCGAACTTCACGGAGACCTGGACCTACGCCCCAGTGAAGGAACGTATTCATGGGTACACGATGGGGGTAACAGTTGATGGTCGATGCGAGTTGGTTTGAAGACCTTCCAGACGACTTCGAGGAATCGGTCCGTATCGACAGGGATGAACGCGATCATCGCGAGCGCGCCATCCAGTCATATCACGTAACGGCGGACTCTCAACGCTTCATTCGAGATTTCGTTGACCGGATGCTCGGCCAGGCGGACGATATGCGTACGGGGTCGAACTATTGGCTCTACGGCTATTACGGCAGCGGAAAGAGCCATCTTCTGACCGTCCTTGACGGACTACTCGACTCCGACTGGCTTGACGGACAATATAGCGATGTCTGGGATGACCTTACGCAAGTAACAGAAGATGCCAGTGTCGACCAATTGCGTGACCACTGGCGGAGTATCCACGAGGAATATTACGTCATCCCTGTCTCGATCAATCTCCTGAAATACCAGGGGCAAAAGCAACGGAGTTTCAGCGAGATCGTTCTCAGACACGCTCATCAGGACCCGCATCTGACCGGCGTCGACGACGAGATCTCGAGTGGACTCTCCTCACAGCTTGACGTCGCGTATTTCGAGAAGTGGTTCCGGACGACGGAAGCATGGCCTGGCCGCCAGACGCGTGCACAAGAAGTGCTTGAAACCGTTACTGCCGAGAGCGGTGGGTACGACTGGGATTCAGAGAATCTCTGGAAGGATATCCAGAGCTACAGTGCGCTCGCAGATGTGGTTCTACCCAAACTCTTCGAGGAGGTCAACGAAACTCGTGATGGGTACACGGACCTCAGACCTTCGGATATCGATCCAGAGGAAGTGGTGACACGGCTGAATCAACTGCGTGAAGAACGGGAAGAAGAGCTAGGGGAGCCGGTGAAGTTGGTGTTGCTTCTCGACGAAGTGAGTCTCTTTATCGGGACGGACTTCGAGCGCCTGACTGAACTCCAGACGCTCGCGGAGAATATCGACGATATCGGGGATGGCGACATCCAGCTCGTTGCGACTGCACAAGCCAAGATCGAAGACGTCCAGCCGAAGTTCGCCGCTCACGGTGCCGACTTTAGTATCGTCAAAGACCGCTTCCCGCACCGCTACCAGTTACCCAGCAAACACGTTGGCGACATCGCAAAACGGCGTCTGTTCGAGAAGTCCGATCAAGGCGAGGCCAGAGTTCGTGAGGTGCTCGACCAGGCCTCGGTAAAACCGACCGAATCACTGGTTTACAACGAGATCAAGCAGAATACGAAACCGCCACTCGACAGCATCGACGACGACGAGCTCGTCGAGTTCTACCCATTCCTCCCCTATCACGCTCCGCTGTTCCTCGAAATACTGTTCAACCTCAGGCAGGAAGCCCCCGATCCAGCAAAATCGATCTTCTCGGGGACCGCTCGCGCGATTCTCGCGCTCATGCACAATCTCCTCCAGAGTTGGGTTGAAGACGGAGAACCTGACCACGTCGTTACGTTGGTCGATTTCTATGAACTGATCAAACCAGAGCTGGAGGAGACCCTCGAGAAAGACGTTCGAGTCATCGGAGAGCTACCCGACGATGACGAGGTTGGAGAGAATGAGTCCCATGAAGGGGGGCGAAGTATCGCAGACGAAGTCGCGGATGGCAATCTGGAAGCGTTCGACCTCGACGTGGCGAAAGCGGTCTTGTTGCTGCAGCACGTCCACGATATCGTCCCACTGAACGAGGGGAACATCGCCGTCTCCGTGATGTCCGATCTCAACGGTCGGTCGTGGATCAGTACGCAAAACCGAGTCGAGGAGTCGCTGGGGCGCCTACAGAAGTTCATCCGGCCGACCGAGGACGAATCTGGTGCGAGATATCGGTTCGCCACACAGGAAGAGCGCCTCATCTATGACGATACCGAGGCAAACGAGGAGAACCCAGACTGGGATGCTATCCTCCACGCATTGGACGAGCATCTCTGGGAACGGATCATGCAGGATCTTTCTCTCCCGGAATCCGTTCCGTACAGTGAATCAGGTGACGAATATCCCGTCGCGTACGAATTTAGTCTCGACGGAGTCGGATTCGAGACAACCAGGGAAGCTGAGGGAGGGCTAGAAGTCTCCATTGCAGTGCAGGGCGTTCATCCAACCCATTCGCCAGACAATGGGGATGAAGAAACGCTGTACTGGGAGATAGACACTGACGGACTCGACGACCTTCGGAAGCACATCGTCGAGTGGTGGGCGCTTCGAGACGCGATTTCGACACACACCGTCCCGCCTGCTGTTGAACGCGATCTCGACCGGCGGGCTAGTGCTGTCAGAAGCAAACTCGCCAGCGCGATGCAGAGCGGCTCCTACACGGTGAAAGATCGAACGAACATCGGGAGCCTCACGAAAGCAGTGCAAACTGCCGTCGATGTCGGATACCCGGACGACTTCCATCCGATGATGCTCCAGGTGACCGACGACCGACTGCAGGAACTCGCCGAGCTTTCCACTGAAGATCCACTCCCAGCGTGGGCACATACGATACAGGTTCCCTCCTCGGATCCCTCCGCGAGTCAAGGAAAGAAAAGCATTCAGCGAAACGTGTTGTCGCTCACTGGCCGGCAGCTGAAGGACAAGGACGATGGCCTCAACATGAACACGGTCCTCGATGGGATTACCGACGAGAAGCCGTTCTACGATGAGGCCCGCCCTGCATTGTGTGCCATCATCTGGGGGTTCTGTCGTGAAGGCCGACTCGTTCCTGTCGACGAGGACGGGAATACCCTCGCAAACGAAGTCGTTCTTGATCAAGGCCAGCTATCGACGACGAGACTGAAACTCCTTCCACGTGAGCCGATCGGGAAACTGCTCGAAGAGGGGGGATTCAAGGAGACGACAGAGACTGTCGCTGATGGACTGATTAACCTCCAGAACGCGAATACACAGCTCCGTTCGGCGCTCACTGGTCTCCAAGAGGACATCCAATTGGTTGCAGACACGGACATCCGTTCGGACGCTGTCGCTGGCTTGCTTGACAGCCTCGTCGAAGAGTTATCAGAACGCATCGATGCAACCTCCGACCGACTCGCCGTCGTCAGGTCTCAGGGAGACGGACTTGGGGATGCGATTGAACAGACTAACGCCGGACAGGAATGGCTCGACGAAGTCGTCGATGTTTGGAACCGCCGGCTCCTATCGCTCTACCGTTACGACGCTCAACTGGCCGTCGGCGACAGTGAGTTCGAATGGATCGATGAGAAGGCGCAGTCATTGGTCGCGGAGCAGCGTGATGCGCTCCATACGTTCGATGGGAGTTGGTGGACAACCGATGGATGGAAAGTACTGGTTGGGAAGACTGCCACCGACTGTAGCGCCGAACTCCAGCGCTCGTGGGACGAGTACGTCGACGAGCACGGCCTCGCTGTATTCGCGGGGCGGCTAGAGGAACATCCGTGGGTCGTTCCTGCAACGGAACTCCCGTCGAGTGTGCATGTCGCCTTCGAGCGGACTTACATCACGCCGCTCCGTGAGCTCCGAAGCTGGTACGAAACCGTAGATGAGGCAGTCACGGCACTGGACGCAGATGACGAAGATACACTGGCCTCGGTGGCGGATGACATCGCTGGTGTGCAACCTCGGACAGACGCTACCGAAGATGACGTCGACGTCCTCGAATCCAGACTCGATCGCCTCTCTGTAATCGTTGGCGACCGGACACCCGACGACGTGGATCAAATCGGAGTTCTCCCGGACGACCGACAGGGAATCGATCAGCGCCTCGAACGTCTCGTCGAGAGCAGAGAGTTGGATGTAGAGCAGGCTGATTCAGGGGTGATCATTCGATGACTGACTCACCGTATCTCGCATTCAAAGAGAAGCTGTGTACGTTCGCTGATGGGCAAGCCGGCATCCGGAATCCATTCGTGATCGCAGCGGTCGATCCATCAGTCGAACACCGCGTTGCGGACCGACTCAGTGGATGGGCGACGGGCGCAGAAGAGCCGCCAGTAGTAGATAACGGAGTCACGGTCCAGCCGATTTGGCTCGACGAACTCCTTCCAAAGACGAAGGTCTACAATCTCTCGGTGGCACTTGGTGGCGAGACGACCGTTGAGCGAATTGAAGAGACGATGCAGGATCGGTTGGCAGAGGAACTCGTCGAAGAGATGATATCGAACGAGATCGACGACGACCGGCTGGGAACGCAACAGCACGTCGTCTTGCTTCTCAACCTCGGGAGCCTCTATCCGTTCACTCGTGCGTCCGAGCTCCTCGACGAACTCGACCGTCGCAACGTCAGGTCTACCATCGGCGTTCCATTCCCCGGCGACGTCGTCGGCGGGAAGCTGAGTTTCTTCGGCGGGGACTCGCGGCACTACTATCCAGCACATCAGATTGACGGGCAGATCCGGGAGGTGCATCTCCAACAATGACTATCAAAGAGCTATTCCGTAGCGATCCGACACGACAACTCGAAGAAGTCCAGAAGGTCAATGCGCGAGAGCGCGCAGAGACCGACGTCGCAGAGTTCCACGAGACTGAAAGTGCAAAGCGTGTGCTCACGGAGCTCGGAGAGGTCATCCAAACCCATCCGGGAGAAGCAGCACGCTTTCTCTATCTCCATGCGACCTTCGGATCAGGGAAAACCCACCTCCTGAAACTCATCGGGCTCGTCGCAGACAGTGAATCGGAATTCGCACATCTGGGTGATGAACTCGCGCAGCAGTGGCCCGGATTCGACAACCTCGCCCGCTCGATAGACGACTCACACGTCGAGCGCCTCAAGCCAGTCTTCCTGAATCTCCTCGACCGAGACGCCTCGAAAGAACCGCCGCTCCCGTTCCTCATCTTCGAGGCGATCGGTCGCGAACTCGGCTATCCGACAGACCCGAACTGGTTGCTCGAGTGGGCCTGGACCGTCGATATGGAATACGACGGTGTCTGGGACGCCCTCATCGATGCCGAGCACGACGGCCAGACGTTCGAGGACGTTCTCGAAGAACGGGCATCGTTACGCCGGTGGCTCTACGAAGCACTTCCGTCGTTGACGGAGACGGCGGGCACCGAGCTCGACAGTAAAGCTGGTGTCAAAGCATCCATCGAGCGAGCAGAGGACGATGTCGACCCAGAGTCGTTCGATCCCACGGAACTGGTACAGCGAGTTGAGACCGTCACTGATGCACTGAACGAAGATGGTCCTCGGACCGAATTGCTCCTCGGACTTGACGAGGTTGCGCTGTTCGTCGGCGATAGCCGGCATCGCTACCGCGAGTTCGAGGAGACGATGGAGGCCCTCCAACACGGCCCGAACCCGTTCGTTGATAATCCAGGGATCACCTACAACTACCGAGTCAGGTTTGAGGACGGTACTGGCGAAGTAATCCGTGAAGAAATACTTCCGGTCTTCGTCGATGCAGCACACAACGATCCCCAAGAGCGTCTTGGTCAGCGAGTCGTCGATGGAGACAGTATCAAAGGTTCGCCTGATGAGGAGTCGATTAGGGTCCTGCTGGAAAACGAGGGTGAGATGCGTTCGTCTGCCGACCGATACATTAGCCAACGAGTCGAGTCACGTCGAGACGAACTCCAGAAACGGAGGCGTGAAGAGACGCGACAGGAACTTGAAGATCTCGAAGTCTATGCGGAATCCGAACGGGAACGGATTGAGACCTTCATCGTCGATTACGAGCGGAAGGCAGAAACAGGGACGGACATGGATATCGCAATCAGAAGACAGCGGAATCGCCTTTCGAAGCTTGAAGACCGAATCGAGCAGCGCCGGCAGGAACTGCAACGGAAGTCACAGGTCATCTCGCTCGCTCCTGAAATCGAGAACCGCTGCTTAACTCTCTCGATATAGGGTGCCAAAGCAGAACCCGAGTTTGTACCTAGTATAGTACCATCGCTCAGATATCTATGTAGCAGACACAAATGCCACTCGTGATTTCTGCCAAATTCAAAAATCATATTCTAGATATGATGTCGGGAAATGTTGGGGTCGTGCTTCTCGCCAGATGCCCGACCAAGCAGACCAACATCCGTGCAGGAGACGCCTTTCGGCGGGAGATTCGAGCGACCAGAACGTATCTGGGAACCGTGGGAGATGCAGTGGCTGTATGCGTCCTCCGTGGCGAGCTAGTGTGAGTGCACACTACAATTTATCAGGAGTGGTCTCGTACTCCCGTACATGAGTAGTGAAAGCGTCGACTCCGAAAGCAAGGTGTCGGGAAACCAAGCGAACATTCCTGCCCGAATCCGCCAGGAACTCGATATCGACGATGGCGACAAACTCCGCTGGCACATCGAGGACAGTGAGACGCTCCGCGTGCAGGTCGTCCAGCAACGTAGCGGTACGTTCAGCAACTTCGACGGCTACGAGGGCGACAAGGCGACAGCAGTCGAGAGCGAGCACGATACATGGGGCGTAGACCCCGAATAGATGCCACGCGCACTTGTCGATACGACGGTTCTCTTCGCGGCGACGTACCGGCGTGACAGTGCCCACGACGCTGCCCTCCCTATTCTCAAGGGAATAGATACCGCAGACCTTCCGGAAGCGGTGATTCTCGAGTACGTACTCGCAGAGACGCTCAACGGGCTGACGACACACGCGGGTCACGATGCCGCTGTTGATTTTCTCGACCGGGTTGAAGAGAACACGCGATTTCACATCGACTCCCTGACTGCGGACGCGTTCGCCACGGCGAAGGCGCTCTTTCGACAGCACGAACGGTTTTCATTCGTTGACGCCTGTATTGTTGCATATATGCAAGCAGAGGGACTTGGATATCTGTACGCGTTCGACGACGATTTCGACGCTGCCGAAGATGTCTACCGTCTCGACATCGACACGAATCCATATCAACCAGAGTGAGTTCTCCCACGACTAAAGTCGGTGGCTTCACTCACTGAAGGTTAGGCCCACGTCTTCTGGAGAGTTCGCAGATTCTATCTCGCCGTCGGGTCCTGTGTGTAACTGCTCAACGATGGGTAAATCAACTATCTGCCGCCAATTCACATACCTGCCTGGATAGTCTGTCACGATATAGAGAGACCCATAGAATATCCTATAGTAATTGCTGTAGGCCGGCCAGAGAATAGGTATAGCCAGAAACGGGTTATCCAGCGCACCACCACATGGCTTCGAGGGGTCGTTGGTCTCCAGGACGTGGCTAGTCGCCTAGTGGCAATCGGGATACTCGACGAGTTCCATGCCGAAGGTAGCATAGGTGCTGACCAGACACAACACACGTTTGGAGCGACGGTCGTTAACAGGGTCCTCGATTACCCGGTCGACGACAGCGGTCACTTCCCACGTCCGGCAGTCGTCGTTGAGCACGAGAAAATCCCCTTCGTCGACGGCCTCGATGGTCTGGACGAACTCACCATCGACGGTGGCATCCGAGCCGTCGGGGACGGCGCTATCGAGTTCGCCCATCAGTCGTCCACCAGGACCGCATCCAGGGGTACGTTCCAGAGCCAGCGGGCAGTGCCGTTCCGGGGTGGCTGCTCGGGTCGGAGGTTGTGGCGGTCGATGGCGCGATAGATGGATTTCTTGGAGACGTCGTGGGCCCTCGCGAGCTCGGCGACGTCGAAGCCCGCCTCGGGGGCCGCTCGGAGGTACGGTCGGTCCTGGTACGCGGCGGCGTCGAAGGTGTCCAGCCGAAGGGTGGAGGCGATTTCACGCCGAAGTTGCTTCGTGGCAGCCGGTTCAGAGCGGTCAGTCATCGCCGCTCGTGTCAGGATTGCTAGCTATTGTTCCCAGAGTGTTTCGGGCTGGGTAGCCAACATCCGGTCGATTATCCAATCGGTGTTGGTTAACAGCACAGAGCAACGACTTGTCCGATAAGTCCCAATAGGCACCTCCCAACTGAGGAACGGCTGTCTCCAGCGAGGACGAAATGTGAGGCTGTCGGCAGTGTTTTAGGGCTGTTTTCGTATGGTTAGGCTGAATGAGTGGGCCGGCTGACAACTTTGACGATGAGACAGACGCGCTATCGGATGTACGACTCGCCGAGTCCGGGGAGTATCTGCATGAATATACTGGCATACTGGCTGAAACAGACGAGCGAGTTCGTATCCTTACGCTAGCCCCAGAGCTCGACGAGATAGATTCAGCCGTCGATGCTTTCGCGCGAGTGAGTGACCAGTGGTACAACGCCAGCGCCAACGCTAATATCCTCACGATTCGGGACCGTAGTACCGAGCCACGGCCCTGGATTGCTGTGCCCGATCATGACGGCGACACGCTCGCGACTCTCCAACCAAATCTTTCTCCCGAGGCGATTGAAACCGTCATCAGTGAAACCGCCGACGCGCTCCGGACGCTCGGGCTGTACAACACCGTTCACGGCTATCTCTCGCCGGACGATATCTACATTCCAGACGCGGCTGATCAGACAGCCAATCCGACTGTCCACGTCGGCGGGTTCGGGCTCGAAGCTGCCGTCCAAGCTGCCGTTGGTGAATTCAAACCGACAGCCTACACCGCGCCAGAACTCCTGAACAACCCCAGCCAGTCAACCGAACAGACCGACGTGTATGGGCTAGCCGCTGTCACCTATCTCGCCCTGACCGGTCACCCGCCTATCGAGGGCGCCGATCTTGACCAGGCAATCCGAGATGGGCCTTCGAATCCTCTCAGTGAGTACGAGGACGCGATTCCCGGCGAACTCGACGACGTGGTGCTGCAGGCACTCTCGACACGCCCCGAGGACCGCTACGACTCACCCTATTCGTTCAGTCGGGCATTTCTCAGTGCCTTCATTCCCGACGAGTTCCGCTCCGATGACGCCGGTAAACAAGGTGACGACGAGGGCGTGACAGCTAGCTCTAAATCCACCGATGATGTCACGGGCGAGGAAGACGATGAACCTGCGGAGTCAGATGACACGGATGAGAAGAATGTGACCCGCCGTGCAGCGGTTGGGCTTCTCGGGATGGGAGTCCTCGGCGGAGCTGGTTGGTTCCTTTCGCGTGGACAACTGACTGCCGCTGACTCAGACGACCAAACTGCTCCTGGCCCAACAGATGAGACCGCTGCTGTCCCAGTAGAGGATACTGCGGCTCCAAACCATCCAGTCGAACCGTCTGCGAGCATCTCTGTCACACCTGCCAATCCGACAGCGGGTCAGGAAGTCACGTTCTCAGCAAACGAGTCCACTACTGGGGAGGATGTCTCACTGGAGAGTTATGAGTGGGCTGTCAGTACCAGTACAGAATTTTCTGAGGGTGAAGAAACACTCAGGCAGTCATTTAGTGAGCCCGGAGAACAGACGATTCGACTCAGGATTACTGATTCACAAGGCCGAACAGCCACCGCCACGACTATCATGACTGTTTATACACCCGCTGATGGGGCGCCTATGTTCCAGTATGATATTGCAAACACTGGGACGACCCCGGACGAAACGGGCCCTCAAACCCCTATCGGCGAGCAATGGTCCTACCAGACTGGGGATAGTGTGGCGTCATCTCCGGCAGTGGTCGATGGTATTGTCTACATCGGGAGTAACGACGGCTATGTGTACGCGTTGTCGGCCTACGACGGGACCGAACGATGGTCCTTCCAAACTGGGGATTGGGTGCGGTCGTCGCCAGCAGTGGTCGATGGCACTGTCTACGTCGGGAGCTTCGGAGGCAGTGTGTACGCGTTTTCGGCAGAGGACGGCACCGAACAATGGTCCTTCCAGACTGACGCACCAATAGAGTATTCGTCGCCAGCAGTGGTCGATAGCACCGTCTACGTTGGGGGGCGCGGCGGCACTTTGTACGCCTTGTCAGCCGACGACGGCACTGAGCAGTGGTCCTTCCGGACTGGGGACCGTGTGGGGTCATCGCCGGCCGTGGTCGATGGTACTGTCTACATCGGGAGTAGCGACAGCAACGTCTACGCGTTGTCGGCTGAGGACGGTACCGAGCTATGGTCTTTCCGGACTGGCGATCAGGTGCGGTCGTCGCCGACAGTGGTCAATGGCACCGTTTACGTCGGGAGCGACGATCATAGCGTGTACGCATTGTCGGCCGACGACGGCACCGAACAATGGTCCTTCCAGACTGATCTTCGAGTGTGGTCGTCTCCGGCAGTAGTCGATGGTACCCTCTACGTCGGGAGCCACGACAATGAAGTCTACGCGTTATCGGCCGAAGACGGTACTGAACAATGGTCCTACCGAATTGGGTTGCCTGTGGATTCGTCGCCTGCAGTGGTCGATGGCTCCGTTTACGTCGGAGGCAGCGATAACAATGTCTACGCGTTATCGGCCGACGATGGTACCGAACAATGGTCGTATGAAACTGGCGGTTGGCGAGTGCTTTCGTCGCCGGCAGTAGTTGGTGACACCGTTTACGTCGGGAGCTTCGACAACAACGTATACGCATTATCAGAGCAGTAGCTACAGGCCTACACATAGAGACCCGGAGTCAACCGAGTCCGGTGGAGTTCAGAGAATCAATATGTGCACAGGATTACGCCCACCCAGTACTCACACACGAATATGCTACGACTTGTCTAATAAGTCGTAACAGGCTCCCCCGGATTACACTCGAAACACGGTGTGTCGGACCGGTCAACATCTCCATTACTAGCGGAAACTAAACTAATCGTAATGCGAATCGAAGCGACTGAGGGAAACGGGTGGAAGATCTGGCTCACCGATGGAGAGATCGAGAACCTCCGACGAGCGACGAACAGCCAACGGGACGATATCATCGTGCAGTTGGGCGCGTTTGTCGGCCTCCGCGCCTTCGAGGTGCCGCAAGTCCGCCCCGTCGACGTAAAGGAAACCGAGAGCGGCCAGACCGTCTGCGCGTCGAACAGGTAAGGACACGCGCGGGAGCGGGGGCAAGCCACGCGACGCGTACCTGCCCGCCAGCGTCGAGCGCGACCTCCAACGCTACCAGAACGAGCACAACATCGCACCGGGAGACCCCTACATCGATTTGAAACAGCCCGGGTTCGAGCGGTCGTCCGTCGGACCGCTGCCCGAGCTGCCGAGGCGACTGGCGACGACGACTTCCGGAAGGTTTCCACCCATGACCTCCGCCGGCGGTTCGCCCAGCGGCTCCTGGTCGACCAGCAGATAAATCCGCGAGTGGTGATGTCCGTCGGCGGGTGGGATAGCTTCGCCGCGAGTGAGCCGTACCTGAACGCTCCGAGCGAGGAGGTCATCGACGAGGCGTTTGCTGAACTCGAACAGTGATCTGAGCCGTCATCGGTAGCTTTCGTGTGTCACGCCTGGAATGGTCCCGAAGTGACTGTCAGCCGCGAGAACAGGCTCATCGCGTTCCAGAGCAGTTGCGGCGATTGCTGCGTCGCCTTTTCCGAGACCAGGCCCCTCGCCGTCGTCCGCGGCAGCCATGCGTTCACCGAGCAACCGACCAGCGCGGCGGGAGATACTGGGAGTCATATCGATTAGCGGGTATGAATCAAGCACGGCCTCGACTTTCTGGCGTTCGTCGCGTGTGGTCGCTACCTTCCCGACGCCAATATACAACTCCAGCACAGTCATCGAGGGAATCACCAGTGGAACGCTCTCGGCTTCGAGTTCCCGTTCCTTCTCGACGGCCGCCTCAACGCCGTCGATGATGTCCAGGATGAAACTCGTGTCGACAATCATTCGAACCGCTCGGCGACGTCACGGACCTCGTCGCGGTCCTGCTGGTCGGCTTGCTCGATAGCATCCCGCATCTCAGTGACCTGGTCCTCGTTGAATACATCGCGAAGGTCGCTGAGCGAGCGCCCACCAATAAGTCGCTCCACAGCGTCGCTGAACGACTCGTCGTCGCGCTTGGTCGCCTTGATTCGTTCGTACACATCGTCTTCAAGACGGATTTGATGTGACATCCTTGTTGACAGCGTTGACACCCGACAGGAATCAAGATTTGGGTCCCACAAGGTATTCTCAATATCGGTCTCATACTGATGACATCAACGCTACTTTCGCCGCGGTGGATATGTGAGGAAGCCGAATGAATCGGCCGTCAATAGTGTGTTGGGAATGTAACACTGGCATGCCGTACATAGCCCGGAATCCAGGCGATTCTATGGGGCGAGATAAAGAGATGCATTATTCGGTGATTCGTCCGGCGTAGTCCTGCGATTATCGGTGAATCAGTTAGCTCCGTAACTGATTCAGATATGATTCACTCGACTGCTGTCTTGCGATTTTCGAGGGAATTGGTTGTCCGCTCTAATGTTACAATAATTCGTATATATAGCGGAGAGAGAGAAAAGATAAACCAGTCACATCAGCAGGGAGGCGCAGTAGCCTCCAACGCCCGCGCCCCGGGGGGACCCCTGTGCGTCCAACAGATACACGCGCGTTAGAGCGGCACCAGCGGCCGGCCGACGCCGCGTTCGTGCCCGCCGAGTCGGACGGCGCCGTCGCGAGCAAATCGTGCGCTGTGCGCTTCGTCGAGGACAGTCACTGTCTTCGGAAAGAAGCTGACCACGCGCATCGAAGGCGACCTCGCTGCGGTGTCGTGGCGACCTCAAGTGTCGCTGCGAGGGCGGCAGTCCAAGAGTCAGTCGGGCACGAAACCGCATGAAAGAAAAGAAGCCGATTTTGCCGGCAAATGCGGCGGTTCACCCCCTCCCTGTGCAACGAGGACGCCGTCGACGACACGTAGTACGGGGCAGATGGCACGCCCGATACCGGTCTGTCGGTCGGCTCGAGCAGGGGCACGCGGTAGTATTGTTTTGCGGAGTGGTCCCCGGGGACCCCTCGACTCCTATCTGAAGCACGCGCGTGGGTGAAGGCCGGTAGAAATCGGGTATGAGCGACGAGGGAGTCACGGAACGATTCGCACCGATAGTTCCACCTCAGCTATAATGAATTGACCGTTAAGTAGGTGTGCGTATTGACCGATAGCCACAACAAGACTCAGTCACACGGATGAAATTTGCCTTCAGTTCGCATTAGTATCAAAGCACAACTCTCTCCTCGTCAACTTCGCCGTCACACCTGACTGTCAGGGTAACACTGGCGTGACCTTCGACCCGTTCACTGTACACCTGTTCGTCGATGAATAGGGTCACTCCACATTCCCCAGCGTCCTCTTCACGCACGGGTTGGACTGATTCCCCTGATTGAAGTGAGAGCGATTCGTCTCGACAAATAGCCTCTAATACAGCGGTTCCCGAACGGCTTGAGCTAACGTATGCTTCGATAATCTTCGTTCCCGCCCACATTGACGGCCAGCAACCGGCACCGGACCTTCAGGAGACGATGTCTCTGTTTCAGCCTCGTTCTCGGTATCTTCAGAAGCGGTCATGTCTGGTTCAGCCTCGTCCCTACTGACTCGGTCAAGACAGTCACTGCATCGCCTGCCCCCACTCCGAGAGCCAGCCATCGAGTTTGCCTGACATGTACAGTACGACGACCAGGGACGGGAGGAGGCCGACGAGTCCCACGACAGCAGCCATGTTCGGAAAGCCGAGTTGCCATATCGGCGTGATGATTTCGTGGAGTCGAGTCTGGACGGTGTATCCCGCCCCCCACGCGCCGGCCGTCATGAACGACGTAAAGAAGTACTCCGTGTAGCTCTCGATGAACACGAGTGTCGCGACGCTGGCGATTCCCGGTCGGGCAAGCGGGAACACGACGCGCCACATCGCCTGGTGTCGCGTCGCACCCGCTACGCGTGCGGCGTCTTCGAGTTGGTCGGGGACACCAGCGAAGAAGACGGTGAGCAGGCCAATCGCGAGCGGCAGCAACAGAGTACTCGACGGCAGGATAACCGCTGCGTGCGTATCGAACAGCGCCGGTGGCGAGATTCCGAAAACGCCTGTGTACCCACGGAACAGGTCGCTCAGCGGGATAAATATCGATTCCGGCGGGAACACCGCCACGAGGAGCACCGCCGCGAGGAGCGGTCGCCTCCCGTAGAAATCCAGCCGTCCGAAAGCGTAGCCGGCCGGTATCGACACGAGGAGGACGAAGAGAGTCGTGACCACCGAAATCAACAGGCTGTTGAACAGGGCGAGACCCCAGTCTACCGTCTGCGTGGCGAGTAAGAATCCCTGCGGCGAAATCGTCTCCGGGAACAGCCCCACACCCGTCCAGACGGTGGGATGTGGCGTGAGTGCGACGACGAGTAGCCAGTAGAGCGGAAACAGCGAAAAAACGAGGCTGACACCGAGTCCGAACCGGAAACAGTAGCGAGCGAACGTGTCTCCGTACGCGTTCGCGAGTCGGGCTAACCGTTGTCCACGGACTGTCTCCCGGTCTGTGTCGGCGTGGTCCCGATGAAGTGAGACCTCAGATTGTCTTGGCGGTTTCATCGATACGGCGAGTTCGCCTACTGGAGTCAAAACGCTTCGCTACGGTGTACAACACCAGGTTACGTCGACTATAGTGCTGGGAATGTATCGCCGTTCACCTGGGTGTTGGAGAGTACTCTCTGTTCGGCAGTGGTTTTCTGTCAACTGGGTGTTGCGCGTCCAGAGAAACGGTTTTCTAATGGACTTCTGAAAAGTGGTCGCTGGGCGTGGTAGCTGCGTGACCTGTACTGACCGATTCGAAAGACGCGTAGTGACGGCATGAGAAGAGCTTTAGAACATTCCGAGAGCGAGACCAACTACGCCGTTGCTTCGTCTGACCCGACATCCGGAGTCACGAGCGGCAAATCGATATCGATTGCCTCGTACCAAACCGACGGTCGCTTCGACTGGCCGTCGTCGACGAGCGCCACCAGGTGGAGTTCCTCGAGTTCAGTCAGGTTTCGGTGTACCTGACTCACGTCGCGCTCAACGAGGCGAGCGGTCTCGCGGATACTGTCAGGGTCGTGCTGGACGATTGCCCGCAAGAGCGCGAGTGACTTCGGTCGAGTGACCCGATGGACATCGGCTGGGTCGTGATACACGACTTCGAGATGGGGGTCAGGCGTTTCGCCCCGGTCGAGTGCAGCGAGGGCATCCTCGAGGTCGTCGTCACTACCCTCTCGGAATCGGATATGGAGCGTGCGGTCGGTCGTGTCGGAGTTACCAGTCGTGGCCACGGTCAATCACCTCTGATTTGAACCGCTGGAAGAGGGGTTAGAGTCCATCGAAGTCGACATCGACGACGGTTCCGTCAGTCCGATGCTTGTGATGGTGTGCTGCATCGGGGTGGTCGGGGAAGTTGTCGTACCGGATGATGGTTTCCCCGGCAGCGTTGCCGTACTGCATCGAGTATTTGATGCCCTCTGGATAGCGGTCGGACGTAGGGACTCGATAGGCAGTGATCTCAGCGTAGCGGTCACCGAAGTCCCGCGTGACGTTGATAATCTGCTGTGCATCGTCCCCTGTCACACGTGTTGGTGCTGGGTCCAACGCTTTAAGCGTTGTTGCGAATCACAACACCGCTAATCGCTGACTGCCAGCGATGCTTGCGTCGTCTCCGGCGTCGGGTCCAGGCCCAGCGACAGTGAGGCCGTTGCGTCGACGGGCCCGATTGTGTAGAGTTCCTCAGTACGTCTCGACATCGACACCAAGGCGTTCGAAGTCATCGACGTTCCGTGTGAGGACGGGTTCGTCGACGACCTCGGCGGTCATGCCGATGCTCATGTCACCGTCGGCGACGGCGTTTCCGTCGTTCATCAACTCGCCAGAACGACGGCCAGCCTTCCGCTTGACATCCTCCTCCGCCTGAAGGCGGAGGAATCCCGAGGTTGGGATATTAGGGTTTGCAGTCCACCACCTCTGTCTGCGGTTGGAATCCGCAGGAGAGGTCATACAGGTGGACTGCGGGCTGTGCCAACCAGCCGGTACTCCTATCCCCGGAAAGCTGCCCGGAAGACTCGGAGTTACTTTCCTCGTTGATGTCGTGGCGGATATTCTCCGCCCCGTTCACATCAGCGTTGAACGCCGCATCACATGACTCACACACGTAAAGGCCACGTTCGACACGCTGGCTCTCGTCTTCCTTCCCGCAGATGCAACATGTCTTGCTCGTGTCTCTCTCGGACACTTCCCTGACTTCGATACCCTTGACCTTCGCCTTGTATTCAAGGATGTTAGTGAAGCGGTCGAACGCCCACCCGTGCAAGTCGAGATTGCCATGCTTGCCCCAATTCTTCGAGTCGCCGTTCTCGTCCTCGCGCACGCCTTCCAATTCACCGACGTTGATACGGCCAACACCCTTCTCAACACACCGTTGGACGATGTGTTTGGCAAGGGAGTGGAAAAAGTGGGTTCGACGCTCCGACCACTTGTGGTGCAAGCGAGTGGCCCGTTCACCACCAGAGTCGTCGCAGTTGGCGATTTCCTTCGGGAAGTAGTACCCGTCCTGTTTCAGGCGGTTGCCGGGGTACAGGTCGGCATCTTCCGTACTGTACGCGACGGCGGCGAAGTTGCTGATGCCGAGGTCGATACCTGCCGTTTCGTTGCCGGGAGCGGTGGGCGTCTCAATCTCATCTTTGCAGACGAGGTGGAGTTCCCATCGCTCTTTCTGCTGGTCATAGACGGCTCTGACCTGTTGCAGGTTTTCGACCGTGACACCGGGGCGGGTTTCGTATTCGACAAGGATGTATTCCCACGCTCGGGGATGCTCCTTGTGATTAGCACCTTTCGAGAGCCTGACGCGGTTGTTTTTGGTGTCGTGGCGGATGCCGTTCTGTTTCCACGTCACCGTCGAACGGGGGTGTTCTTCGTGGACGCGATGGCCTTGCGAGTCGTAGTAGTTTTCTTTGCGGTAGCCGGGTGGGTTGTCCCGGTCGTCATCCGAGGAGTACCACGAGTTGAAGGCTTCAGCGAGTTCCTCCAGAACCCGCTGACTGGACTGACTATGCAGTCCCTTGTACTTGTCGTGACCCTTCAACTCGTCTTTCAATTCCTCGTGGTCGGGAATCTCGCCCGTCTCCTCCCACACTTCTCGGGAGTGATAGTTGGCAACGTTCCAGAGCTTGCTGGCACTCCACCCGTGTCGGTCGAGCGATTCCGCCACCTGTGAGTGGTTGCGGATTCTCGCTCGATGAGTGCGGTGGACTTCCAACATTCGTGGAACATCTCTATAATCCCTTATACTCGTCCCACTTGTAAAAGCTCGCATTGGGAACGGTGGAATATCCAGTCCTGTCGGAGTTGGTGGGATGGGTCACTGAGTGACGGCGCGTATCCACGGCCTAAAGGCCGTGGTATTGCGCCTGTTCAGCGTATAATCGCAGAATCGGCTGGGTAGACTGGCTTCGATGCGAGAACCTGTTCGATTTTCTCGCGTTCCGCCTCCGAGTCCGTCGCTCGAGCGACGCCATAGTACAGTTCGAAGAGTGTCATCGAAGAGAGCCGTTGCTGGACGAGATCGGTTTCCAGCTCACGCGCTTTCTCGACGGCGTCCTCGTCGCCGTTCATCAAATCGATGAGGAACGAGGTGTCGAGCAACACGCTACGCGTCCTCTAGCTCGCCGGCAATCTGTTCGAGCTCGCGGCCGCGCCGTTCGCGACGTTCGTCGACGGCGTCACGCAGTGATTCGGCCGCCTCGTCGCTGAGGATACCCGCAAGTTCGAGGAGTGATCGCTCGCCGGCGAGGCGGAGAACCACCTCGGAGAAGGTTTCGTCTTCCCCTTTGTGAGCGGCGAGGCGCTCGTAGGCGTCCTCGGAGAGACGGATGCTCTTCGACATGTGCATACAGTTGTATGCAGATAGACAAAGCACTGTTCCTCAACGCACAGTCCCACGTTCGGTTATGGACGTGTACGACTTACTCGTCGATGTCGACGCCGTACTTGTCCGCAACCCCGTCGAGAGAGTATGTCTCACCACGTTCGCGTTGCTTGCGGCTGGTTTCGAGGTCCTCAAGGACCGCTTCGGAGAGTCGAATCGGCGGGTCCACCCAGGCCCGGAGTGCGTCGCGGATTGCCTCGGATCGAGACGTGTGTCCGCGCCCCTCGTATTCCGCGTCGATCTGCTTGACCAACTTCTGCGGGACGCGAACGTCGATTTTCGTCGAGTCCTCGTCCGGGATGAGACGGCCGTCGTTTTCTGCGAGTTGGCAGGCGAGTTCGTACAGTCGAATATCACGAAATAGATGCGCTCTGCTCGCTGTCATAGTCGAGATCCGTTCTCTGAGGCGTTAGCGACGTCGTTCGTGTATTAACCAACAAATCTATGCCGATGCGCGTGTTGTTGGTTAATACGAGGCGACTGTTGATGTCCTACGAGCCACCGACGCCGCCGGCGGAACTCCCGTCAGATATCGTCAACACACTCAACGGCTATGCTGTAGACCGGCTCCAACACGTCGCACGCTACGCCGACGAGCTGGCAGAACACAGAGCTCGCGAGATACGTCTCGAAGAGGAAGCAGGCGAGAATGAAGCCGACGAGCGGTCGGACGACACCCCGGACGACGTCCCGTCAAAGGCAACAATCACAACCAAGGAGATCAACGAGAACCGCTATTACTACTGGCAGTGGCGCGAGGGCGACAGGGTGAAATCGAAGTACAAAGGGCCGGTTGACCCGGACGAGTGATAACAACTCAGGACACCCCTGTCCCTTGTACAACCTTGCTGGCTTAGGAGAATAACGTCTCAAAGATTCTCCCTGGCAGTGGGGCCATTTTAACCAACAGTGTGTGGTTCGTTGGTTAACCAGCCTATCACCGGACACCGGGTTTCCGGTGAAAAACAGCCGAAGGGATGGGTGTTTTTGAGGTGGTTCCACCCCCAAACCACTGTCTCCGGAGCTATTGATCGGTATCGACGTGGGCCGGATCAGGGTCCATTTTGAACACGACGCTTGGCTCCCAGAGGAGTCGATGTTCCTTGTACGTGCCTTTACCCATGCCACCGTGTTCCTGATTAGACTCGGTCACCTCAAGGAACGCAAGTTCGCTGAGTAGCCCACGGATGGTGTCTGTCGTGAGTGTGTCCGTACCCTGTGCCTCACAGACCTTGGTGTAGATGTCGTAGATGACTGTTGTCCGGAACCAGACGTCGTCTGTTCCGGCATCGTTGGTGAGGTTCGCAAGGGCGTACAAGACGTATTTGCTATGGGGAGGGAGACCAGCGATTAATTCCTTCAGGCGCTCAACTTCAGCCTGTTCCTGTGCGAGTTCAAGATGATCTTCGGTGACCTCACCGATATTGTTGTTTTTGGCGTAATCGCCGGCGTGGCGAAGAAGGCGAATCGCCTTCCTGGCGTCACCGTGGCGCTGAGCTGCGAGTGCCGCTGTTTTCGGGATAACGCCCGAGTTGAGGACATCATCATGGAACGCGTCTTTGCGGTTTTCCAGAATCTCGCGGAGTTGCTCACCATCGTACGGGTCGAAAATCCATTCGTTGTGTCCGAGACTGCTCTTGACACGCTCGGTCATCTGCTCGCGGAAGTTCACCTTGTTCGAGATCGAGATGATTCCAATAGGAACGTCCACCTTGCCAGCTTCGCGAGCGCGGGAGAGGAGCATCAACACGTTATCGTCACCAAGTCGGTCAACCTCGTCTAACGTGATCAGGGCACCGTCGTACTCCGTGTCGAGAATGGCCCACAGACGATTGTAGTACTCGTTCGTCGAGATACCTCGTGTCGGGACAGACACGCCAGTGCTGGGCGTGTTGATCGACTCGGCGATTGTTTGGATAGTATCAGCCTCACCTTTCGACTGAGCACAGTCTACTGTGACGGTTGCTATACGATATCCACGCCGATTGGCTTCCTTCCGTGCTCGCTCCATAACGTGATTGGCGACGAGCGATTTGCCGGAGCCAGTCTTCCCGTAGAGAATGACCGAGTTCGGCGGCGCCCCAGTTACCACGGGGCCGACTTCGTTCGCGAGCTCCGTGATATGTTTATCCCGACCAACGATTCGGTTCTCGTCTGGAACGTGATCGATGTTGAGGAGCTCGCGGTTCGCGAAGATATCGTCCCCGCCGGATTCGTCGACGGCCTGGAAGAGTTCGTCAGGCTCGTCCAGGTCACTGCTCTCACTGCCGTCCATACCGCATGTATAATCCAACTCCAGCAAAAAACTTTGGACTAAGTTCCGAGTTAGAGAGAGGCTCTATCAGCTATCAGCCGGTGTTTGAAGGAGCACTACAGTAACTTGGAATCTAGTATAGACCCACCTGTTTCCGAGTTAGAGGCCGTGATAGTGTCCTAGATAGCATTTGCGACATAGATACCATATCACAGTCTAGTGGTGCCAGCTCCAAGGAGGCTATGCAGAGAGACACCTGATTCCGAGTTAGTTTGAGAGTTGTGGTCAGTCCTCGGCTGACCATCGAGGTTAGTTTCACGTTTCACCTAACAACCGAGAGAAATCGATGCAGCATATCTTTCCAGAGAGAAGTCCGCAGTAGAGGGCCCCCGGTACACACCTGATTCCGAGTTAGTTCTAGCACGCAGTGTGGCGATTCTGTTAGCCCATCGGGAAGGGACACACCTGATTCCGAGTTAGTTCAGAGTCGGGTGAGCGAACAGAGAACGAGAAATCGTCGAGAGGTGTCAGACTTAGAGGGGATAGGCGGGGACACACACACCTGATTCCGAGTTAGTTCCAGTTCAAACGTATGAGTTGAGTGCTGTGAGTGGTACTCTAACTCGGAATCAGGTGTGTTCTCTCTAGTTACTAGGGTAGTAAACTAGCTAGAGTAGAAGAAAGAAGCATCTGCTACTACCTGAGACAAGACTGCGAACAGTTGCTAGAACCTCTAGAACTGCCGTTCTTCACGTCACCCTTCTCTCCCAACTCCCTGCTATCTAAGCGGGTAGACTCTTTGGACGCTACTAACTCGGAATCAGGTGTGTGTGTCTTCTGATTCGTGGACTGTCTGTCGTAAGTTTCCTCCCGTCTCGTATATTAACCAACAGCCTTCTCACGATGGCCCGCTGTTGGTTAACAATCGGTAGTTCGAGAGAAGGCTCTCAAAGGGGGCTGTTCTGTTTCAGCGAGCCCCCGTCGAATATCTGTCCGATTCCACCCTTTCGGAGAGAGGACACTCTCGATAGCACGAACGAGCTGTGTCTCGTAGTATTCCGGATCGTATTCCGCAATCTCTTCGTGCGCTAAGGCGACACGGTCGCGAGATGACTTCTGATCGTCGACGACCACGTACTCAATGTCCTGTCCTGGATGGACACCCAGTTCCTGATCCCGAGCTCGTCTGAGCGCGGCCGCGTTCTGTGTATTCTGTGTGTACCCTTCCAGTGGTTTCGAGACTCGATTCCGTTCGATAAGTCGGTCTACTGCCACCTCGCCGGAATGCAGGCTCGCAATCGCCGTTTTGAGCTGGCGGATGACGGCGTCGGGTGAGCGAGTCTCATCCAGCACCCCAATACACTCCCGTTGAACCGCTTCGATGAACGGCGGTGTCGACCGCTGGCGAGCCTCGATGCCCCGGAGCTTGAACTCCTCTTCGCCACTGATTTTCCCGAAATACTTCGTCAACGCGCCGGTGTTGCTCTCGCGCTGGGGCACGAACGCAACCCAATCGTAGTGAGCCTCGTACTCAAGGCGAATCTCGATTTCCTCGGTAATGTCCGTCGCGAGCGCCTCGAGGTCCTCGCGCTGAGCGTCGTCGATGGCTGAATCGGGCGTGACCCATATTGAGTCGACGATACCGTGGACGACCCGCCAGCCGCCGGCCTCCAGCCGCTGTTTTGCCGTCAGCAGCACCTCGCGAGCGAACGCGTTGATCGCCTCGTGACACTCGATTCTCCCGAATTTCGCATTGCTGAATCCTTGATAGCCGAAGCAAGCGACGAGAATCCACTTCAGCGCTCCCGAGCGGCCTTCGAGTTCGTCGAGTCGCTCCCGGTCGGACTCGTCTCGCTGCTGTTCTCGACCAATGGCCGCTTTAATCTCGTCTCGGGCATCGATGATGGGCTGTAACACGTCGACCAGATAGCCACGCTCGTCACAAATCGAGTACCCGAGTCCGGGCACATCGTCACGGTCGCTGTGGCAGTCACACCGGATGACGTCCGGTGAGACGTTTCGCGTACAGATGATATTCGGGTAGAGACTCGAAAAGTCGAGTTCGTGAACATCCTCGTGGAAACCGACCTCCGGCGCGAAAATGAACCCGCCGCGGTCGGCGTCGTGGAGCGTCCCCATCGGCTTGTAAAACTCGTGACGCCAGGAGTTCCACGGCACGAGGACGCCCCGGTCGTGGGCCTCACAGATTTGAATCGCCGTAAGCACGTTCCCGATAGAGGCCCAGGCGAGTTCTTGGACGGGCTTTTTCGAGCGCGATACAAGATCGAGAACGCCGTCGAGATTCGTCTCCCCGTAGAAGAACGTGTTCGACTCGTCGACGATTGCCCGACCGGGCACGTTATACCGCGCTGGGGAATGGCCCACTTGACCGTAGCTGGCGTAAGTCGATGCACCGGCGAGTTGCTGGTAATCGACCTCGGGCCATCGGCTCAGTGTGAAGTCCTCCACGCCAGCGGACGATGCCATCTCGTACAGCGTCGGGAGTATCTCGCTCGTCGAGCAGACCAGGATGTCCGGGTTGTGCGTATCGAGCGCCTCTTGAACGCAGGTCAGAAGCTCTGTCGGCGAGCCCGTGACGGTGTCGCCGGCGACGGAGAGTTCCCCATAGACCTCGTTGTTCGTTTCGGTCACTGAGACGCTGAGTCGGAGCGTAGACAGCTCGCTCGCCGGCGTGGGATCGACCGCGTTCTCCAAACAGTACCGGAACTCCCGCGAGAAGTCGACGTTGAAGCAGGCGAGATCGCCGACCGGATAGTCCGACAGCTGGCGCGCCTGCCGAGCGAGTGAGGTGACGCGGTCGATGTGGGCGACGTCGACGGCGAGGACGGGCTCTTCGTCTCGTCGAAAGCCGGGCTGTCGGGCAACCGTCTCGGTCGCGACGACGTCCGGATGCTGGTCGTACAGTGACTGGAGAGTCGTGAAGTCGAGGTCGGTCTCCGGGTCACGAGCGGCCACGTAGAAGCGTGGGGAGTAGTCATCGCGCTCGGTCGCAACGGCGCCGTCGGCAGTTGCCTCCCACTCCAAAACGCGTCCGTCGTCCAGAAAGTCAATGGTGAAAGACATTGCGTATCATCTCTTCGTGCCACATCTCTAGCTGGACGCACCGTAATCCGAGGCGTGTCGTTTCCGGATTTCTTGGAATTGTATAATCTCCCTATTGACTGGGCAAAATGGCCCTCTGACTACTCTGACTCGATTTCTGGAAAGGAGATAGCATCTACAACTGGCAGCAGTTACCCAACAATCAGTCGTGATTGAGCAAAGTTGTTGGTTAATATTTCACTGGCAGTAACTTTCTCATCGGACATACCGCACTCAAAATCAAATCGGATACTGTGGGCGTGGAGGTTAAATATCTCACCGACACAGTATATTCACGAAACGACCGTGGTAGGGCTGATTGGCGGCGGTATCGTCGGGTTGTCCATCGCGTCAGGGATTGCGAGCCTCGGGTTAGCGGCATACCTCTCCAGACACCGAGGGCGACCTGGTGCGACGTGGTTCATGGCCTCGTTGAGTTCGCAAGGTATCTGGGCACTCGCCTATGGCGTTGGTCTCGTACTGACCGACCCACAGCTTCGAGCGGCCGCTGAGGCACTGTCATGGATCGGGATGAACTGCACCGGGCCGCTCTTTCTCGCGTTCGCCCTCGAGTATACCGGTCGAAGTACTGTAACAGAGGAACGGTGGATTCCGGTACTCTTTGTTTCGCCCATTGCGACAGCACTGCTCGGTCTCACAACACCGTTCCACACGTTGCTCTGGCGGGACTTTCAATTTGCACCGCTGTTCGACCTCGGGACGGTGCTGTATTCGATTCAGCCGCTGGGCTACGCGACCGTTATCACGAGCCTCACGATGGCAGGCATTGGTGTGCTCTTGCTCGTTGAGACGATGGTCGCCTATGGGTCCGTCTATCGTCGCGAGACCATCGCTGTTGTACTCAGTTCGATTCCCGTGTCGGTGGTGTTGATCCTCTGGCTCGGGCAAATCGGCCCGTATCCCCAGCTCAACCTCACGCCGGCACTCTTGTTTACGCACGTCGCCTTCGACGCCTACGCCTTTTCGAGCACGTCGATGTTCGAGACGAATCCCGTCACGCAACGAACGGCGGAGCGAAGTGCTGTGGATGACTTGGATGACCCGTTGCTCGTGGTTGATGAAGACAGCCGGGTTGTCAAGCTCAACGACCGTGCTCAGTCACTCTTCGAGACATCGAGGGAGCGACTCCCTCAGAGCTTTTCGTCGCTGGTCGGCACTGAATTAGCGTCACTCCGCAGTAGCGGGGAACTGTCGCTTGGCTCGCGTACGTACGGTGTCTCGTACACCCCACTGGAGACCGCTGACGACTCGACTGTCGGCGGTATCGTCGTTCTGTACGATATCACGACCGAACGGAAGCAACGACAGCAGCTCTCTGTCCTCAACCGTGTCTTGCGGCACAATCTCAGAAACGAGATGACGGTCGTTCGAGGCCACGCCGACTCTGTCGAATCGAACTGGGCCGACCAACAATTAGGCAAACAGATGCACTCCATCATCGATGCGAGTGACCGCCTCCTGTCGATTTCAGACCAGATGCGTGAGTTTGAACGTATCATCGACGATGAACTCAATGAGCAGCCTATCGACTGTCGGGAATTGCTGGAGGCCGTCAGAACGGATGTTCGTGAGGCATATCCCGCGGCGAGCGTGACTGTGCAGACGGATTCGGCACCCGACCACGTATTTACAGACCCAACTGTTCTCTCGCTTGCGATGCGGACACTTACTGAAAACGCGATTCGTCACTCGGTGGATTCGGTTCCGACTGCGGAATTAGCTTGCACTGTCACACCGGCAGAAGAGGCGGTCACATTCGAAGTTCGAGATAGCAACGGCCGGATTCCGGAGATGGAGCTGGAAGCCCTGGATGCAGACGAGGAGCACCCGCTACAACACGGTCGCAGTATTGGCCTCTGGATCGTAAATTGGGCTGTCACTGCAGTCGGTGGCGAACTCACGTTCGGCTACGATGGTGGGAACGTCGCGACGATTACACTCCCCGCCGACATCCGAGAAAATAACCCCGATTCAGCAGACGCTCTCAGCGAGGGATAGCTGCCACTACTGGCAGCATCGATTTCACTCTCCGAGGTACCGTTGGCGCAGTTGAGTCACGTACTGCGCATCCCACCCTTTTGTTTCGATATAGTACGTCAGCGCTGCGTCGACGTATTCCTCAGCGAGAATCTCATGCGTTGCGAGGGTACAGAGGATCTGTGGGGTAGTGAAGAGCGTATTCCGGTCGTTGAGTGCGAGCGCGACGAACAAGTAGTTCGTCGTGTTGAATTCATCCGTGATGAAGACATCCGCCGCCAACTCGTTAGCCAGCCAGATGCAATCCGACTCTCCCCGATCCAGCCCGTAGTCGAGTGGCTCGTCGGTCTGGCCGTCAACCTCGTGGGTCGTCAGATGGTGAACCGCTTGGAGTACGAGGTCCCCAGCGGCGGCGAGAAGGTCATCGTCGCCTGTTGTGTCGGTGACCTCGCCGAGGACGCTTGCGGGGATGTGGACATCGTACGCCGTAAGGAGCGCTTTGAACGGGTCCTCACCGGAAGGAGCCTGTGTTCGTCCGTCGACGACCGCTGTTGCGAGGTTCAACAGTACATTCGTATCGACGACAGCAACGGGGCGCTCCGACATCGTCACGCCTGTGGTTCATCGTCAATACCGGACGACTCCGAATCAGTCCATTCGGCAATCTCGCCGTCGTAAAATTCCTCATCACTGGGGAGGTCGTCCTCGAGTTCTGGTACAGCGGGTGTCCGGTCAATCGAATCTCGAAGGAGCTTCAATCGCATCGCCTCCTCACGGCCGAGGATCGCTTCGACCGTCTCGTAGTCGACACGGCCGTCATAGTAGGCGGCGCTCAGTCGCCGGCGAAACTCCTCGTCGTTTGCGAGTTCTTCTAATTCGTCCTCCAGTGCGTCGATGAGAAGACGGGTCCGGGAGATATCGAGGATTTCGACGACGCTGTCGGCACGCTCGACGAGGGACTTTGGAGCGTTGAAATCGACGCGCGTTTTCTCTTCGGCCATCAACTCGTGTGTAGAGTCTACACATACTTAGATTCCCCGCTGTTCACACGACCGGGTCAAGCGATTTCATCGAGAAATCGGACTTCGAGCAGTACCGTTCAGCCAGATTCATCAGTGCTCGCGTTCGGCGGATGTCGGCGACGTTGTGTAACACAACGGATCCGAACTCGCCGGCCTCCCATGCAGCTACGGTCTCAGCGCTGTCCGCGAACGGATCCAGTTCACTGATCCCGTCGTCGATGAGTTCGTCGTAGACCGCCGGGAGCGTGTTCTCAGTCGTGTTAAACCGCGATTTGAAGACGTCCATCACGTCGATATACGGCAAGCCGGCGAACGGCCATTCGAGGTCGTGCATGCTGAGTCGCGTCCGGAGGAACGGCAGATCGAAGCCGCCCTTCCACGTCTCGCCATTGTACGCAACCAGCTTGATCTCCCGCTGGGTGAGTGTCGACTCGACAAAGGCTGTGACGCTGTCGAGCAGTGCCGCTTCGTGCTGGTGCAATGAGAGCGTGAGTGGCGACTGCATTCGGTCATTGAGTCGAGCTTCGAGTGTGTCCGGTGGGCTTCGCTCGTCGACGTTCAGAAATACCCGCGAACTGATGTCAGCGTCGAAGCCGACGACAGTGAGCTGATCCGTCGTCGTAAATCCGGTCGTCTCAATATCGAACGCGACGGTGCTGAGAGCGGCCATCAGTCGTCCTTCTCCTTTGGCACATTGCCTGAGATGGTATCGCCGTGTCCGTTCTCTAGTGCGGCCTCGATGTCCTCCAGACGTGCTTCGTGCTCGTCGATTCGGGCCTCCTGTTCGAGGTCGATGCTGAGCAGCGCCGGCAGCAGCGGATTCTGATGGTTCAACAGCCCGCTCGCGTCGGCGTGCTCGCGGGCGTACTCGAACAGCCGGTCGAACCGTGGTTGGTCACGACGCCGCAGTGCCCGGCGGAACTCCGCCCAGCGTTCTTCGATGGCTCGGAGCGCATCTCGATACGTCGGGTTCGTGCGCCCCATCGCTATCGGCCTCCAGCGCCGGTCGCTGTCCACGCATCGAGCAATGGGTCGGCAGTGGCCGATACCGTCTCACCGTCAGCTGTGACGCCTGTCCCGACACCCTCTGGGGTCGACGGCGCCGGCGTCGCTGGTTCGACTCCGACTTGCGTGGCGCGTGCCGCAAGCAGTTGTCGCCAGTAGGCAAACGTCGTCTGGTAGTACGTGCTGTCGTCGACGGGATAGAGAAGCGTCTCGAAGTCGTCACCACTGATTCGCGGCCCCATCTGGGTTTGCTCGCACTCAAGCTGGTGGTCGGCGACCGTCGCAACCGGCGTCGTGAATTCATCGCCCTTGCTTCGGGTGACGAGCACCGGAATATCGTACCCCTCAGCATAGGTCGTTAGCTTGGCGAGGGTTCGGACTTGGAGTGTCTCGGCGTGTGTCTCTCCAAGGGTATCGTCGGCGCGGTACTGCGCATCGACGGCTGGGACGACGATGAGTGAGGGTGTGTGCGGAGACGTCTCCCCGTCGCCATCCGTGGCCCGTCGCCCTCCCAGGCTGTCCCCTGTCGTCGATTCCTGAATACAGTGGTTCACTGCCTCCGGGAGGTCACAGACTGCGCCGTAATGTTGGTAGGCGGTGAATCCGCGTGCAACGTGGATTCGGTCGAGCAACCGTTGGCTCGGAGCGATCCGTGAGAGTGTGGTGGTCGTTGCGTGTCCGTTGGCGCCGACCCAGAAAGCGGGCCCGTCGTGCATGAGTAGATGATCGAGGACTAGCGACTGCAGAATTGGCACGCCGCTACTGCCGTCGACGTCCAACAGCGTGATGCCGTCATCGAGAGAGGGAAACAGGTTGTCGTCGCTCGCTGTATCGGGCTGGCTGGGAATAGGCCGGTTCCGGTCGGCTCCTCGCGTTGGTTGCTCAACCTCTAAGCGATTCGAGGATGACTTGTCTGACATACGTGAGTAGAGGTCCACGAATCCGATAAGCCGCGGCGTGTCGCTTCCGCGTTTCAGGAAACCGACCGTAGCAATCTCCAACAGGTTGCTGTGCCCGGAATTTTTCATCTCTCGTCCGCTTCCGTGAACGTCTCCGGAATCCGCTGCGACAGCTTAACCAACAATTCGGCTCCCGTCTGTCCGGCTGTTGGTTAATAGTTCAAACGTGGCGTCGAATCGCTGCGTGGGATTCAGTTCGCCGGCGAACTGACTGGCTCGGTGACGACGGAATATTGGCGGTCACGGCTCGTCCCGTGGGCTTCCAGCAGATTGTACTGGACCATTTTCGAGAGATACGTCCGAACAGTCCGTTTCGTTCGGGGGTCGTCGACGGCGTCGCGATACCGCTCGTGAATGGCTCCTGGACCGAGCGGCCCGGCCTCGTGGACTATTTCGTAGACGGTTTGCTGGTGCGGTGTGAGCGAATCGAGACTCGTCTGCCTGATCTGTGCCCGGGCGTCATCCGCAGCGTCCAACAGCATTTCGTTGGTGATTCCCTCTGCATCTTCTCTGTCAGCCTCGCTAGCGGCGGTACGGAGAATCCCAATTGCGAGACGGGCGTCGCCAGCGGCCGCGTCAGCGATGCGATAGAGCTGGTCGTCGGTGATGGCGTCCTCGTTGAGTCCCCATCTTGCGCGGGCATGGAGGATGTCATAGAGCTGTTCGTCGTGGTACTTGTCCATCCGAACGTGTTCGCTAGAGCGGAGGCGACTCACGAGTCGGTCGTCGACGCGACTGAACAACTCTTCCTCTTTGTTGGCGATACAGATCAGTGCGAACTGCTCCAAACTGTGGAGGTCATAGAGGATTCCCGGATCCTCGAGTTGGTCGACCTCATCGAGGATGATCACCGTTCGGGGTCCGTCGTACTGCTGGAGACGGTCGACGAGCTCGTCATGGGGCGTCGACTGCCGGTGGATATCGATTGTCTGGCCGAGGTCGTCGAGAATCTGGTAGAGCGTTCGGAACCGAGTATAGTTGCGCCAGCAGTTGACGTAGGTTGTCTCGATGTCCAGGACCTCTTCGCGCAGGCGTTCGGTGACGAACTTCGAGATGCAGGTCTTCCCGGCGCCGCTGGGGCCGGTGACGATGGCGGTGTCGGCAGGCTCTCCGGTCGTGATTGGTTCGAGCACGCTGGAGAGGTGGTTGACCTCGGCGTCGCGATGCTCAATCTCCTTCGGTATGAATCCTGCCCGAAGCACACGCGCATCGCGAATCATGGATTGCTCAGTAGATTGGTTGTCTAGCACGTCATATAATGGTGGCTGGGTAACTTCCGGAAACAAGGTGGCTACCGGTCGCTCTATTCGACAATTCAATCGCTGTCGAGCGATTCTCATTCCGGAAAGTTGCTGTTTTCCGGGGTTTCCGGAAAGGCAGCGATAGGCTCAGAGGGGTCTCCAGAGTATTGTCCTGATTAGTGAGATAATCACGAGCAGTTATTCCTCAGATACGCTTCAGGGACCATCACCTCTGAATAGCGCGACACGCGCAACCAGATATCGAATACGTAGATATGGAGCCAGAGGACAGTTCTCACAGAGTTGGTTCCGGAACTACTGGGATGCACAAACTGCTCATAGCGGGTGCATATCTGTCGCTTCGAGTCGAATCTGTTGTGTTCGGGGAGAGAAACCCGCCGTTCAAGGCGGAGCAGACGTCACCTGCGTCTGTTAAATTCCAAGACTCACGGTGCCCGACAATTAATTATCGTGGCCTTCTGTACAACACACACGAATGCCGATATCTAACGACGAATTCGAGGCGGGGACTGTCGAAGCTAGCGGTGCCGATCCCATCTCGAACGACGAAGAAGGTCCCATCGAGACCGAGAAAGACCTCATCACCTCGTTTCTGAGTGAACGACAAGACAAGGCCTTCACCGAGCGCGAGATCGTGCTCGGTGCTGATTTCACGCCTGCGCTGATGCATCAGACGCAGAACCCGCTCGGTAAATTCGCTGATGGCCTGATCAACCTTGCTGGGAACGTCACTGCCACAACGATGGTTATCGACGACGTTGACGAGGCCCTTGATGAACTCGTCGAAGAAGGTATTGTGACCACAAAAGAAATCGAAGCTGGGGACGGTTCGGTGGTATACTATCGGATAGCGTAGAGAGCAACGACTCTAATGAATCTCCCACGAATTCATCATTTGTTTCACCGTCTGTTGAGCGAATACGCTGCTCACACCGGATGCGTACCGAACACAGAATGTGCTATCAGATCCGTTTAATATTCTGATAACCGTGCAAGATACAGGGCGCGAGTCGGTCAGAGCCACCGACACCGTTCGCTCGGCACAGGTATGAACAATCCTGCAGCCCGCGGGCGAACACAGTCCCTATTTATTTCACGTGGGTAACTACACGCTTGATGCCCTCCCTCATCGACCAAACGCTGTTCAGCGAGCCCTCTGGACGTCCCCTCGGACTGGTCTTCCTTTGTGGCGCACTCCTGCTGGCCGGGCAGCAGGGGTACTACATCATTGTAGAAGGGGCGACACTGTTCTACCCTAGTCTGTTTATGATCGTCGGGATGGCGCTCTCCGGAATTGCCGAATCCCTGCCGAAACCCCGTCGACGGGAAGCCGGCGTCCTGAGAGTCACGGCGCTTACTGTACTGGTGAGTCTCCTCGTAATCATCTTCGTCGTCCCCGACCTCATCACTACGTGATAACTGGAAGGCCTTCGAGTCCACCGGCGTTGTGAGAAAGCGGTTCTCACAAGTACCCTGCTGAATACACCCTCTGTATCGGGCACACCGCTACTGACGACGGCCACTGGAGAGTAGCCGAAGGGGTTAATCAACGTAGAGCGCTCCCCTCGCCCGGTGATTTGTCCCAGTTGAGACTGATCGATAGACCCCTCAGCGGAGGTCCGAGATTCGACCCAGGAGAAGCTACTTCAGGAATCAGAGACACGTCTGTAATATGCCCGGCCGGTCCTCGCAGTCAAAGCCGCTCCAATACATCGGAATCGCCGTTGCGCTCATCGCAATCGTCGGCTACACTGTCTTTGGCTGGCGGTTCGGAGAGACTGGAGGGACCATCCCCTTCGCTGTAGGTGCTGTCGTCGCTATCTTTGCGGTTGGTTGGACGCTCTATCAGCGGCGCTCGTCGAGTTGAGCACCCCTCTGATCTCCACGTGGGTATAGATCGCTCCTGTAAACGGCCCCCGTATCACGCACGCCGCTACTGACAGTCCGTCAGTAGTCCTCTCAGTGACTGGTAAATACCAAGCACGAATCGGGCGAGCGGAGCAACCCATGCTGCACACACCCTCTGAGTCGGTCACATCGGTACTGAAAGACGTCGAAGAGGTGATTACTGGAAGCGACCGTTCGTCTCTGGAGCTCCTACGATGTCTCCGCGCCGGTCTTCGAGTCGGAGATAACCGCGTTTGCGACCCACCCACCGAGGCGACCGCATCCCAGACCAAACAGCGGGGCAACGCACAGGACTGCAATCCCAGACAAGCCCCAGAAGAGGACTCTCGACACCGGCCACGGCGCTGTCGTATCGACAGTCACGACAAACGTGAGGAGACCGATGACGCCACCGAGGAGTCCAGCGCGAAGTCCAGTTGCACCTGAGTCCGCCGAACGGGTTGCTGCGAGGCCACCTGCAATGAACGCCCCCACGATCATGGCACTCCCACCGACGGTCGCCTGCGAGTCCGGCAGCCAGTTGAGCACGACTGTGGCGGGGAGCGAGGCGGATACACCGATGAGTGCGAATCGCCACGCCGGGGAGAGACTGTGGATACGAAGCGAGGAAGCCATTTCGAAGGGAGGTCAGTTTTCCGCGTCCGGTGTCGTGAGCGCCTCTGTGTAGCCCCGAAGAACGAAATTACCGATCCAGAGCAGGGCAACCACCACACCAACCAGAACGACCAACGCCTGTGCGATGCCGTCGACGGCTCTCGCGGCCGAAAGCGTGATTCCTAGCACGATCACGATTCCGAAGGTGTCACGGAGGGACCAATCCGTCATAGTTAGTGGTTTTTGCCGCGTCGGTAATATGCTCTTGGTGGTCCGATGTCTACCGTTCGAGAGGTGCCACAGACTTCAGTTGGACTCCGTGGCCCCCAACGGAATGCACGTGCTGAATACACCCTCTATATCTTGCACGGTGTTTCTGATAGACTTCTGAAAAGTGGTCGCTGGCCGTGATAGGTGCGTGACCTGTACTGATCTCTAGGTAGTTCGAGCATGCTGGGATAATCACGACCACAATCTCCTTCGGACAAATCGGTACTGGAACTCCCTCTTTGTTTCACCGGGTCTTGAGCGATTACACTCATCAGTCAGCGTGCAAATCGAACACGACTCCACTACTGTGACCCGAGAAACATTTCGGGAGCAAATATTATGAGGATGAGTAGACCGGTCAGCACAAGGATCGCGGTGACACGCAATCCACCTACTAGCTGTCGGCGCTCCGATGGGAGGGACTCAGCAAGTCCAGACAGAGCGAATCCAACCGCCATAACAAGCGAATTGATGCTGGAAACACCGCGGAGAACGTCGTAGTAAATGTAGATGCTTAACATTGTGAACGAGGCAGCAAACATGACGAACGCTTGGGCTCGTCCGGAGGGCTCACTAAACACTACATCCTTGATTTTGGAGGGCACAGAACAAGTTATTCTCCAGACAAAGTAAATAGGTGTGGCACACTCAAAAACTGTCCAGCCGGCTCTGTTGAAATCCTATTCTTCAGACCCATCTCTGTCTGAAACAGCCGTAAGGTAGTTTGTGCGTAGTGAGCGGATGCCTCAAAAGCTTTGGCGCGAAACGAACAGAGTTAGGAAGCGTCAACAATGTCGATGTCCATGAGTTCGTGTAATGGTGGCTTGTCGAAATCGTTCTTATCGGCCGTCACGAACGTCGCTTGGTGTTGACGCGCTGTCGCGGCTATGAGCAGATCAACAGCGTCGAGTGAGACACCGGCGGCTTCGAGCGATGTCTCCATGCTGGCCGCCTCGGCAGCAGTATCACCATCGAAGCCGAGCACGTTGTCTACAGCCTGTGTCAACTGGCTTCGCCGCGTGCGCTGTTTTGACTGCGTGTCGTAGTAGGACAGAAATTCGAAGAGGACGAGTGCTGAGATACCCCACGGTTCAGTTCGGTGTTCCGACAGATAGTTGATAACAGCTTCATCCGGGTCCGAGCGGGCGTACTTTCGGATGATGTTATTATCGAGGAGAATCATTCCGAGCCCGTTGTCCGGGCCTCAAACGAGTCATTGAGGTCCTCACGTTTCTGTTTCATGTGGTCTTCGATGCCCTCCTCAGCGAATCCAGCCATGTCCCGAACGTCTTCTGCAGTCCGAGTGATTGCGAGTCGGTCCAGCAGCTCGTCGAACGTTTCATCTTCACGTTTGACCGCTTCCAGCTTCGCTTTTGTTTCATCGGAGATTCGGATTGATGAGCTCATATCGAATACAACGTATTCGAGTGGGTTAGTGATTTCGCCACCAGCCTCAGCAGCACCGACTTGTCGAAAACTGCGATTCGATCAGTACATTATCTGTACTTATCGTTGCACGGCTTGCTTGAGCATTCGGCGAGAAGCCTGACCACCAACTCCTTCGAACAACTCGGTACTGGAAATCCTCCTCGTCTTAGCGTCTGTTGAGCGCATACTGTTACTCAATCCGCGTGTGAGTGTGCAGAGAGATCGGTGCGGGCCCGGAAGCACTGGATTTCGATTGTGTGCCGCGTTCGCTTGTTTCACTCACTCGTTGGCAACGTTCAGCCAGTCACGCAGTTCGATGGCTAGACCGACAGTTCCGCCGAGGACGAACACCCCAGCGAGCAGGACCCACTCACCGTCTATGTACTGCAGCGCGCCGATTGCGATGAACCCACCGTAGAGGAGTGGCTGATACAGGGGATGGCTTCGAAGACCCCGCACCGTCGACGCCAACAGCATCGGAACGACGATTATCCAGAGGCCGACAGAATACAGCGTCGGAGGTCCGTAATAGACGAACTCGAAGTAGGTGGCTACCCCGGTGAGTATCAACATGACCAGTAGCGCCACCGGCCGGACCCGTTTCTCGAGACTGTGGAGGACAGTCATTCCAGAGTAGATAGTCCGAGCTGTGGTAAATAGGCTCTCTGTATCTCATTCGAATGATTTCGTCCAGATGCCGTAGTTGCTGTGTCAACTACCCCGCCCTACTTCGCTCAGTCTGAGGACTTCGCTCGTTGAGGGTGGGGCTTGTCCGTGTCCTCGACCTCGAACCCGTCCGGGTGGGCGGTAAATCCGCCACTCGGTGTCACCGTTCCAGACTTCAGGGCAAGTTGACTGTTGCCCGTCCGCCGAGACGACTGTTGGCCTCGGCGGACGTACTGCATGCCGATGTTCTCAGAGATGGTTTCCCCAAGCAGCTCGCGTTGCTCACCATCTACCGACAGGCGGGTGATTGCTGTCCGACGCACGTAGTCGGCTGCCACAGTTTCAATGTAGTATTGTGGCTACTTATGAATCAGTTTCTGCAATCTATACGAACGCGCTCCTCCCCTCCCTACTCTTCCTTCGGTCGCTCCTTGAGGATAGTGCGGAACCGAAGGTTCCGCTGACCATGCGAACGGCGAAGCCGTGAGCAGAAGGGGACTCCGCGCTACCGCTTCAGTTGAAACTGTGCCGGACTCTGACCCCGAGCACGAGGATTCATCTAGAGCAACAGCAACTTGCTGGACCGGCAAGGGCCCGCAAACACTTTTACCAGTAAATCGCCTTTTCTTCGCATGGGATCAGTTCGTAATCACATTTATCAGACACTGTTCGCTGCGTTGCAGGACAGTAGCGGAATGATTCCGGAAGATATAGTCATCAGGCAGTGTCGATCGGCCGGGTACGATGGAGATGCGGTGCGAGAGGAGTTAACTTCCCTCGTTGCAGCGGGCGATTTGTGCGCTGCTGACGGACACGTCGCACCGGCGACGGAACCGAGTCAGGAACCCCTCGAAATCGAGACGCATCGCGGTGACGAGTCGACGCCGTGGCAGTTCTCCCTGACGCAGACGCCTACCGATATCGTCATCGAACAGGCTCGTGGGCCACCAGAGGACTTCGACCCGGTCGAGAAGCGCTTTACTATCGAGGAACAGCCTCTCGGAGAGGAGCCAGCCGAATTCCACCATGCAGTGAATCGACGAGTCTGGCAGGAAGACCCGGAGCAACCCCACATGAGGTCCCAACGCAGTGAAGGCCACATCGTCGAGTTGTTTTATCGTGACACGACCGGGCGGCACTTGGACCGGCCAGACCCCGAGGAGAATGAGGACGGGATTCCAGAAGCCGTCGAGTTCGAGCCGACCGAGCACCCTGGAATCACGGTCTCCTCGACGTTCATCCGATCCGAAGACGGTGCTGACCTGAAGTTCAGCGAGGAGCGCGAGTATCGGATTGACAGGGAAATCCTGGACAAGTACGCAGAGGTGTACGTGCTGTCGTACTACGAGGTCAACGAGGAATCCACTGAGCAAGCCGTGTGGGACGTTGATGATGCGACTGCGTACCGACTCGTCTCTTCGGCGGAGAGTTAGTCGGTATAGCCGTACAGGCCAGTGAACAAGCATTTATGATTAGAAATGTGCTATAGAACGAGTCTGTATTGCCACTTGGCTCCGGATTGTCGCTGACGTAGCGGGTATATTTTATTCAGTTTCAGCGTCGTCGAATTGATAGCTGCATGTCGTTTCTGCTGTCAAAGTAAAGTACATATGCGCTCATGGGATATGTTACCAGGAGCGTATCACTCAAGCTTCAACATGGTTCGTGATATTGACGATCTAGCTGATGACCTAACACGTGGCATCCAGTCAGCGGGCGAAGGGTACTACGACGCATTCTTAGTGAAGCGCCCGAAGACAGAGTGGTCGCCGTACATTGATGAGACAGCGAAAGACATCTCTGCAGGGATTCAGATCGGCGAGTTTGACCTTTCAAAGAATAACTTCGGGGAGGAAGTTGGGGGGTATTATCGACGGGGGTTAGAGAAGACAGCGGGCCGGTATGCGGATTTGCCGTCAGTGCTCAGGAATCAGGTCAGTGATGAGAAACTCGGGCTGTTGGCGTACCAGTTGAACGAACTGAGCTACGAGCTAACGTCTTCGGACTTCGGTGTCGATGATGTGCGGGAAGCGACAGAGGCAATCATCGAGAAATTGCTTACGCGGCATGCCGGGAAAGAATTGAACACGACGCTTGATATTACCGGTGGTACAGTCACGGATATTGCTGCGCAACTGTTCAAAAACGAGTCAGTGGCATCGAACGTCGATGTCATTCTACAGGGGTTCGAAGAAGGCGTCTCGAAGGGTCTCTTTGCGTTGATGGACGAACCGCAGATGATGACGCCGCTGTGGGAGCACCAACGCGAGGCTCTCCAGCAGTGGTGTGACAACGGCGGTCGGGGCTACGTCGATATGGCGACGGCAACCGGAAAGACAGTCCTCGGGCTGGCTACAATCGCGCTCCGGTACGGTGAACTTCATCCGGACGACCAAGATATACTGTCTGCGGACACCGTTTCGGGTTCCCACGGCAGAGAAGATGTGCTGATTGTCGCTCACAGCGATCTGATCCTAGAGCAGTGGCGGCGAGAGTTTGACAGGCATCTCAACATTCCGCGAGAGCGGACTGCCGGGGCAGAAGATATCGCACTGGAATGGGGAACAGTACACTTTCGCACACCGCAGACGCTAGTGAACGAGAACCGCGTGGCGTATGCGCTCGTGTTACTCGACGAAGCGCACCACTACGCGACGGGGAGCGAGTGGGGGGCGTTGCTGGACGAGTTCGACGGTTCGGTGCTGGCGATGTCGGGGTCTGTCGACGACGCTGGTAGTGACAGTGAGCGCATCAAGAATCGACTATCGAACAGCCTCGGGGGAGAAGTCAAGCGCTACACGATTACGGATGCGAAAGCTGACGGCGTTATCCCGTCGTTCGATTGGGAAGTCCAGTACGCGCCGTACGATGTCGTCGGCGACGAACTGTCAAAAGCATCGGCACGGGCCGAACAGTCGTTCAGCGCGTTCCAACAGAAGAGACACAGCGGTGAAATCGTGCTCGAGACAGACCGTCGTCTCAAAACGTATGAAGATTTGCGGCGGTTCTCGCATACAACTGAGGGCAGTGAGCTAAAACAGCAGAACAAGGAGTTCCGGGAGTTGGTGACGCGGTTGTTCTCACGGCGTACGAAACAGTGGAATCTCTCTCCGGTACTGGATGCAGTCGTCGATTTAGTAATGGAGCAGTGTACGACTGAGAAGGTCGTGGTTCTTGCTGACAGCAACGCGCAAGTCGAAGAGTTAGAATCGCGGTTCGATGAACTGGTGCCGGATGCGGTGTCGATCCATGTCGTCTCGCAGTCACAGAGCCGTGGCGATCTGCGGGACACCATTGATGCGTTCGATGCGTCCGAGAACGCGGGTGTGTTGCTCGGAACCGGTGATTTGCTCGGTGAGGGCGTCGATATGCAGCAGGCGTCGGTTGCGATAAACATGGCGACGGGGGGAGTGAATCCGGAACTCGTCCAGCGAATCGGTCGCGTCCTCCGGAATCCGGTGGATACGCCGAAACACGCGATGTTCTACAACGTCGTCGGTGCTCCGCCGACGATCGATGCTGCTGTCCCGCGAGAGGATGGGAAACGGATCATAGAACAAGCGGCAGGATTCTGCGGGTTGGGCGGTAGATTCGATAAGCTGCCCGGCTTTTCGACGGCCGCAGCCTTAGATAAGGACGTTTTTGCGACGCTACTGCAGGAAGGCGCGTCGCAAATTCGCTCGCTCGATGCGGATGGGGAATACGAGTGGGACAGCGAGACAATTACGCGGGAAGATCTCGAGGCACTGCTTGAAGCCATCGAGGCCAACTCTGACGACACAGATGTTATTCTAGGCGCGTGGGAGGAGTATGCGTGGGAACACAGCAAAGCTGAGGACCTGCAGGTGGATGTGACTGGACCGTCTGCAGACGACTTACAAACGGGTTCGGATACGAATGCTGCCTCCCGTTCGGAACTGATTCTGGAAGTGCAGCGATTAGCCGCGGCCCTGGACGAGACCCCGACGAAAGCCGATATGCGAAACGATGGCGAGTACACGGTCACAGAGTACGAAGAGGAGTTCGGGACGTGGTCGGCCGGGATTCGGGCGGCTGGTTTCGAACCGCACGGAGCAACACAGCGGAAATACTCACGTCAAGAAGTCATCGACGGATTGCGGGAACTCGGTGCCGAACTCGGTCATCCGCCGAGTGTTAACGACATCAATGAGGGCGCATCGTTCAGCGCTGGAGCAGTCTACAACTATTTCGATTCCATTGACGACGCGCGGGCAGCGGCAGGGGTCGCACGCGTAGCCCCCGATGGATTAACCGGTGGCGGCAGTACCGGGGAAACCTCGGGAGGGAGCGAGGCAGGATACGAGACACTGACCGCATATTTCGCGGGAACAGGAGCGCCCGAGCCCGCACAGGAGCAGGCCGAAGATGCTGTACTGCACGGATTCACTCGAATTGAAGAACTCATCGAAGTGTATGATGCAGGGAATCTAAAGACACCGTCCGACAGGACTCCTGCTCGAACGCTCGAATCGAAGGTCGAAATGCTGATTGAGCAGATGCAGACAACCATTGGAGAGATTGTTGGAGCCCACCTTGACGATGGGACCGTCGAGCAACCGTCGACCAACCCGATTCTCGCTCATGCCGAGACTGTCGCGCCGGTCGTCGCGGAATCGTTCGCTGTGTCGGATGGGGAAGTGAAGCTCACAATGGGTCAAGCACATGAACCGGGCGCTGATAGTACTGAGAACGTTGAGAGGGACGGAGTCGTAGCGAACCAACTGGCAGAGTACTACGAAATCCTCCGGACCTTCGACTCATTGCTCGGCCGCATTATCGAGTCCGACCAGACCACGTACGAGCCTGACCGAGACACTCCGATGAGCCAGTGGTACGAAACAATCAACGACATCGTGTTCGGGGATGGGCTTGGAGAGGGGCCAAATTACGGTTCACAGCAGCGGAACCGGAACCCGATGACGATGTCAGCGTACCGTGACGCGTTCGGCAACGGAGACACAGTGACCGAGTACACGTGTATCCCGTCCGCGGAGCTGACTGGTGATGATAAGCAGGGCCTGGTGAAACAGCGAATAATCAACTCCAACGAAGAGATCTATATCCCAGTATCGCCCAAAACGAACACTCCGCTACCGATAGGGATTGAGTCTGAAAAACAGTTAGAGGAAGCCAAGCTTCTACTCGAGGAGTTCCCGGTCAAGCCTGCTGCTGCCCCGCCCAAACGGCAGAAACCACCGAGTGACGGAGGAGACAGTGGAGAAGGAGATGAACCGTCTGGTGGTGAGAAGACCGAACCGCCGGAAGACGATGATAGCCCGGATGAGCCGGAGACTCCACCTCGCCAGGCAGGTGGGCTAGAGGAAGCGATTTTCTGGAATCAGGCTGTCGATGCGATTACTGAATACAGCGACGAAGACATCGAATTGCAAGACAGCGCAGATGCGGATAGCGATGCGCTGGACAAGAAAATCGACGAGTGGAAGTCGCAGCTCCTGGATTTGACCCGGCGGAACACGCTCATCGCGTTTAAACCGACGAAGACGAAGTCGCTCCCCTTCGACGGTGCGGACCCAATAACGGTCGCTGGTGAACTCGAAGCGAACGAGGATCTGTACATCAGGAAGCGCCCGGAAGATGAGGACAACGAGGGCCAAGCAGTCTCGCTCGAAGCGATCACAGATATCAATCGGAACGAGCTAATTCCGACCCGGCTCGCCGATGAGGCTGAAAAGTCGTTGCACAATATCGGGCGGAACAACAAGCAGTACCTCCGGGAGCGAGGTGTCGATACGCTGTATTTGTCTTTGGGGATGCTGCGGTGGTACGAGGCCGAGCACAGTGACGCCGCTGACAGGTCCCCACTGTTCCTGGCACCAGTCGAACTAGTCGAAGACACACAAAACGATGCGGACCGGCATAACTACAGGCTGGAAGCGAAAGCTGAAGAGCTACGGCTGAATCCGGCACTACGGAAAAAGCTCGCTGCAGAGCGTGACATACGGCTGCCAGCAGATACGGCGTTGTCGCTCGACGAGATCGACGCCGCCTTCGAATCAGTGTATCAAGCGGTGCGTGGATTCGACCGCTGGACCATCCAATCGGATGTCGTCTTGGGGATCTTCGATTTCACCAAATTCAGTCTGTACTCCGATCTTGAGCGGAACCGTCCTGCAATCAAGAGCAACCCGATTGTTCGGGCGCTCAACGGCGACATGGGGCCAATACGGGAGGCAGAGGGCGATATCGAGACGCCGTCGGCGGACGAATTGGACGACGCTGTTGACCCAGTCGATACGTATCAAGTACTGGACGCCGATTCGAGTCAGCAAGAGGCGATAGAGGCTGCGAAGCGCGGCAAGAGCTTCGTGCTCCAAGGGCCACCCGGAACCGGGAAGAGTCAGACGATTGCGAACATCATCGCAGAGAAACTCGCCGACGGCGAGCGCGTACTGTTTGTCAGCGAAAAGCAAGCTGCGCTGGACGTGGTGAAAAATCGGCTCGAAGATGTCGGTATCGGCCGGTTCTGTCTCGAAGTACACGGCGAACGGGCGAACCACAATGACGTGCTCGGGGCGCTTGAGACCGAACTGAAAGCCGGGCAGGTCAAATCGGCAGACAACCGTGTGCAGCGACTGCGGAAACTCCGTGAGCGCAGGGATACGATCAACGCGTACGGGGATGAGCTGTTCTATTCGCCGGACGGGTGGGACCTCAGTGCGTACCAAGCGTTCGGGATTGTGAGTGAGCACATGGACGCTCCGCGGGTGAGCGTGGGACTCGATCAGCCAGTGCGTATCGGGCAAGACGCGCTGTCGACGGGCATCGACGAACTGGAAACACTCGCCCGGTTCGAATCCGAGATTGACACGTACGATACGAGTCCGTGGCGGCATACGACGCTGTCGAGTTGGGGTGTCGATACGGCGGATTCCATGCGTCGGTCGCTGGACCAACAGATGGCCACGCTGGACGAGATACAGCAGCTAGCTGCGGAGCTGGAGTCGACACTGGACATCCGGCCCGAGTCGCTCTCGGATTTCCGCCGTATTCGAGCCCTCTTGGGGCATCTTTCGGCGCGACCGTCGATTTCGTGGCGAGAGGCGTTTTTCGACGAATCGTTCGCTCAAGAAGGCAGTCGGTTAGACGAGCTGGCGGCGCTCGAACAGGAACGAGACGAACTGATGCAAGCGCTCTCTGAGAGCTATGAGCGGAGTTTCTTCTCGTCGAACGGGGCACAACTCAACAACGAACTTGCGGCCTACGGGATGTTGAAAATTCTGAAGCCGAGTTACCGGTCGCTGAAGCGGAAAGTCACAGCACACGTGCGAGAGGGGTACGAACCGGGGCACGACCAGTTACTCGAAGATACGCGTATGCTATCCCAAGTGCAGCGAATCGAGGAACTCCGTGACGATTACCAGGGCGTCATCGAGCGGCTCGGGCCACTCTACGAAGGCAGTGATACCGATTGGGAGACGTTGGCTGGCGTCCGTGAATGGGTCGCGGAGCTCGACGAATTCGATCAGCGGCACACTGCTCCGATCACCAATCGGCTCTTGGCGAGCGGGCTGCAAGACATCAGCCCGCTGCGTACCCGTACCGAGGAGCTCCTCGACCAGTACGAGCGGGCAGCATCGTTCCTCGATGACTCGATGGCGGTTGAGCAGATGTCGGTCAATGGGAAGCCGCTTCAAGAAGCCCCCCTGTCAGAGTTCGCTGAGAAGTTAGAGGAACTGGAACGTGCTGTACCGCAGTTACAGCGACGGGTCCAGTTCGAAGCGCAACTCGATGACGTCCGCACTACAGTCTGTGGGGAGTATGTCAATCGCTTCCTGGAGTCTGCGTACGATGCCGAATTCCTCGTGGCAGCGTTCAAAAAGCGGTTCTACACGAAGTGGCTCAATGCCGTTTACGAGCACACCGACCTCGGGTCGTTCAATTCGGACGAGATGGAGCGGTATCTCGAAGATTTCCGACAACTGGATCGGGAACAACAGGAGTTAGCTAAAATCGAGATTCAACACAGAGTCACGCAACAGCGGCCGTCGCTGAGTTTGGAACACGCTTCGAGCTCGGAGCAAGTCATGGTCCGACGGGAAGCGGAAAAACAGCGGCGTCACAAACCACTCCGCGAACTGTTCGAGGAGGCCGGGTCCTTCATTACGCGGCTCACGCCGTGTTTCATGATGAGTCCGCTCTCAGTGGCGCAGTACCTGAAGACGGGGTCCATCGACTTCGATGCGGTGGTGTTTGACGAGGCATCACAGATACTGCCACAGGATGCGGTCAGTAGCCTGATTCGGGCCGACCAGGCGATTATCGCTGGCGACACGAAACAGCTCCCGCCGACGTCGTTCTTCCAGTCGGATGTGGAGACGACGGAAGACGTGCGTGAGGACCTCGACAGTATCCTCGAAGAAACGGCGTCAGTGTTACCGGAAAAGCACCTGCGCTGGCACTACCGGAGTAAAACGGACGAACTCATCGAGTTCTCCAACTACCACTACTACAACAACAGTCTGCGGACGTTCCCGGAGAACGACCCGGACGTTGAAACCGGTGTGTCCTTCGAGTACGTCGAAGATGGAGTGTACGACCGAGGCGGGTCACGGCAGAACGAAATCGAAGCACAGCGAGTAATCGACTTAATCGAGGAACACGCGGCGAATCACAGCGATAAGAGCCTCGGTGTAGTCGCGTTCAGTAACGCACAGGAGCAGGCGATTCGGGACGAGCTCGAAGTACGACGCAAAGAGAGTAGCGTCCTCGACGCCTTCGTCAGTCAAGACAACGTGTTAGACGAGTTCTTCATCAAGAACCTGGAGATGGTGCAGGGCGACGAACGAGACCGGATGATATTCAGTGTGGGGTACGGCCCGGCAGAAGACGGGACGATATCGACGAACTTCGGCCCGATTAACAAATCCGGGGGGGAGCGAAGACTCAACGTGGCAGTGACACGGGCCAAAGAGAAGGTCACCGTGGTCTGTTCGATGCAACCAGGTGATATCGATCTCTCGGGGTCACAGAGTACGGGTGCGCAGCATTTCAAAAACTACCTCCAATACGCGAAGAAGGGGAAGCGGGCACTCGAACGGAACGATAGAGTCACACAGACACTCGATTTCGATTCCAGATTCGAAGAGGCAGTGTACACCGCGCTGGAGGCCGAGGGACACGACGTGGTCTCACAGGTACAGAGCTCCAGTTACAGTATCGATTTGGCGATCAAGCATCCGGACCAGCCCGGAAAGTTCGTCCTCGGCATCGAATGTGACGGAGCAGCCTACCACTCTTCAAAGACAGCGAGAGACCGAGACCGGACGCGCCAGACGGTGCTGGAGAGCCTCGGGTGGACGATCCATCGAATCTGGTCGCCAGATTGGGCGTCGAACCGGAACCGAGAAATCGAGAACATAACCGACCGTGTTGACACGCTGATAACGGATGGTGTCGAGCCGAGGTCTGAGGAAGATGTGCGAACTTATGAGCCAGAGGCCGTCGCAAGCAGTACCAAGTTCGCTCATCCAGGAGTGCGAAAATTCGACGGGTTCGAACTGAAAAACAGTGTTCGCTATTCGATGAGTAAGACCAGACCGAACAAGGCAGAGCTGAATTCGATTCAAGATACGATTAAAAATAACGGCCCGATAAAGCATGATACCGCAATGCAAACGTGCCTCGATGTGTGGGCCCAATCACGCGCAGGAAAAAAGGTCCAGCGTATCTTCAACAGTCGTCTCGAAGAGCTCAAACAACAAAAGAAGGTGTATCAGAGAGGCGAGTTCCTGTGGCCGAAGAAAGCTGAACTGGACTTCTCGGTCAGAGTGAACACTGATACTGACTCTCGGTCTGTCGACGAGATTCCGAAAGAAGAGATCGCAAAAGCCATGACCATTATTCTCGACGAGGGAGGACTCATGACCAAAGACGATTTGATATTGGAGACGACTCGCCTGATTGGGTACCAGCGACGTGGACCACGAATTCAGGAACGGCTATCGGATGGGGTTCGAATTCTTGAACAGATCGGCGCAGTGAGGGAAAATGCTGAAGGTAAATATGAACTGAAAAGCGGTGTGAATGTGGATGAGGAATTGCTCCGTCGGATCTACACGTGATGTCTCTGAACGCTACGTCGTAATCTCCGTCGTCGCAAGCGCTGTTCCAAGTAGAGCCAGTTCATCACGGTATTCCAGTGTGTCAAGCCACCGGTCGGGAAGTGCGTCGGCTCCGAAGCGCGCTCCGGCTATCGCGCCCGTAACGGCGCCGAGCGTGTCCGTGTCGCCACCACGATTCACCGACGCGATGATCGCTTCCTCCGCAGTGTCCGCTGTGACCGCATCGAACAGCGACGTCTGAAGCGTGTGGACGACATACCCGGTGTTCTCTAACTGCGTCTCGTTGACGATGTCGGGCACGAGCCGAATCGTTTCGACGAGTTCGTCCGGTGCATCACCGTCGATACGTGCGACCGCGTCAGTCACCGGCTCGTCGTCACCGTCGAGATATCCGGCAATGATGTGGTTGAGGAGTACACACCCGTACTGGCACCGCGTGTCGTGATGCGTGATCGCAGAAGACTGCTTGCTAACGCGGTCGAGTGAGTCCAGGCTGTCGGCGAAGGCGATCGCGTGTGGAGCGCACCGCATGATGCTACCGTTCCCGGCGTTCGACCCTTCGGGGCGGCGTTGCCAGACTTCGCGCCCGGCGTCGCGCCACGACGTGCCGGACTGGTATTCGCTGATGGCGTCGGCAGTCATGAGGCCGATATCGAACGGTCCGCCGTCGTACCAGGCTGCGAATCGGTCGGCGATGTCCTGTCCGTCGAACGCGGCTTGCTCGACGAGACTCCGAGCGATACAGAGCGCTAAGTCAGTGTCGTCGGTGACGGTGCCAGCGGGTTGACCGTGCGTGCCGTGCCCGACCATGTCGGTGAGCGTGCCGTGTTGCTCCGTAATCTGCTCGGGGGAGCGAAACTCGACGGGGCGACCTAATGCGTCCCCGCAGGCCAGGCCGAGAAGCGTTCCTTTCGCAGCATCTGTAGATACCATTGGATGTCTCCAGCGTTTCGTTGGCAATAACTTGTACCCCGGTGTCGGAACAGGTCATCAGTCGCCGCCGGTCGAGAAACGGTGTTGGTTTGTTAGATATTCACTGCCACTCAAGCCGGTTCGTCTCGATATTCGAACCCCTGAGGTAGACACCCAGTCGGAAGCTGTTGGCGGGAGTCTCGACGAAGCGAGATTGCAAGCTGCAGTTGTGGAGTCGGAAGACGAACTAGAGAGGTGATCTGCAAGTTGCTCTGAACGGCTCTCCTGTGAGCGGTGCGGATTAGAGTTATCAAAAATAGTTCAGTAGCCGACGATTTAATTATCAAGTTTCACTCACACTGTGTATGGACGTTTGTCTGTCGGGTAACTCGGGCGTTTTTTTGCGAGCGTGCATTGATGAGTGAGCAACCAGCATTGGATGGAGAGCTTGTTACAGTCCCATTCGGGCAGTCCGAGACGGAGTCGGCAGTTCGGAATCGGTTTCGAGCGGTGCGCGACGAGTATGGGCCTGAGAACGTGCTCGTGTTGACTGGTTCACCGACCAGCATGGGGACGTTCGCGGAGCTTCTGCGTGATGAGGTTCCCGGGGCGGGTGTCCCGCGTGTCTCGTCGCTGGTCGTGCACGCGACGGATGTCGTGAACTCGGTGACTGACAAGACAATCCTGTCGGATACGTTGCGTCGGGAACTCGTTCACCGGTTTCTCGCGGACACGGAGTGGGAAACGGCGTATCTCGACCGGGCGTCGGAACTCGATTCGTTCGCAGGTGACGTCGCACAGCTCATGGAGACCGCGACGTGGCAAGACACCGAGCTCGACCAGTCGCCTGAACTCATAGAAGTACAGTCGGTTATCGATGAGTTCCAAGCGTGGCTGGCCGACCACGACCATATCGAACGTGGGCAACTCGTCTCGACAGCGCTGGAGCACCTGGCGGAACCCGGTGACAGGGACGCTGTCGTCGATTTCGACGCCGTACTGGCCGTCGAGTTCGAGGAGTTCTTTCCACTCGACCGGCGGTACTTGGCGGCGTTGACGGCGGATTTGGAGCTTGTCTGTGTGCGTGAGCGAGACAGTAGCGTCCGTCGGACGGGTGTCGAGACTGCCCCCGTAACAGAGCACGTGTCGCGAACGACACGCGAAAGCAAATCGGTATCGTCGCCGTCGTCTCGGCCGGAGGCGACAGCGCAGTACCTGGCTACCGGAAGGGTTCCTGACGACCCGGGCGCGGGTAATGTGACGGTACTCCACGCTGATTCCGGAGACGCGCAGTTAGACGAGATTGCTGGTGAAATAGAGCGGCTACGGGAGACGCGCGGGTGGCAGTACAGCGACTTCGCGGTAGCGCTCGGTCACGGTGGTGAGGCAGTGTCAGACGTGATTCACGCGCTCACACAGGCTGGTGTGCCGACGGAGTCGACGACGGTCACGGGATTCGGTGACGACCCGGCGATCCGTGAGTTGCTGCAAGTCACGAAATACTACGCTGTACAGGCCGAGCCGGCGACTGCGTTCACCGTCGATAGTGACGCCGTCGATGGGGCGTTACTCTCGACGATTCAGGCTGAAGCGGACACAATCGCGGACGTGTTACGGCGATGGGCGACTGCGTCAGGGTTGAAAGACCGGATTGCGTCGCGGGCCTCGCCGTTGGACGCGCGTTCGCAGTTCGGGAACGTCCGCAGAGCGTTTGCGATGGCGGCGTTCCTCGAAGACACGGCGTTTATCGACGCGTCTTGGCCCGTGTTCGCGGAGATGCTGGAACGCGCCCACGAGCACGCGGAGTCAGAGACCCGAACGAGCGCCACGGATTTGGACGGCGGTGTGCGTGTCGACCACGTTCAAGCGGTGAAAAACGGGTCGTGGCGGGCCGTGTTCATTCCCGACGTTATCGACCAAGCGTACCCGGGAGAGCCGCTCCTGACTCGGCTGTTCCCACAGGAACGCGTGTTGCAGATGCCTGATTTCCCCGGCGTGACTGACGTGACGGCGAGTGAGGTCGAGGCCACGTTCCGGACGCGTTCGACGGCGTCCAGTCAACCGATAACGCAGTACCACGTCGAACAGTCCCGGCGGCGGTTAGCGATCGGAGCGAACGCAGCCTCGGAGCGGCTGTACTTCTGTTTGTACGACCACGAGGACGGCGGGCTCGACGAGAAAGTCCAGCCGTCGCGGTTCCTCACTGACGCGTACCGGAAGCTGTCGTGGATTCGAGACCAGTCCGAGGACGAGATTCGCAGTGAGCGACGCGCCGAGGAGTTCGTCCTGTCTCGCGTGGACAGGGCGCTGGCTGACGTGCGGCGAACGCAGAGCCGCGACATGACGGTGTCGCTCGACGACCTCTCGGGTGATATCGGTGAGATTCACCGGCTGCTCGACGAGAGCGGCGAACGCGGTGAGGCGATGCGAGAGGCATTGCAGGCTCGTGTGGACTTTGCGGCCGGGAGGGTCCGTCGTGACTGACGTCGTATCTGTTTCGCCGACGCGTCTGGCGACGTACGCCGCCTGCCCGCGACAGTACGAGTACAAGCACGTCCAGTACGTGTCCTCGCCGGACGAGACGAAACTGTATCTCCATCAGGGGAAAGCCTACCACGAGCTTATCGAGCGCGTCTGCGATGCCACGGCCCGTGACGATGACCCTGCTGTCATCTACGAGCGAGCGATGGACGTGTTCGATGAGACGTGGGCGAAACATATCGACCCGGACGATTACGCCTCGGACGCCCACCAGGAGTATCAGCGCCGGGAGACACTCGCCGGCATCAAATCGTTCTTCGACCCCGAGGCCGGTGACGGTATCGAGCACGCACAACACTCGGTGGCGACGGAGAAACGTATCCAGTGTGAACGCGACGGACTCGGACTGCACGGGTACACTGACAACGTGCTTCGTGACGGCGACACGCTGCATCTCATCGACTACAAGCGTAACGTCAGGGGTGTCCTCGGGTCCTGGAGTGCTGACCGCCTCGAAGACCACCTGAACGAAGACGCCCACGAAGCCCAACGCGTCAAGAACGCGTTCCAGACTGCCGCGTACACAGAGGGAATCAAAGCCTCATCCCTGTACGAATCGGGGATGTCCGTTCGGTTCAGCTTCTACGGGTTGTTGCACTCGACGGACACGCAGAGTACCCCGGACGGGTACACCGTGACGGCGAGCGGTCGGGCCCGAGAGACGACCGAAGCGTACGAGGAGTACGACGACACGATTTGGGACCTCATTAGGGCCGCGCACGAAGGAATCACGACTGAGCGGTTCGCCCCGAGCCCGTTTGACCTCATCCAGGCAGAAGCCTGCGACGACTGTGATTACCAGTCGATGTGTCCCGAGTACATCACCACGGAGGTGCAGCAATGACCGACAGCGAGGACAGCCTGCCGGCGTGGCTCCCGACCATCGAGGAGGACGTTGACCCGAAGGACCAGCAAAAGAAGATTATCCGATCGGGCGAGTACCCGATGCGAGTTCTAGCCGGGGCAGGGACCGGGAAGACGTTCACGATGGTTCGGAAAATCGAGCACCTCATCGACGAGGAAGGCGTCTCCCCGGACCGGATTCTCGCGTTGACGTTTACGAACAACGCGGCCGATTCGATGCAGGAGAAACTGCAGGAGAAACTCGGAACCGCCGGGTACGATATCGACGCGTACACGTACCACTCCATCTGTAACGCTATCCTGCAGGACTACGCGTACACCGCGGGAATCGATCCGGAGTTCGACGTGGCAACGGACGCTGAGAAGTACGCCGTGGCACTGGACGTGCTCGACGAAATCGAGTACAGGAGTGTGAAGCCGAACGTCTACGGGCCGAACTCGCACGGGAGCGGTGCGGCGGACGCGCTTACCGGGTTCATCAGCTCGATGAAACGAAGCGGCATCGACCCGGACGCTATCGGCGCGTACCTCGGTTCGGCTGACCGGCTGTACGAACTCGCGGCCATTCCTGCGACCATCGAAGATGCGGCGAGCGACAATCTCGGCGGCCGGTCTGTCTCCACGGTACTCGACGGGCTCCCGGCGGTCAGGGAGGCGCTCCGTGACGCTCGCGAAGATGTCGGTGACCACGGCGTCGAGGCAAGTATCTCGGTCTTCCTCGATGGTGCTATCGCGGTGTGTGGCTCCCTCACCGCAGCGTTCGAAGCCGCCGAGTCTGGAGAGCGTGCCCTACCGGAGAACGCGCACAAGATTCCGAAGTACCTGTTCGGCGGGTACGCCAGTGGCGCGCCGAAGGGTATCCCGGATGTCGGGCTCGAACTTCCCGAGTACCTCGCGGACTTCCTCGACGATTGCCTGCAGGCCCGTGATCTCGTCGCCGGGTACGCCGCGTACGAACAGGAACTGGCCGACCGTGGACTCCTGGATTACGACGACCTGGTCGTCGAGACGGTCAAGCTCTTAGAAACTGATGCGGTCGACGACATCGCGGGCCGGTGGGACTACGTGTTCTGCGACGAGTTCCAGGACACCGACCGGTTACAGTTCGACCTCGTCACGTCGCTCGTCACCGACGAGAATCTGTTCGTCGTCGGTGACGACGACCAGGCGATCTACGAGTGGCGCGGCGCGAACGTCGCCAACATCACTGACGAACTCGACAATGAGTTCGGCGACGCGCTTGCCGACGAACCCCTCGAACAGAACTTCCGGTCCCGACAACCGATTCTCGACCTCGCCAACGCTGCGCTCGACGAACTCGACGACCGGAAAAGCGACAAGACGCTCACGCGCGTCGACGAGCCAGACTACGACGGCGATAGCGTCGTCACTGTCGAGGAAGCCGAAGGTGACGCTGACCGGGCAGACCAGCTCGTCACCGTCGTGCAGAACCTGCTGTCGGGCGCCGCAAATGAACTCGATAGAGCGTACGACCCCGGTGATATCGCGTTACTCGTTCGGAAGCACAAGCACGCCGAACCACTCGTCGAGCGGTTCGAGGACCTCGGGATTCCGTACGAGGTAGCCGGCGATTTGGCAACAGATTCGGTCGGTGTCGGGACGGTCGTCGCGTTTCTCAAAGCGCTTGCTCGACCGGCCGAAGACGAAGTCAGCTGGAATCGCGTGTTGACGATGCGGTACCGGCTCTGTGACGCCGACCTGCACCACCTCAACACGCGCGACGAGACACTCCTCACAGCTTTACGTGAAGCGCCGCTTTCGGAGTTCGACGAGCCTGACCGCGTCGAAGCCGCCAGGACCCACGTCTCGCACTTACTCGAACTACGTGATAGCGCATCACTCGCACGGCTCTACCGCGAGATGAAGGACGTGACCGACATCGAGTGGTACCTCAGCGAACAGGACCGCCGAAGCCTCGACCAGCTAGAGGACGTCATCGAGCAGTTCGGTGACGACGCGGTCCAGCCGTCACTGACCGGTGCGTTCGTGGCAGCACTCAGACACCACGACGAGGTGTTCGCCGAGAACGGTGGAACACCGACGGACCAGCCTGAGTTGGCCGACGACGCGGTGAACGTCATGACGATTCATAAGAGCAAGGGACTGGACTTCCCGGTCGTCCTGATGCCGCGACTGACGGCCGACGAGTGGGGACCACGTGGCCGTTCGTACGACGCGCTGGAAGCGTCGCTGACTGACGGACCGGACGCAGCGTTCGCACAGGACTTCGTCGCCAACGACGCCCGGGAGACACGGCGTGTCCTCCACGTTGGCCTCACACGCGCCGAAGACGTACTCGTCCTGCACGGGTCGAGCGAGGACGAGGGCGCGAGTGACGAGTCGATGGAGGACCTCCTGCGGGAAACACTCACACCGGAACTGCCGTGGGAACCCGATGCCGACAACCTCCCCATCTGGCAGGACATCCAGGGCTGTCTCCCGCCAGAAGCCACAGACTGGACCGAATCACTGGCCGACACTGTCGTCGGTGAACTCGGCGGGACAGTGACGCACAACGGCGCCACCATTAGCCCCGGGACCGCACGGGAGGAGGTCCTCACGCTCGGCGACAATCTAGCGGCAGGAACTGTCGACCCGACTGCGCCGTCCCGGCTCGCTATAGAGTCACTCACCGGGCCACCAGACGTAGCCCCGGAAATCCGGCACAGCTACACGGCACTCAAAACGTTCGACGAGTGCCCGCGGCAACACTACCTCGATTACGTCGTCAACGCGTTCCGAGATTACACGCCAAGCGATGAGGCGTGGACAGAGAACGACACCGGCCCGTCACAGCAAACCGTCGGGATACTGTTCCACGACACGGCAGAAATCGCGGCCGACGAGCACGCGTCGTCACCGAGCGATTGGTACGACATCTGCGAGCGACTCGCCAACCAGAAACGGGCCCGTGACGCACTCCCGGAGGCGAAAAAGTGTATCGACCGGTACTTCGCACTCGAACTCAGCGAGTGGGACGTCGTCGACGCCGAACGCGAATTCGCTATGGACATCGATGGCGAGGAAATCGTCGGGTACATCGACGCCGTCTACCGCACCCCCGACGACGACCTCGTCGTCATCGACTACAAAGCCACCCAACGCGAACGCGACATCGAAGGCAACAGGCAACTGCCACTGTACTTGCTCGCGTGCCGCGACCTGTACGACGAACCAATCCACAGCGCCGGGTACGCGTACGTCGGCCCGCTCGGTCCGAAAACCGAGACCAAGACGTTCTCCGAGAGTGAGTTACAGGGCGTCGAGCAAGAAATCGAAGGTGTGCTCTCGACTATCAGTGACCTCTCATACGACGAGTTCGTCGCAGATACGCACTGCCAGTGGTGTACCCACAACGAACTGCCGTGTGCCTCCTCAGTCTCGAAAGTGGAGTAACCTACTCAAAGTGAGTTTGCGCCGTCTTCAGCGATGCTATTTCCAGTCTCGCCATCCCTCGAAGTGATGTTCGTTCTCCCGCCAGCGCTGTGGCTTCAGTAACTGATTCGAATCGATAGCCGGATGACTCCGGTCAAATTATTCGCTACCCAATCCCGATACTCAGCTATCGTCTGAGGCTCTGCAGAGTCGTGTCCTTTCATATGAGACGTGTTGATGTACTTCTTTCTTTCACCACAGGCCATACAGGGAATCATTCCCTTGTTCTCTTCCTTACTTTCACCCATGGTGACTACAAGAATTCTACCTTTTGATGCGTTTATATTCTGTATTTCGTGTCATTGCCGAGCAGCGTGAGCTTCAACAATCGGTTTATCGCGTTCGAGAATCGTAGCCAGTTTCTCACTTCGCGTATCGATATCGATTTCTTCCCGCTTCCAGTTGCGTTCGCTCTTGCCTTCCCATACGCCGTAGAGGGTCGCTCGCGGGAGGATTAGCACGCCGAAGATTACGGCGAGTCCGTACAGGAGCGTCGCAATCTGGTCCCACTTCCCGGTGACGCGGCGCGGGAAGTCGATGCTGAAGTCGACGTGGACGGCTGGAACCTTTCGTGACCGGGCTTCGTCGACGAAGCCGTAGTCGTTCGAGAAGAGGATCACGCCGGTTGGCTTATCCGCGTAGTACTCGGCGCAGCCGTCGATGATGTCGGTGTCTCCGGTCCCGGTCGAGACGATGTCGTGCGGCCTGGTCTCTCGCAACCGGCGGTATTCCCGCAGTCCGAGGCGTGTCTCGCGGTTGTCTTCCGTGGGCTGTCCAGCGAGGCGTTCGTACTCCGGGCCGAACGCGTCCGCTAACGCTGTGGCTGGCATCGCGTTCTTCCCGTACCGGTAGCTGATGCTCAACTCCGTGTCAACGCCTTCAAGCAAGGCGTACCCATTGACTGGTGCTCGCCCACCCGATGTAGTGTGTCGCTCCGGATCGATACCGAGGACTTCGTGCATCCGCCACGGCAGGAGATTCGTGTCGAAGCCAGCGTACCGCGGCGGATGGCCTTCTTGCAAGTCTTGGTACCCGTACCGGCTGATCACTTTGTTCACTTCCTCACGGTTCTGAATATCGACGAGTCGACTGGCCGTGACTGCTTTGACGTACGCCGCCTCGTTCGGGAGTTCCCTCCGAACCGTGCGCCCGTATGTCCGTTCGATCTCGTCGAGCGCGTCCTCGTACGTCACTGCGCCGGTGGTGATGCTGACAGTACTCTCCGTAGCGTCACCGAGGTCGATACGGAGTAGCTCACCGATTTCCTCAGCCGGGTGAACGACCGAGAACGACTCCTCACCGAGTTCGTACAGGCCGTTCAACAGGAGCATCAGGTCTTCGTGTGCGAGTTGCATCAGAGAATCTCCGTGAAGTCGTACAGTGTCGCCGCTGTGCGGGGAATCTCAGGGTAGATGCGGCTGAAGTAGTCACTCGACTCCAGGTAGAAGTAGAAGATGTGGTCGGCGTCGTATCTCATCCCGGCGTTGAACGCGATGACGGACATGAACTTCCGGCCGGGCGTGACGTCCACAGCGACGTTCGCGGCCGCATCGCGTGCCTCCCCGATTGCGTCCTGGAAGTGCGCTGCAATTCCCTGGAAGTCCGTCTCGTGGTCGACGTGTCCCGTCCTAATGGTCGGGCTCTCGACGCCGTACCGCTCTAGCAGCGTCCTGGTGAGGACTTTCGTGTCCGATAGCGCATCACCGAGTCCCGGGTTGTCGAGAAAATACACGGTATCGGGCACGAAAGTGCTGTCTAAGCCGTCTCCGGCACACGCCGCCGCGATTGGATTCACCATCGCCTCGACGGTCGTACTCCCCGAACTCACCCACACATTATCCATCGTGCCTATCACGTCACCACGTTCTCATAAGCGTTCACCCGCACGTCACGCCTCCAGCCGTGAGAGCGCCCACGAGGCGCGGGCTCGCACGCCCTTGTCAGCGTCTTCCTGCAGGCGCTCTCGAAGCGCGTCTTCGCTGTCCGCGGCGCGGAGATACCCGAGCGCCCAACAGGCGTTCTCTCGGACGGCCGACTCGTCGTCGGCCAGTCGGTCGACGAACGTCGGCGTCACGTCCTCGACTGAAGTCGGGAAGTCCTCTGCCACACGGGCCAGGGTCCCGCTCGCATTGACTCGCGTGTACGCGTCCTCGACCGTGAGGAGGTCGGCGATATGGTCCACGAACGGCTCGACGGCATCGGTGTGAACTGATGAGACATCGAAGAGCAACGCGACCGCGTTGTTTCGAAGCCGGGGGTTCTCCGCAGTCAGCAGTTGTGCGACATCGTCGACGATGTCAACGGAGAGGCTTGGGTCCGTCTCGACAGCACGACCGAGCGCAGCCGTCGCGTACAATCGAACGTCGTCCGGTTGTGTTTCATCCAGTACGACCGTTCCGAGCGATTCTGCGACCGGCACAACAGCCTCGGGGTACTCACTCGCGACATCGGTGAGTGCGGCCACAGCATCGCTAGTCCCGTCAGCATCGTCTTGGATGACAGTCGCTAACCCCGGAACAGCATCAACCGCATCGCTCGGGTCTGCTGACGCGATGTGTGCGATACATGCGGCTGCCTCACGACGGGCTGACACGCGGTTCGAATCGAGATACGGCGTAACGACGGTCGTCGCCGACGCGATCGCACCTGGACTGCACTCACCGACCGAACTGAGTATCGCTAAGGCATCATCCGGAGAAATGATATCGGAGTCACTCAACAGCGACCGGAGGATCGGGACCGCCGGCGTGCAGTCCTCGGGATGTACACCCGCGATTGAACGAAGTGCCTGCAAGGCTTCTCGTTGCTGGAGTGGGGCCGTCGCTTCGCGGTCTAGGACCGACAAGACTGGAGAGACACGAACAGCGCTGGGATTGGCGGCTGCCAACCGGCGAAGCAGGACCGCCTCTTCGGTCAACGTCTCCGCTTGCGCCGTCAGCCGCTGCGCTTCCTCAGCGGAGATATTCAAAGTAGCCACGTGCTTGATGGCTTCGATACCGACAACGAACCTGTCCTTGCCCGGTGCGAACGGCGTGCAACGGGCTCCGGGCGCTTTCGATGGCTCTTCGAGTCGCACGGCGGCGACTGAGATATCCGAGACCAGTACCGTGGACACGCCGTCTGCGTCGCTGTACGTGAGTTCGAAGCCCTGAGCGTCGCGGTGGTCGCTGAGCCACGACGAGAGGTGTGACTCGTCCACGGGAGCGACACCGGCGGTCGTCGGACGGCCACCGTCGGTAACCGGGTCACGCGCCCACGGCAACGCCGGGTCGATATCACCTTGCTCAACGGCCGGGACGAAATCCCACGCGTGGTAGTGCTCCCACCCGGCTACGTCACTCAAATCCAGGTCATCGATGACGATGTAGCCGTCCGCGTCTGGATGCAAGTCCTCAATGAGCGAGAGCCGTTCACGCCGTAACGGGAACTGTTCGTAGTACCCGTCGGGCTGTTTCCCGCCGAGCCACTCGTCCCACGCGTCGTCGTGTCGTCCGACGATGTCGACGACGCCGGGAATCGCTGCCTCCTCGGCTAGGGTCTGATTCCCGATTGCGTACACCGTGTGGTCGGTCTCGTGGGCGAGGTGACGAACCCATCCCAGCGGGACGGCCTCGTGGCGCGGGTGTGGGTTCACGTCGACGGTCCAGTCCCGGTCGAACGCGAAGACCAGCGTCACTCGGACACCCCCGCCTGTCGGACCGATTCTGGTCGGCACAGCATGTCCAACAGCTCCAGTTCCTGCTGGAGCGATTCGGTACCGACGGCGTCCATCTCTTCGGCGAGATACTCACGGAGAGTCCCGAACCGCTCTCTGTACTCGTCGGGGACGACCAGCGGAACGGACTCACGCTCGTGCTCACCGCGCTGATCGGGAAGCAGCCAGTCGTCGACGCCCGTCGCGTTGTGGGCGCGGTCGTGGACATCCCGTGCCCACGCACGGAGTTCCCGAGCGTACCGGGCGAGCGCCACGGCCTTCCGAACCCCGCCGTGGGCGAACGACTCTGCCTCTTCGGGTATCGAGACGGCCACGCGCTCGGTCTGTGCAGCCCCGTCCCGTTCCGTCCACGACGCCTGCAGTTCGAGCGTCGCGTCCGACGCCGTCCGCGAGAGGCGAACGAGGACGGCCCCGCCACGAGCCTGACCGTCCTGTTTGGCAGACGGGAACAACGTTCCCACGTGCATGAGCCGCTCGCTCGCTTCGTCGGCCGACGGCGACCCGTGGACGGCCGCTACTTCGTAGCCCGTTGCGTCCAGTTCCAGGTCGAGGTCGTACACGAGCGGCGTCACCATGTAGTCGAACTCCTCGCCGAGCCGGTGTTCGAACTCGTCGGCCGAGTGGATGAAGTAGTGGTTCGCACCGCGAATCGCCGACACCGTGTCGGCCAGCTCCGCGTTCGCGTCCAGTCCCATGCCGATGAACGTCGTGTGGATACCGTCAGCGGCGGCGTCAGCGAACCGTGCCCTCAGTTCGTTCGCACCGGTCTCCCCGGTGTTAGGCATCATATCGGTCATGAAGATGACGCGGCGCTCGACGCTGTGACCGGTCGCCCCGTCAGCCAGCATATCGGCGGCGGCCTCGAACCCGTCTTCCATGTTCGTTCCCCCGCCAGCGGCGATGTCTCGGATGTGCTGGCGGATCGCCGGCATGTCCGTCGCCCCGACGTCACGCAGCGGCTTCGCCACGTGGGCCCGGTGGTTGTAGAGGACGACACCGAGACGGTCCTCGGCGTGGAGTTGCTCTGTGAGTGCGCACAGGGACTGCGTTGCCGCTTCGAGTTTCGTCTCGCTCCCACCTTCGGCTTCGTGTCGCCGCCCCTGCTCGTCGTAGTAGTACTGGTCGAACGCGCTGGCCATCGATCCGGAGACGTCGAGGACCGCCACGAGGTCGAGACGTGGTCGTTCGAACTCCTCGACGGACAGGGTCGAATCCAGGCCGACAGAGAGGTACTGTTCGGTCTCTCCGGTCAACGGGTGGTCGCTGACTGCCGCGGCGTACCGTGGGGCGAACAGCGAGTCGGTCGCCGTGCGCTCCCCGGTTTCGAAGTAGTAGTCGTAGAACAGGCCTTCGTCGCTGATGGCTTCGGGGCCCGGCGTGTATCCGTTCGCCACGTTCTCCCGGAAGTTCGTCACGTCTTTCGCGCCACCAGCGGCGAGCCCGACTGTCTCCGGACTCGCCATGCTGTGGTTCATCGTACCCATGCTCGCCTCAGCCTCCATGTTCTCGAGGACCGGCTCCTCGTCACGTGCGAGCATGTGCTGAGCCACGTGGCGACCACACGACGTACACACGAAGTCGGGCGTCTCAACTGGCTGGTCGTCCTGCATCGGGAGCCAGTCGTCGACAGCGTCGGTATCCTCCGCGACAGTCTTGACCGAGGACGTCTCGTCGAGGATACCGAACCGGCTGTCTAAACCGAGTTTCTCGGCCGCAGCGACGACTGCGGACCCGGCAGCGTCGATTGCCTGCCCTGCCCGAAGCTGGTCACCACAGTGCGGGCACTCGTCTTCGAGCGCCTGTGACGTGTCGACGGGCCCGGCACCGAGCAACCCGCTAATCTCGTATTTTTCGCCGGTTTCGAGATGCCATAGCGAGTCGCTATCCGGCGTGGCGAGTATGCTGAACTGGTCGCCTGCCTGGTCGGTAACGAGTAGCCGGCAAACTGTCGCTCCGTCGCAGGCGAGTGGTCGTTTAGTGATGAACTCGACCGTGAGGTCGAGTCGTGCGCCGGGCCGTACGTCCGCGAATATCCCATCCATTTGTTGTTGATAGCTGCCGCTCACCCGGGCAGCCGGCGGGTCCTCGACGACGATACACGCGTCTCCCTCGCGTGCAAGCCAATAAGCACCATCGCAGTGGCGCTTTTGTCACACTTACACCCAACATTATGTCTCATGCCGATATAAACGTTTCGACAGAAAGCATCATAGAGTCGTATATAGCTCGCTAATCTACAGTACAATGTTGTTTGACTCCTGTCGCACGTCACGCAAGACGTATCGGGTGGTTTCGACCCGCAAACTCGACGTTGCGACGGTGAGTAAACGGTCGTAACAATCATTGCGATGGCGCTCGTCGAACAGGCAACAGTCCAATGTCTCTCGATGCTGGTGACGCCTTAGTCGAGTCCCTCCACGAACACAATCCGTGGTGGGACGACGGGGCCGACGCCTTCGACCTGCCTGCTCGCCAGAAAAGCGATTTCTACCACCTCGCACGGCCGAAATCGTCCGGCAGCCAATTCGAAGATCAATCAATCCTCGCACTGGTCGGCCGACGCGGCGTCGGGAAAACCACGCTCCTCCACCAGTTCGTCCACCATCGAATCGAAGCCGGCGCTGCTCCAGAGCAATTCCTGTATCTCCCGTTCGACGCTGACCCACTCTATCAGCTGCAGTCTGATGCGCAACTCGCGCGCGCCGTCCGCTACTACGAAAGCCGCGTCTACGGACGGACACTCGACGACGGGCCGCAATTCGTCCTCATTGATGACATCCATCAAATCGAACACGCGAGTAAACCCACGATCGACGGATGGGGCGCGCCCGTCACCGAACTCATCGAGCAGCCCTCGGACCGGCATGTCGTCATGACGGCCAGCGCCGAAGTCCAGATTGACCGCGAACTGGCAGCCACCGAGCTCTCGGCGGACGCCTACGACGTGCAACCGATTCTCCCCGAGAAGTTCCGAGACTACCTGTTCACACTCTACCCCGACCTCGAAGCGGAAGATACCCGTGTCAGTCCAAGTTCGATACGCGCGGGCGAGAACAGCCTCCCGACAGCGATAGCCGAAGGTGACACGTCGGGGCTGGTCACGGAACTGCAGCGCAAGTACGAGAAAGTCACTGCCGCGGAACGCCGGATTCAGTCGCAAGTCGTCGAGTACCTGACGATGGGTGGCATCATCAGTTACGAACACGACGGCGCCATCGAATCAGCGAGCGACCTCACACCAGAGGATTACACCCACCTCCGCGAGAACGTCAGTGCTGCCCTCTACCAAGACGTTCCTGGCTTCGAATCAATTCAAACAATTGCCGACCTGGAACGCCTCTGCGCACTGGCCGCTCGGAACCGCGCAACAGAATCGTTCCGCTACCAGGAGCTCGTTGAATTGTTCGACGTCGACCGCCGCACGATCGCAGACAGTTACCTGCCCGCACTCAGTGAGCTGTACGTCCTTACTGGCGTCACCGAGTACGATAACAGCCGTCCGCGCGGCGTCCGACTCTACCTCCGCGACACCGGTCTCGTAACTGCGTTAGCTGACGGCGACGCATCGTCAGTGCGCAACGATTTCCAGCGCGAAGCGGAACTCGCTCGTGTGGCCGCCTTCGACCACACGATGCGATTCGCCTATGGGGTCAACGCTGCACAAGGGAACGACCCCACACCGAGTGTCCAGTACTGGCGTGGGCGGGACGGAGAGGTCGACTTCGTCTTCGAAATCGGAGATACACCTGTTCCAATCGGACTCGCCTATCGGTCGCGCGACAGGGACACAGCACTTGCCGCTATCAAGCAATTCCAGGCCGAATACGACGCTCCGGTTGGATTCCTCCTCGCGGGCGACACTGTTCGGGGCTCGGAACCAATCCTGCAGGTCGACGACGGCGTCATTCAGCTGCCGTATTGGCTGTATCTGCTGCTCTGCTAACGAAACCAGGAGTGTGGCTACACGATTGCTTCGGCGGGACGTCGATACTTCTCATCGAGAGAAGCGCCCCCCTCCCGGACGCCGTGTAGATTGTATCCTCTGGCGGCCGAACGACAGCCTGACACATGATTGGGCTACGTGCTCAGATTGCTGGGGACCCGCCCGATATTCGTCTCGCGACGCTCCCCCACCCTGAGGGTGACCAAGCCGATGCTGAATCTGGACGACTGTCGCTGCTGGGTCGTGGCAAGAGTCGAACCACTTCCTCGACCAACAGAGCAAGTATCCCGCGACAAACAATCGTCGCGATGGGCCGATAGTCGCCCTCGCAGTTCATCTCTTCGAGCAGAACAGGCGGATTCGCATCATCACACATGCCGCAGACGATTACTAGTCAGGCCTGTGCAATCATCCATTGACAAAGACGACGGTTAGATGCGAGGAGGTGGACTCCTATGGGTTGTACTGCTAACCACAGAGACAGTAGTTGAGGCTGGCGCTCTATGCACCGGATTGGATTCGACGGTTGAACGCCAATTGTTTTCCCCGCTACCCCCTTCGTCTGAACTGTATCGATCGCCGAGCACGTCACGCCGGCAGAGTGTACAGATAGTAACGTATGCCACTCGCTCAACTCCTCGAACAGTACGTCAGTCTGGGCATCTTCGTCCTCGCTGCAGGCCTGAGTGTTCTCAGCTTTCTCGCGTGGCGGCGGGAACGTGCTCGTCGTATGTGGATCGTTACGCTCGGATACGCGATGTTCGCCGTCTACGGACTCATCGTGTTTCTCGAGTACCCGCTGCTCCCGTATTTCCCGTACGCGACGCTGGAATTACTCGAACACGGGAGTGCAGTCCTGATCCTCGGTGGCCTCCTGGCGTTTTTCGTCGCCTTGACGCGGGACTGAGCAATGTCGGACCCGGATCTCGAATTGGCCTCTCGGCGGGAAATCTACCAGCGGATAGCCGATACGCCCGGGATTCACTTTCGCGCGCTCCTCGACAATCTCGAGTACGCACAGGGGACGCTCCAGTACCAGCTCAGGTGGCTCGCCGACGAGGGCCTGATCGATGTCTCGGACGACGGCAAGTACACGCGGTACTATCCGGCTGCCGAGTTCGACGACGCCGATCGAACAGTGATGAACGCGCTGCGCCGGGAATACAGTCGTCGCATCCTCGCACATCTTCTCACGGACGGCCCGCTCTCGACAACCGAACTCAGCGACCGTCTCGACAAGGCACAGTCGACCGTCTCGTGGCATCTCTCGAAGCTCGCCGAGGCTGACCTCGTCACGAAAGAACGCGACGGCCGGAGTGTCGTCTACGAGGTCAGCGATCCGAATCGGGTCAAATACCTCTATACAGTTCACCGGCGCTCGTTCACAGACAAAGTCGTCGACCGTATTCTGGGCCTCTGGGACAGCTATTAGCTCGCCGTCACGTTCGAGGGGGTGCCCTGAAGCACCAGCAAGCGCAACAGGAGCACGTAGACGAGAAACGCCACCGATGGTCCCAGCAGAGGGCGGACGAGTCCCGGCAGGTCAGTCCCGATTGCGGCTGCGTGAATTGTCCCGAAGGCGAATCCGACGTACGCAAACGAGTGGACAACGCGTGGTCCCCAGGGTCGCTGGAAGCGTTTCGCGTCGGTGAAACCCAGTACTGCGACGACGAGCATGAGCAGCGCTCCCGCGCCGACGGCGACGCCGCCGAGGAAGTACGGCATCGAGTATGCCGGCGCCGGGACCTGTCCGGTGACGACGAACCAGGCATCAAGTACACCGAGTCCCGCGTGTAGCAACGTGACGACCATCGCGAACACGGAGAGTTCGATGTGGATACGTCGGGCTGCCTCGTGGAGCACACCGAACGGCTCCGTGTTATAGAGGATGCCCGTGAGAACTGCCAGATACAACGCCGGATACGTCACGAGTGCAGCACCTCTGTCGAGGAGCCAGACGAGCTGTGACATTACGATGCCCCCGTTGTTTCGACGATATCGGGACAGCCGTCCGCGTCCTGAAATCCGTTTTTCCTCTCCGGTCGTGTCGGACATTTATCCACGGAGTCGTTGATACCGTCCCCGTCGTAATCGGTTGGCGCCTGTCTCGTCGAAACGGTCTGGTCGACGAGGTCGCTTTGTTTTTGCTCGGTCGCTTGGGCAGCACGCACGTCTCCGAGCTGCCAGAGCGCAGGGACAGCCACCACTAAGACGACTATCGCCACGACGGTGATTCGTTGCTTATGTGTCGGGGACATGTGTCTCAAAGCCAGCTGTCGTATGAAAGACGCCATCGTGGACGACGAGTACCTCCAGATCCTCCCATTCCGATGCTAAGTCGCGAGCCTCGGCTAGTGGGAGTGCTGCGAGAGTCGTCGCGATAGCGTCGGCTTCCATACAGTCTCGGCGCGCCACGACGGTGACCGATTCATGACGAGAGCCGAGCGATTCGGTGGTGGGGTCGTAGACGTGGTCAGTGCCGTTTCGCGCCCGTCGGTATCCGCCGGACGTTGCGACGTACCAGTCCGTATCTAGGATCTTCAGCGGTGTGTCGTCACCGTACGGGCTCTCGATGGCAACCGGGCCCGTCGGTGGAGACATATCCCCACCACCACTGACGAACCCGCATCGACCGAGTCCCGCGAGCGTCTCGGCGGTTCGATCAACGATGTATCCCTTGGCGAGGCCATTCAGGTCGAGTTCGACGTCGGTCGTGATGTGAGACCCCGTGGTTTGGACAGTTCCAGTGTCAAACTCCGTTGGTAGTGTTTCGCTGTCACCATGCAGGAACGCTTTGAGGTCGTGTTCGACACGCCCCTGCTGAATATCGAACACCCCGCCGGTCCGGTCGTTGTATTCGATTCCACGGCGAACGATTCGGGCAACGTGTTCGTTCACGACCTCTCCTTCACGGTTGAGCTGACTGACGGCACTCGCTTCATCGAAGGCATTCAGTTGTGCTTCGAGTGATTCAGCCGTTTCTCGGGCCGCGGTTGCCGCAGTCTCGGCCCGGACGCCTGTCGCCTGAATCCGAAACGTCGTGTCACAACAGCTGAACTCGCGGTGAGTGTCCCCGAACCGTTCGTACACCGATTCGAGCGATTCCAACATCTCGGTCACTCGTCCTCTTCGTATTCCTCGCCGTGTTCTTCTTCGTATTCGTTCTCCTCTTCGTGTTCGTCGTTTTCTTCGTCCTCCTCGTGTTCCTCATCCTCGTAGCCTGACCGGGTCTGGACTGCTGGCGTGAAGTCCTGATTCGGCGCCGGCCCATCCGAATCGGCCGGTTGTGCTACGTCCGACGCCGTTGAACCGGGGGAGTCAGTTTGCTCGCCAGCCTGCGCGAGGCCGCCACCGGGCAGAGCCAGGGCCCCGGCGACGCCAGCTGTGAGGAGCGCACCGACGAGAGTGAAAGCGACGAGTTTGTTCTTCGGGACAGGAACCCGCATAATTAGCTGCCCCTCTGTTTAGTACCGCTCTCTTCGACGTGTCGGTCGTTGTGTGCTGCCATTACAAATAGAGGGTTGAGACAGTCTTAGTAAGGCGTTCGCGTCCAACCCTCGAATCTTCGTACAGTTATCGAATCGGTGCAGGACGCGAGGGTGCTTCTGGGTACGTACGCGGCTTCGTTACATAGCCTCAAAGACGGCTCTTCTGGGGTTTGAAAAGCCCGAATCCACGATAACGACCGTCGCCTTCAACTGCTTACGTTTCCCTCGATAAGCGTCCTTTGTCCCGGGACACCGGCGTCAACAGCTATCGGTCGCATTTTCACCGGCGCCTTAGTCTGATGCCGAACGCTTGCCTGCTCCAGTCTGGTGTGAATCAGTGAGCTCGTCGTTCAAATTATAATCGACAGGGGATTGTCTTCCTTCGATACACAGCCAATCTATGCTACCGTAGGTACCGCATCTAACTTACCTTAGGTGGCTTAGCCACATTAGCTAAACAAGCTTGCTTACCTAAGGCACCTGAGGCAGAATAGCTAAGTCACCTGCGGTGGGTAAGCAAGGTATGAGTGATGTGCAAGGTAACGACCCTCGTGCGGTCTCAGTCGGCGTTTTAAAAGGCGGTTTTGGGAAAACCACTACTGCGATTAATCTTGCACGGGAACTCGGTCACCGGAACGAACGGGCGCTCCTCGTTGATCTCGACGACAACGGTCACATGACACTCATTCTCGGTCATGATGACGCTTATAGTGGTGATCGGTGGGGCACGAACCACACTGCCGACGTGCTTCTTGACGGCGAGGACCCACAGCAGTACGTCACGAGCGTCGCCGATGGATTGGACCTATTTCCATCACACGTCGAACTCGAGGACGTCCAATCCGGGTTGAAAGAGGCGACGATGGGGACTACGCGTCTAAAACAGGAACTGGTCGACGAACTTCTCGGTGAAGCGTATGACTACATCGTCATTGACTGCCCGGCGAATCGCGGGAAACTCAATGACAACGCGATGTACGCCACCGGAAACATTATCATCCCACTACGACCCGAGAATGGCTACGAGACGGGACTGACGAATACCGTCCAGCGGTTAGTGATGGACGCGCGTGAGTACTTTGACCTCAACATTCTCAGTGTGGTTCCGACTGACCTTTCTACCCGAATCGACCAGGATACCCGAGACCGGGCTCTACTCAGAGAGATGACCACCCGAGAAGCTGTGGCGAAGCACGTCCCGAACTTCGCATACCTCTCCGAATCTGACTGGGAAGCGGTCGACAACGGTGGATACGATGGCCCATTACCAGGTATCCGCCATCGAGCCGCTATCGACAATGCGAACGATGAGGGAGTTCCACTCAGGGATTATGATTCTGAGTGTGACCAGCTCGTGTGTTATGATGAGCTCGCCCAAATCGTCGAAACCGGTGGGGTGGCTCGCTGATGGGCTTCGATGATTTGGACGAAGCGATGAGTGAGCAGGACGCGGAGGAGACAACTACGCCTGATACGCCCGAAGATGACCGGCAGGAGCCTGCACAAGAACCCACTGCGAATCTAGAACGGCCCACGGGCTCAACCACGGACGCTACCGAAGACGACTCCTCAACGAGTTCTCTTGATCACCCTGCATTCCCGTTTGAGGATAGCAAGCAAGAGGCAATTTATCCGACTGTAGAGACTCTCACCGAATTCGACGATACGCTGGACTTTGAGGTTAAGCGTCGTCTCCGTGACGAGGGACTCCGAGATGTGCCTAAGCGCGAATATCACGAGGCACTCTTACAACTTGCCATCGAACAGCCAGAGCGGCTTGCAGAACTGATTATTGAAAACCGAAGGTAGCAATGGAACTCTTGTTGTAGCTGGCTTCGCCAGCGGTCTCAATGCACGAGGCGGGCTATGGCTCTCACTTACTGCTCGTAGACCTCGTCAAGCGCATCGGCAACCTCCGCAACGCGTGTGACCATAGGAGAACAGAGCGTTCGCTTGCCCGCTGGATACAAATCCTCTGATTTCCGCCGACGTTGTAGGCGATTTTCCCGGGGCCCAGCGAACGCCCCAGCCACCGAACTCGCGGATTGGATTGTATGTTTTCGCCTCGTAGCTCAATGTAGCCCATTCAATCCGACGGGACGACCAGTGGTGTGGCCACATCCTGAAATGGATTCCGTCGGCTCTGACGTCGGTTTCGAGGTCAAGACTGTAGAGGAATACGGCGACTGCCCCGAGGAGCAAGAGTCCAAGGGTAGTGCTATCTTGTGCTGAACGACTGTCTTGAATCGCTAGATAGCGTCGGTACAGGCCGCTGATTCTGTGTCCAGGACAATATAAAAACGGGGTCTGGGCAGTTACTTCCTCGGCTCGACGCTAGCCTCATCTGGGAACGTCCCGCCGCCAGCACCGGTTTCGTGAACCGGCGGTTCGACGACTGAATCCTCGACACGCCGACCGGGAACGAGGATATCGGGGTGGATACGGAGGTTGCCTTCGACGACCCGGGTATAGACCAGCACCCCGAGGAGGCCGAGGAAGCCTGCAGCGACGCCGAGCAGACCTGCTTCCGGACCGAAGGCACCGCCGGTCCAGAGCGACGGACCGGTCACGTCCACTGCGAGGACGCGAGCGGGTACGGTAATCCCACTCACGGGTTGGCCAAACAGCACGCCCATGGCGATGTTCCAGCCAGCGTGGAAGCCTATCGCAAAGCCGAGTCTGCCGGTCAGGACGTAGCTCGCGGCGACTGTCAGCGCGATGAACCCGATCACTGAGACGGAGACCAACGACGCGCCACCGTTCGACAGGTGGATGACACCGAAGAGGAGGCTGGAGACGAGGACGGCCACGGTAACCGCCGTGACCGCTCCCCGTCCGGCAAGTCCTTCAGCGACGTTTTTCAGGACGACTCCTCGGAGGACGAGTTCCTCGTAGAACCCGACGACTGCGAACAGGACGACCGAAGCGACCAGCAGCGTCACGAACCCGCCACTAGCGACGGTGGTATCGGTAACGACGGCCCATCCGGTCGCAAGCTCGACGCCCAGTACGACGGCCTGAACGAAGACTGCCAACGTGATACCGACGAACAGGTCACGCCACCACGCCAGACCGCCACGGAAGCCGTAATCGTGCAGGGATCGCCGGTCGATGGTTCGAGCGACCACCACGACACCGAAAACCGCGCCCAACGCGAGGCCGACGGTCGTCACGACGAGATAGTACGCCGACGGGATTGACGGCCACAGCACGGCTGCGAGAACGTCAGTGAGGACTGTCCCGACAACGGCCAACAGCGCGATCAGGAAGAACCCACCGACAAGGCGGACCGGCGCACGAAGTCGGTCTTCCGAGTGATTCCAGAGGTGTGTGCGTAGTTTCATTGTTTAGTTATATTACATTTTTATATATAAATACACATGTGATGAAAGATAGCTCGTAGCGCTCTCCATGACCACGGTTGCTCGTCGAGACTGGGGAACTCGCTCGTTGAACACCCTCAACGCCGTGGTCTCCGGCGCCCTCTACGACCGGCCGGGGACCCTCACCGTTCCCGTAAGTTCGAGACCGCACCAGCACTGGCACAACTGGACGGACCACTCGGCGTCGCTATCGTACCGATTGCACTGCTGGTGTCACTCGTGCTTGCGATAGGTGAGAAACTCGGGCGGCGTGGCTATCTACTGCCCTCTTACAGACGCGGTTCGGGGCGGCCGTCGCGAGTCTCGTCCTCGGCGTGTGTTGGTTCGCCTGGCACGTCCCGCTCCAGTTCGCCCCGGGAGACGCCAACAGCGGATTCCCACTGTCGTTCTGGGGACTGTCGATCGTCGCCACGGCGTTCGTCTACACCTGGCTGTTCAACAACACATGGGGAGTGTGCTCGCGCTCACGCTGTTCACGGTCTGTTCAATACCCTCGGACGTTCATCGCGCTACATCCGAGCGTGACGGGGAGTCCCTCTCGGTGTACGCTCTTGTCGGAGTGAACGTCGCTGTTGTCGTCAAAGGTATCACGACAATACCCATCAAACACCGGTGAGCGCCTTCTGCTGACAGATGTCCAGTCAAATCGTTTCCAGTGCCAGGTCGGCAGAGAGTATCTTGGACAGTCACGCCATATTTCAGAGTGATTTTTCACTTCTAATCAACATATTTGAGAAGAGAAGATTTAAATTTAGACATGTCTAATTCTCTGTCATGGTCTCCCCCAAGGTCGAAGATTACCTGAAAACCATCTACGATCTTCAGGACGACACGCGGGTCGCACCGTCAGCGGTCGCGACCGCGATGGGGGTCGAACCACCAACTGTGACGGCGATGTTACAGCGGCTGCATACCGATGGGTTCGTGGATTATGAGCCGTATCAGGGCGTCCGTCTCACCACCAGCGGTGAACAGCGAGCCCTCAAAGCAGTCCGTCACCACCGCCTTCTCGAACTGTTCTTGACCGAGCAGTTCGGCTACGACTGGTCTGACGTTCACGACGAAGCCGCCGTACTAGAACACTACGTCAGTACGAAACTCGAAGCACGAATCGCGACGGTTCTGGAATACCCGACGGTTGACCCACACGGTGCACCCATCCCAACTGCCGACCTCACAGTGGAGCACAACCCACGACGACAGCCGGTCCCAGAGTGCAATGCAGGAGATATCGTCGTCGTCTCCGAAGTCCGAGACAGCAGCCCGGCTGTGTTGGACTATCTGACGAGGGCAGGTGTGACGTTTGGAACAAGAGTTGAAGTGACCGAGATTGCTCCGATTGGGATGATTACCCTCGAAGTGAGCAACACCGGCGAGCGGTTCTCACTGCCTGCCGAACCGGCACCGAACATCTTCGTTTCACAGTGTAACGAACATTCGAACAGCGAACCCGGGCAGTTCAGCGAGGCACGTTAGATGCCATCATTACCTTATTCACGAGCAGCAGAGCTCACAGAGCAGCTAGAGCATAGACTAACCGACTCTCTTGGATCGGATTTCGAGACCACTCGCAGAGCCGTCCTTGGCGGAATCGGCCTGGCAGGGAGTACCGCTCTCATAGGTGGTGGATCGGCGGATACTGGAGACCACGGCCCAAGCGGTGATTCACATGGAAACTTCGGGGCCGTCGGTGAGTATAGCGACCTCGATTTCGACCCACACGAGTATCTGTATCAGTTCAATACAGGTCGCGGCGAACAGGAGAACGTCCCACAGGACATTTACGAGGAGAATGGCCGGACAGTCCGTGAATTTACGTTCCAAGCTGTCGACACCACGGTCACTATCGCCCCGGGAATCGAGTTCTCGGCATGGGCCTACAACGGGCAGGTACCCGGCCCGACGATTCGCGCCGTCGAGGGTGACCTGATACGAATCCAGTTCGAGAACCTTGGACGGCACGCCCACACCATCCACCCACACCTGCGGAACCTCGACCCGGATATGGATGGCGTACCAACTAACGGTCCTGGCGTTCTCGATACCGGTGACTCGTTCACCTACGAGTGGATCGCCCAACCGGCAGGCAGCCATTTCTACCACTGCCACTCGCTCCCCCTGAAAGAGCACATCCACCGAGGGCTGTACGGGGCTATCATCATCGATCCGGACCCAGAGCGCGTCGCGGCGAATCCAGCGGAGTACTGTGAGTTCCACCCCTCGCAAATCACCGACGAACTCCGTGCAGACCTCGTTACAGAGGCGAAGAGTCGGAATCACGAGTATCCAGAGAACGACGCCGTCAACGAGATGGTGATGTTGATGAACGGGTTCGACACCAACTTCGACGGCGACAACGAAGTGTACGCCCTCAACACACGGGCGTTTGCCTACGGCGTCGGCCAAACCGATGGCAACGGAAACTGGCAAGCGGGCGAGACGAAGCGCCCGATTCAGCTTGATAAGACGAAGCGCCACCGGGTTTACCTTATCAACGCCATCGAGTTCGACCTCATCAACTCGTTCCACACCCACTCGCAGTTCTTCGACTATTACGACCACGGGACGACCCTGCTACCGACGAACAAGACCGTCGACACGGTCATGCAATGTCAGGCACAGCGCGGCATTATCGAACTCGACTACTCCAACCACGACTCGGGACTCTACATGTTCCACGCCCATCAGTCCGAGTTTGCCGAGCTCGGGTGGATGAGCTTCTTCGAGGTGGTCTAAATGAGCAAACCGAACACCGACGGCGGCACCACAGTCGGTCGAACAGAGCGCCCACTCGGGCTTCCCAGGTGGGTAGCAGCACTCCTCCCGATTCTCCTCTTGGGCCTCATCGCGGGTGGTTTCTTCGCGGCGACTCCGTTCGCGTCGCTTGATACCGGTGGGGAACCACTCCCAGACGTCTCGGTGACGCACACGACATTGCCGAACGACGAGACGGTCGTCCTCCACGTCACGAACAACGGACCGCGCGAAGTGACCGTCTCACAGGTCCTCGTCGACGATGCCTACTGGAATTTCGAGGTACAGGGTGCCGGTGGCGATACCACTCTTGCACCGCGTGAGAGCGCGCAGGTCGTCATCCCATATCACTGGAACCCTGGTTGGGACCTCAGCGTTGCGCTGTTGCTCTCAGACGGCGCTACAGTTCACCACACGATCGTGGCACCCAGCCAGTCACCGGGTCTGACGGGTGACCTCTTGTTGACGATGGCCATCATTGGCTTGTTCGTCGGTGTCATCCCCGTCGCACTGGGGATGCTGTGGTTCCCGTTCCTGCAGTCGATGAACGACCGGTGGCTCCACGCCATCCTCGCCTTTTCGGCGGGTATCCTCGCGTTCCTCGCCATCGACGCCGGGTTCGAGGCGTTCGAACTCGGCGAGCAGGTGCCAGGCGCGTTCGAGGGAACCGCCCTGGTTGCACTGGGAATCATCGGCGCACTCCTCGCCGTACAGGCCGTCAGTGCGTGGCGGAAAGGCCGGGCTGCTGCCGGTGATGCTCGTGCACAGAGTGGTCTCTGGGTCGCCTATCTGGTTGCAATAGGCATCGGGCTGCACAACCTCGCCGAAGGACTGGCCATCGGGAGTTCGTTCGCACTCGGACAGGTCTCGCTTGGTGCGTTCCTCGTCATCGGCTTCATGCTCCACAACGTGACCGAGGGACCGGCCGTCGTCGCACCTGTCGCCCGTGGCGAGCGCCCGAGCATCCTGCACTTCCTCGCGCTCGGCTTCCTCGCCGGCGCCCCCGTAATCCTCGGTGGCTGGCTCGGGAGCCTTGCGTTCTCGCCGACGCTGGGGGCGTTCTTCCTCGCTATCGGCGTCGGCGCTATCCTGCAGGTCATCTGGGAGCTGTGGGGGATGATGAGCCGGAATGGACGGGCAGCGTCTGCACTGAACCTCGTCACGTTCCTCGTTGGTCTCGTCGTAATGTACGCCACCGACCTCTTCGTCGCACTCTAATCCCCCTCGGCCAACACTCACCTAGCTATGAACCGACGACGGGTACTCCGACTTTGTGGGGCAACACTCGCAGCGACGGTCTCTGCGGGCTGCTCAGCCACCGGTGGGTCAGACGGCGCGAAACGAATCTCGATGAACGACGACTTCGAATTCGACCCGAAGCGGTCCACGATAAGCGCTGGCACCACCGTCAGATGGAGGAACGACAGTGCAGTCGGACATACGGTGACCGCGTACAACGATGAGATTCCATCCGATGCGGCGTACTTTGCCAGTGGTGGTTTCGAGTCGGAAACGGCTGCACGAAACGACATCAGCGGTGGACTGATCGCTTCAGGGGACACGTACGAACACACCTTCGAGCTCTCCGGAACCTACGAGTACGTGTGTATTCCACACGAGAGTTCAGAGATGACGGGTACCGTCGTCGTCGAGTAGCCGCGACGCTTTTCGTTATTAGCATACCGGTGAGTGCCCTGTCGGTCCGGTGAATATCACAATCGTCGACGTTGTACGGTCCAGTTTCGAGATACCCCAAGACCCATCTGAATCGGGGTACCCCTTCACCAGTTGACCAGTACATCCGTAGAATCCCCGCCAGTTAGCCCCGTATCAACTGTCTCGCTTACTCGAAACAGAGCGAGCAGTTCGGCACCGTGGGAGTCCCTACTTTCATCGCTTCACACAGATGCAAGGAGGAAGCCCTCGACTTCAGTCGTGGGTCACTGACAGTAGGGACAGGCCGGCGTGACGACAGCGCTAGAGTCGCGCTCCTCGATGGGCATCAGTCCACAGGAGCGCGTTCTCCGTCCCCTCCTCGGGCGGGTCGCCATCGTGCAAGTCGACGAGGACGGCTTTGTCCCAGTTCTAGGGTGTCTGGCCCTGTTGGAAACAGGTCTGACACGAGAACAGCGTTGCGTCGAGGGTAATCGGGCTGACCGACTGGGCCGTGTTCCTCGAAGTTGTGGAGTGGTCGGACGGCGGGTTTGTGCGGATCGAGGTGGTGGTGGCGCGTGACCGGCCGGGTGGTCGTGACGACGGCGCGGCGGATTTGAGTCGGCAGACAGTATTGCACTACTTCTTCGGTGATCGGTTTCAGCAGCCGTGCTGAATACATAGCCTGCATCTCCTACTTGTGCCCACAGGAGCCTCGATCTACAAACTATTTCGTCCCAGCACTGACAACGGTACGTATGGAATTTATTCGAACGGACTCTAGGGACGTGCGAACCCGTGTTCATCTACGCGCAGGGAGTATGGATGGGACTGATGTAGTTGCCTACGAAGACGTAGATGAACTCCCCGAGGACGCAGCGGATCGAATCAGTCAGATTCTCGATGCGCACCCTGTCGAACGGTATCCAGAAGGCGCTTACATTGGAACATTAGCTCCCCCCGGCTTCGAATCAAGCCACACACGTGACCCAGAAGAAATCATCTCAGAACCATATCCGCGCGGTATCGAACTGTCGGAGTTTCCCCCTGAAAAAGACGTGCTCTACAAGTGGTGAATCGGTTCAGTCGGAAGTTGATTGTCGGTATCAATCGGAAAGCTGCCTGCGATATGTGCCCTCTGTATCTCGCACGGGTTGAATGACGATGTTCCGATAGTTCTAATTTCGAATCGATAGATGGACCCCTGTACCAACCGAGTCAGCACCCCCGTCCGTCTGCTAACCAACAGCCGGCCGCTCCCACCGGGACTTGTTGGTTAACGGCGTCGCGTGGCTGTGACGGTCCGCGTATCGGCGGGCTCGTCGACGGCCGCCTCCAGTTCAGAGCAGAATTTTAGGAGGACCACTCTCTCCCCACCGCGTACCCGACACCGACTACCAACCCGACCAGATGCCCAGTCACGTCGGTCCGTCCAGCTGGTACGACACCAGCACACCGCATGAGTTCGAAGAGCCCGAACCCAATCGGGAACAGCACCGAGGCACCCTGCCAGTACGCACGCAGCGCCCCCACATCCACAGGCCCGTAGTCGCGCGTGTCCAACGCCAGTGCGTCTCGATGTGCGAACAAGCGGTGTGCCCCGTAGAACCCCACGAACGCCAGTGCGCCGCCACTGGCGCCCAGTGTACTGTCCCCCGTCACCGCCGAGCTGACCGTCACCGACACCAGCGCCGTCGCGACGAAGAAGCCGACCAACTCGAGGCCGCCCATGTGTTGCTCGCTCTCGCCGGCGAACAGCCAGAGGAAGGTGACGTTCCCGAAGAGATGCGCCACGTCGGCGGGGTTATGCGAGACAATCGCGAAGACGAGCCCCGGCGAGAGCGTCGGGAACGCCTCCGTCGTGAACACCCACTGCCACTGCGCGACCGTCCAGCCGAGATACAGCGTCCCAATCTCGACGCCGTACCACAACAACAGTGCCAACACGAGTGACTGCGTCGCCGGCCGCTCCCGGAAGGTGAGTCGCCGACGGCACTCGTCGACGAGCGCTGGTCTGGCCGCTGTTGCGACCGACCTGTCACACCCAGCCATCGGGCAGTCGCTCGCTGTGGGTCTGGACCAGTTCGAGTAACGGTTCGATCTCCCTGAAGCGTGGCCCCTGGCTGATCTCGTGGCTCCGGTCGTCCCACACGATGTAGCCAGCGGCGGCCAGCTGTGGCAGGTGGATGTGGACATATTCAGCGTGAATCGGTGTCCCTGGCGCTGATTCGTCAGCCCGAAGCTCCGTGAAATGGACCGTCTCCGTTGGCTGGCACGCGGCGAGCCCGGTCAGGAGCCGGCGCCGCGGTTGCTCTTGGAGGCACTCGAAGAGCCTGTCCCAGGCATTGTAGTCAGTCATGGCGCCGTCTACGCCCCCTCCACCACTGCTGCTACCATCGCAGCGACGAGCAGCAAGGCGACGACCGCCGCTGTCAGCCACGAGAAGCCGGGCACAGCGGCCAGGCTAGACTGGATATCGACGGCAGCCGTCGATAGTGGCACAGCAAAGACGATTGCGACGACAGCCCCGCGTATGAGCCGGCCGTCGACCTGTCCGCGCTGTTGGACCTGATCAGTGTGCAATACTCGTTCCACCGGTGTGCAGTGTCCTGCACTCTCGTCGTCAGCTGTCATCGACACCCCAGTCGACACTGGCAGGGGGCTAAAACCGCAAACACCGTTTAGAACGTCCACACCCCGGATTGAACGTAATAAAGACGCGCCTTGATTCTTATCAACCCCGTGGCTCACCCTTTATCTATCCGGTTGTCTAACAGCATGCCATGGCGCAGGTCCCGTCAGAGTTCGAAGCGGAATTCGAGGCGAGAGGCGAGACATTCTTCGCGATCGCCGAGTTGCTGTACGCCACCCCCGACCGCCAGTACACCCAAGACGAACTCGCCGAGCGCTTCGGGTGTTCGAACCAGACCATCAGCAACCACACCACCGAGATGGAGGAGTGGCTCGACCGTCGCGATGGCCAGACCACGTTCGCCTGGGACGTCGACATGTACGACCCCGGACACACAGAGACCACGATGGCAGTGCGACGATTCTATGCCGACCTCTGGGCTTTTTTGAAGAAGCATACACGGACGGGGCCTGGAGCATTCGCTCTCCTCGGATTCACGATGTTGCTGACCGGCACCGTTGTGTTCTCGTTCTATGTTGGGTTCGCTCTCGAACTCGTTGCTGAGTCGGCGTTGCCGGTCGGTGTCTATCTCGGCATTGCTATCGGCTGTCTGGTCACCGGCGTAATCGTGACGCTCTGTGCACCGTACATGGCTTGGGTGAGCGGGGTTCTGTGGCCGCGCCTGCCCGGGAGTCCGTTCGAGAAAGAGGAGTAATCTAGGGCCAGTCAGTAGGTCCAGAGAAAAGTTGAGAAATTGAAGTGTGCAGCGTGTCACGGTACTTTACTTTGCCATCATCGCTGCATCAGAGCGGACGTTCTTGACGAAACACGGTCTGAAGCACGTGACAGCGCTCCTCCCGGCGATACACACGGCCGAAAGTCATCGCTGTTATTCGTGAGCGCCCGAATCAGTGCCCACCGCGCTCAGCCGGCCGATGTCCACAGCGAGCTGTGTAATGCGCATTGAGCGATGTGAGGGGAGGGCCCGATGGGCGCCGGCTCGCCAAAGACTGACAGTGCCTGCGCCCACAGGCTTTTCCGCCCGCTCCTCCCCCTCTTGGACATGGAACAACGTCTGCTCGGAAGTACCAATCTGGTAGTGACGAGAGTTCATTACGAGTGAGCCGGGGTTATGATATCAGACGCGCTACTCAGCCGTTGACCCCTCAGGCAGCCAATCGGAACGGCGCTCGCTCGGTACAGGTCTCGCACCCAGCACTCAGTTCATGCTCTTTGCCGCCCTACTAGTCCACCGAAATGCCCACGACCGCCACAGAACAATCGGCCGGGAGCGCATATAGAATGAACGCCGTAGCGGCCACAGAGTACGGCGGTCCGGAGGTTCTCCGACTCACCACAGCGCCGAAACCGACCCCGGAACCCGACGAGGTCCTGGTCCGCGTTCGAGCGTCCACCGTCGGACCGGCCAACTCGGCTATGCGTGAGGGGCGACCGTTCCCCGTCCGCTTCTTCAGTGGCCTTCGACGCCCAACATCCATCCCGGGTGACGCGTTCGCCGGGGAGATTGCGGCCGTCGGGAGGGACATCACCCACTTCGCCGTCGGCGACCGGGTGTTCGGGACGACTGCGCCCGAGTCGGGCGCTCACGCCGAGTACGTCTGTGTCCCCGAAGACAGTACGCTCGAACTGACACCGACGGGTGTGAGCGACGCCGAGGCCGCCGCCGTCGCCGACAACGGCCTCACAGCGATGCTGTTCCTCCGAGACGTGGCTGACCTCCAGCCCGGCCAGTCGATCCTCGTCAACGGCGCCTCGGGCGGCATCGGGACCTTTGCCGTCCAGCTCGCCGACAGCGTTGGCGCCGAAGTCACCGGCGTCTGCAGCACCGCGAACCTTGATCTCGTGCGCTCGCTCGGCGCCGACGCGGTGGTCGACTATACCACGACCGACGTTGCCGAAACTGGCGAGACGTACGACGTGATATTCGATGCCGTGGGCAAGGGGTCGTTCTCACAGTTCGCAGACGCGTTGAACCCAGGGGGGACGTATATCACAACTGTCCCTTCGGTCGGGGTTCTCTTCGACGTGGCCCGAACGAGGGTGGTCGGCGACAAACGGGCCGTCTTTGCGGCCACGGGCGTGAAGTCGACCGGCGTACGGAAACGACAGCTCAGAGAGCTACGAGGGCTTCTCGACTCCGGGGAGATACGCTCGGTGATCGGGCGACGGTACCCACTCGCAGAAATCGCTGAAGCGCATCGCTATGTCGATACAGGCCACAAGCGCGGGACGGCCGTGATAATGGTTGATTGACTGGCTGTCGAGTTGCCCGCCCTTGGATGACGAGCCGTGACCCCACGAATACAGTGTCGATGACCCGGCTCGAGTGCGCTACCCGAAAAAGCGCTCCCTATCACCCGATTACTCGTTGCCACTCTTCGCCGCAGTTTCGAGCAGCGTGAGCCGGTCGTCGAAGTAGGTGTCTGCATCCCGCTCACGTTCGAACTCCAGTACACGCGTCAACGCCGTCGAGACCGGTGGTGTTTCAGCGGCCAGCGTTTCAGCGAGGTCGAGATAGTCGGTGGCCAGTTCGTCGAACGCAGCCCGACGGGCTTGTTTGGCTTCGACCACAGCCTGTTGCTCGGCGAGGTCGTCCTCTATCGCTTCCAAGTTGGCAAGCGCATCGTCAGTTTCGCTGGTGTCGGGGCTCGGCGGCGATTGCGATGACTCAGTGGTCGTGGACTCGTGTTCGTTTAGCTGGGCTCGAACTGTCGCGAGTTCGTCATCGATGTCGGCCAGCAACGCCGCAGTTTCCTCCTCCAGCGTCTCGACCTGTCCGTGAAGCAGTCGCGCCTGTGTCTGACAGTAGTCTACCAGCTCTCCAACAGTGACTTCGCCGCCGGTATCGCCCATGCCAGACGCTTCGTCTCCCAGAGGGAAGCCAGTTCTTCTACGCGCGGGGAGACAGCTGCGTAGCACGTATCTGTACTGACACTGGGGTTGCTACAGCAGGCGGGACCCTCCCGTCTCCACCGGCACAGGCCTACCTGTGTACTCGCAAAGAGCCATTTCACAACGCCTGTCAGTTACCCACGACTGAAGTCATGGGCTTTCGCGCTGTTCTTCGTGTGACATCACCGTCAGCGCCCGACAATGCTGCTAACGGGCGACTCAAGGCTCCGAGGTGTGACCCACGAGGTAGCGATGGTCCGCCAGTTCATCATTCCTTCCTTGGTCGCGTTCTCGGTTGGTAGCGGCGTCTTACGTTGGGATGGTACGGGCTCTGGACGTGTACGCCCAGAACAGCTACTTCACGGCCGGCGAGGGGACACCACGCCGGTCACAGTAGCTCGCCAGTATCTATTGCTCGCGGCTGTCACACTCGTCGTTGGAGACTCCTCATCTATGGGTGTGACTGCGTAGCGATGGTTTGGAGAAACTCACCGAAGACGGATTGACAGTGTTCACAGAGCGTGTAATTGGCGTACGCAGGTAACTCATTGCCGACGCGCCGGTAGAGTTCGACCCCGAGTCCGGAATCATCGAAACTGTTCGTACAGAAACTACAGTTCGCGGCCGCCTCCGCATAGGCGTCACCGATGGTCGCGTCCGCACGGATTCGGGGCTCTCCATGGGGATGCCAGCTGGTGAGGAGCTCGATTACCTCGCTCGCACACTCCGGACAGAGGGTGAGGCCCCCGTCATCTGGGATACCCGCAGGTACCGTGGTCCCCTCACTGGGATAGGTCTGGAGGGCGAGTACTCGCTCGGTCAACAGACAGTCACAGAAGGTACACGACAGCGTCCGTGACTGGATTCCGGATGGCTTGCTCAGTTGGCTACTCATAGGCAGTTCTATGTCTGTATGCCACAAAGAACCGCGTCAGACACTCGTCATCTGGCCTCGGAAACGCGATAGTCCCATTCACTCACAAATGACATCAGCTGCTATGCGCTAGCCATATCTCGGTCTGGGATTGGCGGCTCTGTTGAAAGCCTCGGCAGTGACCGCCTGGTGCCAGTTCGTGAAGGCCAACCGAGCGACTGCTATCGGTCAGTTCTCAGTCTGTTTCGACCGCCTCGCCCAGCCGTTCCTCAACGAACACAGCGAACTCATCGGCAAACGACACGACCGATTCCCAGTCGGTGAGCTCAGCGTCTCCTGACTCGTCTGTCTCGAATTCCTGGTTCCTCACGATGAATTTCAACAGCGCTCGCTTGAGAAATCCATACTCTGAGAAGCGGAGTGCCCCGCCAAAGAGGGCGATCCTGTCGGGCCGCCAGTCCGTGTCGTCGATAAACTTGTCGAGATATCCCGTCGCCTCCGCGAGCCCCTCGTCATTCTTCGCCCCGGACGCACCGGAGACCTGGAAGAACCCGTTCGGCTTTCTCACCAGCACGTCGCGGTTCGTTTTGACCCACCTCCTAACTGATGTCTGCTGTCTCCCATAGTGGACCGACGCGCCGACCAAGACCGCGTCGAACTCGTCGGGATCGAGTTCGGAATCGATATCTACAACGTTCACCGTCGTCGCCGTGTGGCCGCGGGCGCTGAATTCCGCCGTGATGCTGTCGGCTATCTCTGCGGTCTGTCCTTCGCCAGTTCCAAACACGGTAAGGATAGTAGCCATGCATGTAATGACGTCGACAACAGTCAAATACTAGCTGTAGATTATCGTGGACAAACGCCCTGTCACCGACGTTCTACGCTGTGTCAGTATGCTAGTTTTTTCTCGAGCGGAACACCACAGTGTGTCCCATCGCCCACTTCAACCTCTGTATCGGTCACGACGTTGCTGACAGACAGTGAGTAGTTGGAGGAGGCACTGCTGAATAGAGGGCGCGTATCCGCCACAGCCTGCTCGATTATATCATCGAAATTTGGCCTGAACAAGTTATTAGATCAGGACTAGGCACTGACTGATATGAAATGGGCATCACATGCGGATACTCAACGGTACTCCGAGCATCGTTGGTTATCACCAGTAGATTCAAACGCAGATAATCCCATTACCTATCAAGTAATGGGTGCCGGGGATATACGAAGTGCCAACGACGCCGTCTCATCGGTCATCTCGGTTATCCTGATGGTGGGTGTCGTTGTGATACTGGGGACTGTCGTATCGGTGTTCGCGCTAGGCATGGCGGAGGGCGTAGATAGTGCAGCCCCAAGTTCGAGTTTCGAGTTCAAGATTTTGGACGATGGAGATATCGAGGTCACGCATGAGAGTGGTGATCAATTGAATGGGAACCAGTTGCGGTTCGCAGGCGCCGCACTCGAAAAGATCGCTACCGGCAGTATCACCGAATGGAACGGAGGTGATGTCACCGCGGGTGACTCGGCGACGGTCAATGTTGAAGCCAACGAGACGCTGAGTCTCATCTGGGAGTCTCCCGACGGCGATGAGACCGCAATGCTTGCAGAGTACGAGGTGCCTGCCGGTGCCACTCCGACGGCGTCAATCGGGAGTGTCGACACAGGTAGTAGTTGGCCACCGGCACATCGTGACGGAGAGGTCATCGTTCAAAACGTCCAGTTCGGTCGAGTGTCAAACGACAACGTCTACGTCGTTGTAGACGACGAACCAGGAGGGAAAGCCAACAAGAACGCGGACCCAAGAGCAGGATGGGTTTCAACTAACGGTGGTAGTATTACGTTCAATTTCCCCATCCCCTATGCAATAGACAAAGGTGAGACGCTTACAGTAACAGTGTACGAGACTGATCAGGAAAAAACTCAGCTGGCTCAGTGTGAAGCGGATGAAGGCACAAAAGTGACGTGCCCAGACCCATGACGAAGACAATTGGCGGGACCATCAGAGCCCGCCCTCCATCATGGAGACAACAGCCAACGAGGAATATACAGACCAGAGTACCACTAAGCGCGGGAATGTCGCTCTCGGGGAGTCTCAGACCGACTGAGACTCCCGCGAGAGGAATCCCACGACTTCAGTCGTGGGTGGATGTCAATAGACAACACCAGCTCGATCTGAACTCGTTCGATTGGTGAACAGAGAGCAAGTCTATCACATTCACTCGCCCACTCGCCCCGCCGCTGCCGGGCGGTTTGGGTGGCGAAAACCCGCAACGGGCGCTGAGGGCGCTCGCTCGCCTGTCGAACGAATCATTAGACGGAAATGTCGACCGCCGATGAACTTATATCTCTGTTTGCCATATGGTAAATCGCATCCCAGCCGTGGATGTACGGCCACCGATCCCCCGGCGGCCGGCCTACATCGTAGTTAAGGGCACCCGTGGTTGGCATCACCACTGGATGCCCCTTCGATGTCTTATTACGGACTGCTATTCTCTCCGGATATTAGCGTTGCTCCTACCGAAAACGCGAGCTACAGTGGTCGAACAACTCCTGCCAGGCTACTGTGAGGAGACGGAAAAATTCATGACAATTGGCACTCGGACGGAATGCAACCGAGATATCGTGTGAACCCGCTATTCGAACAGTTCGACGGCTTGTTCGTAGCGGTCAGCGGGCTCTTCCCAATCGACGACCTCGAAGAAGGCGTCGATGAAGTCGCCTCGCGCCGGGCCATAGTCGTGGTAGTACGAGTGCTCCCACACGTCGAGGGCCAGAACCGGGTGACTCCCCCAGAGGGCGCCCTGGTCGTGCTTGTCGACCGCGACGTTGCGCAGTTGGTTGCTGAAGCTGTCGTAGACGAGCAGCGCCCAGCCACCAGCGGCGGAGGCGGCGGCCTCGAACTCGCCCTTCCACGCGTCGTACGAACCGAAGTCCGCTTCGATGCGGTCAGCTAGGTCGCCTGTGGGTTCCTCGCCACCCTCAGGGCTCATCGACTGCCAGAATAGGTCGTGCAGGATATGGCCGGACCCGTTGTGGGTCACGTTGCCCAGTGCGGAAGCCGTCGAAGAGTAGTCTCCCTCCTCACGATTCTCTGCCAGCGTCTCTTCCGCGCTATTCCACCCGTTGACGTAGCCCTGATGATGCGTGTCGTGATGCCACGTGAGCACCTGTTCGGAGATGTGCGGTTCGAGTGCGTCGTAGTCGTACGGCAGCGGTGGTAGTTCGTGATCGGACATGGATTTCGCTCCGTCGTTTTCCAAGTGGCAAACGAATTTAAACCCTTGCTTTACTGCAAGCACCTCGACTACCGTATGTTCTCTCGAGAGGTGTGTTCCCGCTATCAGCGTCGGAAAACCGAACTGTAGCAAGAACTCCTACGAAGAGTGGCCAGGAGTAGAAGGTTCAATCTTCGCCGCCACTGCTCGGGACGGACTGACTGTCGTCGCTGGTCGTATCATCCCGTTGAACGCCACTGGAGGGAGTCTCAACGACACCATCCTGCCAACTGCCTCGGAGGAAGTATAGACCGGCAACGAATACCATGAGCACGTTCGCTACCGCTTCACCGTACCAGACACCTGTCGCTCCGAGCGTGAGTGGGTCGACGAAGACATATGCCAGCGAGCCACGGAAGACAATGAACCCGAGGATAGCGAATATCATCGCGGTGCGCGTACTGCCACTTCCCCGAAACCCGCCCTGGATGATGTAGAACGCACCCAGAAATGCGTAGGTGGCTCCCACTATCCGGAGGTATTCCGTGCCGAGTTCGATGACTGCCGCGGCGCTCGCTCCAGTGATAAACACGTCGACGATTGAGCCCGCAGACACGAAGATGGCCCCACTCATGACAATCAGCGAAGCGACGGTGAGACCTACAGCGGCAAAGACTGCCCGTTTTGCTCGCGTCGCCTTGTTCGCACCCAGGTTCTGCCCGACAGCAGCCTCGACCCCACGCTGTAACCCCAGTGCGGGGAGTACAACCAGGGACGTGACCCGGGTACCTATGCCGTACGCAGCGACAGCTTCGGCACCGGCGATGGCGACCAACGCCGTCAGGACGGTCGTACTGAGGGCGATAGTACTCTGTTCGATGCTCGCCGGCGTTCCGATTTCGATTATCTTCCGGACGGTCTCGGAGCGGAGTTTGAAATCGGCGAGCGACAGGGCGATTCCGACACGTCCGGACAACAGGAGCCAGAAACCGATGACGGCGCCGATCCCCCGCGAACTAATTGTCGCCAGCGCCGCCCCCTGGACACCCCAGCCAGTGAACCCCGTCGCCGCATACAGCGACGCTTCCAGCGACTCCAGTCCCAGGACGCTGAAGAGGATGTTATCCTGAAAGCCCAGGATGAAGAGTGGGTCAATCAACACGTTGAGGGCGACACCGAAGAACATGAGATACAGCGGTGTCCGTGAATCTCCCCACCCCTGTAGCAGCGACATGAAAATGAAGAACCCGAAGACAAAGGGGATGCCGAGGAACATCGTTCGGGTGTACGCCACCGACAGGGCGAACTCTTCTGTTCCGGGGACCGCACCAACTAACTGCAGCATATTCGGGGCGAGGAAGTACCCACCTGCTGATAGCACTGCAGAAAGCAAGACGATGAACGAGATCGTCTGCCCTGCAACGCGACCGATCTTATCACTGTTTCCCGCTCCCTTATATTGTGCTACCAGTACCGTCCCTGCGACGGTGAAGCCAGCGGCGAGGCTGATGATGAGAAAGACGATTGCCCACGAAAACGAGAGTGCGGAGACGGCTGCTTGGCCGAGTCGACCGACCCAGAAGGTGTCGGCGAGATTGTAGCCCACCTGCAAGAGGTTCGTGAGGACAATCGGTATCGAGAGGACGACGAGCGGTTTGACTAAGTCGCCATCAACGAGATTAACGGACCGATCGCGGCCGGGACCGCCGCTCATTCTGTCTTCCTCGACCGTCGCGTCGGCTTCTCGTATATCGTCATATGGTCGTCACTGTTTTCCAAGTGGTAAACAGGGATAATCGTTTCGAGAAGGCTACGTGGAAAACCGTGTTACAGCTCCCGTCCGGCCGCTGACTACAGGAGTCTGATGGGAAAGCGAACGACTGCAATCGTGGGCAGACATTAGATGTTCACGACTGCGACACCCTGTCGCGGGTGTTGGTTGGATTCAAGTTCGTCGACGATGAACTCGGCCAGGTCGTCCCGCCTCGTCGTGTTACTCGCCGGCAGACTGTAGCCGACTTTCACATGATACGCCCCGGTTCCGTCTTCGTCACTCAGTCCAGACGGTCGGACTATCGTCCACTCCAAGTCTGTCTCCGCGATGCGTTCCTCCATGCGTCTCATGTCTGCGTACTCCCCTCTCAGGATGACTCGCTTGATGAGCAACTCGTAGAATATCGAATTGTTGTCGTCCCAACCGGGATAGGTACCCCCACTCGTGATGGCGATAAGCCGTGATAGGCCGTATTCCTCCATCGCCCGGATGACGTTCTCGATGCCTTCGGAATACAGTTTGACGCTGCCGAAGACCGCGCCCTTACCGACGGTGGAAACCACTACGTCCTGTCCCTGTAGCACACTGGCGAACGAATCGTAGTCCAGTATATCGCCCTGTACCAGCGTGAGCCGTTCGTGCGTGCGATTCAGTTTTGCTGGCGTTCGAGCGATCCCAGTTACCGCGTGACCTGCTTCGAGTGCTTGCTCAACTACCCGCCGTCCCGTTCGTCCGGTGGCTCCGAAGACTACTAGCTTCATCACTCAGTTCTTTGCTCTCCGAACCGCCGGAGCGCCATTTTCCAACTCGTTGCCCTATTTTGCTGTTGCTGGTGGTGGACTCGCTGTCCAAACATCTCTTGTTTTCCGTTCGGAAAACATTCGTATGTATTTTGTGAAAGTCTGTTTCGGATGCCCGGTTTCGGATACCCAATCCGCCGGTCTGCCACGCGCTTATTATCGCTCGACCCGTACTTCCTCTATGGCGTATCGATTCGTTCGTGCTCGTCCGATATTCGACCAGCTGTCTGAGCTGCGCAGGCGGCTGGACGATGGTGAAATCGAACAGATGAATCCGTTCGGTCGGGCAATGACGAAATCGATGAACAACGTACGTTTCGATCGGGAGTCGGGGGAAGCCGTCTGGGTCGAGGAGGATTACTGCTCGCCGCCGCTTGCGATGGAGCGTGACGTATTAGAGCAGTACTTCAACGATATCGTGGTCGTCAAGGAGAACGTGATCGAGTCGGAAGGGTGGAACCGAATCGAGGACTATCCCCTGTTATGGGACGAAATCGCAGAGGAAGTATAGGCAGCCGATGAATCTGCCCACGGAATGTGGTGCTGACTATCCCCCATCGTTATCAGGAGTAACTTCCTCAGCTTATACCAATTGAACATGACGACTAGCAGACCGGAGATTCCAGAGGATACCTACGAGGACCTGATGCAAGCGACTGCTCGTGCCTTGTGTGAACACGGATACAGTCGCCTCCGGGTGCGAGATATCGACGACTATTTCGGCAAAAGCCGTCAGCTTATCAACCACTACTACGACGGCAAAGACGACCTCATTGAGGCCGTACTTCAATATCTGCTTGAAGAGTATGAACGCGGCATCGCGGTCGGAGATGATGTCGACCCCGAACAGCAACTGCACAGTTATATCGGGCAGTTTTTCCACGGACCGGATATCGAGAACTTCGACCACTGGGCGTTCGTTACGGCTCTCATTGAACTTCGCTCACAGGCGCAGCACTATCCACGCCATCAAGAATTACTCTTGCAGAACTACAACCATCTCAGAGCGATTCTCGTCGCCATCATCGAGAAAGGGATTGAACAAGGAGATTTCAAAGATGTGGACGCAGATACGTTTGCGACTGCGATTATCGATGTTATCTCGACCTCTCGGATGCACAAAGTGTGCCTTGGCGATGACGACGCAATTGAGCATGGCCGCGAAGTCCTCGAGACTATCATTCTTCCACAACTCATAGGAGACCCTGGCAGAAACTAACTGGGTGCGTGAGATTGCTATTCGGTCAATACAGGTGAAGAAGTGAACGAATCAGTACGCAGTAAACTCTGGCTGATAATCTCATATTTCGCTATTTCTATATATTCCAACAATATTATTTTTGTAGGTGAGTATGAATATATATATGAACAAAAGAATCTCCACACGGAGAGAATTAATCGGCGCCGCTGGGGCACTCGGAATTACTGCCCTGGCTGGCTGTGCCAGCCAGGACAGCGTGGGTGACAGCACCGAGACCGAGGAGACTACTGAAACGGAGACAGCGGCCGGGGACCTAGGTAGCTGGCCACAGTTCCAATACAATGCGGCCAACACAGGTTTTGCGCCGGATGAAACGGGTCCGAAAGAGGCAGTCACGGAGCACTGGCGTCGTGAGACGGATGGATGGTCGTCGTCCGCCGTGGTGGCCGATGGGACTGTCTACGCGGGCGGATTTGATGGAACCGTGTACGCGATGGCTACAGCCGACGGGACCGAGCAGTGGACACAGAGCGTAGGCGACCAAGCAGCGTCGACGCCTGTAGTCGATGGCGGCACCGTCTATGTTTGGGGAGAGGAGCTCACCGGGGGAAGTGTCGTTACCACAGTGTACGCGCTGGATGGGGGTGATGGCACCCGGCAGTGGAGCACGGCAGTCTCAGCGATATCGTCGCCGACGGTAGCCGACGGGACTCTCTACGTCCAGGGTGGACGCGGCATCTCTGCGCTGGATACGGCCAATGGCACCGAACGGTGGTCGTACGAGACTGGCGGGGGTACCTCGGTCCCAGCGGTAGCCGATGAGACCGTCTACGCTGGCGCGTACGACGGAAACGTATATGCGCTGGACGCGGCCGATGGGACCGAACAGTGGGTCTTCGAGACGGACGACGAGGTTGGAGCGGCACCTGCTGTGAGCAACGGGACGGTGTATATCGGGAGCTGGGACGGGAACGTGTATGCGCTGGACGCGGCCGACGGCGCCCAACAGTGGTCCTACGAGACAGGGGGCTCGGTATCGTCGGCTGTGACGGACGACACGATATACGTCGGAGGGTGGGACGGGAACGTGTACGCGCTGGACGCTGTCGACGGCACTGAACAGTGGTCCTACGAGACTGGCGACTACGTCGATGCGCCGGCGGTGGTCGCCGACGGCACGGTTTACATCGGAAGCAACGACACCAATCTGTATGCCTTAGACACCGATGACGGCAGTGAACAATGGGTCTACGAAACGAACGACGGAGTAGACTTGGAAGCGACAGTTGTCGATGGAACACTCTACCTCAGTGTCGATGAGAACCTGTACGCGCTGAGCGAGCAGTAAAGCCACCGCCCGGATAGTATCGCCTCTCAGAGAAGGCGGATGCGGAACACGCAGAAAGGAAACGGATACCGTGTCCGTTCAGAGCGCCGCGTTACTCCTCGGCAAAAGCGTATACGACGCCATCCCCGCTCCCGGCATAGAGGGTCCCGTCTACTACCACCGGCGATGCGGGGTCTTCCCCAGTGCCGTAGACGGCCTGTGAGGAGCCGTTGGTCGTATCCAGAGCGTAGATATTTTCCCAGCCGTCCTCAACATAGACGAACCCGTCGATTACTACTGCAGCGGACAGTACGTTCCCGTTCATTTCGGCCTGCCATCGTTCGGTGCCGTCTGTCACGTTGACCGCATAGACGTGGTCGTCCAGGCTCCCGACGTAGACAGTGCCGTTGGCTACCGCCGGCGAAGCGTAGATAGTTGCGCGGGTGTCGAAGTGCCACCGTTCAGTCCCGTCAGTGGCCTCAATGGCGTAGAGCGTCTCGTCGTCGTTGCCGACGTAGACGGTGCCGTCGACTACCGCTGGCGATGAGTGGACACTACTCCCGGTGTCATACGTCCACTCCTCCGCACCATCCTCTGCATCCAGCGCGTAGACGGTGCTCCCCTCGCTGCCGACGTAGACGGTGCCGTCGACCACTGCCGGCGATGCTGACACACCTGCGTCAGTCTCGTACCGCCACTGTTCGGCGCCGTCGCTTGCGCCAAAGGCATAGACGTTGCCGTCCCCACTCCCGATGTAGACAGTCCCACCCGCGACCGTCGGGGAAGACTGTACCCGTCCGCCAGTCTGGAGGGTCCACTGTTCGGCGCCGTCGGCCGCGTCCAGCGCGTAGACCGTGTCGTCGTTGCTCCCGAGGTAGACAGTTCCGTTGACGACCGCCGGAGAGGTTTCTACGTCATCTCCCGTCTCGTACGTCCACTGTTCGGTGCCATCGCTCGCATCGATTGCGCAGACAGCCCCATCAGCGTTGCCGACGTAGACGGTTCCGTCGACGACTGCCGGTGCGGACTCCACTTCGGCGCCCGTGTAGTACGTCCACTGCGCGGTGCCAGAGCCACCCGGACCAGTTTGCTCGCTGCTGTGGCCAGTGTTAGCGCGGTCGTACTGGAACATTGCGGCGCCCTGTAGCTCCGGTGTACTGTCGCCTTCGCCCGTCTGAGTGCTCTCACCATCCGTCGGAGCAGAAGATTGGTCGCCCGAACAGCCAGCTATGCCCCCAAGTCCGAGAGCGCTGACGGCAGTCAGGTACTCTCGGCGTGCGAGGTGTTTAGCTACCATGTTAGCAACCAGAATCGTCACTGAATATAAAATTCGGCCATCTAGCCTGACAGTTCACCGTGCTTGGGCCGCTGTGGCCGCTGCGAACTATCTCTTGAGCGGCTGTTACGTCAAGGCCAAGTTAATACGCACGTTTGTTCGCACGGCTTATTCAGAAATACGCTGTAGAAAATGACGCAGTTCCTGTGATGACTACATCCTCTGTATCTCGCACGCTGGTTCTATCAGTTCCAGCGGATTTCAACAGAGCCGTTTGCTGGTACCCGGACCGAAAACCTATGACTGTCCAGTAAGCAGTTGCAGACGTGCAGTTCGGTTCGTCTCTCGTCGAAACACCTCTGCTCGGTGCTACCTTCGCTCTGACGCTAGTCATTTTGGTCGGGAATCTTGTTGCAATCGGTTACTGGGCTCGTGCCGAGGCAGCGGCGCGTGATAGCTCGGCGCTGTGGACATTCGTCATGCTATCTTCGGGCTACGGGCTCGTCTACTACGTGTGGGTCCGCTACGTCAGAAACAACTGGGAGGCACGTTCACAGCCAGCTGACCGACGCGAACGGCTGGTCACGGCATACTCGGTGGCTGTCCTGTTGGCGTTTGTGGTTGGGGCCTTCGTTACACCACCGGACCCGCTGACGCAGGTTCGCACGTTCCCAGTGCTGTTTGTGGGGTCGTTTGTCCTATCGTTCCTATTGGTCTCACGAGAGGCCGTCGGCGGCAGCGGTGACCCTGCTGGCTAAGTTCTACGACGTCCCTCGAGGATATTCGATAGCGTGGTTGGTGTAGGCCAGCCGGAAGGGCTGGAAGAGATAATGTCCGGTAGTGGGTGACTGTGTGGTGCGGTGAAACTGACTACCTCGCCTTGGTCGGCTGTCGGGCCGTAGCTGGTCAGCTCTCACCTCAAATAGGCCCATCGTCCGATACGTGGGCACGTCCCGTCTAGCGAGCCGGGGGCCAGTTGCATCGGGTACAGCGACTACCCTCGCTGCGGTCGACGTGATCGCGAATCGTCGCCCATGGGCCCTCAACCGCGTCGCCGTCCGGGTCGGCTCCACACCCACGGCTGCCCACGAGATGCCACGTTCCTGAGGACTCGGTCCGGGCTGCGTGCACGGGTAAGGTGTCTCAGGTCAGCGTGATAGGTGTGTCGGGGGACAACGGTTGTTCACAGACTCTGAGGTGCCGACGTAGAAGAGATGGTGATGAGATGGGTACCGACGAGCCGCGCCGTGTTGATTTCCAATTCCTGAAGTGTCTCGTCGAGCGACTGGATGCTACCGCCGACCTGATGGGGAAAGACTGAACTGACCTGCTCGTCGAGGCCATGCGCGAGTACACCAGTGCTACTCGATACGCCTGTCAATTTCTTCTAGTGCCTCAGTCGCGACATCACCGAGTTCACCCGCCTCGATGTGTGAGTACCCCTCTCGAACCATCTCTTCGGAGTTATCGAGATACCGAGCTGCAACGGTGTAGCCGAACGCTCTGACGAGAACCTCACCCATTCCACGGCGACCACCGTGGGGAGCGAGATAGTCGTGCTTAGGATGGTCGATGTCGACCTCCCCGTCCGCAGAGAGTCGTTGGAGGATCGACCGCGCCCCATCCGTCGTCATTGACGGTGGTCGGATGTCCTCTGCAAGCGCCAGCAAGAGGTCGCGAGCGTACTCGTCACGCTGTTCGTCGATAGCGTCCGGTCTGAGTCCGCTGTCGGCCAGCTCGTCTTTCAGCAGCGTCGCGAGCGTCCGCTGGTCGAACGTCGGGAACACCGGCCACCGCTCCGTTGGCGGGTCCATCAGCTTGCGATAGCTTCGCAGCGGAGACAACACCGGGTCGGGGAGGCTCGCGGCGTCCCACTGCTGTTTCTTCCGGTAGACGTCCATACTGCCATCTTCGAGCGAGATTTCGTCCCATCGGACCCCTCGCCGGCGAGGGTCGTCCGGGTCGCGGAGTAGCTCGCCGACACGGACAGCTGTATAGGCGAGTACGAAAACGAGCGCCCGGTCCCGCGCCGCTTTCAGGGCCATGTAACGTGTTCGCTGCTTGTCGAGGGAGTCGGTCTCCGCTGGCAGGGTGGTGTACGTTTCGATGGCGTTGCGAGCGCGCTCGTCGACGTACCGGGTGAGAGTGTGCCGTTGTTCGGTCGTCCAGGCCTGCTGGTCGCCGGGTTTGCGACCGTCATCGTCGGGGAGTGGAGCCATCGCACTCGCTCGCTGCGCGTAGTGTGCTTCGAGATACCCCTCGTTGACGCACCAACCACACCACGCGGAGATATATCGATAGTAGGTTTGGACGGTGTTTTGCTTGAGTCCACGGTCGCCGGTCAGATGACGGGCGTACGCCCGGAACACGCGTTCGTCGAGGTCCGCGAAGGTCGGTTCCCTGTCGACCTCATCGGGGACGATTCCGCTCCAGTCATCGTCACCGCGCTCGCCGGCGGCCCACTCGGTGAATCGCTCGAGCTCGCGAGCGGCGTTTCGTCGATAGTTCCCACCATCGCCACCACGGCCCTTTCCTTTGTCTTGGAGGTATCGGTCGAACGAATCCGTGAGTGAGCGCCCGGTACGTTCACCAGATGTATTTTCCGGCGTCATGCTTCCTCATTCGCGTACTGGTAGTTCGGACGGACTTCCTCGAGGAGATCTTCTACGATTTCCCAGAGAATCAGGGAGGGAGTCTGTTGGTTAAACGCGATTCCCCAGCGATCCTCCTCATCGCCGGATGAGTACTGGAAATGCGTCCGTCCAAGATCGGCGTGGTCCTCGTCCTGGTGCCATCCGGCGTGAAATCCCGTGTTCGGGTCGGTGTAGTTGATACGAAACCAGTCGTGCGGGTCCTGCCGGTACCATTTGATGGTCAGTTCCGGCGATTCAGGGGCTGTTGGGGGGTCAAGACGGTCCGGGTCGAAACTCGCCCGCAGCTGCTTGGCCTCGATATCGTCCGGAACGTACTCGACCGTCGTAATCTGTGGCACGCGGCCGAGGACGTCCCGCTTCAGTTGGGCGTAAAGGTTCGCGTTTGGATCGCCTCCGGGATGCGGGACCGACATCCGTTAGCTGCTAGCCTCGGCAGGGTCTGTCGTTGGGGCGAGGAAGTCCCACTCGCGGATGGCGAAGCCGACGATTTCGATGCGCCGCTGCAGGTGTTCCCACTCACGAGCGATTTCACGCCGCTGGTCTTCCGCTTCGCCGTCGAGGGTCTCGTCGGCGAGGGTCCCGCGCAGCTGATTCGGTGATTCGACGCCGAATGTGTCCTCCCAATCTCGGATTTGTGCTTTCATCTCGGCGAGCCGATCCGTGAGCTCCTCGACAGTATGGCCGCTGTCTCGAAGGCGCATCGCCTCCTGCATTGCCTGCTGGCGGTAATCAGGGTAGTACGTAGTGTGGGCACCGCTCTCGTCACGGTGGAGGATACCGTCGTCGACGAGCCGTGCAAGTACGCGCTTAGTGGGCTCGTGTGACCAGCCAGCTTCGGAGGCGATCCAGTTTGCCGTCTGCGGCTCCGAAAGCTGGCGTGCGACCATCCGTACACGGTCTTCACCCGTGGTGTGGCGGTCCATCATGCTCTCGGAGTCTGATTCGTCGTCGGTCATACAACATCGTTCGCACTTTGTCTTAATATAGATTGAGGTCCTTCGTTCTATATTGAACGTATTTCTTCGGTATCACCTCGAACTCAGCTGAGAAGATCCAGAGAAATTCCGAATCCTGTTCTTGCCGGCTCTAGCTGGGTGAAGCAGCGTCCTGAGCCCGTTGCATCATTCGTGCGTGCCCGACAGCGGCGGGGTACTTGAAAGTGGTCGTGATTATTGGAGTAATCACGACCACTCTGTATTTCGACCGAAATGCCGAATTTGGATGTTAGAGTGGCTGGTACGCGCAATCCACGAACTATAAATGGTATATTGATATATCAAAAGCGGAAATTCGCTTGAAGCGAACTACGACCGCTAAGTGGGAGTCGAAGCCAGTGACGTGGTTGAGACAGCCGGGCCTAGCTACTGTTTCTGTGGATTTGGAGAGGTGGCCGTATCAACTGTATCCCCGATACAGCTGATGGACCGTTCAACAGACTGGTCTGGTTTTCCGGAGCATCTCGCTACTTCGCATCATAACCCCACTCCCGTAACTGAGTGGCAACGTCCTCAAGATGCTGCTCAAGGGCAACCTGGTAGGCAGCCTCGCGGATGTCTAGAACCAGTGGCTCTTCGCCAAGCATCGCTTCAAGATCGGCTTGAGCGTGGCTCTCGTTCGCTTGCGTCTCCTGCTGCAGGAAAAACTGGACCATCTCGCGGCCATCCTTTGCGTTCGAGCGCGTGAACAGCCACGGGTAGTTCGAATCCGTTGTCGACCCACCACTGCTTCCGGTGCCCTCCTCAACCTCGTCAACAACAGCTTCAGTAGACTCGGCCGAAGATTCAGACCCAGACTCTTCATCACCGCGGGACGCGTCGTTGCTGCCGCCAGTCTCAACGTCAGCGAACGGGTCCTCGCCAGAACCAGATTTCATGCCGTTAGCCATCTACGCCACCTCCTCAACGTGCGTCGCAAGGTCTTCGAGTTGTGCTAACGTTTCTTCTTCATAGTCGTAGGCTGAGCGGACCTGTTTTACGTAATGTGACGCGGGGTACTGCTGGTCCCAGCAGCCCTCGAACAGCGAGGATCGGTCGGCAATCGCAACTGGCGCGTCGAAACCGAGGTCGCGGATACGCTCGAGGTACTTCGCCTGGTCACTCGTCGAGCCGATACCGTTCGGGATGACGGCCAACACACCAACGTCGATATCGAGCGAGTCGCTCAGATTCAAGACGACGTCTTCGAGGCCTTCAACGGACTGTATGCCCTTGCCGGTGGGCTCAACCGGCACGACCAACGATCGTGTCGCATGAATAGCGTTGTAGAGGTGCGGTCCGGCGGTCGCTGGTGGGTCAATGATGAGAGTGTCGTAGTCATCCATCACTCCAGCTTCAGCTAAGACCTCTAGGAGCCGTTCGTTGGGCGAAAAGTACTCGCCGAGGTCCTCGGCCATCTCCTCAGCTCTGGAGAGCAGGCTCGGTAGATTTTCGAGCATGTCGTGATTCGGTACGAGGTCGAATCCATATCCCGTCTCGTGGACGAGGTCGTCAAACTCGCCAAGGGGTCGGTCGATAAGGTGGCGCCCAATGTTGTCGGCATCGCCGTCGCCCCGAGGTGCATCGACTCCGAGTAAGTAGGTTAGCGAGCCCTGCTGTGGGTCCAGATCGATCGCCAGAACGTCTCGACCGTGGTCCGCGTGCGCCGTCGCGAGGCTCGCAGCGAGCGTCGTCTTGCCGACGCCGCCAGCCTCGGAGTAAATCGTGTACGCAAGCATATCTAACCAGTTGGCCTCACTGGTTATAATCTCCAGTCAGACGCACGGCACACACTAACCAATTATACTGTTTAGTTAGACTAAGCAGTTACACTAACAAGTTAGACCAACAAGTTAGGCTATTAGGACAGTCTTGGAGGCTAGCCTTATTAAGTAGACTCTCTGGCAAGTTCTGCAGGTTGAACTCAAAGAAAATGGTAACACTCGCCAGTGATATCTGTCATCGCAAGTCGACCAGCTGGGCTGATTACCGTCGAATGCAGGAACGAGGACAAGGATAGAGTTCTATTCGTCTGTGGGATATTGATCAGACAAATACGCTTATCGAGAGAGGGGTACGCACTTGTACTCAAACGATTAGGCCCCGAATTCCGGCGCTTGAGACTTGAGAAGGGCTGCTCTGGACGAATCCAAATTGCGCATATCAAATACCGCGATACAATTTCTCGCGGGTAAGTTCTCGTCGTACGAACATGTTCACGTGAATCACTATGATTCTGAAGATGGAACTGTTCAAAGTGACCGATAGAGAGCGTCAAATTCGGGAACTGGTCGCCGATATTCGGACACACGAGACGGTAGATGATGCGTTCCTCGCGAAGAGTTTCACTGACCGGTTGCTGATTCTCGATATCAACGGAACTGACGGGATTCCTGAAGAGATAGTAGCCCGGCTCAGGGAACGCGATTTTTACAGTGCCGAAACTGTGTACGATAAGTCCGGCAATCATACGTCCGATTTTGGTGACGTAGAGCGTGTCATAGAATCAATCTCATAGCTTCTCACAGCCCGGATCGTTTCCTCGCTCGTAGTTGGTGATTGCAACGACAAGCCGTAGGCAAAGCGCAAGAAACACTTCTGTTCGTGCATGGACGCGGCCTCGGGCGCGGACGTGCCCGAGGCCGCAGTCCTTGACTGCGTCGTTGGTTCGTTCGACTCCTGTCCGGTGGTTGTACGTCTTGTCCAAGATGGATTGCTTCAGCTGGATGTCCTCGCTGTGTTTCTCGATGCGGTCTTCGATCCTGTACTCGATATCTTTCGGATCGTCGGTGTTTCGTGGGTTGTACGGAGCGACCGGCACGACCCCTGCGGCCAGCAGGTGGTCGTGCCAGTCAAGGATGTCGTAGGCGCTGTCTCCAAGCATCCAAATCGGTGTTTCGACGGCGAGCGCGTCACGTGTGACGCGCATCGCCGTCTCCTGATCGGCTTGTTTTGCTTGTGTGAATTCCGCTGCTATCGGGATCTTTGAGCCAGTTGAGACGATCGTACAGCCGAAGCCGTAGTAGTACTCCTCGGCTGTCGGATCGTAGTTCCACGAGGCTGCGTCGTTGTACTGGATCGCTTCGATGTGGGTCGAATCGATGGAGTACGTGGAGTCGAGCAGGCCGCGGGCGGCGGCCTGCTCCACGAGTCTGCCGAAGACATCGTCGATCACGTGTTGGAGATCGGTGAGAAACCGGTCAACAGTGTCTCTGGATGGCGGTTTGTCGAGTCCGCAGTAGTACCAGACGAGGCTGTGCTGGAGTTCTCGCGTTACCGGGCGTGTGCCGTAGACGTTCTCGTAGTAGCAGTGGAGGAACCCCCGAAAGAGATCGGGTGGCTGATGCACTCGTGTTCGCCCCCGCTCGTCGGGGGCGAACACGTCGTACTCAAGCAGAAACTCGAACTCAAGGTGTTCGAACAGCGGGACTGTCTCGGTCGCCGCCGCATTCAAGAAGTCGTCTACCGAAGCTACGTCTTGCAGGGTTGCGCTTGTGCTGGACACACTTCGCGCACCCTGCCGCTTCGTAAGTGACGCTTTCTATGACACGCTCTAGGGGTGAAAAGACAAATGGTCCTGATAGATGAACAACAGTGCATGGATCAGACCGGGAAAATAGGTGCGTTACTACGGAGTGCACGCACGAATGCAGCACTCTCGTGGAGCCTATTATTCGGCGTCGGTATCTTCGCCGGCAACAGTCTCGTATCAGGCGATTTCCTCTGGACAGGATTTGCGATGCTGATTCTGGGAATCGCAGCTGTTCCACCGCTGTTCTTTCGACGAACCAGCGTCATGCTACCGTGGGAGGTACTGTTGCTAGTCACGCTACCCCTCGTAGGGCGATTAGTGATCTCGGGGGGCTCAGCTCAGTTATTCACGTCACATCTTTCGGTCGCAGCACTCGCCCTTCTCATCGCTGTCGAACTCCACGTGTTTACAGCCGTTCGAATGAACGAGTGGTTCGCGGTCTCGTTCGTCGTCATTATCACATTAGCTACGGCGGGTCTGTGGGCGGTCATCCAGTGGGTAGCTGACGAGCTCTTCGGGACGTTTTTCATTCCGAATTTACAGACGCTCATGCTCCACTTCACTGGTGCGACGGTCGCCGGGATCGGAAGTGCCCTCCTGTTCACGTTGTATTTTCGTCGCATTACCATTCTATATCAGCGGTGTTGCCCCGGCATCCGACCTCCGTACACGAGAGCTGAGCCAACTCGATCTCTCGTCCGATTTCGTGACCGACTGGGGATATCTGAATCTCATGAACGACTAATCGTCCGGTTCCTGCAGATGATTCTTCTTGGCATACTCGTCGTTGGAAGCGTTCGAGGAGACACGAGCGTTATCGTCAACAGTGCACTGGGCTTTGGCGTGACGCAGCTTCCCGCGTTACTCAAACGGGACTACGGTCTTCCCATGGACTCGGGGCTCGTGCTCTGGATTACCGCAGCCGTCGTCGTTCACGCTGTTGGTGCCCTAGGACCGTACCAGTCGATTTGGTTGTGGGATAAACTTGCCCACACGCTTTCTTCCTCCGTCGTCGCAGCAGTCGGCTACACGACCGTACGTGCGGTCAGTGAGTACACTCCTGATGTGTGGATTCCCTCTCGGCTGATGTTCGTGTTCATCTTGCTGTTCGTACTGGCTGCAGGTGTGTTCTGGGAGGTGCTCGAATTCCTCGCAGGGCAACTGGCAGTCGTCATCGGAAGCGAAGATGTACTCATTCAGTATGGGTTGACCGACACGATGCTCGATCTTGTCTTCGATACCGTCGGCGGGCTCGTCGTTGCGATATGGGGAACGGCTTATTTGACGGGGACAGTCTCGGAACTCACTTCTTGGTTGAACGAACGAAGTTGACGAAGACTCTATATATCCGCGTTAGTCGGTGAAGAGGTATCACGTAATGATCACGGCTCTGGCGACTCCGCTGGTGCGTCAATCGCTATCGTGTTCCCGAGTTTACTGAGGATTCAGGTGGTTGTCTGTCCCGAATCAAAGCCAGACGAGCCGCCCACACAACATCTTTGAGACGGGTCGGCGTACGCTTCAATATGAATTGGCAGTGTATGTACTGTGATACGGTAATCGAGACAGAAACCGAGGATGAACGAAACGAACAGGGACGTCAGCATCTACTCGAACATCACCACACTGAACTAGAGCAGCGATTCAAACGGGAATACACCGGAGATTGCCAGAACCAGGATTGTTCACACCACTTCGAGGCCACGGACGAAGACGAAGATCACTCGGGGTTTGTGTGCCCACATTGTGGTTTCGACCACGCGGAGTGGTATGCCGGAATGCTCACTGTCGAGTGAAATCAATGGAACGGCTCGTGTCGACTCTTACATAAACATCCCATCAGCCGGTGATTGCGTTGTTTCGTCCGCTTTGACGCGCTCGGATAGTTCCTGATAGTACTCTTCTATCTTGACGGCAAACGCTTCGAGTTCACTCGTGTCGACGTTTAGCTCGTAGAGGGTGTCAACGGCCTCAACGAGACGGATCGCCGCTTCGACGTCCGGGACCTCCTCGTGAACGGGCGTACTGAGTAGCCCGACTCGTAACGACGTATCCATCCCATGTTCGATGAGGCTCGCATTGATGCCCTCAAGGAAGCCACGACCCATCGGAGCGAGGTCTGTCTCTACCAGGCGGTGTGTTCGATAGTCGTCAGTCGCGACGAAGAATACGTCGTGTTCCCCCGGTTGGTGAACGACAGGTATCCCGAATAAAAGACTGATTTCGTCGACGCGGTATTCGTGCAACCACTCGATGACAGCCGATGCGAACGGATCTGCCGCCCATCTAGGAACGAGTAGTTCGTTGACGAGGACCGTCACGTCGAGATCGGATCGGGAATATAATCGAGTGTGGTGGCGTGGGGAGCCATCGGCGAACGGCGTGATTGTCGGCAGCGCGTTTATCGTGACGTATCCTGTTTCCTCGAGACCGAGCTGAGTGACGAGGTAATCGGCAGCAGTCAGGCCGGCCAGGCCGTATGCCGAGAATCCAGCGATAATCGTTTCGGCAGGTGCCTCTGTCGTCGTTACGTTTACGGTTGTTTGGTGAGGTGGTTGGGCTGCCATACCGACATCTACGCCCAAAACGCCCTTAATCGTCTCCTTAACACGGTACTCCTCCGAAATACGTTCAGGGGTGAATCAAGCCGAGAGTGCGGCCTATCGACTGGTAGTCTGGATTTTCGAGGTAGGTGTTGACTTGGACCCAGATCGAGTGGAACTCGAGCGGACGTAGGCATGACACAGTTTTCTTTCCTCTTCTTTCTATGGCCAGAATCACTACCCTCCTAGTTTCTCGATCTCAAAGTATCTGAAGCGAGTCGCGCCCAAACAGTAGCTACAAACAGCTTTCTCTCGAAGCTCAGCTTCGTAGTACCTTAGCCTTCGATGAGTCCAGAGCTTTTGATTTAAAGGAGCAAACTGCTTGATTTGGTTCGCAGTGCGTCGGCTACTCCTCTGTGAGTAGTCGACGGAGCACCAGATGCAGGATTCCGTCGTTTTTGACGTATCGAACGGCCGCAGGCGTCCCAACTTGTGCCGTGACCGGGAACTCGACTGTCGAGCCGTCGTCCCGCTCTGCGACGACGGTCAACTCGTCGTTCATGTTCAGGCCGTCGTCCAGGCCACGAATCTCAATCCGCTCCGAGCCGTCGAGACCGAGGGATTCCCACGAGTCACCGTCAGCGAACTGCAGCGGGAGGACACCCATGCCGACGAGGTTGTCACGGAAGATGCGCTCGTAGCTCTCCGCGATGGTTGCGCGAACGCCCAAGAGGTCAGTCCCTTTTGCGGCCCAATCGCGGCTCGACCCGGTGCCGAGTTCTTCGCCGGCGAACACCACCAGCGGCGTATCATCTTCCCGATAGCGGCGGCTCGCCTCGAAGACGGTCGTCTGCTCGCCCGTCGGCTGGTGAATCGTGTAGCCGCCCTCGACGTCGTCGAGCATCTCGTTCTCGATGCGAACGTTGGCGAAGGTGCCGCGCATCATCACCTCGTGGTTGCCCCGGCGGGCACCGTAGGTGTTGAACTCGTGAGGTTCGACACCCTGGTCGACGAGCCACTCGCCGGCGGGCTGCTCCCGAGAGAACGGTCCGGCCGGGCTGATGTGGTCGGTGGTGACGGTGTCCCCGAGCAGCATCAGGGTGCGAGCGTCGGCGATGTCGCTGACACCGGGCTCCTCCAGCGGGAAGTCCTTGAAAAAGGGCGGCTCGCGGATGTACGTTGAGGAGTCGTCCCACTCGTAGACGTCGCCGGTCGGGGCGTCAAGGGCCTCCCAGCGTTCGTCGCCTTCGAACACCTCGGCGTACTTCTCCTCGAACATCGAGGCGTCGACGCTGTCGTGGACTGCCGCGTGAATCTCGTCGGCGTCGGGCCAGATGTCCGACAGGTAGACCGGCTCGCCGTCCCCGTCGGTGCCAAGCGGGTCCGTGTCGAGGTCGATGTCCATCCGACCGGCCAGCCCGTAAGCGACCACGAGCGGCGGACTGGCGAGGTAGTTCGCTCTGACCTTCGGGTGGATGCGCGCCTCAAAGTTCCGATTGCCCGAGAGGACGCTCGCCGTCCAGAGGTCCTCGGCGTCGATGGCGCGCTCGATGGGTTCGGGGAGTGGCCCGGCGTTCCCGATGCAGGTCGTACAGCCGTAGCCGACGACGTTGTAGCCGAGGTCTTCGAGATACGGCAGTAATCCCGAGGCTTCGAGGTATTCGGTGACGACGCGGCTCCCGGGCGCGAGGCTAGTCTTGACGTACTCGGGGACATCCAGGCCGTACTCGACGGCGTTGCGGGCGAGCAGGCCTGCGGCGAGCATTACCGAGGGGTTCGACGTGTTCGTACAGCTGGTGATGGCGCTGACGACGACGCTCCCATGCCTGATTTCGGTTGTTTCGCCGTCAAGATCCACCTCGACCGTGTCGTTTAGTTCGCCCACGTCCGGTTCCGGGAGGTCGGCGTCGGGGCGGTCGGCGGCGACGCTGCTCTCTCCCAGCCAGCGGGTGAGCGCGTCCTCGTCGAGTTCGTCGAGTTCGTCTTCGAACTCGCCGTGGACCAGCCCCCGGAAGTGGGTCTTCATATCGTCCATCGGGACACGATCCTGGGGTCGCTTTGGTCCCGCGAGACTCGGCGTGATCGTCGAGAGATTGAGCTCGACCGTCTCCGTGTACTCGGGGTTCTGCTCGCCGAACAGTCCCTGTGCGTCGAGATATTCGCGAACGAGTTCGATGTGCTCCTCGTCACGACCCGTGAGTTCGAGGTAGTCGAGCGTCGCTTCGTCGACGCCGAACATCGAGATTGTCGATCCCTGCTCGGGGGCCATGTTCGCGATAGTGGCCCGGTCGGGGACCGTGAGGTTCGCCACGCCGGGACCGAAGAACTCGACGAAGCGATCGACGACGCCAACCTCGCGAAGCTGTTCGGTGACGTGAAGCACGAGGTCAGTCGCAGTTGCACCCTCGGGGAGTTCTCCGGTAAGGCGGACCCCGACGACTTCGGGAAGCTTCATTGTGATGGGCTGGCCGAGCATCGCGGCTTCGGCCTCGATGCCACCGACGCCCCAGCCGACGACGCCGATGCCACCGATCATCGGCGTGTGGCTGTCCGTGCCGACGAGCGTGTCGGGGAGGAGCCAGTTCTCGCCGTTCCGCTCGCGGGCGTGAACGACCTGCCCGAGGTATTCGAGGTTCACCTGGTGGACGATACCGGTGCCCGGCGGGACGACGCGGAAGTCGTCGAACGCCTGCTGTGCCCACTTGAGGGCGCGATAGCGTTCGCCGTTGCGCTCGTACTCCAGTTCGACGTTCTTCTCGTAGGCATCCTCGGAGCCGAAATAGTCGACCTGGACGCTGTGGTCGATCACGAGGTCAATTGGAATCTCTGGCTCGACGATCGCGGGATCCTTGCCTTTCCGGTCAACCGCTGATCGGAGCGCGGCGAGGTCGACGACGGCAGGGACACCGGTGAGGTCCTGAAGAACGACTCGTGAGGGAGTGAACGGGAGTTCGACGTCCGGCACGTCAGGTTGCCACGACGCGACGTTTCGAACGTCCTCGGCGGAGATCGTGTCGCCGTCGACGTTCCGGAGGACGGATTCGAGGAGGACACGGATGCTGACCGGGAGACGGTCCAGTTCACAGAGTCCCGCCTCTTCGAGGGCGGTGAGGTCCGCCATCCGATAGGCATCTCCGTCGAACTCGAACTCGCGTATCGCGTCGAAAGGATCGGTTTCGGCCATACCCTGAGCTACGGCGCCCCGGCTCTTGAATCGTTTCCCGTGGGCGATCTGACGACTGGATCATCGCTCCCATGGATTTCGTCGGCCGTGGGGCACTCCGGTCACAGAATCCGGTCGAGTGCATCTGTAATCGAGGGAGATTCGACGATTCGGAACCCTTGAACAGCCACGTCCGTCGGTTCGCCCGCCGGGACGATCAGCTCCCGTGCGCCGACTGCTCGCGCCGCGCGGGCTTTCGTCTCGATCCCGCCGACGGGGAGCAACGTGCCCTCGTCGTCGACGATCCCCGTGATGAGCGTCTCCTGTGAGAGTGACTCCTGACGGAAGCTGGCGACGAGTGCGACGGTGAGACCGGCCTCCCAGCTCTTCCCGCGGAGTGCGAGTACACCAGAGGCGGGGGGCTCGAACGTGACGTGCGTCGCCGTGTTGGTGAGCGACCCCCCTGTGAGACGTGTGGCCGTCTCCCTCGCCTCTCGGAGCGCGAGCTGGAGGTCGTGACGGATTTCGATCCCGTTCAGGTTCACGAACAGCTCACCCTCCCCGTCGGTGAACTCCACCTCGAACGGGACGATGAGACCGTCACCGAAGCTGTCGACCGCTGGAAGGTAGTAGCGCGTTGGGGCGGGAAGCGTGGCCCCACCCGCAAGCGTCGCCAGCGACTGAAAACCCTCCCCCGCTCGCGTTAGACCGAGAACCACCCCAGCGCCGCCGACGCTCCCCAGGCCGAGTCCTGCGAGGAACCCCCGCCGTGACAGAATCGTCTCTTCCACTCGCCCTACAACGTCTCTTTCCGTATCGGACGGGCGAGAGACGGACGCGGAGTCATCGGTGGGCATAGCAGTATGGTGCGTGGCTACGCTGGGTTCCCGTGGTACCATGTAACAGGGGTGCAGTAATAAATGCTCTTCGTGTACGCGTTTCGAACGGGTACGCCTATTTCGGTGCGCGCTGACGTATAGACACTGTCTCGTCACCACTCATGACGCTCCAGTATCGGTCACTGGTCGGGCTCGTGGGCGTGAGCAGCGTCGTGACCGGGGTTGGCGTGTGGATCGCCTACCAGTTCGAACTTCTCTTGCTCGGAGTGACGACCGTCGCGACCTGGACACTTCTGGTCGGACTCGTCGAGGAGGCATTTGTCCGGTTCGTCCCATTGATACTCGTCTTCTACGGCTGGAGTTACTGGCGAGGCCAGCTCCTCTCGAAGACCGAGGGGTTGCTCGCGACCGTGGCTTCCGGGCTGACCGTTGCGCTCCTCGAACTCGTGCTCAAACTCGAGTACCTGTCGCGGCTGGAGGCGACAGTCCAGTTCGACTCGCTCGTGCTCCCGCTGGTGTTCGTCCACCTGCCGTTCGCGTTACTCGCCGGGCGGTTCGCGTACGCACTCGGGGAGCGGATTCACGGCTCCGACGACATCGGGTTCCCATCACTCTCTCGACGAACCCTGGCGGCGCTCGTGCTCGGGTATCTCGCCCTCGCGTTCGCCCACGTCGGGTACAACGTGCTCATCTGAGAGCCGCTCGAACAGAGGGAAGTACTGCAAGACCGACGATCACCACACCCTGGATGAGGTGGGGATACTGCAACCGTTTCCCGAATCCGATGACGACCCCTTCGACGAGGACCCAGACGACGAGCGCGACGCCGACGGCGATAGCCGCCGGCCACGCCCATCGTTTTCGACGGTAGAGACCCCACACGACGACCAGCGGGAACACACCGAGGATACTGAAGAGGATGAGACCGGGAACCAGATAGCTATCGAACGGGAAACCAGCCAGAAGCGTCGGCGAGATTCCAATAAGACGCCCCGAGGGAGCGAGGATGAACTGGCCGCCGCCGGCGAGTCCCGACACACCGAGCACACCAATCGTCGCGATGAGTGCCCAGAGCGCGAGTGGTCGATCTTGGTGCTGTGTTGAAATACCCATCCGTCGACGCTCCTCCGTCCTGATGAGAAGTGCTTGCTACGGTGGGAAAGCTATGTGGGTCTACTGGCTGTCCTCTTCGTGGTCGTCGCCGAGTGCCGTCCGAATCATCCCATTGAGTTCTTCGAGCTTCTCGCGGACGCGCTCGGGCTTGTCGGCCGGCGTCTCTTCGAGTGCGACCTGCTCGTGGGGGTCCGGCTCGCCGACGATGACGCTACCGATCATCCCGAGGCTCTCGTGGGGCGTACAGTAGTAGTGGTAGACACCCTCGGTCTCGAAGGTGTGTTCGAACGTCGCACCCTGCTCGGAGACGATGCCGCTGTCCCACGCGGCTGCGCCGTCGGGGACGAGCTGGGGCTGGTCGTTGTCGGGGTGGTAGGCGGTCGTCGAGTGACTCCCACTCTCGTTGTTCCAGGTGACCGTTCCCCCGACGTTCACCCGCACGACGTGGGGCTCGAAGTGGTAGCCCCCGTCCTCGGTGATCATCCGCACCTCGGCCGTATCGGACGGTGCCCCGACTGCTTCGTCGTGGCCATCCTCGTCGTCGCTGTGACCGGACTCCGTGCCGCCGTCGTCGTGGCCACTCTCGGTCGGCGTTCCGTTCGTCGCTCCGCCGTCGTTGTTCTGCGTTCCAGTGCACCCGGCAAGCCCAACGACTGCCGCACCGCTAGTCAGCTGGAGCATCCGTCGACGCGTGAGTGAATCGGTCATGGCATCGGTCACCTTACAGGTGAACCTACACGGTCTGGGCATATAGTCCGGAAAGCAGATTTGCTGGGTCAGCAAATCGGCGTTCCTTTATATACCCACCCACAACAACACGGACTGTGAGTGAGGAGCGAGACATCTCGGGGATTCTCGAAATCCTTGACGACGACTATGCACGCGCGATCCTCGAGGCGACTCGCCGAAAACAGCTGTCCGCCAAGGAACTCAGCGAAGAGTGTGACATGTCAGTCTCGACAGTTTCCAGACGGGTCAACACGTTACTGGAGTACGATCTGCTTATCGAGCGAACGCACGTTGATCCCGACGGTCATCATTACAGCGAATACGAAGCCCAACTCGACCGCGTCGAGGTCCAGCTCCTCGAATCAGGATTCGACGTCCGTATCGAACTTCGAGAAGACGCGCCCGACAGATTTGCCCGGTTGTGGAACACAATGAGGACCGAATAACCATGCACCCCGGACTCATCGTCGCAAAGCTCGTCACAATGGTTCTGGGATTCGTGATCGCCTATCAGGCCTATCGAGGGTACCGACGTAGCAACAGTCAATCGATGCTGTACCTCGCGGTCGGGTTCGCCATTATCAGCTTCGGCGCGATCGTCGAAGGAATCTTGTTCGACGTGGTTGGCCTGACCTTACATAATGCGGGAACGGTGGCAACAACCATCGTCGCGATTGGTATGCTCACGATCCTCTACGCTCTATACGGACGTGACCCGCAGAAACTGGAGGACTGACTAATGGTGGATACGACAACAGCCGTTCTCGTGGCCGTCCGCTTGGCTGTCCTTGCCCTCGGTATTCTGATCACGTACTACAGTTTCGAGGCGTATCGACGAACAGGGACGTACTATATGAGAAACGCTGCAGTTGGCTTTGGAATTATTACCCTCGGTGTGTTCATCGAAGGAGTACTGTTCGAGTTCGGGGGGCTTGATCTCGCCCTTGTCCACATCATCGAATCGGTCGCCATCGGTCTCGGATTCGTGGTGCTTCTCATCTCGCTTCGCCGGTAGCTCGAGCCACGGCTATACTCCTCGAATGGTCAATACTGGCTCGTCCGAGTTCCGAAGAACCCGTTCGGTCACACTTCCGATGATCCGTCGTGAAAGGCTGGACCGTCCGTGTGTTCCCATCACGACGAGGTCGATTCCGTGTTGATCGCAGTAATCTCCGATTGCCTGATGAGGAACACCGTGGGTGATCTCAGCAGCGACTGAAACACCGTCGGCAGTTGCCCGGGACTGGACATCTTCGACGACAGTCTCTCCGTTTTGCTCCAGTACTTGCTGCAGTTCGTCCCACGTCCATCCCGGACGAGACGCGTAGGCACCTCTATCCACAACGTAGAGGACATGAAGTGTCGCATCGTACGTCCGAGCCAAATCAAGAGCGTGCGTGACTGCCTCTCGTGCGGGCTTACTCCCGTCAGTCGGGACGAGAATAGTCTCAAAGCCTCCCCGCATTCCGGGTTCTGATAGCGCCTGCTTTGCTTTGACAGTGAGCACGGGGATATCGACAGTACGGACGAGTCGGGTCGTTACACTGCCGAGCAGGACTCGGTCGAGACCGGTGTGTCCTCGGGTTCCCATACAGACGAGGTCGATCCCGGTATCAGTGATGTAGGAACGAATTTCACGCGCTGGAATGCCACGGCGAACCTCAGTTATCGCATCGAGGCCATGTTCTGCAGCTCGAGTTGCGATCTGCTGGGTGGCGGCATCGCCAGCCTCATACCATGTGTCCGGGAGTGTCTCCAGATCGGTTTCCAGCGCGGTCAGATCCAGCTTTCGCTCGATCGGCGAACTATCGACGACGTGGAGCGCGTGGACGGTTGCATCGTATCGACGAGCGAGATCAAGTCCGTACTGGATTGCCGGCTCGACGTTATCGCTGCCATCGGTTGGGATGAGAATATCTGTGTACATGGTTTGATTCTCCGAGTTACCGTGCGAGGGTATTGTACAGCCAGGCGAGAGCATACGCAAGGGCGAAGCTGATCACCGCTGCTTCGACCATGCCAGCTACCGTTCCGACGACGGTCGGCTCGAAGAACAGGTGCCACTGCTCCATCGCCTCGACAGCTCCCTCGTAGACGCCGATCGCTCCGAAGACACCGAGGAGGAGCATCACGATGGCAGAGACGACTGCTGCTGCGCCCGCCAGGGCCAGCGCATTGAGGCGCATCACACTGGTCGTGGATTCCGGATCGTACGTGTCCTGATGAGTGGTCGTCGTGCTCATAACTAGAGATACGCTCCCCTCATTCAATCGGGTTTCTCTTACAATTCGAAAGGGAGAGTCACTCTGGAGACATGGCACGGGAATATAGTGGGAGAAACAGCAGTACAACGCTCATCTTGGTCAGACTTCTATGTCAAAAGAACGAACAACAGCCAGCGAACCGAATCAGTGACGCGCAGCCACTATTGAGCGCGAACGCAGTTCTCGCGGGGTTGACCACAGCTAATAGCCATAGGTACTTTTGAATCCAAGAATTACTCCGTCGAAACACCACCGTTTCCTAAGCGCAATTAACAAAGTAGATGGCTGTGATAGTCTATATATGCAAGCCGCCCTCGTCGACGGAATTCTCGAGTCGCTACGAATCGGCGTCGGCTTCCTCTGGACAGCAGCTTGGGCCATCATCATGGGGCTCGTCATCACGAGTCTCGTCCAGGTCTACGTCTCCAAAGAGCGAATGGCACAGGTGCTCGGAGAGGGAAACCTGAGTGGTCTCACGAAGGCAACAGTGTTCGGCGCTGCGAGCAGTGGGTGTAGCTTCGGTGCGGTCGCCATCGGGAAGGGGCTGTTCAAGAAGGGAGCGCACACGGTGAATTTCCTCGCATTCATGTTCGCCTCGACGAACCTCATCGTCGAGCTCGGGCTGATGATCCTCATCCTGCTTGGCTGGGAGTTCCTCGTCGCCGAGCTGCTCGGCGGGCTGATCCTCATCGCTGTGATGGCGGTCATCGTCCATTTGACGCTTCCCGAGAACCTCTTCGATCGCGTCCGGGAGGAGTTGAACGAACGAGATAGCGCGGCTGGCGTCACCGAGGACCCGACCTGTGGCATGGAAGGTAAGGATGAGTTCTCGCTCGTGACCGACGGCGGCGAGACGCTGAAGTTCTGCTCGGCGGGCTGTCTGGAGACCTATGAACAGGAAATGGCGAGCAGCGGCGGCTGGCGCGACGAGTTGCTCTCGTGGGGTGGCTGGTACAAAATCGGCAACCAGTACCGCAAAGAGTGGTCGATGATCTGGAAGGACGTCATCGCGGGCTTTCTCATCTCGGGCTTCGTCATCGTCTTCGTCCCCCAGTGGGTCTGGAACACGCTCTTCCTCCAGGGAGATGGGCTGCTCTTCAGCGCGGAGAACGCCCTGATGGGTGTGGCCATCGCCGTCATCAGCTTCGTCGGGAGCATCGGCAACGTCCCGTTCGCGGTGGCGCTCTGGGGCGGCGGGGTGAGCTTCGCCGGGGTCATCGCGTTCGTCTACGCCGACCTCATCACTATCCCCGTCCTCAACGTCTACCGCAAGTACTACGGCTGGAAGGTGATGGCCTACATCCTCGGCGTCTTTTTCGTCACGATGGCGTTCTCAGGGTTCCTGATGGAACTGCTCTTCGACGCGCTCGACATCGTGCCGAACCTAGCCGGCGCGCAGACCGCCTCCGATCAAACCTATTTCAAGCTTGATTACACGTTCTACCTCAACTTGATCGCGTTCGCCCTCTCGGGATTCCTGCTGTACGTCTACCGTCGCGGCCTCGGTGCGCCGGGGGAATATCGCGACCCGGTCTGCGGGATGCGGACGGACGAGGACAGCCCGAGCGTTTCTTACGACGGTGAGACCTACTACTTCTGCTCGAACGCCTGCAAGCGATCATTCGAGAAGCACCCATCCGAATTTGCACATCAGCACCCGCAAGTCTCAGAATCTGGAGATTCCCAGAGCCATTAGCATCACTAGGCGCTCTGAGACACCAAATGTGTGTTTCAATCGTGCGTGGACTCCGTGCGGATGATACCCGCTACGTTATCCATCTGTGCTGAAACATGTGCGCTCTCGCCTGCGACGTGCGTAATTAGATCATCCAAGGTGATCATACCGACGACGCTCTCGTCTTCAATGACCGGGACGTGTCGAGCACCAGCATCGTCCATCTCTCTGAGCACTTTTGGGATCTCAGCATCTGCTGATACGGTGAGAGGGTCACGCGTCATAATGTCATTGGCTCGTATGTTGTCTCCGCTCGTCTCGGCAGCGAGCACACTGAACTCACTCTCCTCGGTGAGTAGGTCAGCGATCAGGTCCCGATCAGTGATGATCCCGGCGAGCTGATCGGCCTCTTCCACCACTACATACCTCGCACACCGCGATTGAGAGATCATCGTGTGCGCGATCTCGGCGACCGTGGCATCGGGGGCGACACGGGCAACCGACTCATCTGCGATTCGCCCGATATCCATCCGGAGGTCCGTGGGCCTAGTTCCCATACTAGCCGGTACGATTCATACCGGGAAATATCTTAGTAATGGCAGGTCACCGTGGATGCCTCACGTCCGGTCGCTATCCGCCAGTTGATAGCTCTGTCATCCCTGTACACATAAGGAACAGGGACGAACTACGGCCCACCGAAGCGTGTACAGTACGGGAAGCATACCGGCCGCGACAACCAGTGTCACTACGAAACCGACTTGTAAAATAATTATCTGTGCCAGTTGAAGAGTGTCTCTCAATAAGTCCGCCAACACCAATCACAACTGCTACAGCAATGTCTCGCCAACTGTCACTCATGAACGGATGCCACGACACACCGAAGCGGGATGGATGAATCGACGGCGAGCCGATACGGTAGTCGGTGGCCTGGTCGCTGCTGTCCTCATCATCGGCGGTGTGCTCAGCTGGCAAGCGTACCAGCAACAGCAAGCGTTCGAGCAGATGGGGTCGATGATGGGAACCTCGATGGGAGCAGTTCACGGCACGAATCCGCTCTGGTACGTCCTCGGAACCATCCTCGTCTCGGTCGTCATCGGCGGAGGATATCTGATGGTTCGCGACGACGTCACCAGCACGGAGGCGGTCGATCGACAAGGGAGCGATGTCTCGGATCAAATCGACCAGGAACGCTCTGATTTCGAATCCGAACCGTCGACCCAGACCGCTCAACCAGGTAACGGCATCAATCCAGAAACTCAGCCTCGGGCCCGCATACTGGACCTGTTGCCGGACGACGAACGCCGCATCCTCGAACCAGTTCTCTCCTCGCCGGGCATCACGCAAATCGAACTCCGGGATCGGTCGGATTTCTCGAAGAGCAAGGTGAGCCAGACGGTCAGCGCACTCGAGAAGCGTGGCTTGCTATACCGCGAACGTCAGGGGCGGACGTATCGAATCTACCCGAGCGAAGATCTGCGTCAGACCCACGAATCCTAGCCGGTATCGCACTCAGACAGCAGTGGGTTCGCCAGCCAACGCTGCCGTCTCGCAGTCTGCGACTGGATCGCGTGTTTAATCGGCAGCCTGTACCTGCCCCGTCGACTGACTTTGCCCCATCTCGGCGGGGTTCTTCATCCCCTCCTTCACGCCGAAGTAGACGAGGATGGCGTTGACCGGGTACGCAAAGACGAACCCGACTGATAGCGAAAACGCCAGCGCTCCCCAGAACAGGAGATCAGAGATGTGGGCCTGACTGGCGATCAGCAGGTCTGTTCCGATAGCCGCGATCTCCATGATGGTGATGCTCGGCGTCTCGCTGTAGAGAGCGTCGAGCATCGCCTCGCCGAAGCCGACGCCCTCCTGCATCAACGGCCCGACGGTGAGCGCGTACCCGAACAGGTACGCGAGCGCGAACGTTCCTGCAGCGACGAGGAGCGTACTCTGGAGTGCGAGCAGGCCCGCGAGGAGCGCGAACCCGAGTACTTCGCCAGCCCCACAGCCCGAATAACAGTGAGCGGTCGAGCGGAACCCGCGCCGCCAGAGCGAGTCGTGACTAATCTGGCTGCGTCCAGAGTACCAGTAGATGGCCAGGCCGAACGGGCCGGAGTAGAGGACGACCAGCGTCCAGACACCTTTCATCAGCGATGGCAGCGCCTGATTCCGCTCGCGGATGTCCCACCAGAGGGTGCCCACGGACGCGACGACGAACAGTGCCCAGACACCCATCACGAGCGGGTCCGACAAAATCGGTTTCATGACGTGACGAACCGGTGCGAGCGCGTGTTCGATTTGTGTGAGGAGTCCGTTGAGTGGCATGGTCACTGGAAGTGGTGCGCGGTACGGAGCAGGATACTCCCGTCAGCCAATCGATGGCCCGGTACAGGCACTGATAGGGGAGGAATACTTTCGGGAGTTGTGGTTAACATTCCAAAGCAAGCCCCACCGTCAGAGTCGGCCCCGCCGCGAACTGGAGACATTCGAGGCGGCCGCCCAGGTCCGGTGAATTCGATGGGGATGAACGTTCCACATCCTGAAAAACGATTAGAACGCCCTATACACGTTCTCGAACGTTCTCCTACGCGAATTCACACCCACGTAGATAACTCCCGAGCGGTTCTACGACTAACCGAGGAGAAAGACAATGACCAACTTCAAACTCGGCGGCTGGCTGCTCGTGGCGCTCGCGATCGTCGGACTCGCGTTCGCCGCTCCCGTGGTCAGCGCACACGGCACCGACACGACCACAGACGGTGCACCCACTGACAATGCTACCGCCGATGACTGGGCGGCCTGGATGGAGGCGCAGATGACTGAGCACATGGGCCCGGGTAGCGTCGAGTGGATGGAGTCGCACATGGGTGTGACCGTCGACGAGATGGCCCAGGACATGGCTGACGACGACTACAACGGCGGGATGTACGGACAGGGCCACTGCTGACGGCCCTGACCGTTTCGATCGCTTCGACCGAATACCACGATTCACCAACGCAAGATAATGACGCAACTCACTACACACATCGGACGCACTGCTCGTCGATTCGCGCTACTCGCCGTCCCACTGCTGGTCGCAGCGACTGGAACAGCTGCTGCCCACGGCGGCGGGAGCTACGGCGGCGGCATGATGGGGGGTGACTGGGGCCTCTTCGGCGGAGCGATGGGGCTCTGGGGTCTCCTCTGGATGGGGCTCCTCATCGCCGTCCCGCTCTACCTCGTCTATGCGCTCCTCAACCGAGGATCCGGTGGGACCGAAGAGCAGTCGCTGTCGGTACTCCGTGAGCGCTACGCCCGCGGGGAGCTCTCGGACGACGAATTCGATCGACAGCGAAAACAGCTCGAACGTACCGGATGACCGGAACCGCTGCTGTTCCAACCGGTGCACCACACTTCCAACGCTCGCCGTTGCGGCACCCAACCGTTAACCCCGTAGACGGGGTATGATACTTCATGGAATACACAATACAGACTTCAGTCACCGGTGAGTTCGACGACGTCGTCGACACGACGATTGCGGCGCTCAAAGACGAAGGATTCGGCGTCCTCTGTGACATCGACGTCCAAGCGACGCTCGAGGAGAAACTCGGCGAGGAGTTTCGACAGTACCGCATCCTCGGTGCGTGCAACCCGGGGCTGGCACACGAGGGCCTGAACGAAGAGATCGAACTCGGCGCACTCCTCCCGTGTAACGTCATCGTCTACGAAACCGACGACGGCGAGGTCATGGTGAGTGCCGTCGACCCACAACAGCTCGTCGGCATCGCCGACAACGAGGCACTCGACTCGATCGCGAACGAGGTCCACGACCGGTTCGAACGCGTTCTCGTCAGTGTCGCGGACGAACTCGAATCATCGACGGAAATCTGAACCATGACATCATCAAACCAACTCGACACCACAACCATCGTCCTCCTCATCCTCGGGGCGATCATTGTCCTCCCCTTGCTCACGATGGGGATGGGATTCGGCGGGATGATGGGATACGGTGGAATGATGGGTGGATACGGGACGACCAGTGGCTGGTGGCCACTCGTCGGGATGCTCGTCCAGCTGGTCTTCCTCCTCCTCCTGCTTGGTGGCGGATATCTCGTCTTCCGTCGCGTGACGGCATCGCAGTCGTCGCGGAATCCCGCAATGGAGGAGCTGCGTATGGCATACGCCCGCGGAGATCTCACCGAGGAAGAGTTCGAGGCGCGTCGGAACAAGCTCGAACGCTCGGAGTGACGGTCCGACCACCAACCTCCGGCGTTACTCACGTCCGCCCCCTTGGAATCCGGAATCTGTGACCCTCACAGCTTTCGGATGTAAATAGAAATGTGCTAAAGGCACAAGACCATACTAGCTACTATGACGGAAGTTATCCTGTTCACGCAGGAGACCTGTGGAGCGTGCGCAACGCAACGAGAGAAAAACGAGGGCCTCGAAGATGCGTATCCGGGTGTCAAGTTCCGGGAGGTCGACATTCAGACCGATCTGGAGACGGCCGAAGAGTACGGTGTCCGAAAGACGCCAACGACGCTCGTGTATGCGAACGGGGAACAGACGGCCGAGTTCATCGGCATCGTCGACCGGGACGAATTGGAGGCTGCCATCGAGAGCGCCGGCCAGCAATCGCCCGGACTCGCGAACCGGCTCGCCAGCATCATCCGTGGATAACAGAAGCCAACCAGCTACAATGACAGACTACAGTAGACGCCAGTTCCTGGGAGCGCTCGGTGCTGGCACAGTCGCGAGTGCGGGATTCACCCAACCAGTCGCCGCACAGGAGACGTCCGTCGTGAAAATGGGCAACAACTACTTCGACCCGATCGGACTCCACGTCGAACCCGGCACGACCGTTCGCTTCGAGCTAGCGGCCGGAGCCCACTCGGCGACCGCCTACGAGGACCGGATTCCATCCGACGCCAGCGCATTCGACAGCGGGACCATCTCGCAGGGGAGCTTCGAGCACACGTTCGAAGAGCCAGGCACGTACGACTACTACTGCATCCCGCACAAGACGGTCGGCATGGTCGGTCGCATCGTCGTTGGTAGCCCTGGCGGTCCAGCTGAAGACAGCCCGATACCGGACGGCGAGGTCCCCGACAGCGAGACGATTGTTCAGAACGGCGCCGTGGCCATCGGCTCGGACGTCGACGGAAGCGGGAGCACCGATAGCGGCATGATGGGGCCCGGCGGAGGGGGCATGATGGGTGGCTCGAGGGGCGGATGGGGCGGCGTCCCGTTCGTCGGCGGGGCACTCGGAATGCTGGGACTGATCGGTGGACTCCTCTACTGGGCACTGGGTCGAGGTGACGCTCCTTCCCGGAGTGATACGTCTGCGATGGAAACCCTCCAACGCCGTTACGCACGAGGTGAGATCGACGAAGAAGAGTTCCAGCAGCGTCGTGAACGGTTGGAGGACAGGCAAGACGACCGTTCCCTGTGAGGTGAGTCAACAAACCCCTTCGGGGAGACGTCTGTAAATTCGTCCGTCTGCGGAGGTTGCCCTCTTTCGATTGCGTCGTCACGTCGCTCGAGTTCCTCGGTAGTACACCCAAATAGCGAGGAGTCCGACGACGAGGAGGTAGCCGAATCCCCAACCGAGCGACATAGCAGTATCGAGGTCCGTCGTGAGTCCGGTATCGACCATCACCCGGACAGGATGATACCCTGGGAAGAGTTTCATCCACCACTCGGGTTCCGACTGGACGAACAGCGGGTCCTGGAAGAGACCGATGTCGATCATCGGGAGGATCAACATGATCCACAGGCCGGCCAGACGGTTGAAGACGGCGCCGACGAGCATCCCAATAAGTCCGTAGGTAACTGAAAGGATGACCATCGCGGCGACGAACCACCACAGCTGTTCGGGCTGGAAGTCAACGAGCATCACGCCCACGGAAACGCCGACAACGACAAGCGTGATCACGGCGAGGACGCCGAACCGTGCGGCGATAACCTCGCGGGCGCGATAGCCGACAACCGCGAGGCGGCCGTCCGTATCTCTCGCCTCGCGCATCAGGAACAGGCCGGCCAAGCCAGCGATAAACGAGCTCGTGATCGGTGTCATGATCACGCCATGGACCTCGGGCATCCCTCGCATCACGGTCGTCGTCTCGCCGTCGACGAGCGTCCGGACCGGCATTTGGACGTCCTGGGTGACCGCAAAGGCGAGCGTGATGAACGACACTGGGAGAATCACCAGGAGCGCCACGAGGACGTAGTTACGGGCGTGTTCCCGGAGCCCGATACCGAACGCCGTGGCCGTTCGATTCACGCTGACCACCCCCCAGACGTGCGCATCGTCGCACCGAATACGGCAGTCACGAGGACGAGCAACACGAGAACGTATCCGCCAACGAAGGCGAGGTCGCCCGCCGCGAACGTGCCGTCGAAGACGGCCGACTGGAGAAGTTCTTTCGGATGATACAGCGGGAAGTACTGGACGAAGTCGGGGACATCCGCGGCGAGCGGGCTGTCGCCACTGAGGAACGCGTCCATCATCGCGAGGAACACGACGACGAGCGACCCCTCGAACAGCCGCGGAAGCACTGCGCCGACGAGCGCACCGAGGAAGGCGTAGACGACGCCCGCGAGCGCGAGGAACGCGAACACGAGCAGCGGTGCCTCGGGTTCGACGGTCAGCCAGAGGACCCCGAAGTTCACCCCCGCGACGACAATCGTGACACCCGCGAGAGTCGCCAGCCGCGTCGCAAGTAACGTCCTCGGCGAGTACCCGGTCTGGACGAGCCGTCGGTCGGCCTCCCGGGCACTGATCATCTGGACCAGACCCATCAGCCCAGCGATGATGGCGACGCCGAAGATCGCGCCGAGTACGCGCCCGAGATCGAGCGGAATCGCCTCGACGGTCGGCATCGACGGTAGCCCCGCCATCGCCTGTCCCCACCCCTCGATGACCACGAGCGGCAGCACCAGCGCGAGGACCACGTTCAGGGGCGTCCTGAGGAACGTCCTAACGTTTGATCGAACGCCCACGGCGAACCTATTCATCGTCTCCCTCCCGGTCGCTCCTGAGTTCGCTCACGGTCTCTTCGTCGGTCACGTCGTGGACCAGACCATCCCGCACCTCGAAGACGCGGTCGAGACGGCTTCGTTCCTCGATGAGGTGAGAGATCATGACGACAGCAGTGCCGTCGTCTGCGAGGTCCTGAGCCATGTCCCAAAACCGCAGGTAGGTCTCCCAGTCGAACCCGGTGTAGGGTTCGTCGAGCATGAGAACGTCCGGGTCGTGCATCAACGCGATGCTGAGGTTGACCTTCTGTCGGTTCCCGCCGCTGAGCTGGTCAACTCGGTAATCGAGGTACCGTTCGAAGTCGAGTTCGTCCGCCAGTCGCCGTTTCGCCGCGTCGATCTCCTCGCGACTCATCCCGTACCCCGCGCCGAACAGTCGGAACGTTTCTGAGACGGTCAACCGATCGTAGAGCAGGGGCTCCTGCGGACACCAGCCGATGGTCCCAGTCCGTTCAACCGTGCCCACATCGTGATCAAGGACGCCGACGAGGATCTTCATCAGCGTCGACTTCCCCGACCCATTCTCGCCGACGATGCCGACGATCTCGCCGGCACGGACCTCGATATCCGCACCGGTGAGAACGGGCGTCGACCGTCCCAACGGGAGTCGTGACCCGTAGGTTTTCTCGAGGGCGTTGCCTCGAACGAGCGTCTTACTCTCACCGACCGTCTCCGTGGGTGCCGTGGTCGTTTCCATACGTAGAAAGACGTTCTACTCATTCAATCGAATTGTTGTTAGGAATCGAAAGTTGACCCCGTCGAAGAACCCGGAGATTGGGTTGTATTTCGAAGAGAGCAATGGATAGCCAACGATTTGGCATTCATTTTGTCTCCAAACAGGGATAGACTTGGGCGGTAGCCGTCATGAAAATCAGACATCTATCAGGCGCCGAGCATAGCGTTGATGCGGTTTGCGAGCCAACGTTCGAGTATCCATGGTTCAGTGCTACATCTGTGACTCGGAATGCGCTAGCGACGACGAGGTGTTCGTCTGCGAGCACTGCGGGGTCTCCTGCCACCGACACTGTATGGCGGAATACGACACCGATGTCTGCCCGAAGTGTGTCGGCGAACCGATGATCGGAGCGGTCGAATTCTAGTCGCTCCGTCTCACGCCTCCGCCGCGGACAGCCCGGAAGCAACGTATATGCATGGTCGGCTGACGAAATGCGTTTTTGGCTCGTGCCCGTAGCGCAGGTATGTTTACAACCGTCGAACTTCCCGACGTCGACGAGGCCTGTGCGTACTGCGGATCGCGTATCTTCGACCACGACCCGATCTGTGTGCGCGACTGTACCGACGACTGCGGGTCGGCGACCTACTTCTGCAACTACGCGTGTCTCTCGACCTACGTGGACGAAAACAACTTGACGGCTGGCGACGCGTGCGAGTGGTCGCCTGACGACCCCCACTGCTGCTGAGTGCGCTCACCCCAAGCAAGACACGGAGCGACGTATTGGCCGCCACCCCGCCCAGGAACTACCAATAGAGCAGTTCTGGTCGTCCAACTTTATGAATGCAGCCGGCGAAGTCAGTAGTGGTTACCCATGTCGACAGAGCGCACGTCCGACGGGCTGCTCCGAATCGTCCTAATCGTCCTCGCAGTGGTCGTCCTGTTTCCGATGTTAATGATGGTTTTCGCCGCTCCAATGATGGGAATGATGGGCTGGTGGTGGGGCGGCGGCACGGCCGGCGGCCTCTCGCCACTGTGGGGCGTCGGGATGATGCTCGTCTGGCTCGTCGTCCTCGTCGGCATCGGCTACCTCCTCTATCGCGGCCTCGTCGGTGGGGTCGGGTCGTCGCTAACCACTGATAGGGCACTCGAAGAGCTCCGAGTAGCGTACGCACGAGGGGATCTCTCCGACGAGGAGTTCGAAGAACGGCGTGCGAAACTCACCCGCGAGGAGTCGCAGTAGTCTGCAATCATGTCCCCGACAGTACAGCGACGCGAGTTTCTCACTGCGCTCGGAGCCGGCATCGCAGGTTTAGCGGGCTGCGTCGGCAATCTCCCGGGAAGCAGCGGCGGGGTCGATCGAACGATCTACGTCGGCGCGTATCACTGGGGCTTCATCATCGTCGACGACTCCGGCGAGGAACAGGACCGCATCAGACTGCAACGGAACGATGTTCTCCGTGTCGTATCGTTCAACACGCTCGCGAGTCAGGCCGTCCAATCCCTCCCGGCGTCGATTCGAGACGCCCTCCCCGACCACGAGGCCCTCGAAGAACGAAACGCGGAACGCATCCCGGACCCGGCCGACGGCGACTTCCACGAGCTACTCGAAGAAGCGAACGAGCAGTACCCAGATCATAGCCTCGCGATCATGCCCTCCGGACAGGTTCACATGGGCGGTGGAATGATGATGCACCCGGTTGCACTTCCGCAAAATGCCACCAGACCCATCGTTCGACAGTTAGGGGCGACGCAACGGGGCGATTACACGCTGAGTTGCCTGACCTACTGTGGCTATGGACACCCGTACATGGAAATCGACGGTGGCATCGTCATCACATAGGGATCCGTCGTAGATGTCACCGGGGAAACTGTCCGGGAAACAGCGCGGGGAGCGAACTAGCTGGAGAGCTGTTGGGCTTGCTGGATCCACGACGACACTCGTGAGCCACTGATACCCAGTCGCTCAGCGAGCGCGGCCGGATCCGCGGCTGCGAGTTGACTCACCGTAGAAATCCCGGCGTCATGAAGACGCTCCTCGTACGCTGGTCCGATGCCGTCGAGCTTCTGCAACGACTGTTCCTGGTCAGCTCCTTCTGGAACATCGCTCCCGCCGGGTGTATCCGTTCCTTTGGTCGAGGTCACCGACCGCTCTCGAAACCACGTCGCCACGCGGGGCCACAGCTCCGCGTGGGCCTTGCCCGAGACGGCCATCCCGACGTGACCGGTCGGAAACTCGTAGATGTCGGTGTCTTCGCTTGGGATAGTGTCCATGAATGGTTTACTCGCGTCCGGCGGGATGAGGTGGTCGAACGAGCCGATGATCTGTAAGACCGGCATCGTGAGATTCTCGATGTCGACGGGGGCGCCATCCAGCACGACTTCGTTCCGGTAGAGGGCGTTTTCCTGGTAGATATCTTCGATGAACTGTCGATAGGCTTCCCCCGCGACGTCGACCCCATCACGTACCCAGCGTTCCATTCGGCCGAAGTTCTCGACGGCAGTCTTGTCCTCGAGGTTGTCGAACAGGATGGTGTACTTCCCGGCGTAATTCTCGATGGGATTCATCTGGGCGAACCCCGTCGCGAGAAACTCCGCCGGGACGTTTCCGTACGTCTCGGTGATCGCTCCTGGATCGAAGTACTCCTCGCTTCCCCACTGCTCGAGGATACCACCCGTATCGTCGAAATACAATCCCGTCGCCATGAGGCCGAGATTACGGACCTTCTCCGGGTGTAGCGCAGCGTACATCGTACTCAGTGTCCCACCCATGCAGTAACCGAGGACATTGATTTCGTCAGTTTCAGTTCGATTGCGGACGACATCGACGCAGTTGTCGATGTATCGATTCACGTAGTCTCCCAGCGTCAGCGACGCGTCGAGTCGGGACGGTTCCCCCCAGTCGATGAGATAGACGTCGAAGCCGTCCTCAAGAAACCGTCGTACGACGCTCTTGTCCGGCTGGAGGTCGAGGATATATGGTCGGTTGAGCAACGCGTAGACGACGAGCAGGGGCGCGTCGTGTCGGTCGTCGGTCAGGGCCTCGTAGTGCAGGAGGTCGAGTTTATTCTCCGAATGGATGACCTCACTTGGCGTCTGGCCGACCTCAAAGGAGGCGAGATCTTCGAGCCGATCCGGAAGTAGGCGCATCTTCTCGGCGGCGTCCGTTCCCTGGGCGAGCATTCTGCGTTGGATCTCCAGTGGGACTGTGAACGGATTCATGATCTTAATCTAGCTGTACGGACGAGTCACTCCGGGAGGGGGTCGATCAGCACTGTCGCTGTTCCATCGAGGACTATCTCACCAGCGTCGTTTTCGATGCGCGTCGTGAGCCGATACCGGTCGCCTTCGAGTTCGTCGACGATCTTGCATTGAGCCGTCAGTGACTCGCCGATGTCGACCGGGCGTCGAAACTCGAGATTCTGCGAGATGTAGATCGTGAGGCCGGGAAAACACGCGAGGGCGGCGCTGATGAGTCCGGAGACGAGTGTCCCGTGGACGATCCGGTGGCCAAACCGCGTCTTCTCAGCGAACGCGTCGTTGAGGTGGAGGGCGTTCGTGTCGCTGGTCGCTTCGGCGAATTTTCGGACGTCGTCGTCCGTGATCTCCTTCGAGAAGCGAACGCTGTCGCCCTCCTGGAGCGACGTGGGATCTTCGATTTCGATATCGAACTCGCCTTTTGCCCGGCCATATGGCAGGCGAGGGAGAATGGCTCCACTCGCCTCGACGAGATGTGGATGGGGCGTCTCGACGTACTTCTCGGGAGCGCTATCGAACAACGCTTGGCAGTCGTTCGAGCAGAAGTGGAACGACTCACCTTCGTACTCGGTTGTCGCTTCGGCAGATTCGGGTGGAATTTCCATCCCACACACGGGGTCAACTGGCATGGGTACGCTGAATTGATGGCTCGTTCACGGACGGCCGGGGTCGGAATCGTTCAGTCGGTCTGCTAGAGAATAACGTGTCCACTCCCTATCAACGTACGTGTCGCTCGCAGCACCAATCGAGAGCAACTGTAGAAGGCGATCACTTCCCTATGTGGTCAACCTCGTTGAGAGCTTCAGTCGCCACGTCTCCAAGTTCGCCTGCCTCGATGTGGGAATAGCGCTCGCGGACCATCTCCTCCGAGTTGTCGAGATATCGAGCTGCGACCGTGTAGCCGAATGCTCTGACGAGGACCTCTCCCATGCCTCGTCGACCGCCGTGAGGAGCGAGGTAGTCGTGTTTCGGGTGGACGATGTCGACCTCCCCCTCCTTGGTGAGTCGTTGGAGAATCGACCGTGCACCATCGGTCGTGATCGACGGCGGCCGAATGTCCCAATCGAGCGCCAGCAGGAGGTCGCGAGCGTATTCTTCACGGCGTTCAATAATTGCTTCTGAGCGTTCCCCTCGTTCGGCTAGCTCTTCCCGGACGAGCCCTGCGAGCGTCCGTTGGTCGAACGTTGGAAACACCGGCCACCGCTCCGTCGGTGGGTCCATCAGCTGGCGGTAGCTCCGGAGCGGCGAGATCACCGGGTCGGGAAGACTGGCGGCGTCCCACTGCTGTTTCTTCCGGTAGACGTCCATACTCCCGTCGTCAAGGGAGATGTCCTCCCAGCGAACACCGCGTCGGCGCGGGTCATTCGGGTCCCGGAGGAGTTCGCCGACGCGGACGGCGGTGTACGCGAGGACGAACACCAGCGCCCGGTCACGAGCCGCCTTCAGCGCCGCGTAGCGTCTTCGCTGCTTGTCGAGGGGGTCAGTATCCTCCGGAAGTATCGTGTACGCCTCGACGGCGTCGCGGGCCCGTTCGTCGACGTGGCGGGTGAGGGCGTGGCGCTGTTCAGACGTCCAGGCCTGCTGGTCGCCGGGCTTGCGGCCGTCGTCCTCCGGCAGCGGCGCCATCGCACTGGCCCGCTGCGCGTAATGCGCCTCGAGATATCCCTCGTTGACGCACCACCCACACCAGGCAGAGATATAGCGGTAATAGGTTTGTACCGTGTTCTGCTTGAGTCCCCGATCTCCACCGAGATGCCGGGCGTACTCCCGGAACACGCGTTCGTCGAGATCTTCGAAGGTGGGTTCGCGGTCGACGTCATCGGGGACGATCCCGATCCAGTCGTCGCCGCGGTCGCCAGCGGCCCACTTGACGAACCGCTCGAGCTCGCGTGCAGCGTTTCGTCGATAGTTCCCGCCGTCGCCACCGCGGCCTTTCCCCTTGTCCTGGAGATAGCGCTCGAAGGAACTCGCGAGTGACTGATCGGAGCGTTCTCGGGGAGTCATGGTTCTTCGTTCGCGTACTGGTAAGTCAGACGAACATCCTCGAGGAGTGCTTCGACGATTTCCCAGAGGATCAGGGAAGGAGTCTCGTGTTCAAATGTGATCCCACAGCGGTCCTCCGTATTGGCGGCAGAGTACTGGAAATGCGCCCGTCCGAGATCGGGATGGTCCTCGTCTTGGTGCCAGCCGGCGTGAAAGCCCGTGTTCGGATCGGTGTAGTTGATACGGAACCAATCGTGAGGGGCCTGTCGATACCACTTGACGGTCAGTTCCGGCGAATCAGGGCCTGTCGGGGGATCCAGACGGGCTGGATCAAAAACCGCCCGTAGCTGCTTGGCCTCGATATCGTCAGGAACGTACTCGACGGCCGTGATCTGGGGGACACGGTCGAGGACGTCCCGCTTCAATTGGGCGTAGAGGTTCGCGTTCGGGTCACCACCTGGATGCGGGACCGACATCCGTTAGCTGCTGGCCTCGGCAGACTCTGTCGTCGGAGCGAGGAAGTCCCATTCGCGGATGGCAAAGCCAACGATCTGGATACGACGCTGAAGGTGCTCCCACTCGCGGGCAATCTCACGGCGACGGTCTTCCTCGTCACCGTCAAGGGACTCGTCAGCGAGCGTTCCGCGAAGCTGGTTCGGTAACTCGACGCCGAATTCGTCCTCCCAGTCGCGGATCTGGGTCTTCATATCGGCGAGCCGGTCCGTAAGCTCCTCGACAGTGTGTCCGCTGTCTCGAAGGCGCATCGCCTCCTGCATCGCTTGGCGGCGATAATCAGGGTAATACGTCGTGTGAGTACCGCTTTCGTCACGGTGGAGGACGCCGTCGTCGACGAGTCGCTCGAGGACGCGCTTAGTTGGTTCGTGTGACCAGCCCGCTTCGGAGGCGATCCAGTTGGCTGTCTGTGGCTCCGACAGCTGCCGAGCAACCATCCGCACGCGGTCTTCACCCGTGGTCTGGCGTTCCATCAGGCCCTCGGAGTTCGATTCGTCTTCGGTCATACAACACCCTTCGGACTGTGTCTTAATATAGATTGAGGTCATTAGTCCTATATCGAATGCGCTTCTTCGCCATCGCCTCGACCTCGGCTGAGGAGAGTCAGAGCAAACTCGGAGCCCGGTCTTGTCGGCTCTACCCCGGGGGAAGCGCCGTTGTGAGGGGGTTGCAGCATTCGTGCTTCACCGACGGCGGCGGGGCACTTCAAAGTGGTCGTGATTACGAGCATAATCAGGACCACTTGCTGTATTCGACCAATCGGAAGAATTCGAGGGTCTGGAGTCTCTTAGCGCCGGAATCCCGCACTACAGGAAAATGTATATCGTATATCGCTATACAAAATTCCGGGCCTCATTCTGCGCACAACCTCGGAGGATGGAACAGTACTTGAGAGAGGTTCATATACTGATAACGCGCTGAACATCAGGATTCAGAATCATTCTGAATCCTCTGTGTCGTATGATATCAATATCTCCGGAACCGCGACTAAGACCCACTTGGCTGACCCGGGTGACACCGTATCCAGCAGTAGCAATAGTGCGACAATCTCTGGAAGCCTTGAGACTAAGAACAACGATGAAGATTCGTATGAATACTCCGGTAGAATGGAAGATATCTCATTCACTTCCGGAATTGGTGAGGAGTTAGCTATCCGTAAGGACGGGAGTCCTGTGGCCCCGGAAGAGATCGCGGAGACGACCTGGTTCTCTCCAGAGGTCCCAACCTCAAATACTCTATATGGGATATCGAAATCCAATCGGGGACCGATTGCAGTAGGCGGTGGTGGGAAGGTGCTTCTCCGAGATAGAGGTACTTGGACAACGATTGTATCTTCAGGGCCATCCGGGGGTGGCAATACCCAGAATGTCGCCGCTAGTACTACCGATCTACAGAATGTTTGGTTCGGAGGCAGTAGCGGCACCCTCGGGGTATACAATACCGCCGATGAGTCTTTGACTGATCACACTGCGCCATCGAACATCACGAATAGTTGGACCGCTATGGAAGTAATGGGTGATTCTGCATCCGATCTCGTTATTCTCGGTAGTGGATCGGGCCAGATTCTGATTGGAAGAAGGAAGTCCGGAACTATGGAATGGCAGGACCCGAGCGTTCCTGCCACTGGGTCTGCAATCACGGGTATCAATTTCGCTACGGGTAGAGTAGGGTTCTTCTGTGACACAAATGGAGACGTATACCGAACAACCGATGCTGCGGCGTCTTGGTCGGAACTAGAATCACTCTCTGTGGGAGGGACCCCGAACGATATTACCGCACTGTCTTCCCAAGGTGTAGTCGTTGCATGCGGTGGTGGGTATATGTCGAAATTCGACGGATACAAGTGGTCAAATCGGAGATTTGGGGGTAGTACTCACAATGCGGTACTGAGCAACGACCACCGAACGGTTATCGCTGGAAGTGGAGGAGCCGTTAGGTCCAAGGAATTGGGTGGATGGGATATCATTCACGATGCCGGTGCAACGATTCATGATGGAGTCCTGTACAGTGGCCAGACGGAGATTGGGATTATGGTCGGTAGTAGCGGTGGAATCTACCAACAATCTCTAAACAACGATCTGTACTGAAGGATAGTAAAGGGTTCTCTACTGTAGCTGTCGTTTTGCTCGCCACGCACAATCGTTCCGTCCAAATCCGGCATGACGCCGTGTAGATTTGGCCAGTCTACGGCAGTGAGAGGAGAAAATGACGCCGTAAGTAAGACTTGCTCGGAGTACCGATTCCACGCTTCGATATCAAGAATGCCGTTTCAGGACCAGAACGGCGAGGCTGATCCCGGTAAAGAAGACCGTCCCGGCTATCAACACTCCCTGAGGGATGGTTTCTCGGTACGCAACTACGAGGTAGACTACGACTGCGAGCGCGACTATGGTGGCCGGATGAAGTGAGAAATCCGAGAGCGCGCCGCGTGCACCGAAGATACAGAGCCCCAGCCCCGAGACGAGTAGCGCCGGATCAACGGTGACCAATCCAACGGCAAGCACGACGGTGCCACCGACGGCTATAGCGGCGTAGGGGTCGAACGAGAGGTCCAACAGTTCGGACACGTCGGAGGTGTCTCCTTGTGAACTAATAAATCCACGACCATCGAACGTGCTACTGCACTCGATTGTGATTGCCTCAGATTACTCATACTCGTCTTCTTCGCCGAACCGATCGTCAAGCGCAGCTTCGATGTTCTCCTTTTCTTTTGAATACGGCGTCGAATGCCAGACCGACGTGGGTGGGGGGTAGAGCCGCTGGCGACGTCGACACGGCAAGCAGCTCCATCCGCGTCAAGATCGAGACTCCCAGTCGGGCTGACTCGACGACGATGTACAGCGGGGCAAAAGAACTGACTGTGTCGCCGCCGCTCGGGATCCTCAAGATCAGGGATCGACACCGATTCGGTACTCGACGACTGCAGCGGGATTGACTCGTCGAACGCTATCGTAACGGTTCGCATCCGCTTCAGTGCCGCGAAGTTGCCCGATTTCGGCCTCGAAATCAGTTTTGGCAAAAACGAGAACGAATGCGCACGCTCGACTGCCCCTATCGGTTTATACTCATTTAGTAGAAAATAAGGCATGCATCAGTTCTATCCTCCGAGGGTGTGTTCTGCGTGAGGTCATTCGTCGCCGAGTTCCGAAAGCCGAGTCTGGATTTCTTCGGCATCCGCCTCAGAGAGCGCCTTAATACCGAACTGGACGAGTAGCGGGTAGAAGTGGCGGTTCTTCTTGAACTCGTTCCGGCCCGCCTTGCGGAGCTTCAACTGGGACTCGAGGTAGGTGTCCTCCATCTCGTCGAGGACATCGTCGGGAATGTAGATCGTTCGCCCGTTCCACTCGTCCTTGATGTTCGTCTTCGTTTTGCTCGTTTCGTTCGTTTCCTTCGTTGAAGTCGATTCGGTCGTTTCGGTCGATGAACTGGTTTCCACCGTTTCACTCACCCCACTCGTTTCGCTGGAATCAGCCTCGTCGTCCTCCTCTTCGTAGTTGCCCTCGATGCCGGATGCATCGCCCCAACCGTCGGTCATGCTTCCACCTCCTCAGGTGCGGTCTTCTCAAACGTCTCATCGAACAGGTCGGCGATCTCGTTGAACAGGTCGCGTGCATCCTCGACGCGCTGGTTCTCCTTGCCGAAGCCGAAGACGGACACACCCTCGCCAATCGACTGAGAGAGGTCGGTCCGCTTCGGGATCTCGAACACTGGGAGGGAGTACGCCGACTTGATCTCCTCGATGGTGTCGCGGTGCTCGGCGTTCTGCTCGACGCGGTTACAGACAATCGCGAGCCGATTGATGTCTCCGTACGCCTGTTCGAGGGAACTCAGCTGCTTTGCGAAAATCTGGAGGCTGTTGGCGTTGAGCTTCTCGGGAATGACGGGGATGACGACGTTGCCGGTCGCGACGAGGGCGTTGTCGGTGAGGACGTTCAGTGATGGCGGCGTGTCGACGATGATGTAGTCGTAGTCCTTCTCGAGTTCGTCGAGAGTCATCTCCAACCGCTCGCGACTCTTCGGCGCCTCAAGCAGCGTCTGGATGTTCTTGTTGTTCGCGAGTTTCTCGCTGGCGGGAAGAATGTCGAATTCCTCGTGCTCGACGATGATGTCGTTCACCGACTCCATCTGGTCGAAGTCGAGGACGTCGAACAGCGTCGTACGGTCGGTATCGTAGTACAGATCGTTGTAGCCGAGCGAGCAGGTAAGCCCGCCGTGATAATCAATATCGACCAGGAGGACGTCGTGGCCTCGGGCGGAAAGTGCGCCGCCAGTATGAATGACGTCCGTTGTTTTCCCCGCGCCTCCCTTCTGATTCGCCACCGTGATTCGTGCGGTATTGGTGTCGGCCATTATCTTCGTTACTCTCGTTATGTTCGTTTCGTTCGTTTTGGTCGTTTAGTTCGGTGCGTTCGGTGAGGGTGTTTCACTCGGTGAGAGGATTACTACGATGTTAAAACCAACTGTTCGTTCCACTCGTTGATGGGGTTTCGTTCATTTTCATCATATTGTTCGTTTCTCTCGTTTAGCTCGTTTCGTTCACCGAATACTATGTTCCAGCGTCGGTTCGGCTCGTTCCAGTAAATTCATTCATTACTCGAAATACTCTCGTTGCGTTCGTTTCGTTCGTTCTATTCGTTTTTCGAAGGCTGCTACCAAGAGCTTGTCCTGACCTATCGCAAGGTGGGTGAGTTGGCAAAAACAGAGGCTTAATCCACCAAATCCACCATTGACCGTAGTTCAGATTCCATCTCCGTCATCTGATCCGACACCCAATGGAACCGCTCCTCTATCCCCTCGTCAGTAAACCGGAGTGAAGCTCGTACGTCACGATTCCGGTCATGTTGGAGGAGAGCGAGAGCGTACGCGAGCATCTGCGGTCGATAGTGTTCCGCGAGCTCATCCGAGGTCTTAGCTGAGAGCTCGTTGGTCTTGTAGTCGATTATGTGGAATGCGTCTGGCGTGACGAGCAGCCGGTCGATATCACCGACAATCCGCGACTCACCGATTCGAGCGACAACAGAGTACTCGTCGTAAACCTCCTGAGGCTGAGTATCAGACTCGATGTGATCAACGAATTCGACTGCATCAGCTGCGTGGTTGACAGCATCATGGAGGTCCGATTCTGTCGGCTCCTCACCAGCCATCTGACTCAAACGACGGATCAGGGTGGTCCACTCGTCTCTCGGTGGACGAAGTTCGTTGACCCGGTGGACGACCGTCCCAAACGTCGTTGGACTCAGGCCGGCCGACTCCTCACGCTGAGAGTAACTGTGACCGTCTGGAGACGCATCCGCCACCGCATTCACGAGGGTCGTAGCCGCGATCCGTTTCGCCGGCGCTAACGACGGCGGTGAGGGAATCGATATCTCCGGCGCTGAATCGACAGCGTCGTCGTCGGTGTACCAGTCTACTGGGCGCGGCGGCCTGCGAACAGTATAGCTGGCTCCATCTATCTCACCACGAGCCTGTCCGTCACGAACCGCCTCGGCGACGAGTGTTCCGTCGAGGAGGGCTGGCTGTAACCAGTCGCGCCACCGGTCTGCGTCGTCGAAGGCTGCAGGCTCGCCGAGTTCGATTGTACCAGACTCGTCGACATCGATGTCGTGCGTGCCGCAGAGAAGAAGGTGATCGCGCGTTCGTGTACACGCTACGTAGAGGAGGCGTTTCGACTCCGCCCGCTCCTGTGGACGCGACCGTCGGTCGGCGTACTCGTGGACGGCCGTCTTCTCGATGGAGAACGCATCGCCCGGATTCGGCCCGCCGACTGCCGGCATCGGCGGCGCGTCATCAGTTCCGTCCACGAGTCGAACGTACCCATGGTCGTCGACGGAGCGACCGAAGTTGAGGTCACTCCCGAGATCGGGGACGGTGACGATCGGGAACTCGAGTCCCTTCGCTGAATGGATCGTCATAATCCGGACGCCCTCGGCGTCACCGGGAATATCTGCCTCCCCCTCACGAGGGTCGATCTCGGCTTGGCGGTCGATCCGGTGGAGCAACCCAGCAGCTGTGTGAACACCGTTCTCGCTCCAAGTACGGACCTGGTCGCGGAACTTCTCGACGTTCGCGACGGCCTGTCGACCGCGTTCGTCAGCACTCACACTCGCCAGATACCCCGTGTCGTCGATCACTCGGGACAGCAGGCGGTTCCACGGGAGGACGCCATCTTCGGACGGCGTCGCACAGCCGCTGAGGGTCCGCCACGTCGTAAGGAGATCGAACGCGTCCGCGAGCTGTGGATCGTCCGTCTCGGCGAGTGCGTCCCATACTGAATCGGCCTCTGCGACAGCCGGTGCGAGGCGATCATCCGCGAATCCGAACAGCGGCGACCGAAGCACCCCGTAGAGGGAGACGTCGTCCTGTGGGTCACCGAGTACTCGAAGGAGGTTCGTGAGCGCCTGGACCTCAGGCGTATCGTAGAATCCGACGCCACCGACGACAGTGTAGGGGATGTCGTACTCCTCGAGGGCACGCTGATACCGATCCAGATGGGTTCGCCGGCGGAGGAGGATTGCCGTGTCGTCGGGAGTAGCGTCACGATGGACACCTGTATCGGGGTCTTGGACTTGCGGCGGATCGTCGAACAAGTGGGTCAGTCGAGCAGCGAGCGCTTGCGCCTCGGCCTCGATAGTGTGGTCGAGCGCACCTTCGGCGACCGGATGGTCGTCGCCGAAGAGCTCCGCTGCCGTATCGGCGTCGTCGGGCACAGCGAGATACTCAACGCTCCCGGTCAGACCCTCGATGTCCTCGATACGGTCGCGTTGTGTGGTCAACTCCTGCGGTGGCGCTTCGTAGGGTTCGTGGCTGTCACCCTCCGGCTGGAATAGGTACTCGAAGAGCTCGTTCAGGAACGACAGCGGCTCGTCCAGCGTCCGGAAGTTCCCGGAGAGTTCGAGCGCGGTCGGACTCTCGGCATCGCTGTCGGGAACGTCGTCAACCCCACGAGCCTCGTTGACGGTCTGGAGCTCTCTGCGCGCATCCCCGAACGTCGTCACGTCGGCCCCACGGAATCCGTAGATGCTCTGTTTCTCGTCGCCGACCAGGAAGACGTTCGACGCCGCCTGCTCGTCAACGCCCGTGAGGAGCTTAATCAACTCCCACTGGCGCGGGTCCGTGTCCTGGAACTCGTCGACCATCACGGCCGCAAACTGTTCTCGAAGCCGCTCCGTGACGGCATCGTTGGCTCGCAGGAACTCAAGGGTCGTCTCGATTACGTCGGGAAAGTCGAGAGTATCCCGGCGGTCCTTCTCGTCGGTGTAGGTTGCGAGGACGTCGTCGAAAACCCGCATCAGAGCCAGCGCGTAGTGAGCGCTGTTCGCTTCGAGCTCACCGGGTGTGGTCTCGACCGCATCCGCGTGCGGTTCGACGGCATCGATGACCGTGTCGATGGTGTCTTTCAGGTCGTCATAGACGTCACCGTACTCACCCCAATCGTCCCGGTCACCGATGACGTACCCCGAACTGCTGTAGAGGCCGCCGTTCTTCTTCTCACAGGCCTCGTAGAGCTCGAGGATTGCCCGCTGACAGTTGCGAGGATCGCTTTCCTCCTGGTCGTCCGAGAGTGTCGTCGCGACCTCGGTGAAGGTCCGGTAGGCTCGAAGGCCGTCCTCGTCGGCGAGAGTGTCCTCGCGGTCGACGCGGTTCGCGACCGTGCGTAGCTGCTCAAGGAGTCCGTTCGCATACAGCGTCTGTCGGGCGTCGGCGACGTCGAGATCACAAACGACCTCCCAGCAGATATCGACATAGTCGTCGACCTCCGCATCACGCCACTCCTCGAGGACCGCCTCGCTCTGTGGGCGCTCATCGAGTAGTCCAGTGAGTACATCGACCAGCTGGTCGCGACCCCAAAGCTGAGCCAGGAGTGCGACGTCATCATCGTCCTGGTTGCGTTCGAGAAACTCCGTCACGACTTCGCGTTGGAGTGTCGCGGCGCCGTCTTCGTCGAGCACGTCGAAGCCGAGCGGGACCGGAGCCTCGACGGCCCGTTCTCGAAGGAGCCGGGTACAGAACGCGTGAATGGTGTGGACATAGCCGTCCTCCAGATCGTCGAGGACGTTTCGCCAGCGGTGGTAGGCCTCTGGTGAATCGACAGTCTCCAGCCGGTCGTACACCTCCTCCCGAACGCGCTCGGTCAGTTCGGCAGCAGCCTTTCGCGTGAAGGTGATCGTGACGATGTTCTCCGGCGTGAGTGACGGGTTCTCGGCCAGAATCGTCACGTACCGCTCGGTGAGCGTCGTCGTCTTCCCCGTCCCGGCGCCGGCAGTGATCGCGACGTTCCGGCCCTGGACGAGCGCGTCCTCCTGTTCCTCCGTGAGCTGAATCTCCTCGGGGTCCTCAGTCATCGCTCATCACCGCCTCGATGTCCTCCTCGTCGCGAACACGGAGCGGAACGTACGCGGTGTCGTCCTCGTGGATCTTGTCGACGAACTCCCGCTTGCGGTGGTGGCGGACATCGCACGCCCGACGGTAGTCACAGTATCGGCAGTTCGCTCCGCTGGCCGACAGAAGCGTCGTGTGGAACCGTCCGTTGCCGATCGCCTCGTCGATCTGGCCCAACCATTCCGGGACGACATCGTTCAGGAACCGGCGGAGTTCGACCTCTGAATCGAACTTCGACTCGACCCCGCGTGGAACCTTGAGGTCGTTGGGGGGTCGCACCTGATAGTACGTCGCTGAAAGCGATCCCTGCTCGAACAGATCACCGTCGACGACGTTGGCCGCAGCGAGCAGATAGATAGGGAGCTGGAACTTCGTGCCACCGGTCGTCTTCGTCATATACGGTGCCCGCCCAGTCTTGTAGTCGTAGAGCGTGAGCGTCGGTTGCTCGCCGTCCCGACTCACGTCGACCCGGTCGATGTAACCCCGAATCGAGACAGTCGAGCCGTCCGGTCGCTCAACTGTGAACGGCCCAGCATCCGAGTCGGAAAGTCCCTCGCCGAACGGGGCTTCGAACAGGTGTGGGCGGCCGGCGCCGTCCCGCGAGAGCTCGTTGTCGAGGAACTTAGCGAACAACCCCTGTTCCGGTGCGTCGTGGGGTTTGCTCCCAGTCTCGTACGGAGCGCTCACGCCGTCACCCAGACCCGCGAACAGCTCCGCCTTCCACCGTTCGTAGAACAGGCCGTCGTACTCGAAGTCAGCATCCCGGAGTTCGTCAACGGCGATCTCGCGAAGGTGCGTCGCCAGGTCGTCCCGGTCGAAGTCTGTGAGATCGACACCATCCTCGGTCTCGTCCTGCAGATCCACGAAAAACCGTTCGAGGACATCGTGAACGTACGACCCGGTTTCGAGGGGGGTGGGGACGACTTCGGCATCATCGGGATCCTCGATTCCGAGCATTTCGTCAGCGTAGAACTTGAACCCACACTCGACGTATCGCTCGATTCGACTCGCGCTGTAGGGTTCCCGCTCCGACGGAGGGTATACCTCAGCGACTGTCTCGGGTTCTAACACGCCGTCGTGTTCAGAGAGGCCAGCCGTTCCCCTGTTGCCCGCACAGTGGAGTCCCCGATCCGTGCGCTTGGTCTGCTCGGGAGAGAGGTCACCTCGGTCGCCGGCGTGGCTGACTGCCGCACGCCGGTCGGCCGTTGCAGCGACGTGGCGCTGGAGATCTTCGCGAGAGCCCACGCGGTCGTCGACGCCGTCTTCGGGTTCGATGCCGGTCACGCGCTGGAGTTCGTCGAGGACTGGCGACCGGACGACGGCGGATTCGTCGTCGCCCGTCTCTGGTGTGGTGATCGTAAGTTCGTCGACATTCGCGAGCAGCGTCGCGAAGAGATAGCGCCCCCGGAGGCGCTCGTCGCCAGTGTCGAACCGCGGATGGGCGTCGGTCATCTCCTCGAAGAAGGCGGGGCGTTCCGGCGTTACCGGGAAGTGCTCGCTCGTCAGGCCCACGAGGAACACTTTCTCGAACGAGCGCATACGGGCGTCGAGCAGCCCCATCACCTCAACGTGGCCGCCAGCAGCGCGCTGGGGAACCCGGATCGGCACGCCATCGAACGCACGGGTGAACAGTGCCAACGGGGAAAGGTCGCTATTGACCGCCGCCAGCGACTCGAACGAGGCGAGGACCTCGTCCACGAGGTCGTAGGCTCGCTGTTCGACGGCTTGCTCGGCACCGCTGGCGTAGTCCTCTGTCGCCGCCTCTAGGTCGAACCGGTCGTCCAACAGTCGACGGAGCGTTTCGGTTGCGTCCTCGACGTCGCCTGTTCGGAGCGTCTCTAGCGTGGCCAGTAGTTCCTCGATCAGCGCCGCCGAGTCGTCGTCGACGTCATCGAGCAGGGGTGACACAGAAACCGTGTCACGCCGGCGTGCAGCTGCCGTGACGGCGTTGGCTTGGTCGGTGTCAACGACGTCGACCAGTGGATTCGCTAACAGGGACGTGAGATCCTCAGCACGGGGCTCGGGTTCGGCGAGGTTCAGGAGATCGTGTACAACGCTCCCGGTGAACGTCCGGTTCAACTGTGAGGCGGCGGTCGTGACGTGCGGGATGTCGAACGTATCGAACGTGTCCTCGACGTACCCCGAATAGGCCTCAGTCCCCGGGACGACGACAGCCAGGTCGTCAGGATCGCGACCACTGGCCAACTCGGCTCGGAGCTCGCGAGCAACGAAGCGGATCTCGCGCTCGGGCGTCGGGAGTTCACGCCATCGCAGAGTGTCTGGAGCAGGGACGGTGTCGGGATCCGGGCGGTAGAGCGACTCGGTGATCGTTCCAAAGGCCCGCCCTGACTCGTCGACGGGCTCGAGTTCTACTGTCTCAAAGTCAAGTTCTTCGTAGACCTCCAAGGCGTCCTCCGCAACGGCGTCGACTCCGCTCCGGCCACCCTGGTGGAGTGGCAGAAGTGCGATTATCGGAAGTTCGTCGGCGAGGCGTTCGATGAGGCGGCGTTCGACGGGACGGAACTCGTGATACCCGGAGAGAACGACGACATCCAGTTCCGGGGAGAGCGCCGATAGTGACTGCTCCGCCGTCGCAACGGCGTCGAACATTTCTCCCCGGGTACAGACCCACTCGTCGACGTAGTCGCCGTGGAGATCCCGGTACTGTCGGTACGCGTCGACAGTAGCTGTCGCGATACGGTCATCGAGGGCTGAGCCCTCGAACTCCGCTACGAGCGCGTCAGCGGTACCGACGCCGGCGTCGTCGAAGAGCGAGAAGCGGCTACTGAACGAATCTGCGAGAGCGGCAGAGGACGGTTCGCCGGCGAGAGCACCATCTGTCTCGGCTGTCGTTCTGTCGAGTGCGTACTCCGCCAGCCGGCGGTTCAGCTGCCCGGATAGGGGTTGAACCGGACCGTGGAGATGCTCGTACCACTCCCGAACGACCGCGTCGAGCGTCTCGGCACGAAGACGGAGAGGTTCGTGTGAAACGGCCCAGCTGTCCTCGACCATACTCCGGCGAGCGTCGTTCCGCGTTATGTAGAGAATACTCCCCAGCGAGTCGGTGGCAATGTCATCAGCCCGCTGAAATGCCCGTCGTTCCAATCGGGCGTGTTTCGGGCCGGTGAGAAGCGTTGAATCCATCGAACACTCCCTACCAAGATATCGGTCTCACTTCACTCTTGGCGAGACTGACAGCTTAGAAGTGCCTTACCGAGAGTAGCCAAAATAAATCAGAGAGGCCAGAGGATTTAGTCGACGGTCGCTAGCACCCGGACATCTGTGTCCGAGTGTCTTTCGCGCTGAGTTCGAGCACCCCGTTCTTGCAGGAAGTCCTCGATTTCATCGGCCAGCGTATCGGCGTTCTCTTTATCGACGTGTACGATCAGCGTTGGCCGGTCTGGATCGTTATTGTCGATAACAAGCGATACGTCTTTGAATTCATCTGGCTGCCTGTGCGCCTCAAATTCCTCAGCGACCTGATCCGCTAGATCATCGAGTTTATCCACTGGATTTGCTGTCATAGGAGGTGTTTGACCTCAGAGATCCCCTTTGTGGTGACGCCCCAAAACGTTCGAATCCCGGAGTCTAAACGCTGTCACAATATATAATTGTAGTTAGGTAGAATACCAGGGTTAATGCCAAGTTTCGTTGTCGATTTAGAGACGCTTTCCGAAAACGAGTCACCAGAACTGGGGGAGGTGGTGACAGATGTTCAGGTTCAATCTGGCTTCATAGAGGAGCTGAAAAGAACCTTTACAAATAGATTAGATTCAGAGGATGAGTTGACAACTAACTTCGAACTCTCAAGGGTCTATCAGCAATCTTGGGCAGAGGATGGAAACGAGGAGATAATTAAAGAGAATATCACATCTCTGTCAAAGCAGCTACATCCAGTACAAAAGACCGAGAAGGGGTTGTTATTCCACAGTACGGACTCCGAAGTACTCGTGGCACACTACCACGCTAGTGAGGGGTGGGTTAAGGATTCAAACGAACTGATCAGTGGAGATCGTGTCGACAAAGATAGTGTCATCAGCATGTTTGCATTAGAGCCATCCGCTGATGGCGGCGAATCAGCTGTGGACGCTGACTACTATACGGAGTCGACAACGTTCATGCAGATTTTTGGGGTCCTCTCAGACGATGTGCTTCGGGAGATTCCTGAACGGGAGGTATACATCAACGGAAATCCGCTCTACGACGACAGATACACTGTTAGATACTCTTTTGCACGAGATCGATGTTTGGCCATGGTCGAAGACAGTTCCCTATCGCTCAATGCGCATTCGAACTCGTTCTTGATCGAGAAATCACTCGAAGGCGAACCCCATATGCTGGAATACAATTTTGAAGGTGGGTGGTTCGGACTTACACGGAGCGAAGATGTTTCAAAATTCGAACGGGATGTCATCCAATTCAAGCACGGATGGCTGACAGCTAGCCGCATCTACCGGAACCTTGTCGGTAATGAAACAGCGTACACAGAGCACAACTCAAGGGTCGAGCTGTCCGAGTCCAATATACAGAAATTCGAAGGAGAAACCGACAACGGAGACGTGGTATTCGCGAAGCATAACGATGAAGGAGTTATCAGTCAGGATTTCGCGGATGATATTCTCCGTGCAATTGTCGGTACTGAACACTATCGCCTCTACTTCGCGTCTCACCAAACAGTATCTGAAAGCAAGAATCTACGACTCGAATCTGAAGACCACTCCCTTGATTTCTCGAACATCAAGGCCGACTCTATCGAAGAGGTGGATGCAATTTTTCAGATGTTGTATGACCAAGCTACTGACGAGGACCTTCCGAGAAGCAGGAGATACCTGACCGCCGCTGGACTCTTGGCAGGTATCAGTTTTGCATCGGACAACACAGCATCAGACTCGCTACTAGGTATAGTAAGGCAGAGCTCCTTCAGGGGCATCGAGGGTTTCATCCAAGACCAGCTCGACTCGGGTGAGACAGCCGAGGGCTTCAGAGGGTCGTTAAATGCTCTCTTCGACGATGTGGGTACGGAGACCAGTACTGCCGACTTGGTGGATGGCGAATTTGATTACGATAGTTTCAGTCGGCTGGTGGAGATGATCGACGAAGCCGGCGAAGGGCTTGGATTGACTGCTGGTGATCTTAGCGAACTTGACGAGGAAGGGTATCGGAGTGTCATCACTGTTGGACTGGATCAACGAATCGACGGTAATCTCACTCGTGAGGCAGAAACCGGACGAGGACCCTCGGATATTCGCCTGCGGAATGATGAAGGGGAAGTCATCTACATTGGCGAGTGTAAGTACTGGAATAAGAGCAATTCTGGCGTGAAATCGAATCTCGAGAAACCTCTCGAACAGCTGGCGACATACGACCAGGGTGAGACATTCAATTCCATCATTATCTTCTTTGAGTCAGATGATTTCCAAGAAATCGACATCCGAAGGGTGTGGGAGAAGATAGATGAGAGGTTGGATGAACTCGAGGGAGACTTCGAATTGGAGGATGAAATGAACGATACCCCGTATTCACGCATCTATCGCCGGCCGGATGGAGGACCAGATGATCGATTCCTCTCTATCCACGTGATCGATGTCAGCGCCCAACAACATCATCAGGTAAGTGCAGAAACCGTTAGCTGATTTTATAGCCGGATACTGTATGCACCCCGTCGTACTAGCTCCGCCTTAGGCCCCTCCCTGCCTCAGGAGTTCCTTTGATACGGAGCGATATCGGCCTCAAGGTCGCTTACCTGAGTCCAGCCAGATAGACTTAGCAGAACCTAATACCTCCCACGAAAACCCGTTCTGATTAAGAGTGTTTGATAAATTGTCATCAATCCCGGTGATGAGTTGCTGCCAGATACTGGTCACACAGGTTCGAACTTTTAAGGTGGTGTGAAAACCACGTCTTGTCATACGATGAGTACTCAAAAGGAGGAGGTGACTTCGCTTTTCGAGGCCTGCCAGCCTCGCTCCGACGTTATCGACGGGACGTTGGAGGAGGAGCAATTCGCTGCAAACCTCGCGACCGTCGCCCACGAGCCCGGTGAAGCCGCCCCTGTGTATCGTGACGCTGCGGAATTTTTCGATACCACATATCCGACAGAGGGGTTGACCACACTGTTGAGCAACCTATCCGGTCGGTTCCTGGCTGCCGCAGACCGGGAGACGCACGGCTACAAGAGCAGTATTCTCTGTCTCGATACGACCTTCGGCGGCGGGAAAACTCACGACCTCATAGCCTCGTATCATCTCGCAAACAACCCGACTGAGATTGGAAATCTCTCAAAGTTCGTCGATAAGGACGAGCTGGCGACTGAGTATCTGGACGCTGTTTCCGATGGGCTCGAAGCAAATTCAGCTGTCTTCGTCGGCGGGCACGTCGACGCCCGCAGCGCCCGAAGTAGTCGGACTGACCCGGACGCCCCAGATACGAACACGATGTGGGGCGAGATTGCCTACCAGCTGTTCGGGCTGGACGGCTATCGGGAGATCGAGGACTACGACCGGGACCGGCAGGCCCCTGGTCAGAACACGCTGAAGGATCTCCTGGAACAGAGTGACCAGCCCTCCGTGGTCCTTATTGACGAGATCGCGGAGTATCTCGAGGACGCGTCGACGCTCGAGGTCGGTGGGGCTACCCTAGCCAGTCAGACCGTCTCCTTCATAAAGTCGCTACTGGAGACAGCCGCCCAAGCTGACTCACTCACCGTCATTTACAGTATCGCGGACTCGGCGTTCAAGGAGGAGGCCGAAGAGGTCCGTGGCCTGGTCGATGAACTGGATGCTGTCGTCCAGCGCCAACAGAAGGTGATCACTCCGACCGGCGAGACGGAAGTCGGGGCTGTTCTCCAGCATCGACTGTTCGACGAAATCGATACAGATGTGGCAGCTACGGTGGCCGAGCAGTACTTCCACTTCTACGACGAAGCCCCCCGTCAGTTCCCGCAGGAGGCTAGCGAGGACAGTTACCGCTCGAAACTCGAACGGGAATACCCATTCCATCCCACTGTTCTCGAAACACTGACAGAGAAGATCGACACGATCCCGGACTTCCAGCGGACTCGTGGAGCACTGAAACTGCTCGGACGAGCGATTCACTATCTGTGGAATCACCAGCCCGAGGAGTATGACCGTCACTTCCTCCGTCTCTACGATCTCACGCCGGCAGACGATGCTCCGGACGGGAGTATTCGGGCGACACTCAACGAATCCCTGTTCGAGTTCGTCGATCTGAGTGCGGCGGTGACTGCGGACATCTATACTCGGGACGGGACCGCACACGCCCAACTCGAGGACCAGAAGTGGACGGAGAAGGGCATCCCCGCGCTCGGATCCCACATCACGACGACGGTGCTCTGGAATAGTCTCGCGTTCGGTGAGCAGGCGTCAGGAATCGCTCGACGAGGGCTCAACGAGGCTGTCGCCCATCCTGGCGTCTCCTTCGACCACTACGATAACGCGCTGAAGAACCTCGGCGGCGACGACATGAATGTCGCCTGCTACTACCTCTACGACGAGGATCAGATCCGGTTCAAAGCCGAGCCAAACCTGATTCGAATCATCGACCAGCGGATCCAGAACACCTCCGAAGAGCAGGCTCGAAGCCGGTTCGAAGCTCGACTGGATCGCGAGGTCGGGAGTGGAGGATTCAACGTCGAGATGTTCCCCGAGGAGCCAGCGGACGTGGCAGATGACGGCTCCACACCTACGCTCTCGATTATGCACATGCTCACCGCGCCCGTACAAACGGAGCGTGGGCAGGAAACCAAGGTCCCCGACAAAATCCAGGAGCTGTACGAGAAAACCGCCGCAAAACACGGAGGAACCATCCAGAGTCGTTCGCACAAGAACTACGTCTTGTTCCTCGCCCCGGATGCGGAACTTCTCGAGAATGCGGTCGACCAGGCGACGCGGCTCGAAGCTATCGAAGACCTCCGAGACGACTCTCAGCAGACTGCAGACCTCTCCGACGAACAGCTTCAAGAACTCCGGGACAGGGAGGACGAAGCACGCGGGCTCCTCGGTGAGAGCGTTCGGAACGTCTATCGACACCTGTTCTATGTCGAGGACGACGGGCTAACGCACGTGACCATCACGTCCGTCGACGCCGGTGGCGGGACAAAGCTCGTCGACGCGGTCCGAACCACGCTCGAGGACATGAACCGGATCATCCGGGACGACGACCAACCCAAAGGAAAGGTCTGGTTCGAGCAGAAGCTGTGGCAGAGCCAGAAGCGCCGGATGACGACAGCGGACCTGGAAGCACAGTTCGCCCGGAAGCCGGGGCTGCCCTTCCTCTTAAGTACGAAACCGCTGCGAAAGACCATCGCCCGAATGGTCTCGGACCACGAGTACGCCTACTGGGATAGCGAGACGGGGACAGCCTACTGGAACGCCCAGTCCCAGCCAGATAATTGGCAACACGACGCGCCGCTCCCGGAGTCGCCGGACGTCACGACCTCGATTACGGATTCGCAGGTCAAGATCGGCGACGAGTACGAGCTCTTCGATAGTATCGAGGACCTCCTCGATCAGCACGCCGACGAGATTCGTCCGCCAGAGCTGACGGAATGTGCGAACTGCGGTAAGGACCTCCCACCCCAGAGCACCCACAAGCTCTGTGAGGAATGTCGGAACAAACCCGCCGAGTGTGACGACTGCGGAGAAGAGGTCGAAGGCAAGACGAAAGCCGACGAGCCTGTCCTCTGCGAGGAATGCAAAACGGGTCCCGGTGGAACGTGGAACAAATCCACCGGGTCGATGAGCGCGAAGCGGGCTTTCAGCGAAATTCGGGGGCACGCCGTCTCCCAAGCTGGCGGTGATGCGACGGCGGGAATCGACTCACTCATCGTCCAAATCGAAGGTGATCAGCCGTTCAAGCACGGATCCTTCGTTGCGCAACGATCGCCCGTCAAGTCCCGAAATGAATCCATTATCGTGGATCTCGACTACAAGAGCCGTGCAGAGATGGGCAACGGCGAAGCTACATTCAACGCCAACTTTACTGGGCCTGTCGACGCATTCACGACACTTACTCAGAGCCCAGAGGGATTCAGTGACCGGGCAGGTGGAAGTCAGAAGATCAAGCTGAGCTTTAAGTTCGAGATGGACGAACCGGAGGCCATCGACGGCGACGAAGACGACGTACTCGCACAACTTGGTGAGGAACTCGACGGGACAAACATCACTGTCAGAGCGCAGGCCGGCGGACCGACGAACATCGAAGGTGACGACTCATGAGTATCCAACGAGACGAGGAACAAGGCGAGTCATTCGCTCTAGGAAGTAGCGTCTATGGTGGTCGTCCCACATTTGCGCTCGTGCGTGATGAGACAGGGAACAAGGCGACGATTACACTCTACGAGCTACTTCCGACCGAGCAGGCTGATGCACGGAAACGACGGCTGGAACGCCGTCGGCAGCTCTCATCAAAAACCCTCCCGCTCGAACAAATAATCAATAGAGAGACCAACGGCTCCGAAGAGTGGACATGGGACAACTGGGTTGGGGTAAAGGTAAGCAGGTTATCCGGGTCACGTCTAAGGAGTATTCTCCAGCTTATCGATGAGAGTCTTCGAGAAGCGGATATCAAGCCTGAGCAAGTTACGAGTACTGGATCAGCAACTCTCCTACTGCCCGAGGAAATTGGCGTCAGGCTTTCTTTGGGTTTTATTGGAATTAAGCCACTGCGGAGGGTTGATCGAATGAGAGATCTTGCTCGTGGAGTTGCTCGAATGAGTTTAGAGGAGTGCTATTACTGGAACGCAAAGTGCAGGTCTCCGAATAGCTCTGGTGGCGCGAAGGCACTACGAACACTACTGACCGAATAAATCATGTCTGACAATAATCGGCAATTTAAGATTCAGGACACGGTACCGGTGCGGACAATTGGGATTGAGACGGAAAGAGAAAATCTGGATTTCCAGCACCGGCCACCTCACAGATATGCCCATGTGTGGTTCGCTCCACGACCAACACCTGTATCTAGATTAGCTGTTTTAGCATCCGTACTCCCGGACTCTATTGATGATGACACCCTGTTGAACTGGATGGGATTTAAGCCATCCAATCGTAATCCAGACGATTCCATAGCGGAGCACGTACGTAACAAGAGACAAACCAAAGATCAGCGGAGTGGGTCGGAACACGAGCATTATGGCTACCGGAAAATTTGGCGGTACACCCCCTCTGACACTGAAAAAGATGAAATTCACAACTCATTAGAAAATACTTGGGACGGAGAGCTCCCAACGGTCCTCGACGCAACGGCGGGCGGCGGATCTATACCTTTAGAGAGTATTCGATACGGACTCCCAACTATTGCTAACGAACTAAATCCAGTTCCTTCAGTGGTCCTCAAGGCGTTATTAGAATATACCAGGACAGATGTCGATCTAACAGACGACATCATCAAATGGGGGAATGAGATAGATAGCAGGGCACGAGAAGAATTACAAGAATTCTTCCCAGAGAGAGATGATGAGAAGATTCAGACATATCTCTTTGCCCACCGAGTCACCTGCCCAGATTGTGGGTTGAAAGTCCCGCTGGCCTCAAATTGGTGGTTGGACCGAAATCGGGGGAGTGGAAAAGCCGTCAGGCCCCGGGTCAATGATGAGAGCGATCATGTTGATTTCGACATCGTTGATATTCCTGAAGACGTAGAGAGAGACGAATTCAATCCCACAGATGGCACAATATCCTATAGTAAGATGACGTGTCCTCGGTGCCATGTTACTCTGGGAAGTGATTCTCTGAAAGAGAAACTTCAGGAAGACGATTTCGACTATCAGCTTTATGCCATATATTATGACACGTATACATCGGGCGGGTGTGAATTCAGGAAGCCTGAGGAAAAGGATTTCGAGGCTTTTGAGAAAGCAACTGAATTTGCAGATTCAGATGTAGACATCTCTACTTCGCTAACGGAATCTATCCCATCTGGAGAAAAGACGACGGAGTTGCGTAGAAATGGGATGACTGAGTGGAGAGATCTTTTCACACCTCGCCAGCTTCTCACACACCACACGTATTGGCAAAAGTTCGAGGAGGTTAAACAAGAAATCCAAGACGAATACCCGGAACAACAGGCGGAATCCATCTTAGTCTATCTTTGTTTGGTTGCGGACAAGGCCCTCGATTACAACAGTCGGATGGCCCAATGGGACGCGAGCCAACCGAAGATTGGCCACATGTTCGCAGGATCAGATTTTGCCTTCTCTTGGTCTTTTGTCGAACATAATCTCACAGTAGAAGATCACGGATATGACTGGATGTTATCGAATATTGCAGAAGATGTCTATGGAGGTGTCCGAGAGCTATTAGAAAATTCAGACGCCCCGTCAGAGGTACTCCAAGGTGACGCAGCAGACCTATCGATCGACGATGGTGATGTTGATGCAGTAGTTCTTGATCCACCCTATTACGGGATGATAATGTATGCAGAGCTGGGAGATTATTTCTACGTCTGGATGAAGAAGTATCTAAAAGACATAATTCCAGATTTCTTCAATTCCACTCTAACCGAGAAAGAAGATGAGGCAGTGGCCAACAAATCTCGCTTTGAAGGAGTTGAATCAGACGAGCTGTCGAAGAAGGAACTGGCCCGTCGGGAATACGAGCGGAAAATGACAAATATATTTGAGGAGATGTACCGCGTCCTCAATCCCGGCGGCATCTTCACTATGATGTTCACGCACAAGGAAACGGAGGCGTGGGATACACTAACAAAAGCACTCATCGAATCTGGGTTCGTAGTTACTGCCTCACACCCAGTTAACACGGAAAATCAACACCGTGTTCAGCAGGCGGGAAGGAACAGTGCAGACAGTACCATTCTCTTATCAAGTGAGAAGCGGGACCTCCAGCGGTCCGAGCCAACTCTGTGGGAGGAAGTCAAGAAAGATACACAGGTTCGGGCTCAGGAGAAGGTCAAGCAATTAGAGTCCCAAGAAGCCGAGTTTACCAAGGTGGATATGATGTTGGCCTCATTCGGTCCAACGCTTGAGATATTTACCAAAAACTACCCCGTAGTTGATGATACGGGTGAAGAAGTCTCCCCTCAGACTGCCCTTGACGAAGCCAGAGGGGCAGTTCGGGATTATCTCATCGAGCAATATCTAAATGAAGGAATCCGAGATGTCGACGCCAAAACAGAGTGGTACGTCCTAGCTTGGTTCGTCTTTGAAGCTCAACGCTTCCCATATGATGAAGGAAGACGGTTGGCTGTTGGAGTGGGAGAAAACGTTGATAGCCTGAAAAAGGAGAACCGTATGTGGCGGACAAAAAGTGGAGACATAGTCCTTCGGCCACATGGTGATCGCGTTCAGGACGTGAACAAGACACCCGAAAACCGCTCAGGTAGAAAACCGGTGGACCCAGATAGTCTTTCGTTCTCGACCGCCTTAGACAAAGTCCACGCCGCGATGCACATCTACGACGCGAAGGGAGCAACAGAAGCATGGAACTGGATGAATGATCGGAATTGCGGGTCAGACCCCTCATTCAAGGCTACTCTCGAAGGACTTCTGCGGGTGCTTCCCCACGATCACGACGACTGGAAGCTAGCAAGGGACCTCGAAGCTGGCGAAACAGGTGAAATGCTGGACCTTGACCTTGACTCGTCAATATTTACCAACGATGAGGATGATGAAGATCGGCAGGGGAGTCTAAACGACTTCTAATCCTCTTGGAACGCTGAAAGAGGGGATTCCTCTTTCCGGCGTGCGACCTCATCCGGCCATCGTTCCTGAATCACGTTCAAGATTCGTCTCTCCCGTTCATCAATCGTTGCTTCGTTCCACTCCTTGTTCTCGAAGATCTCGTTGAGCATCCGGAACTTGGACTCATCGAAGGCAGCTTTCTTCTTCTCGAAGGGGTCGTTCTGATTCCCGGCGTTATCCTCGATAGTCATCAGCGCCAAATTGCCCAGCCGGTCACTGTTCTCGTTGATGGTCTCGTGGAGGTGCTCGGGGAACTCGTCTGAAACGGTCTGTGGCCAGACGTGCTCGATCGTGAAACGGTCGTCCTCGTTGTCGACGACCTTCTGCACCTCGAAGGGGATGTTTTCTCGTGCGCGTTCTAGCGAGAGTTCGTACGCATAGAGCAGGTATCGAAGCTCGTTCTTCCGGTTGGAATCACTGTAGTAGGAATAGACGTCGGCGTCGTAGAGCGTATCCATCAGGGTTTCATCGTCGCAGTAGTTGTGGACGTGGTCAGCGAGCTTGTCAATGACGTCGTCGGCGGAACTCGGACTGATGTCCTCTGCCTGCTTGCCCGGTTCGTTGTAGTAGAGCTGTCGGGCCAGGGGATAGGCTCTTGTTCGCCCCGTATCAGCGGCTTTCTGCTCGATCAGATACGTTCGAACGATGAACGTCTCGATCTTCTTGAGGAGACGGACGAAGTCTGATTCCAAAATGAGGTCGCGGGTGTACTGGTCGTAGGCGGTGATGAGAAGGGGGTAGAAATTCCCGAGACGGCCTACGGCGTAGAGATTCTCCAATCGTGTCTCGATACGGGTACTGTCGATTCCGTCCAGCGTAACCAGTTCCCGAAGCCGCTGGAAGGATCGCTTCAGATCGTTCGTATAGTCGATGATCTCCTCGGCGAGGTCGCCGTTGTCCGTGGCAAACGCCTTCTTGACGTACTCGAGGTGATTCTGGTAGTACCGTTTATCGTAGCTCGTCGTCCAGTTCGCATCCCAGAGGATGAAGTGATACCGCTGGATTTGGTCTTCGTCGAGGCCGCTCCCGACATCGGTGTCGGTGATCTGCTCGATGTTCGAGTAGATCTCGCCGAAGTTCTCTTGGACGATATTGATGAGGCCCTCGGTCCGCTGTTCCTCGTCGTCCTTCCCGTCACGAGGTCCGTCATCGGTGACCAGCGCCAGCCGGTGCATCAGATAGCTCTTTGTGATTTCGAGGTCAGTGAGGCCCTTCCCCCGGTCGTTGACGGTCTGGAAAATCCGCGCGGCTTCGGCCCGCGATTCGACGACGTACGCGAGCAGATCGAGGTTCTGAATCGTCGAATAGAGGTCGGTGTAGAACTCCACCGGGTCCTCGTAATCGGTGTTTTCCGGCGGGGCGTCCTCTAGTTTCTCACGGAAGAACGACTTCGTATTCGCCAGCCGGCGTTTCGAGGGTGTGTCGAGCGTGTACTCTGCCTCGGGGTTCGAGCTCTGTGTCGATTTTTCCGTGTCGATGACGTCCTCAAGGATGTATTTCTTGAAGAATTTCGCATCGTCGTCCTCCTGGAGACGAAGTCGCTGCTGGTCAGAAGCAACGAGGTAGTTATCCAGGATGTCGACCGCGTACTCCTCTCTTCCGTGAGCGTGGAGCTGTTCCTGTAGCTCGAAGAGTAAAATCAGGAGTGTTGTGAGCCGTTGCTGTCCGTCGATGATTCCGACTTCATCGTAGAGCCCGTCATCTGATTCGTCCGAATCCTCGATCAGGAACGTTCCGATGTAGTGCGTCTTGTCGAGAGATTCGAGGAGGTCCTCCCAGAGCTCGCGGCGTTGCTTCTCATCCCACGAGTAGTTGCGCTGGTATTTCGGCACGTAGAACAAGTCACGACCGGGAACGAGGTTTTTGAAGGGCTTCTTCCCAGTTTGCATGAAACACACCTCCAAGCGGCACCGCAAAAATTCTGTGCTGCTTTATCAAAATGTACCCACTCTTTATGTTGTGGAGCAGGCATACGTCAATATCAGATGGCTAGGTCCCTCCGTGACTACGACTGGCAGTCTATCTACGAAAGCCAGCCCAGCAACGACGCAGCTCATCTAATCAAGGAGTTCTACGTCCCGGCGCTCGAACGAAGTGTCCAGTACGACCGAATTGCAGGCTACTTCGATAGCGGTTCTCTCGCTGCTGCTGGGAACGGAATCGAGGCACTCGTCGAAAACGACGGCCGAATGCGACTCATCGTCGGCGCACAGCTTCAGCCGAAGGATCGGCCTGTGCTGGAAGCACTCGCCAACGACCTCGACGAGAACCTGACGGGGTTGGATGACGAAACGCTCGATCAGCAGCTCCAGCTGCTCGCCTGGCTCCTTCGGGAGGATCGACTCGAGCTCAAAATCGCGGTCCCCAGCCGCGGGGAGTGGGGTATCTTCCACCCCAAAGTAGGTATCTTCCGAGATGAGGACGGGAACTGGATCTCGTTCGAAGGGAGCATCAACGAGACGGCCGGTGGCTGGACGCGGAACTACGAGCGGTTCAAAGTCCACCGCTCGTGGGACGACGGTCAAGCCCCCTACGTCGAAGGCGACCGAGAGTCGTTTAAGCAGCTGTGGCAAGACGAGCACGCCTACGTCGATGTCTACGATCTTCCGGAGGCCCTGAAAGAGGAGCTCATCGACTGGAAGGCCCCCGACAACGACGTCGAAGTCTCCCAAATCGTCGAGAAACTCCGCGAACCAGAGGCCCCGACTGACGGCGACAAAGGGCGGATCCTAGCTGACGGGGCACAAGCCCCCGGTGGCCTCCAACTCGCCGAGGAAGCGAGCACGATCGATCCGTGGCCACACCAGCGAGTCGTCTCCGATACGGCAGTCAACACGTATCCGAACTCCTATCTCCTTTGCGACGAGGTCGGCCTCGGGAAAACTATCGAGGTCGGCCTAACACTCTCCCGCCTCGGTCTGACTGGCGAACTCGAGAACTCACTCGTTCTCACACCAGCGAGTCTCGCCGTCCAGTGGCAAGAAGAACTCTGGGAGAAGTTCAACATCAACGCCTATCGGTACGATCGAGGGAGTGACTACGATTACGCCTTCATCGATTCCTTCGGCCAAGAGCATCCAGTCCCGGGGACGGGTGACCTGGACATTGATGCGGATCGGCGGAACGAGGCATGGACGAACAGCCCGCTGTGGCGGTTCGCACACACTCGGAAGGATGACCCGACGCCGACTGTCATCATCATGTCCTGGCACACAGCGCGACTCACAGGCCGGTGGGACCAGGTCGCCCCCGCTGACGACGGAACCGCCCGGACGAGGGACGACATCCCGGCAAGCTGTCGCGGACGCAACCCGGACGGCCGTGAAGGCGTCTGGGACGCAGTCGTCGTCGACGAGTCACACAACGCACGTCGTGGGAGTAACTTCTACAACCTCCTCGAACGGCTCCGCGATCACACTCACTGCTACTACCTGCTCACTGCGACCCCGATGCAGCTCCACCATCGCGAACTCTACGATCTCCTGACCCTCCTCGATATTCCCGAGGCGTGGGATGATCGCGACCGATTTGTCGAATTCTTCGAGACCCGCCAGGCGCTGTCGACCGTTATCGAAGGCGGAGCCGATCTCTCGTCCCGGACATCGAGTGATCCGTCACAGGCGACTCTCAATGGGACATTTCAGGATCGGTTCAATTCCTCGATAGAGTACGCGGACGTCGTCCTCGAGGGGATCGTCGACGAACTCGGGCTGGAGGACCAAGGTCGAGGCGTCGCGAAACAGCGGCTTCTCCAGGCGTGTAACTTGGCACGAGGGTATGGCCAGGAGTACGACGACTACCGACGGAAGGTGGACGCCGCGATTGAGGAGCAAATCGATCCGTTCGGAGCGGATGAAGATACCAAGCTCAAACGGCTGCTGTATCCGGAATCAGTCCTGAATGAGGAGATGATTATTTCCTCACGAAGCGACCGTCTCGACGCCCTCGACGAACTCAGCGAGGACGGCTGGAAGGTACTCCAAGACGTACTTTCGTGGGCAACCCCAGTCGATGCCTGTATCCACCGTAATACCCGGGATACCCTTAGGAAATATCGCAAAGCAGGGCTGCTCGAAGAAACGGTCCCGACCAGAAAACCCGAGCGACGACGTATCGAACTCAACGAGCAAACCCGTCGGGTGTATGATCGAATCGACGAATACACCCGAACCTTCTACAAGAAGGCACAGCAGTCAACAGAGACGGAAGCCCGCGCCATTGGGTTCGTGATGACGACGTATCGCCAGCGGCTTACTAGCAGTGTATACGCGATTTCACAGAGTCTCTCTACGCGGTTGGAGAAACTTCGAACGCAGCGGAAGGTACTCGAACGGCGAAAACGAATTCGGGACGACCAGGATGAAGATCGGCAGGCCGCCCTAGACGCACTTAGCGAATACAGTGAAGACGAGATCGCCGAGCTGGAAGACGCCGGCGAGGACGTGCTGAACGTCGATCTCACCGAACTCGCACCGAGTCTTACTGACGAGGGGATCAATCTTCTCAAGGAGGAGATCGAGGAACTGGAGTCGTTCATCCAGGAGGTCAAGCAGGTCGATGACGACCCGAAGATGGATCAGCTGTACGAGGACCTCGACATGCTCGATCGGAAGGGACGGAGTCGAATCATCGTCTTCACGCAGTACAAAGACACGATGCACTTCGTCCGCCAGCAACTCCGGTGGAAGTACGGCGAGAATATCGCCTGTTACTCGGGCGACGGCGGCGAGATGTACGACGAAGAAGCAGACGCCTGGCGAAACGTGGGGAAGGAACGTGTCAAGCGAGAATTCTCCGACAACGACGGAGAGGTCGATATTCTCGTATGTACGGACTCTGCAAGTGAGGGGCTGAACTTGCAGGAATGCGGTGCGATGATCAACTATGACCTCCCGTGGAATCCGATGCGAGTGGAGCAGCGGATCGGACGTATCGACCGCATCGGTCAGGAATACGACGACGTCTACATCCTCAACTACAGCTACGAGGACACCGTCGAATCAGATATCTATGACCGACTGGACGACCGTATCGGTCTATTTGAGTACGTCGTTGGCGATATGCAGCCGATTCTATCCAGTGTCGGGTCGAAGATTCGAGAGGCGACGATGGTAGAAGGGGCGAAGGCGGACAGCGAGGAGTATGAAGAACTCGAACGAGATATCGACCAAGATATCGAGGAGCAGCAAGGTGAGGACGACCCAGTAGAGCTCAAGGATTCACTCGCAGAGGTCGACAGCGACCGACCACTACGTGAACAGGTTATCCAAGAAGCACGTCTGGACGCTTGGGAAACCTATTCCCATCCTGATCTCGGAAAGGTCGGGAACCCGAGTAAAAACCGAGACCCCGTCTTTACCGTAGACGCCGCCAAGGGAGTCTTCTTGGAGAACGAAACGCTCACCGAGGCGGGGATTCAGTTTGATCTACTGTCGCACCTGGATTTCGAATTCGACCTCACTGAACCGGAAGATGCAGAATTCATCTACTGCCTTCAGCATCCGGGGGACGCTCCCATCACAGCGGAGGAAAGTGAGGATACCCTCGCAGCGAGCATCGCAAATCAGCACCAAGGAATAGGGGTAACCTTCGACCCCGATACAGCTGACGAGTACCCCTCACTCCGATTCCTCGCTCCAGGGAGTCCGTTGTTCAACTGGTTAGCAGCGACGCTCGTCGAAACGTCGGATCGGTTGAATCTCACCCAATCCGCCTGTACTGCGAATTCTGACGGAGAAATAGTCGGAACCGCTGAGAAGCCGTGGGTTGTGACAGGGTGGGTCGAAGAAGACGCTGCGGACACGTCGCTCGTCCAGCTTACGGACGGTGGCTCAGTTGAGGACCGGTCAGAGACAGTGGAGTTCCTCAATCAATGGGCGCAGGAATTCATTGAGAACCGCACCAGGTCGTCGTAGCTCGGGAGATTAGAGGACATTTGCGATCCGCTCGGGAGACGCGACGGTGAGTGACCCCTCCAAGGCACCTTGGTCTTCGTGTGCTTCTACCCACTCGATTGCAGCGTCAATCCCCTCTTCAGGGACAACAAGAACTCGTTTGAATCCCGACGTCCGGTAGTCCTGAAGCTGGTTCAGTGCGTGACTCCCGTTTTCGGCGATAGCCTCCATCGTCTCTACCTCGACGATCAAGTTCGCGCTCGTGGAATCAATCGAAATGATATCGGGTTCCCCGTTGACCCCGTCGATTACCCCCTGAGGACTCGTCGATGCGGCTCCGTCTGGGTCGATATGGGAGACGTAAAGATGCGCTTCGTCACTCGTCGCTTCTTTGATTGCCGAATACGTTTTGCGGAGAGTGTCGTTGTGATCGCTCTCTCGACCAAACAGCCACCCGCCAAGTGTTGCACCGACGACTGCACCAGCCGGGCCGCCAGCTGCTGCCCCAAGGGCACCGCCGATCGCCCCACCACCGAGCTGATTCTTACTCTTGTCGTCCATATATCTAACACTTGGCTGTAGTTTCAAAAAGGCACGCTAACCAGGGTGAAAGTAGAGGTTGTAGCAGTTCTGGGGTTGGCTGTAACAGCAGATTTCGTTGAAGTGGAATAGACTGTCGACCGGACAGATTATCGGTTGAATCCTCCTCTTCCACGTGAGCCTCCGAGTGAATCCCGGAATATCGAGTATATTCCTACACAGCCCACCGTCACGAGTATACCACCACCAGATACGTAAAGTACAGAGGAGATTTGAGAAGCTGATCCAAAAATCGGTACCGTTGGAGGAACCAATGAGAGCCCGATTCCCGCTGTTATGAAGAGGAGACCGCTGATGATCGCCAAAATGGCGAGTGCAACCCCGACCATTTCTTCTGGGAATTCCATATATTCAGGTCAGTCTTAGACAGCACCAAAGAGGGTTCTGATGGTCAGTGGCAGTATTCTCAGCACAAGACCTATTAAAAACGATACTCCGAATTGTACTATGCCCTCAACTCGCCGGAGCTATCAGCCCTTCATCAACTATCTTCAGAATAATACCCGCATTCCACAGCTTCACTTCGAGGACCTTTCAGTTCGCGAGGAAACTGTCGTACTTGAATTAGAGTATGAGGGAGATCTAGCACTACGGGAGGAACAAAATCAGGTCCGTGAGATGGTCTCTGAAGTCTTCTTGATGGCTTGTCGGAAAGGTGTATTTGAGGACGTGAAAGGCATTATTCGCTGTTCAGAGAACTCAGATTACTTGCTGTTCGAATTCGACCAGCAATGGATCGAGCAGATGGAATCAGAGAAGGATCAGCCGGACTGGGATGAACTCAAAAGCCAAATCTTGGCTCAAATCGCCCATTCGTACGGAGATGAGCCTGCAGTATAAGCTTCCATAATGGCCACGAAATCCGCAGATTCGGATTCAGGTCATCCTCAGCCAGGAGTATGGTTGCGATTCCTCTTCTGGGTCTATGATCGGTTCTATAACGCTAGCGCCTTTGAACTCATTCGAAATTGGGTTGTCTTGGGATTTGTAGTTCTCAGCCTCCTCTTGGAATTCGCACCTGGAGTGTTCAAGACTATTCTAATAATGATCGTTCTGCTCCCAGTAATCCTCGCAGCACTAGTCGTGAAAGTGGTTCCAATAATTGCGTCAGCCGTTGGTTGGGGAGAACGACTGGGACTGATGACAGCTGATGATCGCGTCTCCATCGCCGCGAAAGCAATCCGTCTTGTTTCCGGTGGCGAAGATGCCCTCGAACATCTACTCGAATGGTTCCGCCGGTAACCATATTCAGGAAGTAGGACGTTTCCGGAATCGAGGGACTGTTAAACCCTGAAAACACCATATCCAGGCTTTTTGACTGTTCTTCAGCACTATTGGAACCTCTGTAAGAATACTTTCCGGAAACAACCCGGTCACGCTTTTATGACTAGACGGGAAACAAGTCGAGCAGTAATAGATGATCCGCGATGCTCGCGTGCTCCGGGCCGGGTTCGTCCCTCGGGAAGTCGAGCATCGCGACGCCGAAGTCAACCACCTCTCCAGCGTCCTCGAACCCATCACGAACGGTGAACCCGCCGACACGGCCATCGTCACCGGGCCCAGCGGCGCCGGCAAGACCTGCATCTCGAAATTCGTCACGGAACGGCTGCGTGAAGAGGTCCTCGACGTCGAGGCCATCTACGTCAACTGCTGGCGTAACTACACCCGATTTCGGACGCTCTACCAGATCCTCGACGACCTCGGTGCGACCATCGACATCCACCGGCAGTCGACGCCGCACGACAAACTCGTCGACCGCCTCCAGCAGCACGACGGCCCGCGAACGGTCGTCATTCTCGATGAGGTCGACCAACTCGAAGACCCCAGCGTCATCTACGACCTCCACAGCCTCCCGCAGTTCGCGATCATCTGCATCGCGAACAAAGAAGAGGAGCTGTTCAGCCGCGTCGACGACCGGCTCGTGAGCCGGCTGCGCTCCAGCGAACACGTCCGGATGGACAAGTACCACGACGAGCAGCTGTACGACATCCTGAGTGCTCGAGCAAAGTGGGGCCTCGACGAGGACGTCATCACCGACGACCAGCTCTACCGGATCGCCGACGCGGCCGCCGGCGACGCCCGCCTCGCAATCGGCATCCTCCGAACGGCCGCCGGCAAGGCCGATCGCGAGAATCACGAGCGCATCACCGACGACATCCTCCTGGACGCCGCCGAGGATGCTCGGGCCCAGATCAAGCAGAAGAGCCTCGACTCGCTCACGCCGCACCAGCGCGTCGTCTACGACATCGTTCGCGAGCACGGCCCGGTCGGGCCGAGCGAGATTCCGAGGACGTCGATGATCCGCGGACGAAGCGGACTATCCGCACGTACCTCTCGAAAATGGAGCAGTACAACCTCCTCGAGGCGGAAGGGACGAGTCGGGACCGAGAGTACTCGCTTGTCGATTCGGCAGCGGCGTCGCCGATGCAGTGACCGTGACGCCGTCAGCTATCCCGAACTGAACTCGCCGAGGCCCGATTGCTCGTGGTCAAGCGGCTCGATGACCTGGGGATCGTCGTTACCGGGATTGTTGACCCGCGTCGAAATCTCGTAGGCGTCCAGATCGTCCTTCGGATAAGGCTGGCACAGGTCCTTGCGGGTGTCCGAGTCTGCGGTGAGCCAGTCGGACTCAGCGTCCTGCGGGAGGACGACCGGCATCCGGTCGTGGATTGAGTTCATCAGAGCGTTCGGCTCCGTTGTGAGAATCGTGACGCACGAGATCGTCTCGTCGTCGCCCTCCCAGACGTCCCAGAGCCCGGCCATCGCGAATGTGGGGTCGTCCTCCCGGTAAATCCGGTAGGGCTGTTTCGACCCGCCGTTCGGCGATTTCCATTCGTAGAACCCTGACGAGGGGACAAGGCAGGGACGTGATTCCCACGCCCGCTCGAAGACGCGTTTCTCGTCGGCAGTCTCGGAGCGGGCGTTGATGATGCCCTCTTCGGGTTCGTCCGCCCAGAACGGAATCAGCCCCCAGTGGTAGGCGTCGATCTCATCGGAAGCCTCGTTCGTGACGATGTGGAGGTCGTCGCCAGGCGCAATGTTGTATCGGGGTGTGTACCCGCCGTCCGTGACAACCTCGGCGTCGAAGCGAGCCTCGAGGTCTGTTTGGTCGATGAAGAGCGAGTTTCGGCCACACATACATCCGGGTCCGACCGGGAGAGTCTTCAACGTATCTGGAAATGTGAAGGGCTGGTGCTGTTGCCCCCTCATTTGATTGTAGATTTGGGGACAATCGGTGAGTACAGGGGGAGAACATTGAATGGGTGGGTGTCTGGTGTTTGAGGATGTGGAGAGCGGGGAACGCGTGCCGGTGGACTTCCGAGACGACGATTTCGTCGCCGTCGATAACTCAAATCTGCTAATCAGTCTCGACCGCCGATAGTGTACCCTTTCCCTTCGGCCATCGCTACTTCCGCCTCTAACTGCTTGCGGATGTCGTCGAACGTCGCAATGACTTCGTGGGTCATTTCGAACACAGACGTAGAAACAAGTGACCACGTGATTTGTTCCCGATTTAGCAGCAGAGCCTCGGTGACCTCGGCGAGCATCAACACGGTGAATTGTGCGGGGTCTGTGAACCCGGTATTCGTCGGGCCAGTCGCCATTACTTCCGTCTGAGTATTGGGGGTTAACCCCATCCGGTACAGGGTGCCTTTCGCACCGGCGTGGATAGTATCACTTGCGAAGGCGAAGTAGGGTTCGTACCTGTCCAATCCGACATCTTCGGCGACCGTGCGTCTGGAGGGGTTCTCATCCAACTCCACGTGCGCCCATCCATAGGATTGCTTGAACGCACCCCCATACTGGTCCACCATCTGCTCCAATCGTTCCTCGATATCTTCCATTTCGTCATCTGAAAACGATTTAACGCCGAGTTCCTCGTGGTGTTCCTGAAGAAGTTCGGCTTCAAAGTAGTCGTCGACGATTTTGTGGTGGAGGAATCGCTCTGCCGTATCCTTGCCGTGCTTTGAGATGAATTGGGCAGAGATTGCGATCTCGTAGAGTGCGCGCCACCGTGAAAATGCGCCGTCGGCGTATCCAGCTCGTATCAACGCCAGCACTTCGCGTGACACCTGACAAGCCCGTGCGTGAAGCCGGAATAGCGCGGAGAAGAGTGGGTCTGTGTCAGATAATTCGTCATCCTCGATTAGGTGTTGTTTGAACGTGGAACCTGCCTCGTGGTTCAGCAAGATGAAGAACTCGAGGTTGTCGAAGGCTTGTCCCCATCGTTGGTGTAGACGCGTTTCGAATCCTTCCCGGGTGGCGGCCTCATCGTCCATCACGGATGGGTATTTTACCGCGTATTCGGCGAGGAGTTCGTCACTATACTCGAATACCAAGTCTGCTATCTCGTCTGTGTCGGCGGCGATGTCTTCGGGGTCGATGCTTAATGCGTTCTCGACGGCCTCCTCAAACCAGTTCGTGTCCTCCACGTCGCTCATACTGGCGTTCTTGACAGTCTGGGCAAGTAATGCTTCTCACGGCTTCACAGCCTTGTAGAATTAAGGACTCTGGAAAAGAAGAACCCTGTTGGCGTTAGTCGTCGGTGAGCAAGCCTACTTCCCGGCTATTTCACCGCAGATGGTATGTGACCAAGAGGATTTCCACAGAGCCGAAAAGGTTCTGAATCGTGTGATTAGAGCTCGGTCGGTGGCAGAAGCTCACAGAGAACAGCTGCTTGGTCAAGAAGTGCGTCTAAGAGCCGTTCAGTCGGTCGATACAGCGCGTGATGTTCATCGACAGTATAGGTCGTTTTCTCGTCGTCGGTGCGAGAGAGAAATCCGCACTCGAGAAGCGGAGCAAGGGTAGAATCCAGCGCAGTTCCGGAACGGCCAGATTCGGCTTCAAGAGTGTGTCGAGGGAACTCAGAAAGGAACCGCGTACAGCAACTCAGGACGTGAGCACGTCGATCAGCGAATAGTTCGTTGAGTGCAGTACGATGGGTACGTGTCCAATACTCGTCGAGTTTGACGTATGTGCGAACGATCGGGGAAAGCTCGTTCAAGGAACCAGTAGCATGGACGATGCCAAGGTCGTTGAGCGCATGTTGGTCTTTGGTGTCCAGAGACTCGCCGAGGGGATGGAGAACAGTTTGAAGCGCCTCGTGGTACCGCGAAGTGAGAAATTCCCCGACAACAACGTGGGCGTTCACGATATTTCGAGTTGGGTGCATTGACTCGTGGTGATCGGGGTTTCGGTGGTCGACGTGGGTTCGTGGGTAGCTCATAGAGCACCTCTTCCAACGTGGCGTTGAGCATTAACATTCCGAGCAGTTAGGCTCGAGACTACAGCCGTGGAGGTTTAACCAACACGCCGCCGCCAATACGGCCGGATGTTGGTTAACACGGAGAACGCTGGATTCAGGAACTATTCTCGGAAACGGGTTCAAAACAGAGACTACTCGGGACTGTACCGGGATTGGAGGGGATCACATCGAGTTTCCTGAAACGCGGAAGCGACACGCCGCGGCTTATCGGGAACGTAGACAACTAATCGAGTATGGGAGAACACTCAACGTCGAACCGATTGGCGGTGGACCAGCCGACACGGGGAGCTGACCGCAATCGGTCCCTCGCTGACCAGGCCGATCCGGCTACGGACGAGATGCTGCTGCCGCAGCTCGACGACGGCATCACCCTGCTCGACGTCGAGGGGGGCCGCGGCGTCCCGATCCTGCAGTCGCTCGTGCTCGACCACCTCCTCCTACACGACGGGCCCGCCTTCTGGGTCGACGCAAATGGTCACGCGACGACGACGACACTCGCCCAGATCGCGCCCAGTCAACGGTTGCTCAACCGAATTCACGTCGCCCGCGGATTCACCGCCTACCAGCACTACGGCGCCGTCTGTGATCTCCCGACGGCAGTGAACAAGTCGATCCAGATGTCTACCACCGACACCAGGGCGGCCGGTCGAGGGGAACCAAGTCGTGACGAGGACACGTCGCCCCACACGCCCGCCCTCATCGTCGCGCCGGCCGTCGACGCCCAGTACCGCACCGACGATACCCTCGGCGAAACCCACGCGGAAACTCTTCAGGCTCGAATTCTCTCCCGGTTGGCGACCTACGCCGAGGGATACGACATCCCGGTTCTCGTTACGCGAAACGAACGAAACGGATTCACCGAATCAGTCGCGACGGTCGCCGACCACCACCTCGAGTGTGAGCAAACCCGGATGGGGCCACGGGTCGTCGGCGAAAACTTCGAGACGCTCGTCTTTCCCGTCGATGACGGCGCGTACTACCAGACGACGTTCGCGTACTGGCGGCAGCTGCTCGCGGCACGCGCCACGCAGGTCGGCGTGGAAGCGACAACTCCGACGCCGTCGACGCCGACTCCGGAGGGTGTCGGGACAGGCGTCACAGCTGACGGTGAGACGGTGGCGGCCACTGCGGACCCCTTGCTCGATGCGTGGACCGCGACCGGGACAGGAGGCCGATAGCGATGGGGCGCACAAACCCGACGTACCGGGATGCGCTCCGGGCCATCGAAGAGCGGTGGGCGGAGTTCCGCCGGGCACTGCGGCGTCGCGACCAGCCGCGCTTCGACCGGCTGTTCGAGTACGCCCGCGAGCACGCCGACGCGAGCGGGCTGTTGAACCACCAGAACCCGCTGCTGCCGGCGCTGCTCAGCATCGATCTCGAACAGGAGGGGCGCCTCGACGACCACGAAGAGCGCCTCGAGGAGCTCGAAGCCGCGGTCGCAACGAGCGATGACCAGGAGAGTGGCCCACCGGACGCGAACTCGTGACGATGCCGTTCAGTATCGACTTTCTGGACGACGGCCGCGTCCTGGAGTGGGAGGCAACCGCCGACGGCGCCGTCGCGACCGAGCGCGATGACTACACCCCACGCTTCTACGTCGCCGCTCGCGACCCAGCGTCCGACATCGACCTCACGACACTCCAATCGGTGTACGACCAGCACCCGGATGTCGTCGCGACCGAGATGGTTGCGCGACGCCCCGGCTTTCGCCGAGACGAGGAGGCCGTTCTCGCCGTCGACGTCGCCCACATCGACCGCGTCACCCCACTCGCCCGGCAGGCACGCCAGCTGTCGGACTATCCAGTTGGGGATCTCGCCTGTTTCAACGTCGACTTCTCGCGAGAGTTCCGGTACTGTCTGGAGACCGGCGCCGATCCGACGCCGGCGAGCGAGCTGTCGACGCGCCGGCTCAGCGTCCCAGTGACCGAAACGAGCAACGACGTCTACGGCGAGCTGACCGTCGCCGGCGACACCGTCACCGGCTCGCCGACGGATATCCTGACCGCCGTCCAAGGGGCACTCGAAGCGCACGACCCGGACGTCCTGGTCTGCTCAACCAGCGAGATCGTCCCGACCCTGTACGAGATGGCGACGGACGCCGGCGTCGACGACTTCTCGCTGAGTCGGTGGCCGGACATCGACTACCAGCAGCTCGCGAGCCGGTCGACGTACTCGAGCTACGGCCGCGTCGGCCACTCGCCGGCGCGGTACAACGTGCCCGGCCGCGTGATCATCGACGAATCGAACACGTTCTTCTACGGGGAGACGAATCTCGACGGCGTCCTCGACCTCGTGTCGCGCTCGAAAAAGCCCGTCCAGGAGCTCGCGTGGGCGTCGATCGGGAACGTGCTCACGGCGATCCAGATCTGCGAGGCCCACAACCGCGGCGTCCTCGTTCCGTGGAACTCCTGGCGCCACGAGTTCTACAAGCCGATGGGGACGCTCCACGACGCCGACCGTGGCGGCTTCATCTTCGCCCCCGAGGTCGGCCTCCACGAAAACGTCCACGAACTCGACTTCTCCTCGTTGTACCCGAACATCATCTGCACCCGGAACGTCTCGCCGGACGTCATCCGGTGTGACTGCCACAGCGACCGCGACGACGTCCCCGGCCTCGGGTACTCGATCTGCGACGACCGGGGCTACCTCGTCGACGTGCTACAGCCGATCATCGACGCTCGCGACGAGATCAAGGCGGCCATCCGTCGCGAGAAGGAACGGGACGACCCCGACGAGGACCGGCTGGCGGAACTCGAGGGACGGTCGGGAGCGCTGAAGTGGATCCTCGTCGCCTGCTTCGGCTATCAGGGGTTCAGCAACGCGAAGTTCGGCCGCATCGAGTGTCACGAAGCGATCAACGCATTCGCTCGCGAGATTCTCCTGACGGCGAAACAGCGGCTGGAAGCCGGCGGCTGGCGGGTCGTCCACGGCATCGTCGACTCCATCTGGGTGACGCCGGACCCCGACGTCGACGACGAGGACCGCGAGGACCTCGAGACGCTCGCGACGGAGATCACGGAACGCGTCGAGATTCGGCTCGAACACGAGGCTCACTACGACTGGGTGGCATTCGCCCCGCAGCGCGAGAGCGACGCCGGCGCGCTAACCAAGTACTTCGGAAAGGTCGCCGGCGACGACGACTTCAAGGTAAGAGGTATCGAAGCTCGACAGCGTTCGACCCCGCCGTTCATCGAGGACGTCCAGCGGGACTGTCTCGACCGGCTCGATGCCACGCGGTCACCGCACGCGGTGCTCGGACGGCTCGAACGAGCAATCGGCGAACTACAGGCGGGCAACGTAGAAGTAGAGCGGCTCGTCGAGCGGAACCGTGTCTCCAAGCCCCTGGAAGGCTACTCACAGAATACCCAGAACGTGGCCGCCTTGAAGCGAGCCCGCGAGCAGGACCTAGCAGTCCACCCGGGCCAGGATATCGAGTACGTGGTCGTCGACGACGAGAAATCCTCGCGAGACCGGGTCGCCCTCGCCCACGAGGAGATCGAGACCTACGACGCCTCGTACTACGAGACGCAGCTGGTTAGAGCGGTCGAGAGCGTGCTGTCACCGCTCGGGTGGGATCGATCCGACATTCGCCGAGAGCTCTCCGGTGAGAAGGACGCCGTTTTGAGCTCGTTCGGAGCCTCCAACGAACTGTCGTAGTGGACCCCACCCCTGGTTTCCGTCGTTTCGATCCAACCCCACGTTTCCGACGTAATTTTCGACCCCCCTCGTTTCCGTCGTTTCCTCACGCCCCACCCCGGATTTCCGTCGTCCGCACCCACTCAGTAGTAGGGGGTCACTACTCGCGAGTCCAGTCCTGCATCCGGCTGTCCTCGAGGATCGTTTCGCGGACGACCTGGGGATCTTCGATGAGTCGGTTCTGGAGGTGGATGCCGCCGGCACTCCCCTTGTTGATCTTCTCGATTTCGACAACTCCGAGGAAGGCTTGCTCTTTCAGGATGTCGCGGAACCGGCGGACGGAGAGGATATCCATATCGAGATGGTTGCAGATGCGTTCGTACTGGTCGTACACCCGGCTCGTGAGGAACGCATCGTCGTTGCTGTTGACACTCAGTTCCGTGAGCGCCAGCAACGCCGCCTTTGCCTGCGTGGGTGCGCCGTTCACGAGTTCTCTGAACCGGTCCTTTTCGGCGTGCTGCTGTGCCTGGCGGACGTGTTCCTCCGTCACTTGCTCTGCCCCGGCCTCGTAGGCGACCTCGCCGGCGTGGCGAAGAATGTCGATCGCCTTCCGAGCATCGCCGTGTTCCTGCGCGGCGAAGGCCGCCGAGAGCGGAATCACGTCCTCGGAAAGGACGTCGTCCTGGAAGGCGTCCTCGCGGTTGAACATGATCTCCCGGAGCTGGTTGGCGTCGTATGGCTTGAAGAACAGCTCCTTGTGCTGGAAGCTACTTTTCACGCGCTCGTTCACGTTGTCGACGTACTGGATCTTGTTGCTGATCGCGATGACACCGACGCTACAGTCGATTTTCCCCGCCTCCTCAGCGCGCGAGAGCTTCATCAGCACGCTGTCGTCGTTCATCAGATCGATCTCGTCGAGGATGATGATCACAGAATCGAATTGAGCATCGAGGGTCTTCCAGAGGAGTTTGTAGTATTTCGACGTACTGAGGCCGGTATGTGGGACGGAGATTCCAGTCGAAGATTCATCGTTCAGCTTCGCGGCCAGTGAGGAGATTGCTTGAGTTTCGGTATTGTCTTCAGCACAGTCGATATACGCGGTTCCAATCTCGACGCCATCCTGAGCGGCATTTTGAGCTCGTTGACAGACGTGTTTTGAAACGAGAGATTTGCCGGTCCCCGTTTTCCCGTAGATCATCACGTTTTCCGGGGAGTACCCGTGGACAGCACCGTTGAGACGTTTCGCGAGCTTCGAGATTTCCTCGTCGCGACCGACGATCCGGTCAGCCTCCGGCACGTGACCGATTTTCAGGAGATCCTTGTTCGCGAAGATGCGATGCCCGGATTCAAAGAGTGGATCGTCGACAGAACTGGGTGAAGAGTCGGGCGTCATTGAATATCACACGGTGTGAGCGGGGGGAGTATAAATCTAGTGGAGAACACCACCCCGCGTTTCCGACGTTCCTTGTCCGATATCAGCGGGAAAATGCCGTAATTCGGTGGAATTGGATTGCTGACAATATAGCCGCGTTTCCGACGTGAGAGAGGAAACCCGTAGACGGAAGCGGCGCGTTGTTGTCGAATCCCGAACCCACACACCCCACGTTTCCGTCGTAATCACTGAACAGGTGGGGAGGGAACTCGAAGAAGACGTTCACGACGAGATACCAAAGACGAGAGCGGCCTAGCCGTCCAAACCTGGCCGCCTATAGGAGCAGCTGGAAAGGATTGTTTCAGCTGAGGGGGCGAAGTACTTCGCCCCCTCCTTAAGCGAAGTACGCTTAATGAGCGTTTCTCAGCTATGGCACTTTAATCTATGTATTCCAGAAGTTAGTTCATCTCTTGATCGGTTCTTGGTCAACAGAATTAGTGGCTGTATAACACTATCGTAGCCTCTCCCTACGCCGTCGTGGAGAAACGACGGAAATGCGGGGGGTGTGGTCCCTTCCAAATCAGCGTTACCCCCTCCACCCACCTCCAGTTACGACGGAAACGTGGGGTGGGTGTCCTCCCTCACCGAGTTTTACTCGTCCGGGTTGACCGGGCCCTTGTACTGAGAGCGTATCTTCTCTCCTTCTCGCCACTGCCAGTAGTAGTAGTGGTTGTTGTTGATCTCCTTGATCGTGATCGTCGCTTTGGCAGGGACGTCGTCCGGGAGATCGTCCGGTCGCTCTTCGACCTCTTCTTGATCTGCCGACTCCTCGAGACGGGCCTCTCGTTCCTTGTGCTCGGCGAGCGCCTCAGCGTACGTTGCAACGTCTCGAAGCTGCTCCGGCTCCGACTCGTTGAGTGTGTTGACGATCTCCGTCGGGAGGTTCGCCGGTGGGGTCGGGGGTTCGTAGGACATCGGCTACTCTCGTGTTAACCAACACGGCCCACGAATCCATAGTTTTGTTGGTTAAGACGATGGAGACGACTCTCGTGCCTGCTGACTGTAACACTACTCGAAACTTCTTTATATACAAGTTTCGTACTATGTTACACCGTGCTCCGGCGTATCGAACTCGAGGTCCTCGCCACGGTCGACCGCGGCGACACGATCTCCGAACTCGCGACGAAGCTCAACCACAGCGAGAGCTACCTCTCTCGTGCCGTCGCCGACCTCGTCGAAAAGGGACTCGTCTTCACGGAACGCGACGGGCGGCGAAAACGAGTCGTTCCGTCGGATGCTCGCGCCGTCGAACTCTACCGGGACCTCGTCCGCCAGCACTCCCATATCGACTTCCCCGAACTGCTGACGGGCAAGGCACTCGAAGTGCTGTACTACCTCGACCAGCCGCGAACCGTCTCCGAAATCGCCGACCGGAGCGACAACTACCGCAACACGGTTAACCGCGTCCTCAAGCGGTTTCGTGACCGTGGTCTCGTCGGGACGGCCGACGGCCACTACGAGTTCAACGCTGACTTCGACCGCCTCCACGAGTTCGCCCGGGAACTCGTACATCATCTACATCGCCAGCGTCTCGAAGCCGTTGCCCCGAAGGGGACGATTCTCTGGGAGGACTACGACGAATTCCTCGCGCAGGCAGAGACGGAGATCGACGCGGCGGCGTTCCACGAAACCGGCCTCGCTCGGTTCGCAGCCTTCGACCTCCAGTTCCTGCTCACCGGCCATCGCTACTACTTCTACTCCGAGGATCTCGACGCAGTCTCGCCGGCGGAGCTCTGCTGTCACACGCTGCTGATCGACGACGGCAGCCGCCACCGTTCGTACTGTCTCCTCCTGCTCAGCCACGTCGACGTCGACGAGGCGGACCTCCGAGAGCAGGCGGCGAAGTATGGCCTCGAAGACGATATCGACGCCTTGCTCCGCTACCTCGAGACGCACGGCGAGGTAGACGACGACCGACTCCCGGAGTGGGACGAGTTCCAGGAGCTGGCGGCTGACTACGAGGTGCCATTACCAAAATGAGACCAACATTCGGACGCGAGTACATCGAGAACGAATTCCAGCGGATCGTGGATGGCCTCTCAGCCCCGCTCGCGGTCTACCTGATCGGTGGTGGCGCGATGTCGCTGCGCGACCTCAAGGGGGCGACGAAAGATATCGACCTGGTCGTCCCGGATGGCGACGCGTACGGTCAGCTGTGGGCCGTCTTGATGGACCTCGGGTATGCGGAGGTTCAATCGCTGGATCCAGATTATCGGGCGCTGGGGGCAACGAGCTGCGTTGAGAACGACGACGGGTGTCGCCTTGACATCTTCAACCAGCAGGTCGCGAACAAGCTCGTGCTCACCGACGGGATGCAAGAGCGCAGCGAGCCGTTCCTCGACACAGATCAACTGACGGTCCGGCTGGTCAGCAACGAAGATATCTTCCTGTTCAAGGCGATCGCAGGCCGCGACGACGACATCGAGGACATGAATATGCTCGTACAGGCCGGTCTCGATTACGACGTCGTCCGGACTGAACTCGAAGCCCAGATCGAACGCCTGGGGGACGATCAGTTCGCCACGTTCGCGAACGAGGCCCTGGTCGAACTCGAGGAGCGGTACGGAGTAACCACGCCGATCGAGGGGCGCGTTCAGGAACTGACGAATAGGTACTACCGGGGGCTCGAAGTCCTCCAGGCACTCGATGAACCGATGACCGTCGACGAACTGGCCGCGGAACTGGAGCTGGATGACGAGGAGGTTCACGACCGGATCGCGTATCTCTCAACGTTCGACCGGGTCCGTCGGGATGGCGACACAGTCCGTCCCGTGGAGTAGTCTGGCCACGACTACGGGGAGGGAAGGCGGCCGTCTGGTCGGGGAACGCGGCCCCGTTTAATCTCGTGATCGACGCGGCGCAGGTGCTTGCAGCCGCCCTCGGGTGAACGTTGCTGCCAGTCGGGACAGGTACACGATTCGTCGATGACGTCGACTTCGTACCGGTTCCCTGACGCAGACTGTACCTCGTAGCGGCCACCCTTCGAGAGGAGTGAGACGTCCATCGCTTCGGCGACGGCACGCTTCGTGCGGGGCTCAAGATCGTCCTCCGACTGTGCGTTCTCGTCGACGACCAGTCGGTCGCGAACGTCGCCTGTTCGGCCACCGTCGGGAGCGACGGCTTCCGCAGGGCCACTGAGCCGCTCGTGAAGCACTTCCTCCACCGGATGGCCTTCCGGCCAGAGGTAGTGGACCTCGCGACGCTCGCGATGGTCGTAGGAGCCGCACGCGGCTGCGCTCCCAGTCCAGACGCGCCAGGCACCGAGCGCGGCCATCACGTCGACAATGGCGCGAGGAACTGCCTGGTGGTCGTCCGGGAAGAACACCCGGAAGCGGGTACACGCTTCTCGCGGCGGGACGGTCTCCCACCAGTCTTCGCTGGAGCCCCAGCTATCGAACATCGCCTCATCGCTCCCGTAGCCGACGGTCACGCCGTCGGTCGGCGTCCAGTCTGCTGGGAGGTGGTCCGCCTCGCCTTCAAGCACCCGAAGAACGGCGTATCGGAGGTACTCGTGGGCTTGGTTGTCTGTCGTACGAGCGACCTGGTCGTGCTGCTCGGCAACGTGCTCGGCTTCCTCGAGGACCGTCGTGAGATTGGGTTCAGTCATCATTCGACGGAGGTCTGAATGCGCCTCCGCCCCTCGGCGGGCGCTGAAAAACTTAACCAACAGAACGGAAGGAATCCATCACTCTGTTGGTTAACTATGTTGGGACGAGGAGTCTCCTTCGAGCACGTCGATGAGCTCTTCTGCTGTAGAACTGATCCGTCCGAGCCGCTCGCGAACGACCTCGGGATCGTCCGACTCCCACGCAGCGAGGTAGAACGCCGACCCGCTAGTGTCCAACCCACAGTACCGCCCGACGACATATGCGACGGCTTCGGCCTCGACCTCGCGTTTCGCCCGCTCGGTGTCGTCGTCGACGTCGAAGTGGAGCAGAGCGTGGGCGTACTCGTGAATTAGCGTCCGCGCGAGGTCGGCCTCGTTCTCCCGATCACGCACCTCGACGAGCGGCTGAACGTCGACGAGGCTCAGCTGCTCGCAGATGCCCTTTGCCTCGCCGTGGGTCCACTCCTCGGCTGGAACGATCTGCACCGTCACGCCGAGGTCGTCAGCGGCGTCAGTCAACTGTTCAACGAGATTGCCGGCGTCGCCGGTCGCTTCCGTGTCCAGGTCGGGAAGCGGCTCGCCCTCGGTCTGCGAGACGTCGAACACCGGCGCAGGCTTGAATCCGACCAGGCCCTCGGACCACTCCTCGGGCGGCGTCTCGTCGTACTCACAGTCACTGTCCTCGTGGTAGCTCGGCGAATTCTCGCACTCCGGGCACTGCTTGGTGATGATCGGCGCCCAGATCCAGATGGCTGATTCGCCCTCCGTGACGTGACGGTTGAACTCCTCCCGCCACGTCCGGTAGCCCGCCACCCGGCTCGCCTCGGGACACTGCCGCTTGATGAGGAGCGTGTTCCGGTAGGAGTAGTCGTGGAAACGACTCTGGACATCGAGCCACTCTTGGAACTCGTCGCTGGCCTGCGCGTCGTCGACGCCGGCGACGAGGTCGTCGATCCACTGTTCGATGGTACTGTTCATCTCGTCGGATCGCGTGTCGGTCTGGTCGAAGGAGACCGACGAGTCTCTGGTCGTAGACATCGTGTTCACCGAATCGAGTTCACGGCGACTGCGTCTGTTCAGACCGCGCCGCACCCCTCAGGGGCGTTCAAAAAACCGCTCTGTCGGTCAGCGGAGCTCGTGGCGTTCGTCTGCAAAGCCGACCGTGACGAGGTACTCGAGGAACTCGTCGAACCGCTCGACGTCACTGGGCGTGTCGGTCGCAAGATGACGCGCCCACTCGATGGCCCACTGGAAGGCGGGATCCGTGCCGCCCTTGCCGTGAATGTACCACCACCGGGCCGCCTTGAGAACCACTATGGGATTCGTCGGCGGCTGCTCACCGGCGAGCCCACGGGTGATGGACTCGATTTCGTCGGGGACATCGGCGGAATCGACCTCCGCTGATTGCGTGTTGTCGATGTCGACCGGGATCTCGTCGATCGAGACGTTGTCAGGACGCTGTTGTTGACTCACTGGAAGTCACCTCTGAGGGCTCTCGAAGGAGCCCTCGCCCTCTCTGGGGGCACGAAAAACAGGTCGCGAAGTCACGCCGGCGGGAGGTAGACGCTCTGCTCGCCGGCAGACTATCGTGCTGAACGTGGAACTTCGCTTGTTAGTCAACCACTGGTTGGACTGGAAGCCGTTCGAGGCGGCGGTGGCACGGGATACAGAGAGTCAACAGGTTACTCGGTACATCTGCATCGTCGACCGACCGGTCTGGGTCGTTGTAGAACCGGCGTCGAGGGATCCTATGATGAACCGGGAGATCACGTCCGAATTTATCGCGGTGAGCTTCGCGGCCCATACCGCAGCGCAGACAGGATTCATTGTCACGGGTAATGATTTCCTCACGAATCTGTGGCCAGTTCGAGCCGAACGGTACTGTCTCGGTATTTGACTGGCGGTAGTCGTCTAAATAGTCTGGATCGGCCGCCTGTAGGGCTGTTCGCCATGATCCGAATACGCGCCGATACGGCTGGGTCGTGAATTCCCCGTGTTTAATCATCTCACCCGTTGTCGGCGGATGACCCAACTCTTCGGCGAGCTCTCGCAATTCGGTCAATAAACCCTCACGTGGAATTCGCCACCGGGTATTTGGCTCGAAGCCAGCGGCTGTAAGCGCCTCGTTCCAAGAACCGAACCGCTTCTGGTAGACCGATCCGCTCCATTTTCCCTGGTCCTGCATCTCCTCTTTGCGCGGAATGTGTCCCAACTCTTCGCTGAGTCTCTTGAGTTCAGACAGCAGAGTGTCTTCACTCACGTTTCGTGTATAGTTTATTTCTAAGCCAGCCCTCTGAAGAGCCTGATTCCAATTTCCGAAGGCCCGTTTGTACGGATCCGAGGTGTACGGACCATCTTGATCCATCTCGTCTGTCGTGGGTGGGCGGCCAAGTTCCTCAGCGAACTCCTGTAGAGCAGCAATAAGTGCTTCTTCGGAGAGATTCAGTTCAACGTTGGGCTCCAACCCAGCTGCCCGTAGAGCTGAGTTCCACCCGCCGAATCGCTTGCAGTACGTTTTCACCGAGTACTTCCCGTAACTTCTGTAGGTTCGCTCTGAAGGTGCCTCTCCTACGATTTCAGCGACTGATTTGAGGTCCACAAGAAGATCGGCTTTCGGTGTCGCTGGTCTTCCGTTTGGTTCGTTTGTTCCCGTCTCAAGGTCGGCAGTCTTGAGCGCTTCATTCCACGACCCGAAACGGTCCGCGTAGGTCTTTGCGGCATGAGTGCCGGACTCGTTCATCTCATTCTGCGACGGGGGCCGCCCGAGTTCCGACGCGAATTCCCGGAGACGATTGAGGAGTTCTTCGTCTGAGTACAGCTTCTTGCCCATGATTTGTGATGTGATTGAATCACTCAGTTTGGTCCCGGCTTGGTATTTGAATGTCAGTTCTCGTGTTTGTGAGTCGTTACCTGTTGATGCTGACTGAGCTTCTATTCGATCCCGCGAGGCCGCTGCTGGCTGCCTCGCACCCATCGAGGGGGCCGAAAAACTGAGGCACACCCTGTTAACCAACAATGGGGAAACCCACGTGGAGTGTGTTGGTTAAGGATAGAGCTTACTCTTCGCCCTCACGTAGCTCTTCAGCCTTCCACTTGAGCCGGCGCAGGATCTGCGTTCGATTCTGGTTGGCGTTCTCGTAGGCAACACACTCTTGGAGGGTTTCCATATCCGGAATCGTCGCGATTCCTGCCTTGATCAGGCGCGTGTTCGATGCTTCAAGCCGCTTCTCTGGCGAGAATTCGTTACTCTCTTGCTCGTCAGTGGACCCCATCTCAAAGAGCCTCCACCCCCGTTGGGGCCGACACAAACAACTCTCCGGACGATAACGCCCCACCTCTCATAGGGTAAAACCGATACAACAGCTACCGTAATGGTCATTCCCCGCGAGTGTTTACAGGCCCGTATGGAGCGAAAGACGATCTCCGTCACCGGGATGTCGTGCAACGGGTGCGAACAGAACGTGGAGACCGCCCTGCGAAACCTCGACGGTGTGAGTCGGGTCGAGGCCGACCACGAAGCTGACACGGTCGACGTGGTTCTCGAGGATGGAGTCGCAGACGACGACGTGAACGCGGCAATCGAACAGGCTGGCTACGACGTCAAGGCCTAATCGGCCGCCGCTCGGCCGTCTTCCCGCTCGCCGTCGGTGCGTTCGTCGAGGGCGAATTTGGTGTTGACACCCTCGCCCGAGAGGAGCTGACCAGCGAAGCTGTTGGCGAGGACGGCCGAGACAGACAGCACCATCGCGAGCATCGCGAACACTGGGTGGACGAGCCCGGTCGTCGCGGCGGCGACACCGACCCCGTTGAACGCGAAGGCCGTCGCGAGGTTCTGGCGGGTCTTCCGGTAGCTCTCTTTCCCGATCTCGTAGGCGTCCATCACGCCACCAAGCCGGTCACCCATCAGGACGATATCCGCCGACTCGATGGCGATGTCGGTCCCAGCGCCGATGGCGATGCCGATGTCCGCCTGCGTGAGTGCAGGAGCGTCGTTGATGCCATCGCCGACCATCGCCACGCGGTGGTCGGCTTCCTGCAGGCGCCCGATCTCCTCGCGTTTCTCGTCAGGGAGGACGTCGGCCATAACCCGGCCGATGCCGATCTCTTTGGCGACCGCGTTCGCGGTGCGTTCGTTGTCGCCGGTGATCATCACGGGCGTGATGTCGGCGTCGCGCATCCGCCGGATCGTCTCGGCGGCATCGGCTTTGATTTCGTCGCCGATGCCGATCAGGCCGATGAGGTCACCGCCACGAACAACTCCAGCAACGGTGAGGCCGCGGCCTTGGAGTCGCTCAATATCGGCGTCTCCCTTCGACAGGTCGATTCCCTCGTCGCTGAGCCATCCCGGTTTCCCGACCAGTACGTCGTCGCTGGCCACGGTTGCCCGGACGCCCTTGCCGGTCACGGAGCCGAAGGCATCGGGGTCAGCGTACTCGACATCTTGCTCGTCGGCGGCCTCGAGGATCGCATCGGCGAGCGGGTGCTCGGAGAAGGCCTCTGCACTGGCCGCAGTCGTGAGTACATCCACCTCGTCGGCACCGAACGCGACGACCTCACTAACGGCGGGTTCGCCGACGGTGATGGTGCCGGTCTTGTCCAACACGATGTGGTCGACGTCGGGAAATATCTGGAAGGCGTCACCGGAGCGCATCAGGATGCCTCGGTCAGCGGCCTTCCCGCCGCCCCGAATTAGCGCGAGCGGTGTCGCCATCCCGAGCGCACATGGATAGCCGAGCACGAGGACCGCCAGCGCTGCGAACGCCCCGCGCTGGATGTTCGGACCTCCGCCCCACGCGAGCGGTGCGATCATCCAGAAGAGGAATGAGAGTGCAGCGATCGTCAAGACGCCCGGGACGAAGTACTTGAGCACGCGGTCGGCGAGCTGGATGATGCCGGGCTTCATAGCGCGTGCTTCCTCGATTTCGCGGGCTACTTGATTGAGAAATGCGTCCTCGCCGGTGGCAGTTACCTCGATGAGCAGCGTCCCGGTCTCGTTGACACTGCCGCCGATCACCTCGTCGCCTTCGGCCTTCTCCTCGGGGATGGACTCGCCGGTGGCAACCGACTCGTCGACTGCGGATTTACCCTCGACGACCTCACCGTCGACAGGGATGTTCTCGCCGGGCTTGACCCGGACGTAGTCGCCGACGTCGAGGCCGTCGAGGGGGACTTCCTCGACGTCACCGTCCTCACCGATGCGGCGTGCCGTGTCGGGCTGGAGGTCGAGAAGGCCTTGGACGGCTTGGGAAGCCCGCGTGCGGACGATGAGGCTGGTGTACTCCGAGAGGATGTGGTAGGTGGTGATGAACACGGAAACGGCGAAGAAGTGGACGGTCGGGAAGCTCGGGAACACGAACAGGCCAAGCAGTCCACCGACGAGCCCGGCGAACGCGCCCGCTTCCAGGAGGACGTGCTGGTTGAAGATCCCCCGGCGCAGGCTCTGGAACGCCTTCTGTTTGATATACCGTCCAGGAACGAACATCGTCCCCAGCGCCAGCCCCAGCGTCACCAGATCCATTACGAGAGATGCCGACTCGAAGCGTCCCATCACGACGATCATCCAGCCCATCAGCGCGGCAACGACGATGGACGCGCCGCCGGCGAGCAGGAGACGGTGCTTGCCGTCGGCGAGTTCGGCCTGCTGTTGCTCGTATCGCTTCGCTTTGTCCGGGTCGCGGATGGTATAACCGAGATCCCGGAGCGTGCCCTTCACTTCGACTTCACTCAGGATGTTGTCGTCGTACTGAACGAGGACCTCCTCGTGGGCGAGACTCACGTCGACGTCCTCGACGCCGTCGGTCCGGCTGTAGGCCTTCTTGATGCTCTCGGCACAGAACGAGCAGGACATCCCCCCGACGTTGAATTGTTCCTGTGTTGTTCCCATCGTGGTCGCTAGTTACCCAGCGAATTGGATAACCATTACGACTAGAGCTATAGCGGTATCGAATAACTAAGACTGCTGTCGAGTGTGTTGCGTTACTCTTACTATCGTCGTTCCCCTACGTCCTCACAAGAATGGCGCTCCTCGAATCCGACGTGCCGATCCGTGAAGTCGTGACGACGGCCCCGGAGAAAGCGAAAGCGTTGGAGAACGACGTTCGGGCGAAGATTCTCGATATGCTCGCTGCCGAAGAAATGACGATCGAAGAGATTCACGACGAACTGCATCGTCGCGGTGAGGAGAAGGCTGAGACGACTGTGCGCCACCACGTGAACGTTCTGAAGGATGCGGGGATGATCGAGATCGCCCGGCTCGAGGAAGCCGGCGGCGGAACGCGGAAGTTCTACAAGTCGAACACGCGGGTCTTCTCCTATGAGCTCCCGGAGGAAGCAGACGAAACCCTTGCGGGGGCGCAGTCCACCACGTCCGAGGAGTTGGCATCCCTCATTGAGACGCTGTATACGAAACACGGTACTGAGATCGAGGCGGTCGCCCGCGAGATGAAGCCCTGTGAGTACTGCGACACCCAGCACTACGAGGAGTTCATCGTTCGCGAACTCCTGAACCGTGCCCTCATCGAATTAGGCGATAGCGGCACACTTGACGACGTATTCTCGACCGACGACTAAGGCTCACTCGATACAGCAGCTCATCTTGGACGTATCCCGGCGGAAGGCCTGACAGGCTTGTTTGAACGCCTCGGAGAACGTCGGGAACGGGTGGACAGTATCGATGATGTCGTCGACGGTGAGACCGAACTTCACAGCCAGCGTGGCTTCCATGATCATGTCGGCGGCGCGGGGGCCGACCATGTGGACGCCAACAATCTCGTCGGTCTCGTGGTGCTTCACCACCTGGACGAGTCCATCCGTGTTCTTGACGGCCTTTGCCCGAGGGACATCTTCCATCTGAACCGTCCGGCAGGAACAGGTACCGTGTTCGTCCATATATTCGCGTTCAGTTGTCCCAACGACTGCTACCTCGGGACTGGTGAACACGACTGCGGGGACTGCATCGTAGTCGATGCTGACGCCCTCGTCCCCGAAGGCGTTCTTGACGGCGTGATTGCCCTCCTTGGCGGCGACCGTCTCCAGTTCGGGCTCGCCGATCACGTCGCCAGCCGCGTAGATGTCGGGATTGGTCGTCTGGAAATGCTCGTCGACGCGAATCGCGCCATCGGATTCGGTCTCGACGCCGACTGCTTCCAAGCCGATGTCCTCGCTGTTGGGCTGGACGCCGGTTGCGACGAATAACGCCTCTGCGGTGAACGCTTGCTCCTCGCCCTCGATGACAGTCTCCACAGCGACGCACTTCTGACCAGGGTCAGCACCACTGTCGGTAGCCACATCCTGAACCTGCTGGAAGTCGTTACTGGTCACGACGTCGATTCCCTCCTCATTGAAGGCTCGTTGCATCTCCCGGCCGAGCTGACCTTCCATATCTGAGAGCACGTGACCGGAGCGCTGGAGGATGGTTACGTCGACGCCGACACGGTGGAGGATCTGGCCCCACTCCAGCGCGATGTATCCGCCACCAAGGATCACGATGCTCTCGGGGAGGTCGCCCTCCTCGAGGATGGTCTCGCTCGTGTAGTAGTCGACGTCGTCGAGCCCGTCGATGGGCGGCGCCCACGGTGAACTGCCCGTCGCGACGAGCGCCTTCTTCCCAGTAATGTGCGCGCCCTCGTCGGCGCCGTCGACGACCTCGATGGTCGTATCGTCGACCAGCTGGCCGTACCCCTCGTAGATGTCGGTCTCGAAGTGCTCAGCGACGTCGACGTAGTTCTCCTGCCGGAACCGTTCGATGAGTTCGCCGGTGCCGTCGAGGGCGTCGGCCCAGTCGACAGTCGGCTCTTCGGGATATGTGACGGCGTCGAAGGGGTTCTCCGACGCTGCAGCACTACTCTCGGCGACGGCGAGCAGATGCTTACTCGGGACACAGCCGACGTTCACGCACGTCCCGCCGATGGGCAAGCCCGTATTCACCATCGCCGTCGAGAGGTCCCGCCGGCTTGCTTCAGTGATGGCGGCGAAGGCAGCGGCTCCGCCGCCGAGGATCACGAGATCATAGTCGGAGGTGTGAGTCATCTATACCGATACTTTACGACAGGAAGTTCTTATACTCCAGAGTCCGAAGCTATGGAGTAGGTTGGAGGCCACGAAGCTATGGCAGATACTACTTCATCGGCGCCCGCGTGCGATATCGACGGCACGTGCTACTGCCCGCTCACAGGAGTTATCGACACGTTGAGCCGGAAATACGCGATGCAACTCGTCAGCATCATCGGCGCACACGATGCACTGCGGTTCGCGGAGATTGAGGAGCACCTCCCGACCGCGAGTACGTCCACGATCTCGAAACGCCTCGACGAATTCGAGGAGGCGGGTCTCGTTTCACGGACGCAGTACAACGAAATCCCGCCACGTGTCGAGTATGCGCTGACGGACGACGGCGACGAGGTTCGAACACGCCTGGAACCGTTACTTGAGTGGGCAACAGAGAACAGCTGAGATATGAGGGAGTTCGAGCTTCAGCTCATTGCCTCTTGGAATCACTCTCGTCATGCGCCTTGGGCCCCTCTCACGGGCGCAAAAACAACTACTACTTACCCAACAGCTCCCCCGATATCCCAGCGTTGTTGGTTACTCTCTTGAATGGTCTCGACACCTGTCTTTGATTCTCTGACTTACTCGTCGGCCCTACGTCGGCGACGTACCTGCTCTGGGTTCGGTACCCACGGATGGGCGTTCCAGCAGTGGAGCGCGTGGTTTCGTGCCGAGTCGAACAGTGCCTCGCACGATCCGCACTCGTAGGTCGTCTCGGGCCAGCGTTCCGCAACGAACATTGCCGTCACCGTCGATCTAACTGGAGTGGGAGCAGCCCCCCGCCGAACGTAGTCGTAGCCGACCACCGTCCGTCGTCGAAGCGCTGCCCGCGCCAATCGTTCGGGTTTGTCATTCGGGAGGTACACCCAGCGTACGAACGCCGTTTCTGAGTCTTTTGCGGACGGTTGGAGAACGAACCACCGGTCGTGTTCGTCACGGAAGAGGTACCGCTCCGTGCCTCGGTTCTGGAGATAGAGTGAATCACCTCGACCGGGAATCAGCCGTAGTCCGACGGACGGTGAGATCGGAGTGAGAAGGCGTTCTTCAAGTGAGGGCGAGCGGGACTCACCGGACGACTCCTCGACCTTGAACTCACCGAGAGTCGCTTCGCTGGTCATGAGTCGTCGGTGTCTTCCTCAGCTGTTCGCTCGTGCCGGTCGTTGTATCGTTTGAGTTCCCGGCCGATGCGCTCCAGCGCCTCGACAGGGCGTCCGATGAGCTGGAATGCGCTTCGGGAGAGGCGAAGGGTCTCCATCAGGCTTCTTCCTCCGGCTCGACGAGGTTGTTGCTCTCAGTGACCAGTTCCTGCACGGCGGGAGCAGGAGTAGTTCCGACCGGCAGGGTTCGATGATCGAGCGGGGCGGGATACGCTCTGTCGCCCTGCGCACAGAGTACGATCAGCCACTCTGTACTCCCTTCGCCAAGGACGACGTAGTGGTCGATGTCTCGACGCTGGAAGACCGTCCGATCTGTTCGGTTTACGACACTCCAATTCGCCGGTAGCGACGACGACGGGATGCCACCGTCCGGCGTGAGAGCGTGGTGCTCGTTACAGTCAGCGAGTGCAGCCTCGATGTCGTTGCCGGTGAGATGCCAGCAATTAGCTGGTCCAGTGCACTCCAGCTGGCTCACCACGTCATCGCAAAATTGGATGTAGTGCTGGGAGGCGACGGCTTCGTCGTCGTAGTAATCGAGGAGGAGTTCACAGGCGAGCTGTGCCGAACCACTGCCAGTGTCGCCCCATTCGAATCCCGACAGGCTCTGTCGTATGAGATCGAGGCTTCGGTCGGGGGCGAGTCGTTCGTGTTCGGTGAGGTTGAGTACGACCGCTCTGTCGCCGACGCGCATCCCCACATACTCGACGTGGTCTCTGTTCGTCGGGCAGGGGTCGCTCTCAGTCTGTACTTCTGTTCTGGGACCGTCGGTCAGATCTGTTTTCATGTGTCGAACGCGGGTGGTCGAGTACCCCGCACCCCTACTGGGGGTGAAAAACAGCCTCCATGAGCAGTGATTCAGTCCTGTGAGCGGATTTCGTCGGCCTGCTGCTTGAGCTGGCGAAGAATCCGAACACGCTGCTGATTCGTGTTCTCGTAGGCGACACACGCTCGCAGCGTCTCCATATCGTGAATCGTCACGATACCGGCGTTAATGAGGCGCGTGTTCGGTGGTTCGAGACGCTGTTCTGGTGTTAGGCCACCCGATTCTACAGATTGATCTGATGAGTCACTCACTGGTGTTCGCCTCCGCGCCCTCAAGGCGACGACAAACAGCACCTGCTCATTTCCGTCCTAGCGCAACTTCGGCGACGGCCACTCACAGATACCGCCGCTGTTGCTGTCACAGTGAGCGCTATCTCACTCCTGTTGTCGCTTGAGGAATTCGAGCAGCGTCTCGATATCCTCTGCCGAGGCTGATGATTGACCGAACATACTCTTGAAGCGGTGATCGAGCCCGCCCTCTTCGATGAACGTTTGTGCCTCACTGAGCTGATCACGAAGGGCGTCAGCATCGCCGCGATGCAGGTGCGTCTCGACCATGTCGAGGTTGATCGACGGGATCGCAGCGAGGACGTCAGCGAGATCCGTTTTCCGACCACTATGGAGCTTGGCCGCGACGAGTACTTCCCCGTCGGCTGCTCGTGCCGTCGTCGACTGAGTGCCGCCTGATATCGTCGTCGGAGAACTGTGTGTGCGCAGATAGTCGAACGACCACTCTGCCTTGGTTTGTCGGCAGCCGAGGCGGTCGAGGTCGGTCGAGAACCGCGCCTCGAACTGACTGATTGCGTAGCCGCCAACGAGGACGAATCCGATATCGGACTGTTCCAGCTCTTCGAGCACTTCGATGAGTGCCTCGCTTCGGTCTTCTTGACTCATGTTCAGGCTGGCTCCATCCGGTAGGCTGCGTCAGTGTCGATGTCGTCGTACATCCGGCCGAGCATATCGAGTGCCGACTCGAAGGTCGCGTAGTACTCGTTTGCGAACGCCACGGTTTCCTGAAGCGGGATGACGGGCCGTCCGTCGACCATCTCGGCCTCGATCTGTGACCGTGGCTCCAGAACGACTTGGATGGTGCCATCGAGATCGTCAGCGGGCTGGCGCTCTTCTGTAGTCGGGATTCCGAATTGGTTGAAGAACGACGTCCAGGCGTCGAGTTCGGATTCGTGGACGGCGATGAACAGCGGATAGTCCTCTGTGTCGCGAGCGACCTGGTAGCCACCGCGGGTCCAGACGTAGACCGCATCGATGGCGGTGAACGCGTAGTTCATGCCAGCGAACTGCGGGAGGACGTACGCCTCCGAGATCGACGGCGGCGAGATGTCTGCTGCGGCCGCCAGGAACTCGAGACCGACGTCGCGGAGCGTCTGATCGAGGAGCTGGAGGCCATGATCGTACGCGACGTAGTCCGCCTCCTCAAGGCGATTCACGACGCGCCGAATCGTCTCGCGGTTCTCGTCGATCTTTCGCGCGACGCCGGAGATGGAATCGCCTTGATCAAGCGCGAGGATGACCTTGAGTTCCTTTTCACCGCATACTTCGTACATCCTATGATTACACAATTCTGTGCAACACCCAAAAGAATTACTATTCGTGTAGATCTGCTGGCTGGATTTGGCGAGCGTCCTCAGCAAGATCGTGGATGTACTCCCGGAGGATTTCCATGTCCTCGCGGGCATCTTCGAGCGTCTTGCCTTTCGCTTTGGCCACGATTTTGTCCTGATCGCGGGTGCCAGTGCCGCGAGTGAGCTTCACGGTGAGTGAGACGCCGACATCGCTTCGCTCGACGTACTCGGTTGGTGCCTGTCGCTCAGTGTTCTCCGTCGATTCGGCGGGCGTGTGCGACTGCTGAGTGGGTTCTGCCATGGATTGCTCTTTGTGATCGTTAGTTGATGGTCGGTGCGACTGGCTCGCCAGTCGTCTCACGAAGGGCTGCGTCGATCTCGCTAGAGGTGAGTCGCCAGTACTCGTCGGACCCCGCGCAGCCCAGCTGGCTCACGACCTCGGTTTTGAATGCCTGGTAGTGGTCGAGAGCGAACGCTTCGTCATCCGTGTAATCGAGGAGGAGTGCGAGCGCGAGTTGTGCCGGACCACTACCACCGTATCCCCATTCGAATCCCGAGGGACTGTGGTTCACCAGCGCGAGACTCCGCTCTGGCGTGAGCCGTTCTTGGCCGGGACGTTTCTCAACGATAGCCCGCCCGCTCTGCCGATACCCGACGTAGGCGATTTCGCAGTCGTTCGCTGGGTGTGTCTGTTCGTGCGAGTGTGTGTCGCTAGGTTTACTCATCGGTCTGTTCGGGAGCTGCTCGTTCGAGCACCCCCGCACCCCTCAGGGGGTGAAAAACAGCCACAGGACCTGCTTTCCCCTACGCGAGATGGGAGATATCGGCTGGTTCGTCGACATCGTCGAACTCGCCTCGTTCGACCGGCTCCCAGTCATCACCGGGTGCTGGACTCCACCAGTCGACCTTGTAGGCACCTGGTGCGCCGAGGATCTTCACCCGTGCCGACCCATCGGGTAGGTCGCGACGGAGCTTCTCGTCGACGTGGAGGTTCCACGTTGAGTGGGTGTCGAAGCAGGCGAGGACGGCCTCCTCGTAGCCACGTGTCTCTCGGGATTCTTGGAGTTCGACCTGCGTGTTGCAGTTCTTGCAGAACACACCTTCGAACGGAATGTGACTGAATACCTCGTGCCCGCAGACGGGACACCAGAGGAACTCGAACAGTGCTTCGCTGTGGCGGTCGATGACTCCCAGACTCATCTGTGGATCTGGCCCGATTGAGACGGGCCACCCATCCCGGCCCAAAATAAACGTCACCGCAGAAACGTTCCCATCAATCAGCGCTCGGCGCCGTACACGATTCTCGAGGATGCTTCGTATCCACAGCTCCGACATTCGACCCAGCGCTGAACCTTCGCGCCGTCAGCCGTTTTTCCGCCGATTGCCACGTCGCTGTTCAGACACTCGGGACAACTCAGTTCGGGCGCTGGCCGGTCACGGAGCTCGTCACGGAACGATTTCACGTCCTTCGTCTCGTACCCCCGCGACCACACTGGGTAGCCGTCGACGAGGATTACGCCACGCCACTTGTAGCGGTACGAATCCGGTGCTCGGTGTAAGACCGCCCGAGCGCCGGTCTCGGTATTCCGGTATGCGAGTGTGGGCGTGCGGCTCTCGCGCTTCCAATTTGTGATCCGGGACATCTGTTAGAAGTGGACGTCGGCGGGCACGATCCAGAGCTCCTCGCTCTCCTCCAGCACTCGATCCAGTTGCTCGCGGTGACGGATACCGTTCGCATATTCGTTGTACAGGAAGATCGTTGGCCCGTCGTAGGCGCCGACCTGGTGGAAGGCGTGCCGAGCGAGTTCTTCGTCGCGCATGATCTCCTCATCGGAAAGTTCGTCAAGTGCCTCCCTCACCCGTTCGAGATTCCGCTCGAACTCCTCTTTCGTCGCCTCCCAGCCACGCTCAAGCAGGTCTTGGCCATCGTCGGAGTCGACGGGGGCTGCAGTCGGCAACTCACCCCATCGGGCCTTCCCCGCAACGGACGTGTCTTCCTCATCAAAAGTCACGTGGTAGTCGAAGACTGCGCCAGCGTGTGGGTCCGCGCCGACCAGGCGGTCGAACACCGTCTTTCCGGTGGATAGTGCTTCGTCTTCTGTCGATGCTTCTACCAGGCTGTAAATGACCATGTGCATCTCGAACACCTCGAAGCGCCGACGCACCGGGAGTCGTTGCTCGCTTGCTCCTGCTGCGCCGGCACCCATCGCCGGCACTCGAAAAACCTGATCTAGCGGTCGATTCTTAGGAGTCGTTCGCTCGGTCGACAGTGATGGTCAGGTCCCCAGACTCGTAGTCGGCCTCGAAGTCGACGGTGAACGCATCCGAGTCGTACGCGGCGTGGTAGGCACGGTGTCGTTCGAGCGACCCCGTCGCCTTGAAGTGGAAGAACGCAGCTGCAGTGTAGGGCTTGCTCTGCGTCTCGATTTGCGTTTCGACTGACGCCGGAAGTGCGATCTGTGGCGTGTCGGTGTCAATACTCGCAGCGAACGCCTTCGCTTCCTCGACGCTCGCCTGCGAATGTACGGGCGTCTCGCCGGTGAGCACGTTTACCGGGGTTTCCGTGTCGTCGGTGAACAGGACATCGTGGAAGGTGTGCGTCCCGAGGACTGCGTCGGGACCGAACTCACAATCGTGGAATGGATCGTCGTCTGGATTCTCGCGCATCAAATCAGAGCCCACGGTGGGGCTCAGTCCTTTCTGCCCCAGACAAACCACAACTTGTCTCGATGTAGCGGAGGTAAGTCCCGAAAGAAGAGCGTCCTGCCCGCACTTCCCGCCGCAGAGTCAGGCGTCGATGATTCGATCGGGCTCAATCCGGGACAACCGCATCGCGTTCCCGGTGACGCCGAGGCTCATCCCCATATCTCCGACAACGACTGCCAGCGCAACGCTGACCAGGCCCAGCGGCACGCCTAGCGCGAGCAGGAGCTTCACGCCGAGGCTGGCCCAGATGTTCTGCCGGATCACACCGTTGGCCGTATGCGACAGATCGTACAAGTACGGGAGTTTCCCGATGTCGTCGCCCATCAACGCAATATCAGCCGTTTCGAGGGCGGTGTCGGTGCCGGCGGCGCCCATCGCGATGCCGACCTCCGCAGTGGCGAGCGCGGGGGCGTCGTTGATGCCGTCGCCGACCATCGCGACCTCCCCGTACTCCGCCTGTAACTCTTCGACCGCGTCGACCTTCTCGTCGGGTAGGAGTTCGGCGCGATACTCATCGACACCGACCTGCTCGGCGATGGCGCGGGCGGTGCCCTCGTTGTCGCCGGTCAGCATCACCACGCGCTCAACGCCCAGCTCGTGCAGGCGTTCGACAGCCCGCTTCGAGGCCGGGCGTACCTCGTCGGCGATGGCGATCGCACCCAGCAGTTCCGACTCCGTCCCGACGATAACGACCGTCTTGCCCTCCCGCTCCAGTGCGGCGAGCGCGTCCTCGGCGAATGCCCCGTCGTCGTACTCGGCCGCCTCTTCCGCCGCGACGCCGCCGTCCGTCTCGCGGCGTGCCCGAGAGAGATCGAAGCCCAACTCCTCGAAGAGCGCGGGCTTGCCCGCATAGTACGTCTCGCCGTCGATCTCGCCCCGGATGCCCTTCCCCGTGAGGCTCTCGAAGCCAGTCGGGTCGGGCAAGTTACCCACGCCCGCCTCCTCAGCACGGGCGAGAATCGCCGCAGCGATGGGGTGCTCACTGCGCCGCTCCAGCCCGGCGGCGCGACGGAGCAGATCGGCCTCCGTGGTGTCGCCGACCGGGACGACGTCGGTGACGGCGAGTTCGCCCTTCGTGAGCGTCCCCGTCTTGTCGAGCGCGACGGCATCGACTTCGCCCATCGCTTCGAGGTAGTTGCCGCCCTTGATCAGGACGCCGTTCTTCGCGGCGCTGGTGATGCCCGACACCACCGAGACGGGTGTGGAGATGACGAACGCACACGGGCAGGCGATCACCAGCAGGGTGAGCCCCCGGATGAACCACGTCTGCCAGTCGCTCGCGAAGGTGAACCCGTATCCGGCCAGGTCGACCGAGATGGGGTCGGCGATAACCAGCGGCGGGATAGCGGCGGTCAGGATTGCCAGCACGACGACGAGGGGTGTGTAGTAGCCGGAGAAGCGGTCGACGAACTGCTCAGACTCGGTCTTCTTCGCCTGTGCGCCCTGGACCATCTCGATGATGCGCGAGAGCGTCGAATCGCCAGCGGTCGAGGTGACCTCTACCTCGAGGTACCCCTCCTCGTTGATCGCGCCAGCGTAGACCTCGTCACCGGCAGCCTTGTCGACGGGGACGCTCTCGCCCGTGATCGGCGACTGGTCGACTGCACTCTCGCCGTCGATGACCGTGCCGTCCAACGGAATCTTGTCACCGGGGCGGACGACCACGGTCTCGCCAACGTCGACCTCCTCGGCGGGAACGGTCACTTCCTCACCGTCGCGAAGGACGGTCGCCTCGTCGGGCGAGAGTTCCATCAGCTCGCGCAGGGAGTCCCGTGCCCTGTCCATCGCGTAGTCCTCGAGCAGCTCGGCGATGCTGAACAGGACGGCCAGCGTCGCCGCCTCGACGAAGTAGCCGATACCGGTCGCCGCGATGATCGCCGTCCCCATCAGCAGGTCGATGTCGAGGCTTCGGTTCTTCGCGGAGTAGTACCCGCTACGGACGACCGGGATGCCACTGGCCGCGACGGCGCCGAGGAACAGGACATCTGCGATGTGGAGCGGGTACTCGAGGACGCTCGCCACCGTGACGTTCTGTCCGGTGAGGAGGAATTCGAAGAGGAGGCCGAGCGTGACGAACGCCGCGCCGAGCCACGTCTTCTTCGCGCGAGGACTCGTCCAGACCTCCGATGGTGGCGCGATGTCGACGCCATCGGTCGCCTGGTTGTCCTCATCCTCGCCCTCGGCGTCCGAGCCTCCGACGACCTCGTAGCCGGCGCCTTCAATCGCCTTGACTACGTCGGCTTCGCTGGTCCGATCAGGGTCGTACGTGACGTTGGCCGTGCCGGTGGTCGGCTGGAGCGTGGCGTCAGTAATGCCGTCGACACGCTGGAGGCTCTTGTCCACCTTTTGGGCGCAAGAGGGACAGTCCATCTCGGGAACGGCGAGGCGGGCGGTCAGCTCACGTCGCTGTCCGCCGCCGCTCGTTCCTCCTGCTGCGTCCGGATTCTCTGTCATTACCTCACGGTAGGAGCGGGAGTTCGATATGTCTTTGTTGGAATATTCCAACTGCGGCCTTCAGTGCGATGCCAGCCGTTCTTCAGCTACCCGCTCGCCGGCGACATGTTGCTTCGCTAAATGTTCTTCCGTCCGCCGGAGTCGGTAGGTGAGTGTTGACCGTGGCACGTCGAGATGCTCTGCGAGTTCTCCAACATCGACCTCGCGGGGTGATTCGTAGTAGCCGTGTTCGACGGCGGCCTGGAGAGCAGCCTCTTGGGCTGGAGGCAATCCACTCGGTGTCCCGTCGCTTCCCCTAGCTGATGTTGTGTCCGCTGTGCGGAGCATCTCCATCTGGGCGCACTCCCCGACGGCGACTTTGAGAGCGTCGAAGAACGCCGCCACGTCGCCCTCACCGGAGTGGATGAGTCGCCACGTGTAGTGGCGGCCCTCGTGACGAGTCTCGAACAGCACGCCGTCGCCGAGATGGTCGCGAGCGATGTGGGGGACTGAGGCGCAGGTCGGAGTGCGCTCCCAATCTGAGTAGAGGATGAGCGCGTCGTCCGTGCGGTCGAGGACGCGGGTGGTCTGTGTGGCGTTGCAGTCCTCGGTGGCGAGACAGTCAGCGTAGTAGTCGCCGTTGAGAAAGGCGTCCTCGATGGCGTTGAGCGCCTCAGGCGTACCGGTGGCATGGTCGACCCGCCAGAGACGCTCGGCAGTGGCGTGCAGCGAGAGCGAGCGGACGCGGGCGTCGGAGTGGTCGGCGAGAGCGTCAGCCACCCGGTTACAGCCCGGCTCGTATTCGAGTGCGAAGATGAGTTCGCGCATATCCTGTGTACGGCCTCCTACGACATAACCCATGGTCCGGGGTGATGTCTACTGGCGGGTATCAGATCACGTCGTCCGGGTCGTGGACCTCCTGCATTCGCTGCGCTTCGGCCGCGTATTGTTCCTGGAGGTCTGGCTCATCGACCATGCCAAGATTGTCGAGTTCAGCATCGACTGCTGCCGTCGTATCTCGGACATCGGTAAATGAGGTTAGCGCCCGCTCCTTCCGATAGTACTGTTCGCCATCGGGTGTTGCGTAGGTGAGGATGATCAGGTTCTGCTCGTCATCGGAGTACGTCCGTTCGACAAGCCAAACACGAACGTCATCTTCAGACTGATTTGACATACTTAGACGTCCCCCGATATCCACTAAGGGATTGGTGTTACGGCTTGCCGAGACTCGCTGTCTCGAAGGGTGATTCTCCGGTCGGAATGAGCAGCTCCTGTCGGTCTCCGACCCGCTCAGCGAGCTTCCGTTTCAGATACTGTATCGCCGTTGACGGCGTGAAGACGCCCTTGTCGAGCATATCGCCGACGACGTCTTTGAGGGCCGCGAACTGGCCCTGCAGGTGGCCGTCGCCGACCGGCTCGCCGTCGTACCAGCGCACCGTCGCGAGCGCGCCGTTCCCGACTGTCTCTCCCTGTTCGACTGTCTCCGAGTCGTACTGCAGGCCGAACCACAGCGTCCGGTAGGCGGTCACCTCGAACGTCGTCGACACCACGAAGAACGCCTCGTGGTGGAGGTAGTCGAGATGGTCAGCGACGATCTCGTCGAGGGTGAGCGCGGTGGCGCGGGGTTTCGGCTCGACGACCGTCGACGGTCGGTCCTCGTCAACGAGGTAGCCGTCGACCGCATCTGCCTCGAGGCCATCGGCAAGCTCTGCGAGGAGCTGTTTCGCCCACTTGGAGTCGGTGTCGTCGCCACCGAACGGCGACTTAGCCGAGATTCGGTGCTTGAGCTTCAGGTTCGCTGCACCCCAATGGCTGTAGTGGTGTGTATACTGTCCGTCCGTGCGTTCGTACGCAACGAGTGCGCGATGTCCCATCAAGCAATCACCTCGCAGGGCGACCGCGACTGGATCGCCCCGCACCCCTCCCGGGGGACGAACAACGCTACTCGTCGATCGGGTCGGGGGAACTGAGGTCCGCGTGGAGGACTTCGCCGTCGCGAACGACGTACCGCCTGGCCAGCACGGGGAAGCGGCACTTGGTGAACCCCGCTGTCTGGATATTGAACTCTTCGTCGGCTTCGAGGTGGTTGGCGAGTTCTTGCAGGAATTCGTGGGTCACGATGCCGCCCTTGTAGTCTGGGAGGCCGTTCTCCCGCGCCTCGTACACCTCGAAACCGTCGTATCCCCAAATGGTGAGTTCTCCGTCTTCGGTCACCTCCCAGTCGAGCGTCCCGAAGCAGTAGCTCTCACAGAGCTCGCGGACTACCTGCGGATCCGATACGATCGCGCCGGTCGACGTCGTCGCAGCTTGCAGTGTCGCCATGTCTGGAGTTCACGGGGTCGCCCCCGCACCCCTGTCGGGGGCGATAAACCGACGCGAGAGGTGCCTCCCTGGTCGTGGCCGGGGACTCCAGTCAGGAATCTGCGTGGGCGTCCGCCCCGGCTCCGTCGCTCGGCCGCGTGAGAAGGCTTACCTCTTCCAGGAGGTCTCTCGCGGTCTCGACTCGTTCTCGATCCGCGTCGTCTAATCGGTCGACGTCGAGTCGGTTGAGATTGCTGAGTATACGATGCATCCGGTAGCCCTGTTTGAACTCTTGCTCCATCGGAAGCGCCTCACCGCTCGCCGGCGCGGAAAGACACCCCATCGAGACTGGCGTCGGGCTTGCAGGAGCTCGCTGCCTTAACCAACGACCCTCGACGCTACTCGCAGGGTGTTGGTTAATCAACGCCCAGCACTGGCGCTACTCGAGACTGGGTCCGTAGCGAGCCGCGCCACACACCCGACACTCCCAGATCGGTTGTCCCGTCCACGCCTCATCCGGGACCGACTCGTGGGTCTTGAACCGATGGTCGGTCGCCCGTCCACAGGTTTGACAGTCGAGTTCCTGCGTCGTCGGTACCGACGACTCTTGCCGATCAGCCCCAGCTTCGCCGGCGGATTCGGTCAGCGCCATCGCTGGAACCAGCCACACCGCGTCGACGGCGTCGTCGAGGACCGCGTCGAGACGCGACGCGTCGCGGATGCCGTCCCCACGCTGGTCGTAGAGCCGCGTCGGGGCCTGCTCCTGACGCTCCGACGCTTCCTGCCTGTGCCACCCTGTCCGGTCACGGGCGGCACTGAGAAGCCGCTCTCCCTCTCCTGACGATACCTGAATCGCGTCGGGAAGTGAGGGCCATTGCTCGGCCAGCTGGCGCGCTGGCGCCTCGTCGAGATCGTAGATGAGCGTGTAGTCGTCGACGGCCGGCTCCGCCTCGTTGGCGGAGAGGAGGTTCGCCGCGGCGCCGCCCTTCGCGACGGCGCCGTAGAACGTGGTCGACTCGACGACCAGGTGGATGATACCGAGATACGTCGTCGACGCTGACTCAACCGAGCTGGTGGCGTCACTCTCGAGATGGTTGGTGAGACAGAACCGGCATTTCGTCTGGCCGTCTGGGACTGACGCCCCACAGGACCGGCACTCGCCATCGGCGGCCGTCGGCGCATCAGGGTAGCCACCAGCGCTTGTTGCGACGCGTTGCCGCCGGGGGGCACCCTCACAGCCGTCGTCCAGCCTCGTGTCCGGAATGTGGGACGCCTCGCCGGTCGGCCGCAGTTCGGCAAAGTCAGTATATCGGTTGTGCATCGGTTGGCTCATAGTTTCAGTCGGTTTCGTATTTCAACGTCCGGACGCCTTCGCTCGTAACAAACTCTTGATTATGCGAGATAGTACAATCATATATGGGAGTTCAGCGCCAACACTGTCGCAAGAGGTGCCAAGCATGTCCGAATCCTCGCGAGATGGGGTCCAGTCGTGGACTGAGTCGATGAGCGCCCGCGACCGCATTCGAGCGGTCACCGAGACGCTTCGCGAACCGCGGTCGGTCAACTGGATCAGCGAGCAGGCCGACGCCGCCTGGAGTACGACCAACGACGAACTTCAGGATCTCGTCGACCAGGGCCAGCTGCGTCGCGTCGAGGCCGGTGAGACGACGCGCTACCAGCCGGACTACACGCGTCTGCTCTTCGAGGAGATCCGGACGCTCATCGAGGAGAACACGCGCGAAGAGCTGCGCAGCGAATTGGCCGCGATCACCGAGGAGATCGAGGAGTGGCAGGCGACCTACGACGTCGAGACGTGGGAGGAGCTCGAACAGTCGCTCGCCGACGGTGACCTTGCAAGTGCGGAGCTCCACGAGCGCCGTGAGGTGATCACGCGGTGGGAGGAGAATCTGGAAGACCGTCGCCTCATCAAGCACGCGTTGACGCTCTACTCGGATGTCGAAGCCGCTCGTGAGCAGATGATGGACGTGGCTGACCGCTCCATGCGCTAATGCCGTCTCACGGCGGGTTTGATGCGCTATTCAGCTGGTCCATGTTGTCGTCCTCGTACGCTGCTCGCCACATTGTATGGACTGCACGAGTCACGAGTGAGACCTCGGTCACGTCGATACAGGACGGTTCAGCTGCCGTCGTGGCAGCCTCGGGCGAGGGATGAAAGTGGGTCTCGGGAGAGTGTGTATTCGGGTGGCGATCGAAGCGCCAATTGACGTCGTCGCTATCGACGTAATGGAACGAGTACATCCCCAATTCGCTCCATTGGATATCGAGTCGAGCGCTCTCGGCGTTGCCAAGCCCGTCGCTGAGACTGATCTGCAGTTCCGTGGGGGCGACGACGTCGTCGTACGCTGTTTCGTCTACAAGCGGTTCGAGTTCGAGCCAGAGGTCACGAATCCGCTGGAGTGCCGGAAGATAGATTGGTCCGAACTCGCCGGCGCGGTCGTCATCGCTCATACAGCGAGCTGGTGGCTGGCCTCGTCGTAGGCGAGTGCTGCTTGGGCAACGGCGAGATTCTGCCGCGTCGTTCGCCACGCGGTGAGATCGTCCCAGCCCGCTGTCTCGTCGGCGTCGAGTTGCTGGGCGAGTTCCTCCGGTGACACCACGTCGTAGCGGTCCTCGTAGCGCCGGATATCGGTCTTCATCTCCTGGATGCTGTCGAGTAACTCCGGCCGATCGACTTCCTCTCGGAGCTCGCGGATCCGGGACATCAATATTCGGTCGCTGTTGCGCTTGTACAGCGTTGTTTGGCCGTCCGGTTCCGTCTCGGCGAACCCGGTGTTCACGAGGGTCTTACAGTGGCGACGCGCCGTCGGTTCGCTCACGAGGGCACGGTCGGCGATCTCGACCGCCGACTGCCCGTCGTGGGTCTGTTCGACGATTTCGTACACTCGCTCGAACGGCGTGGTGTCGTCTTTCCAGTCCGCCTTGACCTGCTCGTTGACGTCGTCCCACGTCTCGGTCATACTGGGTGCTATGCGGGCTAGGAACAAATAATTTTCTGAGAAAACTATCTCTTTTTGTCTGTGTTCGTGCAGGAGCGTTCTCAGGCTACCTGCTCTTTTAGTGTCTCGTAATGCGCCCGGACAGTCGTCGGCGTGACGTTCCCGGACTCGGCGACAGCACACTGCGTCACCCACCGCCCCTGTTCTTGGCCGGCCGTGTAGAGACAGGCTGCGGCGAAGCCGGCCGGGTGGACGCCGGTCGTCACCCCCGCCTCCTCGGCTGCTTCGGCAAGTACTCGCGCCCGGCGTCGGATCCGCTCCGAGCAGTCGAGGTCGGATGCCAGCCGCGGAATGTACATCGTCGGCCTCACGGGTTTGGCTGGGAGTCCCAGCTCCTTGTTGAGTGTCTTGTACGCGTTCGTGACCCGCGATTCCCCGACCGTCGCCACCGCCACAATGTCGTCGAGGAGCTGCGACCGGCCGTTGCACCGGCAGGCCCCGTAGACGCTGGCCGCGGCGATGGCCTCGATGGATCTGCCACGAAGCAGATCCTCGTTCTGGGCGCTCCGGAAGAGCTGACACGCCTGGTCACGGACCGAATCGGAGAGGTCGAGCGCGCTGGCCAGACGGCGCACCTCGCCCAACCCGTGTGCGAGATTCCGTTCCGCTTTCGACCGCCAGCGCCCACGGGTCTGCTCACGACGCATCCGCGCGAGTCGCCGTCGCTTCTGCCCAGAGATCTCGTTCCCCTTCGCGTCGGTACCGCGACCGATCTCCGTCGACAGGCCGCGATCGTGGCGGGCCGCAGTGAGTGGAGCGCCCGTTCGCTCGCGCTCCTCGTCGTCGTACGCCCGCCACTCCGGCCCGTGATCGATACGCTGTTCGTCGATGACCAGGCCACAGTCCTCGCAGACCGTTTCGACCGCGTTCGTGGTGACTCGACCGTCGCACTCGGGACACTGGTTCGCACTCGATTCCGTTCGGACGTCTTCGTCGAAGCCCGTTTCGTAGATGTCTCTGGTTGCCATGAATACACACGAGGGGACGCACGCGAATCGCGCTCTCGGAATGCCCCTCACCCATCACGGGGCAAATACACACCACACGGGACGGCGCTGACTCCGATGGACTGCGGTGGCGAAAGCCCGGCCGCGCAACGGCGCGCAGCGCCGTGAGCAGCCCGGACCGTGGAGGTGGTGGGAGGTGGCGGTGACCGCTACACACCAGCAAAAAGGAGCGCGTCGCCCTGGCTCCTCCTCGACTGGGATGTCTGAATCCCAACCAGACTACATTTATTGGTGCCCAAGTCGTAGTTTTCCCGTTATGAAACCCGATACGCGCGAAATCATCAACGAGGAGCTCTGGCGGAGCGTCGTCTGGCTGGCCGTCGGCCTGTTTGGCTGGTCGCTTATCCTCACGTCGACAGATGTGCTTGCGGCATCAGCACTCACCGCGCTGGGATTACCTCTCCTCACGGCCTCGGTGCTGGCAGCCCTACTGGTTGGGATCCGTCTCGCGACTGGTTTGGAGTTAAAAGCGAAGACCGAAGGCAGCCAGCTCCTCTGGTTGATTGTCGGGAGTGTGCTCGGTGGATTCGTCGTGCTCTACGACGTGCTCGTGAACGGACGTGGCCCGCTCATCATCCTCGGCTACGCTGTCGCTGTCGGGTTCGGGGTCCTGATCTGGCGTGTTGCTCGGCGACAACAGTCGACGGTGTGAGAATAGATTGGCTCACTGCATACAACGGCCTCCTCGTTCGTATGGGGCTGTATCTTTTGATTTTCTGGCCGACGGTTGGGTACTATGTGTACCGGGATTCGGTGAAACGAGGATTGTCCTCGCCGCAACTTCGCGGGGTCACGTATGGGTTCCTGGGAGTACCGGGGCTGCTCGTCTATTTGTACCGGAAATCTCGTGCAGAGACGCAGTCAGCGTAGCCGTCGAGGTATAGCCACAGAGAACGGTTCGAACAGCAGCATCTGCGGACAGTTGGACCCTATCAAACGAGCGCTATGTACGATAAGCCTCCCTCAACTCACCATCGCCTGTTTTCATCCCATAACATCGACCGACCACTCTAATTGGTAGTTACAGGGTATTGAGTGAGCCATCTCAATTGACAATTGACGGCCCATACTGAAGAACCAGCCCAGGAATAATTACGCCGACGAGAATGAGGACGCCGACAAGCACCGTATACGGAAGAGCAGTGAAGGTACTCAATCCGAGGAAGAGGGCCACCGCTACGAATACACAGACTGAAATCACAACGTTCTCGCGGGAAACAAGTGGTTCGTTCCGTACAATGATGACCATCGAAACAGCCAGCAGTACTAAAATCGCGATTACTGCAGCGGTGAACACCTGCATTGAGTCGATTGCAAGTCCGTAGAACAACCCCAGACCGGCGAGCACGTACGCAAGCCCCAAGGCTGCGAGCCCGGCCAACTCTGTGCGTGAACGGTCGGTTTCCTCGTTGTCCACAGTTGTTGGCATGTGATTATTTTGATGGCCACGATATAAAACACCCTGTGCATTGTCGGGGAATTGATCGCTGAGACCAGCCTACAGTATTCGTTTGATAGAATCTCCATGTTGCATACAGGGAAAGTATTTCCCTCTCACAGACAAGTATTAAGATATGCGATTTATGGGACTGGGGAAGTGGGAGATCGCCTCGATTCTGGCAATGGCGGCCGTTGCCGGTATTTTCGCGTATTCCCGGGCGGGGATGGGAGGTATCTCACTCCTTGTTAACGTACTTCTACAAGTCGTGATAGTTCTCGTCGTTGGAATCGGGTTCTTCCTGCTATTACATCATCTTGGCTTCTATCCCGGCATTGCGGACGACTACTTCGCTCGTCGAAAAGAGGACAAGAAAAAATAAGCACGCTCTACGTACCAGTCACGTCAGGAAGCATAGATTGATCTCGACCTCTGGAGGGACTGTCTATGATCTCCTCTGTTAGTCCGTCTACAAGGTCGTGGCTGCGCGCGCAGCGAAGCGAGCACGGAGCGGAGGGTGGGGCGGTGGGGCTTGGGTCGGTCTGGCACACAGCAAAAAAGAGGGTTGCTTCGACTGGCTATTCTTCCCACCACCGACCGCGCTCTGGGAATTCGATCCGACTCCAGCCCGTGATCGCGAGACTGCACCGACCTTGGTACCAATTTCTTAGCGTACTTGAATTGGGCTTCCTCAATTCTTGAACCACCGCCTGCTCCGAAGGATGTTCTTCCTTGATATTCTGTAGATCAGGTACTATACAAATCTATGAACGGATTGTGGGAGAAGCTGTCAGTTCCGGTGGGTATTTCTAAGCCCGTGCTGTATAAACAGCGCATATTCAGCACGGAGGGGATGTCAGAATCATGCTGTCCGAATCGCTCAGTGTAGAGCCTACATTCAGCACGACTAGTCCTTTATTTCACCCACTTCCTTCTGAACCAGCCGTTAGGTAGGTGTGCGAACTGAACGAGATGGTTCACCAGCGACGAGCGACTTCATAGGCTACTGTGGTTGGGAGGAGGACAACCAGTAAGACGAACGTGATTTCACCTGTTGTTGGGCCAGACTGCGTGAGGGCACTATAGACATAGAGTGCGGCGACAGCAAGCACACCGACGATAGCTGTGACGTATTGAGGGTCGCTCCACGAGGACGGAAATTCTGAGCCGGACATACCTTTCTAGTCTCCCGCTGATATTATATATCCTTCCTCTGTCTCGGTCACGACGCTTCTGACGGGAATCTGGGATGTTATGACCTAGTTTGTTCTATCGTTCATCTGTACTCACCTTTCGTTTGGTGGTTGCGCTGAAGGGTGTGCGAACTATCTCATTATCTGCTCTCAATTAGTGCATTTATGCTGCTGAATCCGTTCCGGTAGTCCGACTTTCCCACAGATAGGACACTCTTGCAGCGGTGTCGGCGGCAAGTTCTCCCATTCTCGCAACGCAGCCTTGAGATGCCACTGGACATCGTCTGATTCTGTACGAGTCAGTGCCTGCACGAGATACATTCGCAGCCGTTCGCGGCTTGTCGTTGTCTGTTGATCACTCATAACTGGGTCCGAGAGGACGAATTGTATCGCCCTCCACCCTTTTGAGGGCAGGACAAACCTCACGCTGCACGCTCACCTTCCTCGTCTTGGGAGCGCGTACACCGAAGCAAGTACTGAGTCGAGCTCGATCTGACTACTTCGGTGAGTACTCCATCCCCCAGAGTTCCTCGAAATACTCGAGTGTGTATTTCCCTCGACTGCCACCTTTGTACGAGTTGAACCGGTCGACGTAGTACATCACCTCAAGAAAGCCTTCTTTCTCGTGATGGACGCCCTGGTCCATCCGGGGCAGAATCTCGTCGAGGAGGAGATCGACCTGTTCGCGCTTGACGATGAACTGATCGCGGAGCGGGGTCAGGAGCGTCCGTGTATTGCTGATACCCTGCACGCCCCAAATGTACTGATCGCTCCGGTTCTCATTGGATTCGAGACTGGACACATGACAGTTCACGCCGCGAGCATCACAGTACGCACAAAGCGCCTCCATCAGGTGGTCACGATACGTCTCGGTGACCTCGATCTGCGGCTGAAGTCGATGGTCGACTCGATACTCACTATTCTGATCTACTTTCACGCCAATCCAGCCTTCTGCGTCGAGAGTTCCAGTCAACTGTTCGTGGGTGATTCGGAGCATTGGTGCAAGTTCAAAGCCGGTACTGTACCGCTCTCGGTCGGCAATTGAGATACGGATACAGCCCTCGCCGTCGAAGAAGCCAGTGAACCACGCATCGAAATCATGGGTCTCGGATGAACTGTTGGACATCGCGCTGCGCCCATCGGCGGCGCGGACAAACTCTCACTGCTACACATTGACCTCCCAGAAGAGGTCAACTCACCTTCCCATCCTACCTCACGGTCGTGGCTGCGCGCGCAGCGACCATTGGGAGCGAGCACGGAGCGGAGGGTGGGGCGGCGGGGCTTGGGTCTGGTCCGGCACACAAAAAAGAAAGAGACTGCGTCGCTCGCTATTCTTCCCACCAACGGCCGCGTTCTGGGAACTCGATACGCGACCACCCGGTCAGCGCGATTGAGCACCGGCCTTCGTACCAGTTCTTGGCTGCTGCCCGGAACCGGACCGTTTCGCCTTCCTGCACCACTGTCTGCTGCGATTTCTCCCAGCAGGTGAACTTGATTTTTCCACTGTCATCCGCTATCAGCCCGACTTGCTGGATGCTTGAGGAGGAAGGCTCCCAGAGGGTCTCGATTGTTCCTTCGACCGTCACTTCCCCGACGGGCACGTCCGGCACATCTGCGACGGGCACGATTGCACCGGGAACTGCCTTCAGTTCCTCCAACGTCTCCAGCACCGCCTTGGTCACGTCCCGCCCGCGCTGCACCTTCTCGGCCAGTTGCTTCGCGACGACCGCTCTCGACCAGCCGCCCTTCACTTCGTCGCTGATCCGCATCGCCTGCTTGTTGACCGCCGCGAGTTCCTCTTGCGTCAGCTTCTCTCGGGGATCCGTGCGCTCCGCCGGCGCCGGCTCGTCACGGCCACACAGCTCGCTGACGACCTCCCGCGTGCGCTGCTCGCGACCCTCCTGCGTTCCCAGCTCGGCCTGGGCACTGATGCGCTCCAGTTCGGCTTCCCGCGCCCGAATGCGCTCTTCCTGTTCGAGGGTGACACCGTGAATCCGCTCGGTGCTCGTGTCTGCGATCCCGTCCGGGTGGTTCGCATCCACCTTGGCCTGCGTCTCCTGCTCGACCGCCGCCTCGAACTCCGGCGTCTCGTCGACGACCGGGAAGCCGTCTTCATCGACCGCCTGACCGCCCGCTTTCTCGAATGCCTGTTCATCGACCGAAACGACCTTTCCGCTAGCGTTGTTACTAGACATTGGAATCACTCACAAGGTGATTTCCGACGAAGGCGCTCACGCGCCGACTCCGCGATGCTACCACATCGCGGTTTTCCGACGACAACGACCGACAGAACCATCTGCGCGCTCTCGCTCGCGCCTTCGCGAGCGCCCTACCGGGCGCGAGCGAGAGCGCGCCTGCATGAGGTGGTCCCAACCAGCACCGCGCGCCGACCCGCCCGGAGCGAGCGGCCAGCGGAGTAAGCGTGGGGGGTGAGCAGCTACGCCGCGCAACCCCTCGCGCTTACCCGCTGGCGCCGAGGGCACATGCACTTTAGCCCGGAACGGGCGCGGGCGGTGCGGAGAGCGCCCGCATGCCCGGAATGGTCGGTCGCGAGCGACGCGGAGGGCGGCAGCGGCGAGCGGGGCGGGCCGTTACGTACGCACCCGTTCAACCGGCTACGTCGCTCGGTGGGCCATCCACTGTCCTGGCGGACTCAGAAAGGGCGGGGCCGCCTCGGCCGTCCCCCGACCCCGCAAGCACCGCAGGGACGAGGCGCGCAGCGGTGGTCGCGGGACGTCGAGCGGCCGAGGGCTTTCAGGAACGATCCCTATTCGGACCCGCACGTCGTTATTCGCCGACGGACTGCGATTCGTCCTCGACGATGACGTTGACACCGTCCGGTGAGACCTCGAGTGGAATCCCTTCGACAGTAAACTGGACGGCGATGTTCTCATCGGCAGAGGCGATCAACTGTTCGAGCGCATCGGGGTCGACGTAATCGTGGAGCTGGTAGGAATCGTCCTCGAGTCCACACGTCTCTAATGTCTCGATAATCTCCACGAGGAGGTCACTCGACCCATCCGAACTGTCCATTGGAGGGGAGTGCATCTGAACGCTCGGGGCTAAGAGTGGCAGGCTTGTAAAACGTTATGAGTCAACTACAGAAGCGCAGCGCTTTGGTACTTGACTTAGCGCGTTCGGGATAGCGTCGGCGCAACCACAAGCGATTATGCGCTTTGACGCCGACTGGATGTCTCGCGCTGATGACCGCATACTAGAGCATCTCTCTGAAGCCGGCCCCGATACCCCGAAGGAGATGGCGGACAGCGATCGGGTCCGATTCTCCCGTCAACACATCAATGCCCGCTGCAAGACGCTTGTCGAATACGGACTCCTCGTCCACCTCGGCAACGGCGTCTACGATATCACGCGAACAGGAGAGCAGTATCTCTCCGGCGACGTAGACGCCCGTGATCTCGACCCCGAATAGCGTCAGCTGTCACCGGTGACCAGGTCCTCGATGAACCGGAACCCGTTCACGTACGTCACCGAGTCACCGTAGCCCTCACTTGCCAGTACGGTTTCGGCCCCTTCGCCGGCGGCGATATCCGTCGTGTAGATGTACACCTCGGCCGCCGACCCCGCACTGAGATGCTGGGCAGCGAGGGCGGCGAGAGCGGCGTCGGCCCGCTCGACCTCGTCGGCAGGCCGGTCGTCGGCGTTCGCGATGTACCGCTGGACGCCGTCCATCATCCGCGAGACAACCGGTTCGGAGAACTCGAGCGGTGACGCAACCGTCGCCCAGTCCTCGTCGATCGCGGTGTCGATGGGTGGCGCCTCGACGTCGGGATCGTCGACGGTCAGCTCCTCGTACACCCGTTCGGGCAGGACGAAGGTGACGTCGTTCCGGCGAGCGAATCGGCGAACAGCCTGGTACCGGCTGTTCGAGAGCTGTCCCATCGCGACGAACAGGCCGGTGTCGGCGATGTGGAGCCGGCTCACGCGTCGTCAGCCGCGTCGCCGTCGATGTCTAACTCATCGAGACCCGATCCAGCTTCCTCGATGTCGTAGTGCTCGTGGACGACGGGCCGGAGCGCCTGCAGAATCATCTCCGCCGCCAGCGGCGAGATGTCGAGGTCCTCGGCCATCAGCCGGTGGGTTACTTCCCCACGCTCCCGAGCGACGGCGTAGGTGAGCGCGGTCGCGAGGCCGGCGACGCCGTGGCGGTCGATGTAGGTATCGATGTCGGCGTCCGTCTCGCGGCGGCCGACCGCGTCGATCAGCGCCGGTGTAATCGTGTACTCGCGGTCGCCGGCGGCCGTCGTTACAGTCAGGTCGATCTCCCGGGCGGCGTACCGGCGTGGCTGCTCGTCGTCGGTGACGTCGACGACGCCGGCATCGACGAGCCGGTTGACGTAGCTGTAGGCCGTCCCCTGGGCGAGTTCGAGGTCGTCCATCACGTCCTGGACGGTCGCCTCCCCCTCCCGAGTGAGGTACGCGTACAGCTGGGCGAGCTGTGGCTCCTCGAGGAGGTCCGCGACCGAGAGGAAGTCCTGGACGATGTCGCCGTCGGCGCGGTTTGAGGTGCGTGACACGATTCCTTCTTGATTACAGTTTACAGCGAATCAGTAAAGAGTGTTGGGGTCACTCCGCCGGCGCCGCGACGAGATGCTCCTCGAGGTCTCGCGTCCAGTACGTCGCGAGCCCACCCGGACTACAGCGGGCGCACAGCTGCAACGGGCCTTCCAGATGCCCGAGTTCTACCCGGAACCGCGTGAGTGCCGCGAGCGTATCGACGACCAGCCCACAGCCGTCACAGGCGACGTGATCGCGCTCGTCGGGATCCGGCCGCGTCTGAATCGCACAGTCGACACAGATCGGGTGGGTGACCCGCTCGTCCTGCCCCCAGGTATGGGCCTCGCCAGTCTCGGTACCAGGCGGGGCCTCACAGAACGCACAGCCAGTGATCGTCTGCTGCATCACTCGCCCTCCCAGTCGGCGTCACGGCCAGCCGTCCAGCCACGGTGGAAGACGGCCAGCTGCGTCGATGAGTCGAACGCGGCGCTGCTCGGTTCGTGAACCAGAACTTGGTCTTCGGGAACCGGAGTGACGACGTCCGCGTCGACGAGGTCGTTGATCAGGTTCTGGGCCGTCCTGTCGTCGACGTCTGCCGTGTCGACGCTGGCGGCATCGCGGTCCTGGGCGAGCTGTTCCTTCTCGAACCGTTCGTAGTCGCGACTCGTGTCGTCGTGCGGATCGGGACCAGGCATGGTGAGTCACGCAGCGCACGCTATTGCGCGCTACACGCCTCCTGGCGCCGATAAACAGTCAGGGCCGACAGTATCAGTCCGGTCGCGGGTCTCGATAGCCGATGACGGCGACGTCGTCGATGAACAGGACGCCCTTCATGAAATCGAGCTTGGTCAGACTGTGCTGGTAGAGGTTATGCCGCCCGAGATAGTTCACCGGCACCACTAGACAACCGAACTCGATCTTTGGCCGGCCGTCCTTCTTGGTGCGGTACCCCTTCTGGAACTTGAGGAGGTCGTCGCTGACGTTCTTCCGCTCGCTCTTCTCGACCTCGATGGCGATGCGGGTGTCGGCGTCGTAGAGGTCGACGCTGTAGTTAAACCCCTGATGCGACCAGAGCTTGCAGTTCGGGTTGTAACCGCCGGCGGCGTCCCCTTCGTACTCGTACTGCGAGAGCTTGTCGGCGATCGCGGCATCGAAGCCGCCGACCTCTGTGTGCTTCGTCGAGCCGTCGAAGACGCTTGCTGGGACGGCCTCGACGGCCGACCGAATCGACGCCAGCGCATCGTCCGGAAATACCTCGGACGAGGTTTGGGTACGGCGCTCGCTCAGTTTGGTGACCTCCTCGACGACGACCATACTCGCACTCGACGAACAGTGGCCCGATAAAACCCGTCGCGACGGCCGTTCGAGCCCACCGGCCGCCAGGATACACTAACTCGAGGAGTCGGGCGGAGGGTGGGGGAAAGGGAGTGGATCCACCCCCAACGTTAACCAACACCGTGTCGGTATCGACCGAGAACGTTGGTTAAGCCTAGCTGCTACGGCGTTCGGAGCTCTCGAACTGGCTTCACAGCGAAGGTATCTGGCTCGCTGGTTGCTCCTTCACCTGATCGCTCCGCCGACGTCGAGGACGACTGCGTGAGCTGGGTGATGAGCTTGTCGCGAACGGCTCGTCGAGGGACGGTGGTCTCGTGCCAGCCCAGCCGGTCGTCGAAGTGCCGCTTCTGGAACTGCTCGCCGACGTCGTCGGCGGCGACGTACTGCGTCCGCGTCGACCGCCCGACCTGCCGGGAGACGAAGACGGCGCCCACGGCCTCGTGCGTGAGTTCGACAAGAGCACACTCCACGAGGGCGACGACCGATGCGTGATCCCGGTCGGTCGGAACCGTCATCTCGAGGTCCGCCCACGGCGCCTCACCGTCAGTGGTAGTTGCTGCGTGATCCGCTGCTCGTCTCTTGCTGCGTTGGTCCGAAGCCATCGTCTATCGGGGGCACGTGATGCGCCCCGCCACCCCCTCGCGGGGGCAACAGACACCACCGAAACGTACTCGGTCAACCTATGCGCTAATTCTGATACTTCCGTAGTTCCGCTACCCCTGTGATGGCCCCTCGGCCTGAGAGAGCCGGCGGCCTTCGCACATTGCATATCGCCTCTTTCTTTGGACGAAATCCCCGATATGCAAGGCGATATAACGCCCTCAAATCGCAGAAGAACCCCGTCGGGCTGATTTGAGCGCATAGAAAGTATCTCGACGAGTTCCGTGATAATGCTGTAGTTTCAGAAATTGCTCGACGGCGGGGTAACGAAGGTGATATCGGCCGTATCTGGATTCCTTAGGGTTGCTGCTTCATCTATTCTGAGTCCCTCGAGGTCCTCCGTCCCGGCACTTGGAGCCGTGAAACACCCCGATTCCCTCGATCCTGGTCGTATTAGCCGTTGAAAATTGCTCGACGGGGATTTCATGCGACCTGTTTCTACTTTTGAGCGGAATTGTTGTAATTCTCTAGTTTTGATATGTTGTGGGTGCCATGCTGAACACACCGAAACTACAACCTTCCCAACACCTGTTTCACTGAGATTAATTCCGGTCAAGTAGAATCTCAAGGGCCAGGATTTTAACGCCACAACGGTGGCTAGGCGCTGCTGGAGAACCAGACTTCAAATCGGCTCAGGGACCAATCTGGTCTTCGGGCGGCAGTTCGACGTCAACTTCCCCAGTATCGATGTCGTCCCTCAGTTGTCGCCAGGTTTCCTCGGACATCTTCACTGCGACTTCGTCGTCTACCTCGCCTAATTTCTCGATGTTGTACTCGGTAGAACTGTCGATGAACGTGAAGTCGTTATCGGAGAAAAGCTTGATCCGGGAGTTGCCCTGCATCGTGAGGCCCATCGTCAGGCCAGGGATGTCCTTCGCCCATTTAATGAACTGGATGACTCCGTTGGGGTTTGAGATAACCAGGATGGCGATGCTGGTCCACCAGATATCTGACTGCCTGGTGTAGCCGCGGATCTCTTTGTTGATGACGTCGCCGTCCTCGTTGACTTGCTTAGTGTATTCGGGTTTTATGCCGTCTCCAGCTTCTTCGAGGAACTGCCTCACCTGCTCCCGTGCTTCCTCCTTTGTGCCATCGTATTCTTTGTTGATCGTTACGGCTTCAAGCCGAATCTCTTCCATAAGTAAGAGATTGGTTGTTGCTGACAAAGTGTTTGGTCCGGTATTTCTTTCCAGCTGGCCGGGTTACAGCTCTGTAATGACTGAGGTAGAGCTCCCGCCGGAACGGGTGGAGGATAAGTTTAAGAAGTGGGAGGAGACCTACGCTGTCGAAAATCTGGAGGAGCTGCCGGAGAACAAGCTTCAGTCGCAGAAGCACCTATTTGAGGCCGAGGTCAAGGAGTTCAAGGCTGAATACAATCCTGGACGGTTGGTGACGCCGGAAATGGCGCAAATAGCTGGGAAGGAACCATTGACCCAGAATCAGTTCCGAAGGGTTCGCCGCATGATTGATGACGAGGCCGACAAAGTCAGAATGAATTTTGAGCGGGCTATCGGCCGTCGAAGAGAGAAGGAGACAGAGCGCCGGAATAGTTTCTTCGTCGACTTGGCTGGCCGGGTATCCGACTCTTTGACGAACGTGTCTGTGTCTTTCGAACTCCCGAAACTGAGGTGATTAATATCAAGACCTCTCTGCCCTGTTCTCGAAAAGAAAAAGGAACTCGTAGTTCAGAATTGCTCAGTAGGCCCAGCTGATTCCTCCTCGACCTGCTCGTACATCTCATCCGGGAACGGGAGGCTGCCCCAGATCGAGTAGGGACACTGGTCCTGGCCGATACAGTAGCGCTGTAGATCGTCGTTATCGCAGTTCATCGGCAACGGTGTGTCGCCGTCGATGGTGTTCGAGAATTCGTAGCGAACCTGGTACTCGGTTTCCTGCTCGTCGTACCACGGCCACCGGGAGAAGACGTCCTTGAGGTCCGCGACGATCTCGTCAAGGCTGCTGTCTTGGTACTGCGGGAGCCACATCACCATCCGCGCGAAGTTGTAGAGATCCTTTCGAACCGGCTTCTTCTCGTGTAGTCGCTCCTCCATTTTCGCCATACAGGGGAGTTCAAAGAGGTCCTCGATCTCTCGCACTTCGATCTGTTCGGCACCGGTTCCGGCTCGTCCGATTCGGTACGTATTGACGCGCCCGTCGCGGTCGATGGTGACGGCCGAGTGGGACTCGTGGTCGGCCAGCGTCTTCGCGAGACTGCTCGGACTCGATATCCAGTCCGTTACAGAGGATTCCCACTCGTCCTCAGCGTCGTACGCTTCGACCGCTCGGTAGAGCTCCTTCGCCGTGTGGAACTCGCCCTTTTGCGCCACGTCGTCGGGGGCATCACTCAGGGCCCGCCGGAGGACGCGGATCGTCCGTTCCCCACGGTCCCAGTTTTGCCAGATGCGCTCGTGATGGCCGGTCTTGAGGAAGCGGTCGATTCGCTCCGTAATTGCCGACTCGTTCGTGGTCAGCCACGATAGCTGGTCGTCGGAGAGCCCGTCTTCTTGCACCCGCAGGAGCTTCTTGAACGCCCGTTCCGCGTAGCCCCGATATTTGCTGTCGAAATCACTGACCGGGACGTACAGGTTGTTGTCCTTCACTCGCGTCAGTATCTCCCCGCCATCGTCATTCCCTGTCGACGACTCGTCCTCCCGAACGAGACATTTGCGTGACGCCGCCGCCATCGGGATTTCGAGGTAGAGGCCATCCCCGAACCCCGGCATCTCCGTGATGCCCGTACAGACCCGGCCCGGGTGCGGGCCATCTTCACCGGGCTCCTTGCTGTACAGCACGTCGGCGATGTCCTGTTGGAGCGACCCATCGCCGTGGCCCCGAATGAGGGAGGCGAGATTGTTGACGTACAGCTCTCGGATGTCGTAGAGTACCTGGATGTTCCGTGGTGACGCGTGCTCGAACTTCGGGTGCTCTTTCACACAGATCGCACTCAACGTCGCGAGCACGGCGAGCGTCCCCGGCTCGTCGACAAACGGCTCCTCGGCGGCGTCGGCACGAACCTGCTCTTTGAACGCTGCCGTCCCGAACCGCTCGACGTCGTTCACGAGGTCCTCGGGTTGGTCCTCGCCGTCGACGACGTATCGGTTGTAGCCACGCGTAAACAGCTGGTTGATGCGGGTCTCACCGTACTCCAGCGGGAGTGCCGCAACTCGATACGCCATGTCCTCGTCGTCGGTGGGCGTACTCGGATTCATTCGTCGATCACCTCCGGCGTCGCCGACCGAACGTCGAACGCCGAGCTCTCGATAGGTTGGACGATGCTACAGACGTCGGCGTGCAGCGAGTAGGGCAGGCGGGCGACACGCCGGCGGTCGGCCGTCACGACGGGGTCGATCGGGATGTCGTACGTCTCGAGGAGGAGGTCGTTCAACACCTCGCGACTCTGCTCGTCGTATCGGTGCGCCGGGTCGGTATCCAGCAGGTAGACGTGGACACCCTGCCCGCTGTATACGACTATCGTCTCCTCGGCGTCGAAATCGTCTTCGAAGATATCGCGCACCTCGAACCCGTACTCGATGGCGCGGTCGACGTCTTCGAAGGCGTACGGATACCCCTCGGGAGCGGCGTCGAGGATACCCGCAGCGTCGAGGAGCGCATCGTCGTCCTGATCATCGACGGCCGCCGACACCATCTCGTCCGCTCGGTCTCGGGCGATCTCTTTCGCGTCGATGTCGACGAGGAGGACCCAGGGTCGTTCCCAGTGATCCAGCGCGTAGTAGACGGCGTCGGGACGTGGGTCCGGTTGCTCCAGCACCTCCGGATCAGCAAGCGCGAACTCGCTCCGCCCCAGCGGGTCGTTGCGAGCGGGGTGTCGAATGAACTCGACGACGTCCTCGAAGTCGTCGAACTCGGGCGTCGTTCGGTCGCCCGACGCATCTGTTTGCCACGTATCCCGCCTGATGAAGTCCTTGGCCGGCACCTCGTCTTTGCGAACCGGGTGGGACTCTCGGAAGGCGACGGCGTACTGTTTCGGGCCGGTCGCCGTGATGAATTCCGGCAGGTCGTCCAGATAGCGGGGGAACTCCTCGGCGTAGTAGGCGTAAATCTCCTCGCGGGTCGCCTGTCGCCAGGTCATTGTTCCTCCAGCGAGAGACGGCGCCGTTCATGGCGCAGATGACTCCCCCAGTTAGCTGATTGTCGGCCCTCTACGAGTCCTCGCGTTCCAAGCACTTCGCGCCCTCGAGCATCAGCCCCTTCCAAGTGTAACCGCGTTCGTCCTTGAGTTCGCTGAGGCGCTCGTGCTGGTCGTCGCTTACTGTGAACCGGACCTCTTTCCCCATACATACGTGAGTTTACCGTGTTCTTTTTGTGTGTTACGGTACTACTGTTCACCGTCGGATGGCCGCCGAACGAACCGTCTCGAAGACGCTTGAGGCGACGACAGTCCCGCCGACGGCACACAAACAGCGTCAGCTTGAGGACACTGTAGCGACGTACCGCGACGCACTCCATACTGCCTTCGAGAGCGGGGCGGACACGCAATCGGCGGTCAACGACATCGTCACCGACTACGACCTTACCTCCTACGCCAAGGACGCGCTCAAACAGTACGTTCCTCAGCTTCGGGAGACCTTCGACGCTGAGGAACTGGATGAGGATCACCCAGTTCGATTCACCAACCGCGGTTTCCGTCTCGATCATTCGCCAAGCCGTGAGTACGAGTTCTGCTGGCGGATCCCGCAAGCGGGCCGTGGCAACGCCTTTTGGATCCCGTTGCGGATTAATCCCGCACAGGAATCGCTCTGGTTTGACGTGCTCGATGGTGAGGTCTCTGTCGGCGAATTCCGGTTGATCCAAAATCGGAGTACGTGGACACTGCATGTCTCCGTCGAGTACACCGTCGACGATCCCGAACCGGACGAAGATCCGACCTTCATCGGATTCGATATCGGCGAAAGTGCGTTGATCACGGGCTGTGCCCTGCAACGCGAAACGCCGACGAAGCCACTGTTGATTAATGGTGGCCGGGCCCGACACCTCCGCAAGGAGATGTATACTACGCTGCAACGCCTGCAAGAACGTGGTGCCGCCGACTGGCGAATCGAGGAACGATTCGGCTACCACCAGAATGCGCTCACGGATATCGTGGAGAAAGCCTCGCATGAGGCCGTCGAATACGCCCGCCAGTTCGACGACCCAGTAATCGTCCTCGAGGATCTGTCGTACATCCGTGAGAACTTGGATTACGGCGCGTACATGAACCGACGGCTGCACTCGTGGGCCTTCGCTCAGCTCCAAGGTCGAATCGAGGACAAGGCACTCGAGGCAGGGATTCCGGTGAACCACGTCCAACCGCACTATACCTCGCAGATTTGCCATGCGTGCGGTCACGTCGGCTGCCGTGACGAACAGGCTGAATTCCGTTGTACGAACGACGAGTGCCACATCACCACGTTCCAAGCCGATATCAACGCCGCGGCGAACATCGCTCGCCGCGTTGATCCGTGGGGTGAGAGCGTTCCTTGGAAATCGGTGCGCGATGACACGCCACGGAATGGGAGCCCCTGTGACAGGGCCGCGGAACGCCGTGAGGCGAGTCGGGAACCCCGACAGATGACTCTCTCGGAGTACGGTTCCGAAACCTCTGAAACCGAATTTTCCCTTGTAGGAAGCTCCGTCCGTTAGGGCGAGTGAGGATGTCACTGGTTGAGTTCTTGATCGAGATTCTTGAAGCCCCGAACGGTGGTCAGCCCATCAGCATCGAACTCGCCGACGGCGTCTCTGATGGTCGCGAACGACCGTGCCGCCCGCCCGCTGACCCGCTCGTCGATCCGATCCGCGTCGGCAAGACTCTCCAATACGTCGAGTGCCGTCTCGCGATTGTTGAAGGCCCAGATCGCGTCGGCGTCCACCGCGCTGAGTTTGTCGTAATCCTCGACCGGGGCGCGCCGGTTGTTACTCGCGAGCTCTGCTTCGCCGGCCCAGACGAGATCGCCGTCCTCGTCGAAGCCGGCCACGTCCAGTACCGTGCCGTCGTCGCTTTCGTAGTACGGCTCCACACGAACGACGTCGTCCTGCTGGTGGATCCACAGTTCGAGGAGTCGGACGCCAACCTTGTGTGGCGTTTTCTCGCCGAGATCGCCCGCTCCTGGTCCCGCCTTCAATTCTCTCCCCAGGAGGTCTCGACCGTCGGGGAGGACGGTGTAGTACTTGCGCCCGGCAGCGGAGTCCGCTTCCAGGAGATCCTGCTCTGTGAGCCGCTCTATATGGAGGTCGTTATATTCGTCCCGAAGCTGGCTCATCCTGTCCAGTAGCGTGTACTCGTCGTCTGCTCGGTTCATCACGTCGAGGACCCGATTCAGGAACCGGACGTCGTTACGGCTGAGCCCGCGTTGTCGGAGTTCGTCATCGGGGACGGGTACGCTGCTTTCCTGGACGGGCGTTGCCCCGTTCTCCGGCTGCGCTGCTTGGTAACCAGTTGGTTCCTCGTCCGTCTCGGTGGCCTGCCCGAACAGGGGGCTTATCTCTGACTCGTCTGCATCTGGGTCGCTGTCCGTCTCGGTCGGCGTGGTCGATGCGTCCTCGGTCGTCGATTCGCTGATGAACGCGGATTGCGTCGGGTCGGTCGCTGCATCGCCATCGGCAGCCGAGCCTGTCGACTCAGACCCCGTACTACCCCAGCCAGTCTCTTCCGGAGCAGTGCTCGACTCAGTCGGCTCTGTCAGCCCGTACTGGGCCAGTGTCCGCTCGACCATCCGTGGCCGGGACACAGACTCGAAATGGTCTTCCTGGGGCTCTGTGAGCGGCTGGTCGCTTTCTGGATGCCCCGGCGCAATCGGGAGCGGCTTCAGCGAAAACGGTGGCGGACCAGTCTCTCCGAACGACGGACTCGGGAGTTGCGCAATCCACTCGCCGCTCGGCAGCGTGTTGATCCGGTTGCGGAGTTCGGTCGGAGAGAGGTCCTCGTGGGCAAGCGACTCCGCAAGATCGCGCTCGATCGAGATGTTCCCGATGAGCTTCGTCTTGATGTTGTTCAGCACCTCGTCGTAGGCCCGCTCATTCCGGTTCCGCACCTGTTCAGGGAACTGCATCACAAGCCCCATACTCAGGCCGAACGACCGGCCCTGCGGCAGGAGCTGCTCGGAGACGAGCTTCGTCGACGCAACCGGCGCCGCCTCCTCGATGATGAGGTTCGTGAGCTTCTCGTAGTCGGTCTGGCCGTCGCGTCGGCGCACCTGGACGGCGTCCCAGAGATTGCTCAACAGTAGTAGGGTGATCGCTCGCTGGGCCTCCGGCCGCAGGTCGCCGAGGTCGAAGATGATGGTGGCGTCTTTATCGAGGAACTCGCGGAAGTCGAACCGGTTGTCGACGTACTCGCCGGCGTCATTCTGCTCGGGGACGTGGCTGAAGATTCGCCGGAGATGCGCGTCCTCTTTGAGCTTGTCGAGGCGGTTCCCGACGGCGTCCATCGACACCTGGAACTGGTGGTTGTCCTTCGCGAAGTGGCGCGTCAGCGATTCCTCGATGTTCTGGTTATCCGCTGAGACCGGGGGAATCGTCTGGTCGCGCTGCATCCGGAGCGCGGCGGCGAAGAGGTCGTCCAAGCCGAACACGTCGCTCCCGTACTCCTCGTCGAACAGCGCCTTAATCAGGTAGCTGAGGATCTCGTTCGCGACGAACGCCTGCCCGTACTGCTCGCGGCCCATAATCATCCGGAGGATGTCGTGGAAGTGGTCGACCTTGTCCTGAATCGCGTCCTCCCGGTTGCGACCGGCCTCGAGCGCGGGGCGGATGTCGAAGAACGAGAACGCGGGGATGGTCTCCGGGACGCGGAAGTGGTAGACGTCGTCGAGGCCACCGAACCGCTCGTAGTGGCAGCGCAGGTAGTTCTCACACATTCCGTCCCCCTTCGGGTCGACGAGGACGACGGGGCCACCCGTCGACTCGCGAAGCGAGAGGGCGTCGTTGATGATGGCCTTCGACTTCCCGCCACCAGTCGAGGCGAACCGCCCGTAATGCGTCGGCAACAGATCTGGCGGGATTCGGATGGGGTCCGGCCGTGGCTCACCATTCTCGTCGAGCGCGTAGCCGATGGCCATCCCGTCCTGGAACTGCTGGATCAGATCCGGATTGGGCCACGGAAGCGGGTTCCGACTCTGCTGTTCGGCCCTCGTTCCCCGCGTCCCTTCGACGGTCAACTGTTCGGAGGAGGGGACGAGGACGAAGTTCGCGAGCTCCGTCCCGCTGAGGACCAGCTCGGGACGGGTCTTCCCTCGTCCCGTCGTCAACTCGCGATTGAGGAGGCGCTGGAGAGCGGCCCGTGCCTTCTTCTCCTTCGTTTTCTCACGGAAGCCGCTGTCCCGGAGGCGTTGCCCCTCGACCTCGTAGAACGGCCCATCAAGCGGGTCGAACACGGGGAGGAGCGAGTCCATCCGGCCATCGAGGTCGTCGCGGGTGTTGTCGGTGGGGACGCCGACGGCCCGGATGTTGACCGTGAACGACCGTTTGGCGTTCTTCGCGTCGATGTACTCGATCCGCTTCTCGACGGCCTCGCTGAGCTGCCGGTCGTCCTGGTCGCTCCGCTGCTCCTCGACCTCGAGCAACGACCCGACGACCTCCTGGAAGAACGTATCCCGGCCGTCGACGAGGTCCTCTTTCCGCACCTCCGAGTCGGACTGCCAGCTGGCACGCCGTTGGAAGACGACTTGGAACGCGGTCGGCGCTGTCGCCTCCATCAAGTGGTCGATTAGCGACGCCAGCGCTGCGCCCGGTTCGTCGACGGACGAGAGATCGCCGTTCGTTTCCTCCGCTGTGAACGGCGTCAGCGAGGTCATCCAGTCCTGCTTCCGCGACGCGGCGCCACACCACCGGACACCGAGCGGCGAGACAGCGTCCTGTGCCGGGCGAGCCAGAATCGTTCCCGCCGGTGTCATCGTCGGCTTCTCGATGGCCCGTCGCTCTTCCTCGTCGTCTGGAAGTGCATCGGGCGGCGCTAGTTCGAGGGCTGAGTCCCCGACAGTCACGTGATGATCGGGGACGCTCGTGGCTGCCGTACCGCCGTCGACAACGGGGTCCGCTTCGGCTGGCTCGGAGTCCTCTGATTCCTCGTCGACGATGTCGTACTGTTCTGCCGGGCCAAACTCGTACTGCAGCCGCCCGGCCTCGTAGTGGTCGACGAATTCCTGCGGTGTGAACTTGACTGGCTGAATGAGCCGAGCGGCGACGTCGACGTCGACGCGCTCGATGTCGAACGTGGCCGGATAGATGGAGCGGAGGCGCTTCTCAAGCGTATCGAGATGAGCATCCGCCCCGTAGAAGAACTCTACCGGGTCGTCCGGACCATCACTGATTGCGAGGAACTCGAATCGGGGTGGTGTCTCACTGTGGAGTGGGTTCAGCTTCGCCCCGAGGCCCGACGAGCCGGGCGTGGTCAGCTTGTGGAGACTGTCGAGGACGCGGGAGATGCTCTCCGGGTCAAGTCGCTCGGATGTCGGTGTGACGCGCAGGTACTCAGCCATCGTTGGTCTCCTCCGTTGACCCGCCGTCTGGCTCAGCTTCGACGGCGTCTGATTCCTCGTTCAGTTCGCTCGTTTCGTTCGTTCCGTTCGTTGCTCGATGCTCGAGCTCGTCCTGGAACTCCTCCATCTCGGTATCGACGGCGTCGTCGCCGGCGCCGGGCAGTGAGGACCGGACCTGTGAGGTCGGGTCGAAGTCGATGACCTGCTTCTCCTTGGGCATCGCTTTGACCTGGATGCCGCGCCACTCGCCGTCGACGCCCACGAGTGCCTCGGAGAAGCCGGCGTCCTCGTTGCCCGGCACGGCATCTTGGACGAACCGCATCTGTGCGTAGTTCAGGCCGAACTCGTCGGCCCACTCCTCGTCCATCCCGTCGAGGCGGTGGAACTGCTTGACCGCACACTGGTCCAGAATGGCCTCGCTCTCGGCGTGCTCGAAGAACTCGTCGACGGTCTGCGTGACCAGTCGAATCGAGAGGTCGTGATGCCGGTGGTGGCGGAACACCGTCTCGAGGAACGCCAGGCTCGCGGCGTCCTGCATGATGTAGCGCGCCTCGTCGATGTAGAACACGACCTCCTTCTCCGAGACTTTCGCCCGCTCATACACCAGCGAGATTAGTAGCTGCATCGTCAGCGCCGTGCTGCTGTCGACGCTGCCCTCCTGCTGGGCGAGGTCGAGGTAGATGACCTTCTCGTCGCGGATATCGAAGTCGGATTCCTGGCCGAGGTTGCCGTGCCGACCGTCGTCCTCGAACGGGCGGAGCTGGTCGAGGAGCCACGTCGCGTCCTCTTTGATCTTCCCCGCCTCCTCGTCGGACCGGACGACGAACTCCTCGGGGTCGTTGACCATCTCCTCGAAGACGTCCATCATATCCTGAATCGTCGGGCTCGGGTTGCCGTGCGTGGAGATGTCGTCGGTGATCCCGTTGCGTTTGTACGCCCGCTTGAGCCCGAGTTCCAGCGTCGTCCGGCGGTCACCCAGCGAGATGCCTCGCAGCGCGAAGAAGTTCGTGAGGAAGCTCATCGCGTCGTCGAGCTTCTCGTTGAATGGGCTCGCGTCCTCGCCCATCGCCCGCTGGACGTGCTCTGGCGTCTCGCGGATCTCCAGGGGGTTCAGCCCAAGCGTCCCGCCGACAGTGATGCGTTTGGCGTCGAGCGCTTCGGCGACGCCGGCCCAGTTGTTCAGCGGTTCGAGGATGATGCCGATACGGTCCTTGCTCTGCTCGATCGACCGGATGAAGTTCTGCTTCGAACTGAACGACTTCCCCGACCCCGTGTCGCCGACGGTGAACATCGCGTAGCCGTTGTCCCGCGCGAACGGGTCGATGACCACGGGACTCTGGTTATCTTTGTGAATGCCGAACTCGACGCCACCCTCCTCGAGGATCGTTGCGTTGTGCGGCGAGGAGAGCAACGCACCGACGGCGCCGCCGAGGGCAATCGATGTGCGGCCGAACTCGTTGTCGCCGATGGGCGCGGCGGACTGGAGGGCGAGATCCTGCCGGCAGATCGCCGTCTTCGGCGTGAGGTTCGCCGGGTCGTCGCGGAGCGCGCTCTTGACCTTCTGGACGGCGTCGCGGAGGTCCTCCTTCTCGTCGGCTCTGACCGTAATGAACATCCCTTGGTCGAAGACGTTCGCGCCGTTCTCGACGGCCTTGTACGTCGCTGCGGCCTCGTTGGCGCGCTCCTGCAGGTAGGCACTCCGCACGCTCTGTTCAAGGTCAGCGTCCACCTGAAGGTCGTCAGCGATATCCTGCAGTTCGTTCCGCGCCCGCTCCTGGTTCTTCGGCGTGATATGGGCCGTCAAATCGAACTGCACGTCCGTCATCTCGAAGAGCTCGGAGAGGTAGCCGTCGTTGGGGTAGTCCGGGTAGTCAGCGATGTACAGCGTCGTCGTCCACTGCTCGCCGACCCGTGCCGCGCGCGTTTCCCACTCGATCGCCGCCGGCGCCGTCACCGTCTTGTGTGACTCGGCAATGTCGTCGAGGAGCTGGCGTTCGGCCGCGCCCTGTTCGATGGTCTCCTCGTCGAGCAAATCCGAGAACTCAACCTCTTCCTCATCGTCGTCGGTGTACCAGTCCCAGAGGAGTTTCCCGCCGATACCGACCAGTACCGCGAGCAGGATGTAGAGGGCCGCCCCTTCAGCTGAGGTCGGATTCGTGAGCCACTCTGTGAGCTGGCCGACGGCTCCGCTGCCCGTCTGGAGGACGAGGTTACGCATCGTGGTCATCCTCCCGGCGCGAATGGCCGATGATCGGTTGTTCGCGAACGACGCTCTCTGCGTCGTCGTACTCGTGTTCGCGGCCGTTCCAGAAGTCCATATTCAACACGAAGAGTTCGACCGTGCTGAGCCGCCGAGCGGACCACCCTGAGGCCTGCTGGATGAACTCCGACCGCACGTCGTTGACCCGGCTGTCCAGCTTCTCGAACATCTGTGCGCGTCGCTCGACGTCGGTGAGGTCCTCGCGGCGGGTTACGAATGGGTTGAACAGGAACCCGATGACGGGGAACTGCGTCAGCTTCTCGGCCGGTGTCCCCTCGTCTCGGAAGCGGTCATAGACCTCCAGCGGGGTAACTTGGACGCCGATGTAGTACCGCATCTGCTGGATTCCACGGTCGCGCATCTCTTTCGGCCGCGTCTCTCGATACTCCTTGAGGAGCTCCCGGAAGATGGGGTTCTCTTTGACGTCCTCGTCGTTCAGGCGGTCTTCGATGTTCTCGGTGATCTGTTCGACTGGGAACGAGCGGGTCGTCGCGTGGAGTTTAAGCTTCGAGTCCAGTTCCTTGTTGGCGAATTCCTCGCCGGCGTCCTGGAGCTGCGCCCAATCGTCGGACATCGCGAAGTCCATGTTCCCAGGGTCGATCTCGATGAACGCCTCCATCGTGCCGTCGGCGCGCTGGATCGCGCCTGCCCCCGGCCACGCCCGCTCGATATTCGTGAGGTCCTGCGTCCGCTCGTCGGGCTTGAACGGTGTGTAGTTCGCGAGCCCGCCCTCGTTGCGCTCCGTCTCGTTGGTGCTACTGTCGGCCTCCTCCGGCGCGCTGAACGTTATCTGGGGGCGCTTAACGTAGCGGTAGACATCCTTCGTCCACGTCCACGCGTTGAGGTGGTCGGGCGAGACGTAGACAATCGCGACGCCGAACCCGAACCCACCCGCGACGAACGGCAGGGCGAGTGATTCGATGCCGGTGAGGCCGGCGATGAACAGGCCGACGATCGGGAAAGCGATCAGGACGCCAACGTCGCCTTCCTCGATGTTGAGGTAGGGGATGCGGCTCTCCTCACCGAACTGGTCCATGATGCGCCGTGCGGCTGCGTCTTCGTCGATGGACATGTTTAGTGGATACCTCTATCAAAGTCCATTCCGCGTTCCTCACCCGATGTTTCCGACGTAGTGCCACCTGGGTCATTCTCGGTGCGTCGGTACGAGGGCGTACTATCTCCACCCTCGCCATGACCACCGCGGGCCGCAGCTTTCTGTGCGACGGCATGGCCGGCTGCGGCTTTCGGCCCCCACCGAGCGGCGGTGGTCGCGACGCCGGCACCCCCGGCATATGCACCGGCTGCCACGCCGCCGATAAGGGCCGCTCCCTTGGTGGCGCCGCCGAGAACTTTCGCCGTCAGCGGGGTTGCGTATTTGAACGTCTTCCAAGTGAGATAGAGCGCGATAAGCGGTAGTGAGGACGCAACTAGGTACTTCAGAAACGCACTATTTGGCGTGAGCGCTCCTTCCGAATAGAGCAGATCGTATCCTTTGAACACGACTGCTGCTGGGAGGGGTAGAACCGCCAAAGGGACAAACCGTTTGGAGAATCCCATCGCGATGTCCGAAAGGACTGGAACGTTACCATAGGCGAGAGCGAAAGCTATCGGCATTCCGTAGACATACACGTAAAGTAACACCTCTCGAATGTAGTAGAGAGCCTCAAGTGCCCACATCGAGAGACCGCCAACAATTGCGAACACGAACGCAAGCCCGGGATTGGTTAGGGACTCTTTCAGGAAATTCAGCATCGCATCACCTAGGGTCTCCAGACTCGGCATCAACGCTATCGTGAACCCATCGACGATGTAGAGTCCAAGAATACTGACCCAGTACCAGCTGATGATGAGGAATGCACCAACCCACGCAGTCTTCTTCGTCCGCCTTGCCTCGTACGCACTTCCGATATTGAATATCCGAATTGTGTGTCGCCCTTGAACACACATCACCAGTAGAAGCAGTGAGATAAGCATAATCTCACCACCGACCAACGCATCCCGGATTGCAGGCCAAGGTCCGTTTGTTGGCGCACCAAAGACAAACGCGCCTTCCGTTTCAGGCGTTGGAGTCCCGAACATCTCCTCAGTGAGGGTTTCATAACCAGTGTTCAGTCCCTCCATGAAGAGGGAGATAACCCAATCGACGACGTCTTTGAATCCCTCTAAGACGACATCAATCAGGTCCACCATGGTTACCCCTCACTAATCGTAATCTCACAATTATCGAACTCTTCTGAAGCGGAGTAGTGGATACTGTAAGTATTGGAAACGCGGTTAGTCCCTACTCGAGTTTCTAGAATGACTTCGAAGCTCCCGGTTTGTTCTTCACTCTCACACGAAGTTCCCTCACCTCGAACGAATGCGAACGGTGAACGGTAACTGTACAATGTAAGCTGCTCTCCCGGTTCTATGACTACCTCGTCAACTTCTGAATCTTCTTCTGGATCGTATATGCCACTGACATCGTCGTTTTCATCGTAGTTCGTCCCTTCATCACCCGAGGGATATGGAACATCACCGATAAAGAGGAGCTGCGTGATTGCATCCGGACCATTCCCTTGATTTTCGACAGAAACGAAGGCCTCTTTTGAGATTTTGTCACTCGAGCTATCCCACATCTCTTCAGGTTGATTCTTCCCGATCCCCATCTCCATAATGCTAAGATCCGGTTGAACGGAAAGAGCAGACTCTTGTACAGTCTCCTCGCCCTCTAGCGCGAGAACACGATACTCTCCTGGAGTGTAGGAGGTTCCAATCTCGAACGAAACTTGCTGTGCTCCTGTTGCTACGTCACGCTGACCAAACGGTTCCCCATTCGGCTGGATGAGGTTGACTTGGCTAACATCGGTCTCTTCCGAGAGTTCCACTATGATCGCTGTCCCATCGACTACAACGCGCTGAAGTGGACCCTGATCGTTCGAAGAGGGAGTTCCGTCACTGGGGGATTCGGAGTTCCCATTTGAATTCATGCACCCAGCTATGCTGGCTAGGGCGGCAGTAGATATTGTCTGGAGGGCGGTCCGTCTGCTGAGCTGTGAGTATTTTTGAGTCATTGTTTTAGGGAACAGATCTCTGCGGGACGGAGCGGCTACGAACACGGGACCGTGTATTTACTATCCGAGTGGCCCTTCTTTGTCGAGCGCTCTTGCTCCTTGTAACACCAATCCTCGCCACGTAAGCCCATGAGCGTCTTTGACTTCGCTCAGTTGCTCGTACTCCTCCTCGCTGACCTCGATATTCAGGTTCGGCATCTACTCTGGAACTTAGTAATTCATTATCCTTAACTATCACCCCTTCGTTAACATTAGTGTGGGTACCACGGTCACGAAAACGCTTCAGGCCACGCTCGTTCCTCCAACGACACACAAAGAGCGACGCCTTCAGCGAACCGTGGCCACGTATCGCCGTGCCCTTTCGGACGCGTTCAATAGTGGTGCGGAGACGCGCTCGGCAGTCAACAACATCGTCACGGACTACAACCTCACGTCCTACGCTAAGGACGCGCTCAAGTCCTACGTCCCGCAACTCTACAATACGTACAACGCCAAGGAATTGACTGACGATCACCCAGTCCGGTTCACGAACCGGGGTTGGGAATTGGATCACTCGCCCGATCGGACCCACGAGTTCTGCTGGCGCGTTCCACAAGCTGGGCGCGGCACCTCGTTTTGGATACCGCTTCGCATCAATCCCGATCAGCGGGAGTTGTGGGATCGCCTCTACGATGGTGACGTGTCTGTAGGCCAGTTCCGATTGCGCCAAACCCGAACGTCGTGGACATTGAACGTCACCGTCGAATACAGTGTACCGGAGCAAGAACCGCCTGAAGAGCCTACACCGATCGGCTTCGATGTGGGTGAGTCGGCGTTGCTCGTCGGCTGTGCCGTCGAGCGCGGTGCTCCACAAGACCCACTGTTCATTGACGGTGGACACGCGCGACATCTTCGGAAAGAGATGTTCACGACGCTCCGTCGTCTTCGAGAGCGTAACGCCGCCGATTGGCGGATTGACGAGCGTTCCAACTACCACCAGAACGCACTCACGGATATTGTCGAGAAGGCGAGCCGAGAGGCCGTCGAGTACGCCGGGCAGTTTGAGAAGCCAGTAATTGTCCTCGAAGATCTGTCGTACATCCGTGAGTCGCTGGACTGCGGAAAGTGGATGAACCGTCGTCTTCACACATGGGCGTTCGCCCGATTGCAGGACCGTATCGAGGACAAAGCCCTCGATGCTGGCATCCCTGTCGAGTACGTCAATCCAGCGTACACGTCGCAGACGTGCCATGCGTGCGCCCACATCGGATCGCGCTCGGGTCAGGCGGAGTTTCGTTGCACCAACGACAGCTGTTGGGTGACGACGTATCAGGCAGATCTGAACGCGGCGGTTAACATCGCTAACCGTCTCGACCCGTGGGGAGAGAGCCTGCCGTTGAAACCGGCGGGCGATGACTCGCCACGGGACGGGAGTGCCTGTGACAGCACCACGGGACACCGAGAGACGAGTCGGAAACCCCGACAGATGACTCTCTCGGCGTACAGTTCCGATACCTCCTCGCTCCGCGAGCCTTCCTTTGTAGGGGACTCTACCGTTCATGGTGGATGAGGATGTCACGGGTTTTGTCCGAAGATGTCTTCTGGGCCGAGCATCCGCAGGAGGCGCTTGCCAGCGTAGAACATCACGAAGAACGGCAGGAGCTGCCAGCCGACTTCGAACACCAGCGCAAACCAGCCGTCGATCGTCCCTAGAGGATGCCAGCGGGCCGTCGCGGTATCACTCACGTACGCCGGGTCGTGACCGAGCCACGAGCCTGGATGGTACCGAGCCGTGTAGATGCCCGGTTCGTCGATGGTTACAATCGCCACACCGGAGGCGTTGGTCTCGACGCGCTGATCTGCGACCGTGATGTACCCGTTTCGGGTGGTGCCGCCGATTGGATACTGACGGCTATCGTCGAGCCCGATTGGTGCGCCGGTCTGATTATCCCGGAGTTCAACCCTGAGCGTGGCTTGCGACTGATTCTGCTGGATAACTTCGACAGTGAGATTACTGCGGCGGAGTTGTCGCTTGGAGCCGGCATCCGGCTCGGCGATTGACGCATTCACGCCCCGGACGATGCCCGCAACGTGCAGCGCCTCTCGATCGACGTTCTCAGCTCGAACGGCGACGCCGTACGTCGTCGTGTACGACTGGTTGACGATGTCGATATTGATGTTCTCACCGAGGGTGCCGACTGGCGACGGACGGTCAGTCCCCCAGGTCTCGATGAGTTCCGGTCCGTCTCGAACCGGCTCGGCACGCGGCCCGATCCGCGAGGGATAGGCGTGGACGTACACCGGAATCGCGTCTGACTCGACGGTGGCGCTATCCGTGCGATTCGACCGAACGAGCGTGTCCCAGTTGGTGTTCCGAGCGGTGTAGAACCGCCAGATGCCACGGACCCGTGCCTCACCGTCCTCCGTGAGCGTGTACCCCTGCCACGGCCGCGACTGGAAGATGGCCACGCCGGCATCGCCGTTCGGATACTCGGCGTAGTAGGGGTACGCCGAGAGGTCGTAGATCTCCACGGCGATCGAATCGGAGACGTTCCGTGTTTCCGTCCGATAGGTGATGTCGACGTCCGTTCGATCACCCAGGTCGGTCCTGACGGTTTTCTTCAGCCGGACGCTAATCTCCGCTTCCAGCGTGAGATTCGCACTCCAGTCGTCCTCGATCTGGTAGTCGAGGGCAGGCGTATGGGTCCCGTCACGCTCGGCGATGGTCTCGCCGTCCTTCTTCAACCGGACTTCTTCGATTTCGTGCTCCGTGAGCGACCACGAGATAGTCGTGTTGCCAGAGGAACTCCCGTTGGGCACACGAACGCGGTAATCAACGAACCCGCGCATTGTCCCATTCGGCGCGATGTAGAGTGGGGTTTCACCGGACTCGAGGTGTCCGCGAGTAGAGGGCTGGACGGCGAAGATCGTTGCGTGAGCATCTTCGATGAAGACGCCGTCCTCGAGGTCTGCGTGCGGCGGATGCACGGACGTATCCGGGCCGCCAGCGTCGAGGTCCTCAAAGTCGTTCCGCGTCCACGTCGCCGCAGTCTCCGGCGGTCGTTTGAACGTAATGTCCGTCCCGTTCGCGACTTGGTGGACAGCGGAGCGATTCTCGCCGTACCGCTGGCGGTACTCCTCTTGCGTGATGTAGTTGTCCGCATCACGTGACCACAGCGTTGCCGACTCGTTTTCCGTGAGCCCGTTCCCCTCCGTACCTGGTCGCGGCGGATCAGCGGCGACGATACCCGTGACTAGGCTCGTCGCGAGCAAGCCGGCCATGAGCACGGAGAGCTCTCGATGGTTCATAGGGCTCGCAACGGGGACTGCGGGGTGGTTACCAGGGGACGAGGTCGACGCACTGCGCCAGCGGGAGGCCCATCATCGACCCGGCGACGGTGTACAGCGGGCCGAGCACGACGAGGACGACCGCGGACTTCATCGCCGAGCGCTTGTGGCGCTTGAGGCCCTTCTTCTGCTCGGGATTGAGGGTGAACATCTCGATGAGGGAGTCAGCCTGCCAGACGATAGCGAGGCCGACGATTCCCAGCGCTGTGGTCAGCTGGAAGAATCCCTCAATCATGCCCGGGAGGTTGTCTGCGCTACATACAGCATTACTTTGGGCGGCGACCGGCTGGACAGCGAACAGGCTCAGGAGGACGACGGTGAGCGCTGCCTGCCGAGGGATCTTCCCGGTCAGCGGTGACTGGTTTTCGACGCTACGCTCAGGGTCGGAGGGAGTTTGGTCCTGTGACATAGCGGGTTAATCATCCGTGGCGTCTCCAGTCGGTGGCTGGTTCTGCTGCTCTTCGACGAGCGACTGGAGGTCGTCGAAGCGATTGGTGTCCTCTGCGATCTCTTCGAGCGTGTAGCCCTGCTCGCGGGCCCGTTCGAGGAGGTCGCGGAGTTCATCGGGGTCGACACCCCGGACTTCCATTTCCTCGCGGAGGGCGCGGCGATAGAGGGCGGAGGCGTTGATGTGGTCGTTCCACATCAGGTACAGGTCATCGATGTCTTCGATGGTGACTGACCTCGTAATCATACATGCGGGTATGGGTATGGGTATGCACCGGTTGAGTCACGGTACATATTGGCGCGGTAGTTGGATAATACCTAAATGCTTTCTGGCTATCAACTGCTGTAAATTTGTCGAGTAAATTATAACCAAATCACTTGTTGACCTCGTAGGAAAAACTTAACCAACGAAGGCGCAGGAGGAAGAAGTCTGTTGGTTAAGAGTGAGAATCAGCTCACTTACTCGAGCTCCACAACTTCGCCGCTTCCCCCGTCGAGGACCTCTCGAACCTCGGTCAGGAGTTCCTGACCCTCCTCGTGAAGTGCTGTACCTTCGTCGAGGTCGCACTCATCTGCGTCGAGCTGCTCAATGATCTCCTCGACGCGACTCAGTCGATCGTGGATTTCGGAGTCGTTTGCCACGGTTAGATCACCCCCAGCCAAAGTCCGGTGATGACCAGCAACAGCAACAGCAGCACTACGATGGCGACCTTGTAGTAAATCGGTGAGAGACCCTCGGGTGCGGTCGCTTCATCGACTGCTTCGGCGAGTTCCTGTTGGTGTTCGTGCTCCTGCTGGAAGGTCTCGTACGCGGCGTCGAGCTGTTGCTCCAGCGGCTCGATCTCACTCGCAAGGAACTCTTGACGGGAGTTCACGATATACTCGCCGGCGGCGGTCGGCGTGATCGTCGCGACGTCCGCCACCTGATCCGCGATGAGTCGGTCATCGGTGTGTCCAATCGCGGTGACCACCGGGGTATTGGCGGTGAAGATCGCCTCCGCAACCCGCTCGGTGTTGAAGGCCTGGAGGTTCGAATCGCTCCCACCGCCCCGACCGACGATGATGGCGTCGACGTCCTCCGAGCGGTCGAGATGGTGAATGCCGTTCGCGAGTGACGTCGGCGCGTTCGACCCCTGGACGGTTGCGTCCTTCACCAGGATATCGACGGTGGGGTCCTGTCCGTGGATCGCGTTCTGGATGTCGTACCGGGCGTCTCCTCGAAGGGACGTGACGACGCCGACCCGCTCCGGGAACGCCGGCGGTTGCTGTTTCTGCTCGTCGTCGAACCAGCCACGCTCTTCGAGTTCGCTTCGCAGTCGCTCGACGGCAGCCGCCTGGTCGCCGTCGCCGACGACGATCACCTCCCACGGTTTGAGGTCGATCTTCCCGCCCTCAGTCCAGTAGTCGATATCGCCTTCGAGGATGACCTCGGTGCCGTCCTCGAGGTCGGCGTCCATCTTCCGATAGCGGTTCGCCCAGATCATACAGGGGAGCTCGGCGTCGCCGTCGGTGAGCGTGAAGTAGAGCGCCGTACTGTTCTTGTGGAGGTCAGTGACCTCTCCGATACAGCGGACGCCGTTGAGGGCAGGCGTGTCCTGGACGACCGACGCGATCCGGTCGTTCAGCTGGGACACGCTAAGGACTTCTCTCGCATCGGGTTCGACCGCCTGCCGTTCGGTATCCGGTGCGTCCGCCATCTCCGTTTCCTAACTTCTGAACAGGAACCTCAAAAAGCTACGTTCGAGTGCCGGGTTTGGCTGCGTTACGCAGGCCTACAGGTCGCGGGGCTGGACCGTTTTCCGGTCGTTGGCCTCAGCACGCTCTGCGGCGTCGTCGAGCAGTTCGGCGACCTCTTCGTTGAGGGAATCGTAGAAATCTGCCGAGACGTTGTGGTCCGAGAGTGCGTCCTTCACGGCTGCTTTGACGATTAGGTCAGACATTCCATCGCGGACTTCTCTTGTCCACTATATAAAGGTTCGAAGTTCTCACGCAGGGTTCTCGCCTCGTCGTATCGAATATTGGCCTTCGAGCACCAGAGAGAACATATGCCACCCCTCAAAGATAGGGAACGGACGGATGCACGATCTAACCGGGTTCCAGCGGGATATCTTGTACGTGATCGCCGGGCTTGAGGAACCACACGGGCTCGCAGTAAAGGCCGAACTCGACGACTACTACGAACAGGAGATCAACCACGGCCGGCTCTATCCGAATCTGGACACGCTCGTCGAGAAAGGCCTCGTCGAGAAAGGTGAGAAGGACCGCCGGACGAACGTCTATACGCTCACGCGCCGCGGCCGCCGTGAAATCGAAGCTCGCCGTGAGTGGGAGCATCAGTACATCGAGATTGGAGAGTCTGCGCCTGCGTAGGTTCTCTCGTACAGATCAGCTACTCCAATGTCCATGAATTATCTGAAAATCCGCGATGGGTGTGATTTCCATCTCGGAGGATGTCGGTAGTAGCTCTCCTCTTCGGTAGCGACGTATGTTAGCGATTCGCCGCGAGGCGGCCACGGCGGCGTTCGAATTCTTCGTCGTCGATCTCACCGCGGGCGTACTGCTCACGGAGAGTCACGAGGGCTCTATCCTCGGCGGGTCCGTCAGCCTGAGATTGGGTAGCCAGCCAATAGACGAGATAGATGGGTAGACCAATGATGAGGGCCATCCAGAGGATGCCGAACAGCATCATGCCCCATCCCCATAGCCCCCAGCCGGTCATGTGGCCGTCGTCCCACATTCCGTAGTGCCAGTCCCACATCACCGCGTCCGGGACGGCTGCGTGCGTCAGGGCCATACCCCCGATAACCGCGACCGTCAGCGCACCGACGACGATCAGTCCGAGGGAACGAGTACCGCGTGGTTGAATTGAGTTTGTCATGTATATTTCTCCTGAAATGGTTCGGCGTGGTTAGCCGAGGATGTACTCGAGGACGGGGTAGCGCTCGACGAGCGCCTCGCCGCCGACCTCGTACTGTTCGATGTACTTGTCGAGCCCGAGGATGCGGCCCGCACCGAACGCCGCAACCGCGAGGAACACGAGCATGTACGCGAAGTCGCCATTGATGACGCCGTGGGCGATGTCCCAGTTCCCGAAGTAGAACATGACCATCATGAGCGCGCCGAAGAACGCCGCGAGGCGGACGACAGCGCCGACGAGCAGTCCGAGACCGATGAACAGCTCGCCCCACGGGACAGCTACGTTCGCGAACTCGACGAACCACGGGGTCGAACCCATCCACGCGAACATTCCCGCGAGGGGGTTGCCGTTGGTCGCCGCGACGTTCGCCAGGTAGCCACCCGCCGAGAACGGCTCGGCAGCCACGATCTTCGTGAATCCCGAGTACGCGAACGCGTAGCCCATCATGAGACGTAGCGCGAGCACGAACCACGCGCTCAGGCTGTGGACACGTCCACCGACGGTCAGTCCGCCGACCTTGCTCTCAAGTTGGTTGACGCCAGAGTTGATCGTAGACATTGTTACTTCACCGAGTGAGTGTACGCAGGGAGAGACGATATACCGGTAAGCCAGTGTTCTGAGTCAGAAAACCGGGCGGCTATTTTACCCCACTAGGACGAGTATGCGAGTGTGACTGAGGAGTTGAGCCCACCAGCCGTCTTTGCCACACTCGACGACGAGTACGCTCGTGATATTCTCGTGGCGACGAAGACGGACCGACTCTCTGCAAAAGAACTCAGCGAGGAATGCGATATGTCACGCCCAACCGTCTCCCGTCGCGTCAACACACTCGTCGAGCAAGGACTTCTCGAAGAGTACACGCACGTCGATCCCGCTGGTCGGCACTATCGGGAGTATGAGGCACGTCTCGAACGTATCGAAGTCCTCCTCCAAGACGAGGGGTTTGACATCCATATCGATGTCCGGCCGGATCCCGCGGACCGGATTACATCCATCTTCGAAAACATGCGAGGAGACTGATTCATGGAACACACATTATTCGTCATCGCCAAGCTGTTCATGACCGCGTTGGCTCTGGTCATCGCGTACCAAGCCTATCGCGGCTACCAACGCCACGGAACACAGCTGATGCTCTACGTCGCCCTTGGGTTCGCACTAATTGGCCTCGGCGGGCTCCTCGAAGGAGTGCTATTCGAACTGCTCCAGGTATCAATCTTCCAGGCAGGTCTCGTGGCTGCACTAGTCGCGGCAGCGGGAATGCTTTCAATCTTGTACGCGCTCTATGCGCCGAACCCCTGAATTCCCGATTCAGCAAAGTATCTTGGAATCGTGAATTAGTGAGACGGTTATTCACTCATCCTCGTAGACGTTGCGCGACAGCCGTGACTTGGTCCCAGAGGAATTCGGCGTCAACGCTCTGGTTCGTCGTTACGACTGGCACGTCACGGAGATAGGAGTCCGTCTGAAGGATCTCAAGGAGGAAGTCCGCAACGTCAGCGCGTGAAATCGGACCAGCCGTGGCGTCAATGTCGACGCCGTGTTCGTACTCCCCGGTTTTGGGTCCATCTGTAAGACCGCCGGGGCGGACGATCGTCCAGTCGAGACCGCTCCCAGCGACGAGTTCCTCCTGTCTGGCTTTGTCGGCCATCAGGTCATAGAGCACCGTCACGTTCGCAAGGCGGACGTACCACGGAACCTGCTGGACGCTCGATCCTAACCCCATCGATGTCAGGACGACCAGGCGTTCGATCCCCCGTTCCTGCATTGCATCGATAATGTTCGCGGTCCCGCGAGAGACCACGTCGGAGGGATTGTCCGACGTTCGACCGAGAAGACAGATGACCGCATCTGATCCGTTTACGGTGGCTTCGACCGCGTCCGGATCGAGTACATCCCCCTCTACGGCGGTGACTGCCTGGTTCGGTGGGAGTTTTGCAGGGCTTCGAGTGAGCGCGCGAATCGAGTGATTCACTTCGGTCGCTTGTGCCGTCAGTTCACGTCCGGTCCCGCCTGTCGCACCGAAGAGTGCCAGTTCCATATGGTCACCTACGTTTTCATGTTGGTTGTCGTTCCCCTCGTTTCAGTCGATTACGCTTACAATTCTAAAGGACGACCGAGCGTTCGCTCTGGACGCTCGATTACCAGAGAACTCCGAAATTTGATTCGACAGGTTGGGGTCATCGTCACTACAGCCACGGATCGGTTTCACATTCTAACGAGAGGTGTTCTGTCATGCCAGTATCGAAACCACAATCGTAGTGAAATAGGCGACCGTAGCCGGTGCTACAAGTATGACAGACATGCTGGGTTTGTTCGCTGATGAAACCGCCCCTGAAGAGCGACCAGCTCATGACTCGATAGGAGAGGCGGAACCATGAGCGAGGAAATCTCCGCCAACCGGGCAGGACTCATATTCGGTGCCATCTTCGCAGCGTCGCACGCTGCATGGATCGGATTCGTCGTCTCGGGCGTCTCTGAAACAGCGGTCGCCACTGTCGCCCGGACCAACTTCGTTGAGTACGAGGACACGGTCGATTTCGACCTCTCTCTGGCTGGTGCCGGCCTCATGATCGCGTTAGTTGCAGGATATCTCATGGGCGGGTTGTTCGCCCTGCTCTGGAATCGGCATGAGATCCACGATGACGGGTAACCCGGTCATCCAGACAATCGCCCTCAACCGATAACTGTCAAGGATGGTTAGTGTCCACCGAGACGATCCTCGGAGCAGGCTCTCAGATGGACCGTCTATTCGACACCACCGCAGGGGGTATCTCTAACTCAGTATGGCGTCACCATCTTTTCCACCGGGATACGTCCGGTTCGACGACGTTTCCGAAACGCTTCCTGAACCGACACCCGTTCCGGTGTCGGAATCAGTTGAACTGGAGACGCTTCACCTCCCCGGGCCGGACCCGGCGATCGTGTTCGTCCACGGTGGTCTCGGGTCGCTTTGGAACCCGTATCCACAACTAGACGCGTTCGAGGGGCCCCACGAGTTGGTCACGTATGCGCTCGCCGGCAACGGAAACTCGACCATGCGGCAGGAGCAGTCCCTCTCCGGGCATGTAGCTGACCTCCTGAATCTCCTTGATGAACTCGGTATCACGAATCCGATCATCCACGGCCACAGTTACGGTACCGCCCTCGCTATCGAGTACGCGAAGCGCCATCCCACAGCCGGGCTCGTGTTACACGCAGGGGGCGATCATGATCTCACCCCCGCGGGGGAGAAACCGCTTTTGCGACTATTTCTGGCACTCCGACTCTATAAGATACCCGCGAACGACGCGCTCATCCGGCAGTTAGCCTACAGCGTCGGCTTCCACGAGGAGACGCCATCGGTCGTGGTTGAGGACTTCCTGCAATCGAACCCGCTTCCCCACCGTCGCTCAGCGTGGACGACTGTCACCGAGGCCTTCTGGGGGTACGACGGTCGCCCCGATATTGAGCGAGTCGATGCCCCAACGCTCGTCATCCACGGACCAGCCGACGGTATTGTTCCCATCGAGGTGGCACGCGGAACCGCGAGGCGGATTCCCGAGAGCGTTTTCTGCAGGCTACAGCGTACCGGTCACGTCGCTATGATAGAGCGCCCGAATGCGTATAACAGTCTGCTTGAAGCACTCATCAAGACGGTTCGAGAGGACCGGGATTTGGAAATGACGGTTCGAGAATCGGTCGACGAAAACGGTAGCGAAGTATCCGAAGTTCGCTAAGGAATCAGGATCGTTCTGCAGCTTTATTCGCCCGTTCGAGATCGAACTGAAGGTCGGTGTCGTCCTCGAGACCGACGCTCAGCAATTCCGGGTCGGCGACCGTCAGGTTGAACTCACCGACGGCGCGGCCGTAGTGCAAGCGCGGTACCATTACGCCACTCGCATCACAGAGGTGGGGTCGTGGCTCGTCGACGAATCGCTTCGGGTGCTCTTCGAAGAAATCACGACAGTCGGACGAACAGAAGTAGAACGTCGTCCCCTCGAAATCGGCGGTGATTTCGCTTGAGTCGCTGGCTTCCATACCGCAGACCGGCTCAACTGGCATACTGGCAGTACGCCTCGCCCTTCCATAAACGTCAGTCGGCCATTTGCTACTGTGCGTAGGCTCCCTACTCGGTGTATACTGCGGGCTGTTTCTCGAAGCGCTGTCGACATTCTTCGCTACAGAGATAGTACGTCACCTGGTCGTGCCGGACTGAAGCTACCGCTTCGTCAACTCTGAGTTGCATACCGCAGACGGGATCCCTCGGCATTCTGTTCACAGATCCGTCTCCAAGCCGATTGGGTATTTCGAAGTAGGTCGACGGGCACGTATTAAGGGCCGTCGGAAGAACTCTATGACAACGCCCATGGTTCGATTTCTTCTCCGTCTAATTCGTATTCTTGGGACGTTCACCCCGTTCATCCTACGCTTTCTCCGTGATCGGCATCGGTTTCTGATCGTCGGTGGGTCACGCACTGTGCCACGGGACCAGCACGAGCAGCGTGCCCGCCGTCTACGGGAGGCGATGCTCAACCTTGGGCCGACGTTCGTAAAGATCGGCCAAGTTCTCTCGACGCGCCCAGATCTCGTTCCGCAAGTGTACGCGGAGGAGTTCGCAGTGCTCCAAGATGCGATCCCGGCGGGTCCGTATCGCGAGATGATTCCGGCTCTCGCCGAAGACGTCGGGTATCACTCGTACGACGACTTCGATCCCGAACCCATCGCCGGCGGATCGCTAGCACAGGTCTATCGGGCGACCTATCAGGGAAAACAGGTGGTCGTGAAAGTAAGACGCCCCGGAATCAAGGACCTCATCGAGACCGATCTGCGCATTATTCGTCGCCTCGTTCCCCTTGCATTGTTTCTCGCACCTGATCGGTTCAGTTTCTCACTCCGGAACATGGCGGACGACTTTGAGCGCATCATTCTGGAGGAACTGGACTTCGAGCGAGAGGCCCAGATGATGGAGGAGATTCGGGAAAATTTCGCTGCCGACGAGAATGAGACCGTTACGATCCCACGCGTGTTTCGTGACGTCTGCTCCGAACGTGTCCTCACCATGGAGTACGCCGAGGGAACGAAGGTTACTGACCTCGAGGAACTCGAAGCGAAGGGCTACGATCCGGAGAACGTCGCCCGACGAGTGGCGAATGCCTACTTCACGATGGGACTCGATCACGGTGTGTACCACGGCGATCCCCATCCTGGAAATCTCGCTGTCGACGATGATGGCCGCATCGTCTTCTACGACTTCGGGATGAGCGGTCGGTTCACGCCGGCGATGCAAGCGAGCGTGATCAACCTCTATCTGGCCGCTGTCAACCGGGATGTCGAATCCCTCATCGACGAACTTGTCGCCCTTGGTGCACTCGATCCCGACGCCGACAGGGCCGCCGTCGGCCACGTTCTCGAGTTAGTTATCGATGACCTCGAAGGGAGTGGTGATGTGAACTGGCAGCAGATAATCGACGTGGTCGTCGGAATGCTCCGAGAGTTTCCGTTTCGTATCCCGCCAGACGTGATGTTAGTCATTCGGGTGGGATCGATCGGTGAAGGTGTTCTTAGACAGCTCGATCCCGAGTTCAATATCCTCGCAGCTGCGCAGGCGTTCCTCCGTGAACACGGCTTCCTCCAGCGAGCAGCCCGGATGAAACTCGCCGAAGCTCAGTCCGACATCGAAACCTCCCTCTGGGCCCTCCTCCGGCTACCCACGAAATTGGATCGTGAACTGGACGCACGAGAACAGGAACGCACAGTGATACCTCAGGAGATCGCACAGAGCCAACGACGGCAGACTCGTTCGATCGGGTACGCCATCCTCGCAGGAGGAACATTTGTAGCGAGTGGTCTCGCATTATCCGTAAGTCAGATCTCTGCTACTGTTGGGATCGTCGTCGCACTCGGCTTCACCATTTTATTCATTCATTCATCAAGGCAACAGCGTCGATAACTGGTATCTCGAATACGGAGTACCCCCACGACGCCTCAAACTATTTTGTGGCGTCTATGCGAAGTACCTGATATGCTCAAAGATAAAGTTGCGATCATCACTGGTGGTGCAACCGGGATCGGCAAAGCAATTGCTTCGAAGTACATTGATTACGGAGCCGAAGTCGTTATCGCAGGTCGCACGGAAGAAACCGGCCGAGAGACTGCCGAAGAACTCGGCTGTGAATTCCACCAATGTGACGTCACGGAGTATGAGCAGGTAGAGACCCTCGTCAACAGTACGGTTGACGAATACGGACAGCTTGACGCAATCGTAAACAACGCTGGAATTGGCCAAGTAGGGTCCATCGAAGAAATGTCGCTCGAAGAGTGGGATACGGTCATTCAAATTAATCTCACAGGGGTTATGTACGGCTCGCGAGCGGCGATCCCGTATCTCAAAGACAGTGAGGGGTGCATCATTAATGTCGCGTCGATTTATGGCCTCGTTGGTGGTCCTGGATCACCTGCCTATTCGGCAGCAAAAGGTGGTGTCGTGAATTTCACACGAGAGCTCGCCATCGACTACGCCACAGAAGGGATACGTGTCAATAGTATCTGCCCTGGATTCGTTGAAACGCCGATGACAGACGACTACCTCGACCAGGAACAGTTCTACGAGTTCGTCCGAGACGAGACACCCATGCAGCGAGTGGCCGAACCCGAGGAGATCGGCGGCATTGCGATGTTTCTCGCCTCTGATGAGGCGACGTACATCACAGGCACAAACATTCCTGTCGACGGAGGCTGGACTGCCCACTAGTAACTACGGTCGCACATTCACCACACTTGGTTCCAACATTACGCGGGAGACCAGTCGGATAGTAGCAGCGCAAAACGTGCTACTATCTACCGAAGGCAAGCACCGTAACTCCCTGAGATGCTTCTATGAAGTGAGGAACTGCCGCCATATTATTTAGTCTCTCTAACCAATCCCCCAGTATGGAACAGAATCGATCCGATCTCACACTACGTGTTGGGAGTATCGCCGACGAGTCAGTTGGTCGCGTTATTCCGGATACGTCGGTAGCAGAGGTCGCCCAAACGATGGTCGCGCAAACCAAATGTGCCCGCTACGTCGTTGTGGAAGAAAACGACCAGCTCGTGGGCATCATTACAGATCGAGATTTGATTGGCGCGCTCCTCACGCCAGATAGTGAGTTCAACGTTCTCGCAACGGATCAGAGCGAATCCAACATAACCGCCGGAGATGTGATGACCTCCGACCCCCTCACCGTAACGCCTGAGGCGGAGGTACCGAGGGTACTGCGACAAATGAACGAGGCGGCTGCCCGCCATGTTCCCGTTGTCGAAGATGGCTCAGTTGTGGGGATCGTCACCCTTGACGATCTCATCACTCACCTCGCGGGAGAAGCTGCCCATGTCTCCGCACAGATGGACAATCTCTCCGGGATCATCCGGTCAGAGTCCCAGAGAAAGTAACCTCCGCATCTGAGACTCTCGATACGTGTCTTTTTCGTGACTGACATCAAAAGAGAGACATGGCCGAACCACGGATTCTAATCCTCGGTGGACCAGGCGCAGGAAAGGGGACGCAGAGTAGAAAGGCTTCTGAGGAGTTTAATGTAAAGCATATCACTACCGGGGAGCTCCTTCGGGCAAATAAGGACAGGGATATTTCAGAATTTGAATCAGAGTATGATGTCCCGCGCACATATATGGATCAAGGTGAGCTTGTTCCGGACGAGGTTGTCACTCTGCTCGTTAAAGAGGCTCTATCGCAAGTCAATGGCTTTGTTCTGGATGGGTATCCCCGCAACGTAGAACAGGCTGAGGAACTCAATAATATGACCGACGTTGACGTTATTCTATATCTTGACGTAGACGAGGAGGAACTTGTTCAACGACTCACGGGTCGCCGTATAGACCCAAAAACAGGGGACACTTATCATATAAAATATAGTCCGCCTGAAGATCCTGAAGTTGAAAGACGACTTGAGCAGCGGGATGACGATACCGAGGAGACAGTCCGTGAACGTCTACGTGTATTTCGTGAGACCACTGAACCAGTTATTGAATACTACGAAGAACGAGGTCAACTGGAACGTGTCGACGGAAAACAGTCTCCTGATGAAGTCTGGGTTGACGTAAGGAAAGCGGTTGAAAACGCGCAATAGGTCGCGAAAAAGTTGGGGTGAGCGTTACTATACCGGGCATCACCTAGCAGATCTGCACAGTTTACACACTGGTACCCGGCGAGTCTGTAGTTGAGAGGGCACGATCTTGCTGAGGTGATCTCGACGATGTTCGATAAAAGCCGACCATCATACCGTACGAATTAGAACTTGGAACGGTTATTGGCCGAAGAACGATCCAGTAGGCAATTATGGGGGGCTCTTCGAACCGATGAAGAGCCTGTCAGCAGACGCTGGCCCGTCAAGAGAGCGGATCTCGTCCTTCATACTCACCGCTCTCACCATATTCCGGCCGCTGGAAACCACCCTCACGGTAGACATCGAACTCACCCCGCTCGATGTCGTCCCGGATGATGTCTGCGGTCGTTTCGTCGACGCTCACGAAGTGACACAGCGGATGCCCCGGGTACGCGACTGCGTTCTCGAGGACACCGACGACGAGGCCAGTTGACGGTGCACGAACGACTTCGACCTCATCTTTGAAGTGATCGGAGATAGTGAACAGCTGCTCCCCGTCCTCGACGAGCGGCTGTGGGCCCCACTTCATATCGACGAGTCCGCCGGTGGCAGCACGAAGCCACGTCTTCTCACCGTCGCGTGCGACCACACGCGTCCACCCAGGCCAAGAGACCGGCCGGTCTGGCAGAACCTCATGTTCAGCGAGGACACTCGCCACGCAGTGAAGGGCGCGTTCGAGATGCGTCGATTGGAACCGGTGGGCGCGCCCCATCTCCACAGTTACGGTCGGAACCCCCGTCTTCGATGCTGCCTTTCGGAGCGTCCCGTTTGAGCCTTCACCGTCGAGAATCACGCTCGTTCCGAATGCACGGGCGATGCGTTCGACGTCAGAGTCGCGCATATCTGCCCGAACGTGATACATCGTCGTCCTGTTGCGCGTCGAGGTGTGGAAATCCAGCCCTAGGTCGCACTTCGAGACGAATTCCTCGAAGATAGTATGGGCGAGACGTTTCGCCATCGTTCCCTGTGGATTCCCGGGGAACGACCGGTTGAGGTCCTCGTCATAGATCGGGATGTAGCGCTGTTGGGCCATGAATCCCGGGACGTTCAGTACGTGGAGGCAGACGAGTGCCCCGTGGATGTCCGGGGGACCGTAGGTTTCTGCGACCTCTTGGACGATCTTGATGCCGTTCAGTTCGTCGCCGTGCACGGCAGCACTGAGGAACATCGCCGGGCCATCATTCTCTCCGTTGACGACCGTGACCGGAATGTCGATCGGGTCGCCGTGGAAACTTGTTCCCACCGAATAGCGGAACTGGCGCTTCTCTCCGGGTGAGATGGTTCGGCCGCCGACCTCAATCGGTTGTGTCGCGGATCCAGTCATTGAGAATCACTCTCGGACTGCTCTGAATGTGTCTGCGCTGCACGTCTACTGGGTTTACCAAGGAATCGTGGAACCGCCTCGCAGTATGACTCGTATTCGCCCCCGTACTGCTCGCGGAGCCACGGCTCTTCGGCGAGTGGTGCGAGCAGGAACCACACGATTCCACCGATAGCGAGAATGACCGTTTGAATCGAACCTGCGAGGAGGCCTCCGCTGGCGAGCATGGTGATGAACCCCACGTACTGTGGATTGCGAGAGAAGCGATACGGTCCCTCAGTTTGAAGGTGGCCTTCGAGACCACTGCTCTCCCAGAATCCGAGTGTCCACATCGCCCAGATAGACAGCGCTGTGCCTGCTACGAAAACAAGCACACTGACGAGTTGCACCACCACCGGTGGTTCGTACCAGTGCCACCAGTCGAGGTATGCAATGCCGACCAGACCCACGACGTATAGCGTCCAGGCTGTCCAGCTGACCCAGAACGTCCAGTTCCGCGTCCCGTGCGGCCAGAACCGGAATGTCGGACTGACGATGGTGGCAAGGAGGCCACCCAGTAGGAGTCCCCCGGATAGGAGACTGACGCTGAACAATGTCTGTGTCGCCTGGAGTGCCATAGGGATCACGCACCAATGTCGGGCACGGAAATATCGGCGCTGCGGAGACGACGGGCGTTGATAGCGACGATGATTGTCGAGAGAGACATGAACACCGCGCCGATCGCCGGCGACAGCAGGATACCGATAGGCGCGAGGACTCCGGCAGCGAGTGGGAGCGCGAAGACGTTGTAGCCGGTCGCCCAGACCAGATTCTCCTGCATCTTCCGGTAGCTCGCCTTCGAGAGCTTGATGAGACGGACGACATCCAGGGGATTGTTGTCGACGAGGATGATATCGCCCGACTCGATGGCGACGTCGGTCCCTGAACCGATGGCAATACCGACATCTGCTCGCGTGAGCGCCGGCGCGTCGTTGACGCCGTCGCCGACCATCGCGACCAGTTTCCCCTCGGACTGGAGCGCTTCGACTTTCGTGTCCTTTTCGTCGGGGAGTACCTCCGCGAAGTACTGGTCGATGCCGAGTTCCTCCGAGACAGCCCGTGCGACGTCCTCCGAGTCACCGGTCAGCATCGCCACCTCGATATCCATCGCGTGTAGCGCCTCGATGGCCTGCCGGCTTTCTTCCCGAATAACGTCCGCCAGCGCGAATGCTGCGACAACTTCGGATTCGTCGTGAACCAGGTAGATAACCGTCTCTGCGTTCGAGCCAGCTTCCTCCGCGAAGGCAGCGATTTCGTTGGACCGCTCGATACCGAATTTCTCAATCAGGTTCGGTCCACCGATATGAACCGTCTCGCCGTCCACAGTGGCTCTGACGCCGAGACCGCGGAAATTCTCAAAGTTCGAAACCTTCGCTCGCTGGATATCCCGTTCCTCGGCGGCGTCTCGGATGGCGCGAGCGATCATATGCTCGGAGTCACCCTCGACACCAGCGGCGACTTCGAATGCTCGCTCTTCAGTCCAGTCGCCTGCCGTCTCAACACCGACGACGCCCTGTTCGCCCTTCGTGAGGGTCCCGGTCTTGTCAAACATCACCGTGTCCAGATTTCGAGATTCCTCCATGGCGATGCGGTCGCGGATGAGCATCCCGTTTTGGGCAGCCGTGGAAGTGTTGATCGCGACCACGAGCGGGACGGCAAGTCCAAGTGCGTGGGGACACGCGATGACCAGGACCGTCACGACGCGCTCGAGGACGGTGATGTTGTACCCGACCGCGACGACCCACGCGACGGCAGTAATCGCCGCGACGCCGAGTGCAATATAGAACAGCCAGCCAGCTGCCTTGTCGGCGAGCAACTGGGTTCGAGATTTGGACTGCTGGGCCTCGTCGACCAGTCGCATGATGCCCGCCAGCGTCGTCTCGTCGCCGGTCTTCGTGATTTTGACGCGGAGACTCCCGTCCTGGTTGACCGTCCCGGCGACCACCTCTGATCCGGGCTCCTTCCCAACTGGTCTGGATTCGCCGGTAATCATCGACTCGTCAACGGACGACTCGCCCTCGACGACTTCGCCGTCGGCAGGCACGCTCGCGCCCGGGCGAACGAGCACGACATCGTCCTCGCCGAGTTCGGAGACGGGCACTTCCTCGGTATCTCCACTCTCTGTGATGCGCTCGGCAGTGTCGGGCATGAGTTTCGCCAATTCGTCGAGCGCCCCTGAGGCTGCTCGGACCGACCGCATCTCCACCCAGTGGCCCAGCAGCATGATGTCGATCAGCGTGACGAGTTCCCAGAAAAACGGTGTCGTCCCTTCGAGAAACAGACTCGCAACCGAGTAGACGAACGCGACCGAGATCGCCAGCGAGATGAGCATCATCATGCCCGGCTCGCGGTTTTTCAGTTCCGTCCGGGCCATCGAGAGGAAGGGCACACCACCGTATGCGAAGATCACGACCGCAAGTGCCGGCGTTATCCACGCACTCCCGGGGAACGTAGGGGCCGTATAGCCGAAGACGTCCTGAATGAATTCGCTAAAGATGAGGACTGGCACCGAGAGCGCGAGCGACACCCAGAATCGTCGCCTGAACATTGCCTCGTGGCCTGAGTGATCCGTGTGATCGCTGTGGTCCCCGTTTCCACCCCTGTGTCCCTTCTCGTGGGCGTTACCACCATGGTCGTGCTCGTCGTGTACGTGCTCTGCTTCTGTAGAGTGAGCGTGCTCGGCCGCAGCGGGGCGGTGCGCGTGTTCGGCATCGTGCTCGTGTTGCGCGTGTTCGTCCGGGGGTTCTGATTCCGTGGGGGCCTCATCCGCCGTAGGTTGTGCTTCGTGCTCAGGAGAGTGGGAATGCTGCTCTGATGACGCGTGGGCTGATGCTCGTGGTTCCGACTCTGCTTTTAATCGGCAAATTCGACAACAGTAGACGGGTCCTTCGGATTGATGTGAGGTGTGGCCCTCTTTAGAGGGATTTTCGGAGGTCTCGTGGTCTGGATTGTTGCTCATGGCGTGGGTTTTGGTGCCGTCCCTTATTATGCTGTCCAGACCCTGATACAGCGCGGTGCCATCGAAAGGGTCGGCAACGAACGAGAACGGCGGGGCGGTCGGTGGCGTGCGTTCCGGTGGTTCTCAGGCGGAGGCGGTGTATCCAGCGTCCTCGACGGCCTGGACGAGTGCCGTGACGTCAGCATCGCCATCGACGCTCGCCTGTTCAGCTTCTCTATCAGCGTTCGCGTCGGTCACGCCGCTCACTTCTCGAAGCGCGTCTTCGACGGTCTGTTCACAGTGGCCGCAGGTCATTCCCTCAACGGTGATGGTCGTCGACATACACAGATACATACGAGAGGGACCTCTTTGTCATTTTCTGCTTCGAATCCAAAGTCTATCCGGTATTGGAAAATGGCATTCGAAATCTCACGCTGGGAAACAGTCTTGTGATGCGGGGGTTCTATGCGTAGATATGCGTGATTTAGACGAGACAGACATGGAGATCCTCTCGTTACTGGCAGAGGATGCACGGCGCTCGTTCAGTAGCATCGGTGAGAAAGTGGATCTCTCAGGGCCAGCCGTCTCGGACCGTGTGAAACGGTTAGAGGAAGCCGACATCATCAACGGCTTCACCATCGACGTGAACCGGGCACAGCTGCGAGCTGGCGTTCCGGTGTTCGTCCGGTTTGAAAACGACACATCGGCTATCGAGCCGCTTCGAAGCCGACTCCAGGATGCGGAGGGTATCGAACACCTCTTCGTCACTGCCGAGGGGAAAATCTGGTTCTACGGCCGTGCGGAGGGGCAGAACGTTCGACGGTGGATCAATAGCCTCCTCGAAGATGCGCCATCGACGGACTACTCGGTGACGCTCGTCGATGACCTCGAATGGACGCCCTCACTCGACGGCACTGAGTTCGCAATCACATGTGCCGAGTGTGGGAATACGGTCGATAGCGAGGGCGAATCCGTTCGAATCGACGATGATGTCTATCACTTCTGTTGTCCGTCGTGCCGTAGTCGCTTCGAAGACCAGTATCAGCGTCTCGAAGAAGGGGCCTAAGCTGTAGTCGCGGTTTCCGCTCCGAGTCGATGGGGTCGACATTGGCATCCTTCGGCGGTGAAATGGAAGTAGACCTTTGAATCTAAATTCTACACCAGTCTAAAGCCCTAGTCTCGAAACAGTAACTGCACTAAGGAAGGACCACGTAGTATAGGACAGGAATGGGAACGCGAACTGCACATCTCGACATCACAGGGATGACCTGTGCTAACTGCTCGGCGACAGTTGGCGATGCGCTCGAGTCCCTCGACGGCGTTGTCGAGGCGAACGCGAACTTCGCCACTGACGAGGGCTCCGTCGAGTACGACCCTGACGAGGTATCGCTCGAAGAGATATTCGAGGCCATCGAAGATGCCGGGTACGGTGCGGTGTCTGACACCGTGACAATCGGCATCTCCGATATGACCTGTGCCAACTGTGTACAGACCAATGAGACTGCCCTAGAGAACACACCAGGTGTCATCGCGGCCGAGGCGAACTTCGCCACCGACGAAGCCCAAGTCCGGTACAACCCCGCGGACACGTCGCTGGATGCACTCTACGATGCCATCGAGAGCGCGGGCTACTCGCCCGTCCGAGAGGACAGCGCCGACGGCGACTCCGGTGAGGACGCGCGCGACGCCGCGCGACAGGCTGAGATCCGCAAACAGCTTCGACTGACCCTGTTTGGTGCGGTACTCGCCGCTCCGCTTCTCTTCTTCCTGCTAGAGAAGTACCTCCTCGGCGGCGGGGTCGTCCCGGAGACGGTCTTTGGTGTCGAGTTCGGCTGGGTCGAGTTCTTGCTGGCGACGCCCGTTCAGCTGGTGCTCGGCTGGCCGTTCTACAAGAACTCGTACAATGCGCTGGTGAACAACAAGCGCGCCAACATGGACGTGCTGATCGCGCTGGGCTCGACCACCGCGTACGTCTACTCCGTCGCCGTCCTCTCCGGGCTCATCGCGGGCGGCCTGTACTTCGACACCGCAGCGCTCATCCTCGTGTTCATCACGCTCGGGAACTACCTCGAAGCCCGCTCGAAGGGCCAGGCCGGCGAAGCACTCCGCAAACTGCTGGAGATGGAAGCCGAGACGGCCACCGTCGTCGACGAGGACGGCAACGAGGAGGAAATTCCGCTGGAAGACGTCGAGGTCGGCGACCGGATGAAGGTCCGACCCGGCGAGAAAATCCCGACGGACGGCGTGGTCATCGACGGCCAGTCGGCGGTCGACGAGTCGATGGTCACCGGAGAATCCGTCCCCGTCGAGAAAAGCGAGGGCGACGAGGTCGTCGGCTCCACCATCAACGAGAACGGCGTGCTCGTCGTGGAGGCGACGAAGGTCGGCGAGGACACGGCACTCCAGCAGATCGTGCAGACGGTCAAGGAGGCGCAGTCGCGCCAGCCCGACATCCAGAATCTTGCGGACCGCATCTCTGCGTACTTCGTGCCGGCGGTCATCGGGAACGCAGTCTTCTGGGGGCTGGTGTGGTTCCTGTTCCCCGAGGTGCTCGCCGGCTTCGTCGAGTGGCTCCCGCTGTGGGGCCTCGTCGCCGGCGGGCCAGCCGTCGCAGGTGGGGCCGTCTCGGTCTTCGAGTTCGCCGTTATCGTCTTCGCCTCCGCGGTGCTCATCGCCTGTCCCTGCGCGCTGGGGCTGGCGACGCCCGCCGCGACGATGGTTGGGACGACTATCGGCGCACAAAATGGCGTGCTGTTCAAGGGTGGTGACATCCTCGAACGCGCGAAGGACGTCGATACGGTCGTCTTCGACAAGACTGGGACGCTCACGAAAGGTGAGATGGAACTGACCGACGTCGTCGTGTTCGACGGTGACGGACAGCCGCTCACGGATGGCGGCGATACTGCTGCCGATGGTGGCCAACTGACCGCTCGTGACCGTCTCGGTGAGGAGGATGTCCTGCGGCTCGCGGCCACGGCCGAACATGCGAGCGAACACCCGCTTGCCCGTGCCATTGTCGACGGCGCCGAAGAGCGGGGGATCGACGTGACCGACCCGGACGACTTCGAGAACGTCCCCGGCCACGGCATCCAAGCGACCGTCGGTGACAGCGAGGTCCTGGTCGGAAATCGGAAGCTCCTCCGTGACAACGGAATCAACCCGTCGCCCGCGCAGGACACGATGGAGCGCCTCGAGAACGAGGGGAAGACGGCGATGCTCGTCGCCTACGAGGGCGAACTCGTGGGTGTGGTCGCGGACGCCGACACGATCAAGGAGAGCGCGAAAGACGCGGTGAGTCAGCTCCAGGAGCGCGGCGTCGACGTGATGATGATCACCGGCGACAACGAGCGTACCGCCCGCGCCGTCGCCGAACAGGTCGGCATCGACCCCGAGAACGTCCGCGCGGAGGTCCTCCCCGAGGACAAGTCCGACGCCGTCGAGTCCATCCAGGACGAGGGGCGGCAGGCGATGATGGTCGGTGACGGCGTCAACGACGCGCCCGCCCTTGCCGTCGCGTATGTTGGAACGGCCATCGGCTCGGGTACTGACGTCGCCATCGAGGCCGCGGACGTCACGTTGATGCGCGACGACCCAGTCGACGTCGTGAAAGCGATCCGCATCTCGGACGCGACGCTCGCGAAGATCAAGCAGAACCTCGTCTGGGCGCTCGGCTACAACACGGCGATGATCCCGCTCGCGTCACTCGGTCTCCTGCAACCCGTGCTCGCCGCGGGCGCGATGGCGTTCTCCAGCGTGTCGGTGCTGTCGAACAGCCTGCTGTTCCGGCGGTACACCCCAGATCACGACTACAAACTGCTCGGGAAACTCCGCTGAACACTACTGCCCTCGACTCATGTCATCTATTTCCCGCCGCATGGTACACGCGTATCTCGTCGAGAACGCCGATACTGAGCCCACGTACCTTCGGGCTCGGGATATCGCCAGCGACCTCGATGGGTCACCGAAAGCCGTCGCACAGTATCTGAGCCAGCTCCAAGACGACCTCACCGACGTGTCGCTCGAACAGTGGGGGCGCTCGAAGAGCACAACGTGGCGAATTGAGGTGAGCGAATCGTGAGTACCGTTGCGGGGCGCGTCGAAACCGTCCTCCCCGACACCGGCACCCGAGAATGGTGGGCGCTGTATCTGCTTGCCCCGGTCGTCCTCGTCGGTGCCGCACTCCTCGCGTTCCCGTCGCTCGTCTACGACCGGTTCGTCTGGCAGTATCTCTGGGGCCCGGTCGTCGCCGACGCTGCCGGCCAGCCAGTCACACACAAGGGAATACAGGCCGTCCGCGGATACAACACCGTGAACACGGTGGCCTATCTCGCGGCCGTCGTGTACAGTCTCCCAGGACTCCGGGCATATCTCGACTACCTCGATGTCACGTTCGATGCGCGGCTCGCGTACGGGTTCGCCCCAATCATCGTCGCCGGCGGGGCGATGCGCGCCCTCGAGGATATCGGACTGCTCGGCGACTACGCAGTGTGGTTCATCACGCCCTCGATCTACTTCGTCGTTACCGCCGTCACCGTCCTCGCACTCGGCGTCGGCGCACTCGCTCGCAATCGGAATATCGGGTCCATCCCGTCGATCGTCGGTCTCGTCGGGTCGGTCTGGGCGATTGGAGCCGTCGGGTGGGCACTCTGGTATGGACTCTCGACGGCAGCGACATTCCGCCTGTGGGTTCCTGTTGCGACGACGGGGATCGCCCTCGGCGTGACCGCGCTCTACTACTGGGGGGCGAGCCTCGTCGATATTGCACATCTCCGCCATCCGCTGTTCCTGTTGGCCGTTTTCGGGCAGATGTGGGACGCTGCGCAGAATCTCGTCGGCGTGACCTTCCTCGGCTATTCCCCCAAGCTGGTCGTTACGAATCTCGTGTATCAAGCGACTGGATTCTCGGGGTCAACATTCGTTCTCAAACTCCTCGTAACCGGTGGCATCGTGTGGTACCTCGCAGACGTGAAAGACGAGATGAATCACACGTGGTGGTGGCTCATGACGTTCTTCATCGGGGCGATCGGACTCCCAATGGGCGTCCGTGGATCCCTTCGAATGATGCTCGGGGTCTGACAATGGAGACGATGAACACGAGCGATACGATACGGCAGTACAGCGCGGCAATCGCACTTGTTTCGGGAGTCTACTCGCTGCTCTCCGCGACAACCGGCAGCGGGATGATGAGCTCGAACAGCGGGCTCCTTATGGCACTCCTCGGCGTCGTCGTGGTCGTCCACGGCGTCGTCCTGCTGACGCCCTACGCGAGTCGGCTCGGGAACGCGAGTGGTCCCCTGATGATCGGCTACTCGCTCGTGATGTTGCTCAACCAGGCACTGGTCGGTGTTACCGGGAGTATGAACTGGGGAATGGGTGGCGGGATGGAGTCCGGTATGAACGGCGGAATGGATGGCGGGATGAGCGGTGGCATGGGCTCGACGATGACCGCCGGGATGGCCTGGAACCTCGGAATGGTCGCGCTCGCAGTCCTGATGTTGTTCAGTGGGATCATCATGATGAACCGGCGAAACGACAGCTCAGGGATGTAATTCGGCGAGACGAATGACGTCCGTACCTACAGCGACAACGAATCGACTGCCCAGCTACCTCGCCCCGCTCCCCCGGCGCGTCGAGGACCTCGCACTTCGGTACGCGTGGGCCATCGTCGCGATTAATCTGGCCGGGACTGCGTTCGGGTTCTGGTACTACCGCTTCCAGCTGGCCCAAACCCCGATAGTGATGTGGCCGTTCGTCCCCGACAGCCCCGCTGCGACGCTGTTCGTCGCGCTTAGTCTCGCCGCGTGGAAACTGGACTACGACGTCGAGTGGCTCCATATGCTCGCCTTCTTCGGAAACATCAAACTCGGGCTTTGGACGCCGTTCGTCCAGCTGGTTCTCAACGGGGCGGGCGATATCGAACCCTGGCTCTACTGGTTTCTCATCGTGAGCCATCTCGCGATGAGTCTGCAGTCGTTCCTGATCTATCGCTACGCCGAGTTCTCAGTCAGTGCGGTCGCCGTCGCTACCGTCTGGTACGGGCTTAACGACATCGTGGATTACTTTGCGCCGCTCGTTGGGGAGTTCCATCACACGTTCCTGCGGGCCGAACTCGTCAACGGAATCATTGATCACTCGGGGCAAGCCCACGACTTCGCAGCGGCCGCGGCAGTGACGCTGACGCTTGCCGCGACGTTTCTGGCACTAGCGACGCGAATAAAGAAACTCGAACCGAGCGGTGATCCCTCCAAACGAGGGCTGGACTAATGAATTGCTGCTCACGACGAACGGTGCTTCGTCGGAGCGGGGGTGTGCTAACTGCCGGGATGGCCGGAATTGCTGGCTGCCTCGGAGGGGGAGGCCCGCCGGAGCCAATAGTCACGATGACGAGTGACCTTCGGTTCGATCCTGTTGAGATCACAATCGAACCCGGCCAGCAAGTTACCTGGGAGAACAAGAGTCCTGCTCCCCATACGGCATCAGCATACGAAGAGTCGCTGCCAGAGGAGGCGGCGTATTTCGCCAGCGGTGGCTACGAATCCGAACGGGCTGTCCGACAGAGCACGTCGTCGAGAGGATTTCTCGAACGAGGTGAGACATATAGCCACACGTTCGATATCCCAGGAACGTACCGATATTTTTGCTTGCCACACGAGGAGAACAGGATGATTGGTCGTGTCGTCGTGGAATGAACAAATCGGGTAGGCGAGACAAATGGGCGAACAACGCTTATTGAGTACGGTGTATAATACACAGTACCGAAAGCTGAACTGATGAGTACAGCAACGGAATATCTGGACGAGATCCGTGTTCGTTTTGGCATCGAGAGTAGCGATATCGTCCGCTGGGGGGCGGTCTTGGGGGTCGAGTTAGCGGTGGTCTGGGGGTATTTCCTCGTTACCCAAACGTCCGTGACTGAACCGAGGTATGTGGTATATCCATTCGTCTGGATCAATCTCGGAGCACTCGCAATTTCCCGGACACGCCCATCCGCTCGTCGATTCGGTGTACGCGCTTCGGCGGCGTCCATAACGGGAATATATCTGTTCGTACTGCTGACGCTCGGTGGGTTACTTCAGCTCGGATTGTTCCAACACCTCGGTTCCGGAGCGGAGTTTCGTATTTCCTGGGTCACTCCTGGCTGGGGGCCAATCATCGTATTCAGAAATACGTTGGTACAAACGGTCATTGTCCCGTTCAAACTCGTGGGGTACCTTTCGATTGCGTACCTCCTGTACGCTCGGCTACTCGACGCGACGAAGGGCGCCCTCTCCGGGGTGTTCGGTCTCGTTTCGTGCGTCGGCTGTTCCTTCTCGCTACTCGTGCCGTTACTCGGCGCCTCCACATTCAGCACGATTGCGTGGCTCTCATGGGACCTCTCGACGCTCGTATTCGTGGCGACAGTCGGGATGCTGTACTGGAGCGACGAACTCGGAGCGAGGCTCACCCGCTGGGTACCCGCCGGCGACGGGTGACTGTTGAGGACAACGGACAGGGACACCGCCCGTAATGCTCACACGAAGATGGAGTCTACCACGATGGCCACAAGAAGCACACCGAGATACGCGTTCGCCGAGACGAACGCGTTCCTGGCCGCCCGATCGGTTTTGCGACGACAGAGTCGGACGACGAACCAGAGGAAGACGGCGCCGGCGACGACGGCGCTCACGGCGAACAGCCAGTCGAGGGCCGTCAACGCACCCAGGAACGCGACCGCAACCATCGTCGCCGCGAGGTACAGCACAATATGTCGTCGGGTTGTCTCCTCGCCCCGCACGACGGGCAACATGGGGAACCCGGCAGTTGCGTATTCCTCCTTGTACATAAGTGCGAGATTGTAGAAGTGAGCGGGCGTCCACAGGAAGATGACCACGCTCAACAGGAGAATCTCGAACCCGATCGAACCTCTGACGGCACTCCACCCGATGAGTGCGGGAAACGCCCCGACTGCGCCGCCGATGACGATGTTCTGGGTGGTGTTCGGTTTCAACAGGATGGTGTAGCCAACGCTGTAGGATAGGATCGCCAGCAGACCGAGCAGCGCTGCGAGGAGATTGACGCGGGCTGCTAACACCCCCAGCGAGGCGAACGCGAGCACAATCCCGAAAGCCGTCGCACGCCGGACCGAGACCCGCTGTTCCACGAGGGGGCGGTCCGCCGTCCGATTCATCTGCTCGTCGACATCGCGTTCGAGAACGTTGTTGAACACACCGCTCGCACCGACCGCCAGCACACCACCGAGGAGCGTCCACGCGATGCGGTCCATCGGAACGGTGCGTCCCCCGGCCAGTAGCATCGCCGCGAGTGCAACGAGACAAAGCAGCCACATCAGCCGGGGCTTGGTCATCCGGAGATACTCCCACGAACGTCCCGGAAACAGCGAACGAACGCCCATCCGCGTCGACTTACTCGAAGCGCTCGGCCCGCGAGCAGAGCCCGGTTCGGCCGCGGAGATGGATAGATCGTCACCAGCCATCTCCGCTTCGACACCGTCATGGCGGTCGAACACACCGGCGTTCGGAATATCGGACTCGTCCGAGACGTCGGTTAACTGCCGTGCCAGCGCGACCGTCAATGCGCCGAAGATGGCCACGGCAACAACCAGATGCGCCCCGCTGACCGAAACCGACGTGTCTGCTCCTACAGCCAGTGCTCCGACCGCGACTTGAACCGGGTAGAGTGTGACGGCAGCGATGATGGGGCGGCGCACTCCCTTGGCGACGCTGTCGCCACGGACATGCCACGTGAGCCAAAGCAGACCGAGGCCGACGATCAGTGCGAGCACCCGGTGAGAGAGAACAACGATTACGAGCGCGGATATTCCCTCTTCGAAGGTCAGCCCATCACAGGCAGGCAAGGTCGGACACGCGGCAGACGCCCCCGTCACGGCAGTCGTCGCCCCAGCCAGCATAAGTGCGTAGACGCCGAGCACGAGCGTGAACAGGGCGTCAGTCGTACGCCGGTCGACAGAATCGGTGTGGGCTGGCATACGCTCACCCCGGGAAGTAGACGAAGGCCAGAATGAGAATGGAAAGGAAGGTGAGGAAGTGCCAATACGCCTCCGTCGTCTTGACCATGAGGTGACGGTTCGAACTGAAGTGATCTCGCCCCCACGCCCTGTAGGCGATAATGCCACTCAACACCAGGCCTGCTAAGAGGTGAGCCGCGTGTGTCCCTGTCAGCACGTAGTAGGCAGCTGGATACGGACCCTGAGAGGGAACTGCGCCGCCAGCAGCCATATTCATCCAGTCAAGCGCGAACACCACGAGATACGCCACACCGAACACCATCGAGAGCGCGAGTCCCCAGTTGAATGGCGCCCGCTCATCTCGTGCGATAGCGTAGCGGCCGTAGCCAAGAGCGACGCTGGCCGCGAGTAGCAGGACCGTCATCACGATTCCAAGCATCAGATCTGGTCCCGGCATTCCCTCGGGAGGGAACGGCCCACGCGTCGCCTTGAGGTAAAACCAGACGACGAACAGCGAGGCAAAAATTATCAACTCGCCGAGTATGACCAGCAACATCGAGATGTAGCCGGACTTGAACCCGAGCAGCTGACGTTTTTGCGCCGGAACAACACCCGTCTCAAACTCCTCGATCGTGTATTCCTTCGTCCAACCCCACATACCGTATATCAGGACCGGAATCCCGATGACCAGCGCCACGGTGAACATCGAAAGCCCGAGCCCCGTGAAGAACATGCCCAGGGCGACGAACAGCGGGTACTTGCTACCGTGGGGGAAGCCCTCGGCTCCCTCCCCTCGGCGAACCGGTTCACCGGGTCGATCAGACATATCTTCGTTTGACATGGTTAGTGGCCTCCTTCCTCTTCCTCACCGTGGCCGCCTTCGCTAGCCTCGAAACTCTCCGGAACTGTCCCACCGTTGGCCTCCACCCACGTCCGGTAGTCCTCTGGCGAGACGACGAACACCTGTGAGACCATCTGCGAATGGCCCTTTCCACAGAGTTCGGCACACGTGACCTGATATGTGTCGGCGGGGATTTCAGTTCCATTTACCGTGATGGTCCGTTCTCCCTCAACCCCTTCAACGGAGAACCACGCCGAGTTGATTTGTCCCGGCATGGCGTCTTTTTTCACGCCGAGTTCCTGAATTGCGAAGGAGTGAATCACGTCGGCTGATGTGATTCTGAATTTAATCACGGTGTCCGCAGGCAGGACGACGTGATTCCCCTGCGTGAACGGGACGCCAGCAACGTCGTACCGGAAGAACCACTGGCCTGCGGTGATGTCCATCTCGAGGACGCGGTCCGTTCCGGCCTGTGTGGTCGGGTCGGCGGCTTGGTCGGTCTGTGCGAGCGCGCCCGCCCCCATGAAGACGGTCATCAGTACCAAGAAGGCGATGCCCAGACTCCACACGCTGAACGTGTAGCGACCACTGCCGGGACGGAGTTTCGCGGCAGTTTCACGGCGTGGAGCGGCGTATCGATAGACGAACCAACCAGTCACAGCGACGAACCCCCCGCCACCAACCATCGCGATGACGGACATCGTCACACGGAAGTTGTGGATGATTCCGATGGGTTGACCGTTGGCGACCTCTTCGAGCGTAACGACCCCGAAGTCATAGAAGAACAGCCCGAGTCCGAACGCGATGACAAGCGCCCAGAATGCTCCCGAGAGCGTGCCGTATGAGCTGTCGTCCGGCACGGTAACGTCGTCGTCCGCGTCACTCATCGTTATCACCTCCGAGATTGACGCCGACGCCACCATCCGACACGACCGTCCCAGAATCGTCGTCAAGGTCAACGTCAACGGCATCATCGGGAATGTCGTCGTAGACGTTCTCCGGCGTCGGCGCGTGGTGCGGGAAGCCGTCCCACTCGGGAGAGGGCATATTCTGTCCTGAGAGGACGTCTTCCCACGGGTTATCGACCTGTTCTCCATATCGAAGACTCCAGAGCATATTGACGAAGAACACAAGCTGTCCGGAGGCGACGAAGAACGCGGCTCCGGTGGTCAGTATATGCCAGAACTGGAGTTCCGGCATGTAGGTGTAGGTCGCGTAGCGCCGCATCATCCCGAGTTCGCCCAGCCGGGCCATCAGGAAGAACAATAGTGGAAGTCCTCCCAGCGTCGTGACTGCGTGGTACTTGCCGGCGAGGGAATTGTACATCCGCCCAGTGATGAGTGGATACCAGTAGTACACGCCCGCGAGGAGGCCCATAACGCCGACCATGAAGAGTGTGAAGTGGAAGTGCCCGACGACGAAGTACGTCGAATGGAGCTTCTGGTCCAACGCGGGCTGACCAAGCTGAAGGCCCTCCATCCCGGAGTAGACGAGTCCAACGAGAAGCCCGATAGAGAACAGCATCGGTGTCGTGAGATGAACCCGTCCCTTGTACATCGTTGCGAGAGCGCTGAAGAGATAGAGGCTGAACGTGAGGGCGATGACCATCGAGAACACCATGAAGGCGTACCGAGAGGCCCCAAGTCCGGTGGTGAACATGTGGTGAGCCCACACGCCCGCGGAGAACAGTGAGAGCGTCACAAAGCTGACGATGACCCACTTGTTCCCGAAGATGGGGCGCTCGCTGAACCGGCCGATGATCTCCATTGCGATCCCCATACCGGGGATAACGAGGATGTACACCTCCGGGTGACCAAATGTCCACCATATCCACTGGTAGAGTAAGGGTGCGCCCCCAGTTCGGGCGTTGTAGAACGTCATCTCAAGCGCCCGTTCGAGGAAGTTCAGGTTGAGTGCGGTGACGACCCACGGGAACGTATAGAATCCGAGTGCGGGCGTGATGATACCGATCGCCCAGCAGGCCATCGGAATGTCGAACCACCCGAGATCCGGCCGTCGCTCGTTCACGACGGTGACGAAGAAGTTGATGCCGCCGGGGATCGAGCCGCCGCCCAGAAGCAGCGTGAGTCCGACAATCTCCGCGTCGATCCCCGACGAGTTGAGCATCGTCGTGAGTGGTGGGTATTGGAACCACCCACCGTTCGCTGGGAGCCCTGTGAGTCCGAGGGCGTTTGTGAACAGCGGGAGCCAGAGGAGCAGCCCACCCGCGGTGATTGACCATGCACCGAGCGCGTTCCAGCGCGGATAGGCCATCTCCTCGGCTCCAACCCAGTGAGGGATGAGGTAATTCTGGAATGCCCCTGTCAGCGGCGGAATGACGAAGAAGACCATCGTCAATCCGTGGAGCGTGAGGAGGCTGTTGTACCCCGCGGAGTTGAGAATCGCGTTGGCAGGGGAGAGTGCCAGTTCCGTCCGAAACACCAGTGCTGCCAGCCCGCCAACCGCGAAGAAGAACAGCGCGTTCCAGAGGTAGATGATGCCGATGATTTCGTGATCGGTCGTATACAGCCAGTACCGCCATCCAGACGGGCCGTGGTGGCCGTCGTGGTCGTCGTAGTCGCTCCCACCGTCGTCCGTAGCGTGTTCTGTCATCAGTGTCCACCTCCGCCTTCGCCGCCCTCCTCACCGTGACGTACCATGGTTCGGAGATCGCCCTCGATTTTCTCCTTGATTACGGGCCCGTTGACTGGGTCTGCCTCAACGATGGGCGAGAGGTCAGCGGTCATGCCGGGTGACCAGCCCTCGCCTTGGTTCTCTTCCCAGAGTTCCCCGACCACAACGGCGCCGGCCATCCCACTAACCCCGTAGTGGGGCTGACAGAGATAGAAGTAGACCCCCTTCTCCTCGAACGTGTGGGTATATGGTCCATATCGTATGAGTTCGGTCTCGCCCACCGCGTCGAACTCGCTGTCGTGACTGCCTGGAAGCAACCCGGAGTCGAACGAGGCTCCGTTTTCAGGAATCAACCGCGGATAGCCTGCCATAAGGTCAGGCGTGATGGCTGTCGCAGAGTGTGTCCGTCGTTCAGAGATGCCTTTGGCGGTGTGCGCCCAACGAACCGTTGTTCCGGGCTCCACCCACACCACGTGCGGCATGAAGTGATAGTTGTTCGTGTCGTCATCGTAGGCGATCATCGCAACATCCACGAACCCCTCGTCGTTCGGCTCAGCCGGATACTCATCCATCGCCGGTGATCCCACCATCGCCTCGAACCCCATCTGCATCATCGGCTGCATGTTCGCACCGATGGAACCCTCGGTCATCTGCGATTGGAGACAACCAGCGAATGACATCATTCCTATCGCTCCGGCAGTGCCAGCACGTCGCAAGAAACGACGACGATCTATCTCGTTAGCCACGCCAATCACCCATGAGTCGTACTGACATGGGCAGCCCATTCTCGTGTGGGGTAATATAATATAATGACCTTTCAGATGATACTACTGGCCGATACGGTCACACATTAATTCATGTGGGGCGCCTCTATCTGTCGATTACAACTCTTGACCCGACGTATCAGATATATTTTCTTTCTTCTGGAAGATGGGTTCGTATGCCCCTCCGTGTAGATACCGTTCCGCCTGTGACGTGAGCTTGTATCGTCCGCGATCAACCCTTGAGACGAAGCCGTGTTTCTCTAACGTCCGAAGACGCCGGTTGACCTCATCTCGGCTCCGGTGAATATTCCGTGAGATAATCGACGGGGAGAGTACGAGCTGTGTCGAGTGGAATACCTGGAGAATTTCGTCGTCCATCGGCGTCATCCACTCTTCGGACTTCCGAACCGATTGTGGATTACGAAAGAGAAGGGAATCCCACTGATTGGTTCGTAAATCGTTGTGGAGAGGGCTGTACAACCCCCAAATGATCAGCAGTCCGGCGAAGATATGGATCAGATGCGTTAGATGCGGTGCGACGGCGTTCACGATAGGTGAAACCGCTACGTAGAGAAGAAGTCCCGCAAGCATCACGACGACGAACCGCTGGTGTTGGTGGACGAAATGCTGTTCGGAGAGGAGATACAACAAGCCAGCTCCCGCGGCGACACCAGTGACGATGTTGTAGAGACCGAGTATATCAATCACGTTCGAGATCCCCCCGTTGTCGCTTGGAGGCGGTTTCGATGACGAATCACTAACCCGACGAAGATCACGACGACGGTGTTCAGGAGCGCTTGGTACAACCGAGACTCAGCGAGTCGTGGCTCCACACTCAGCAAGAAGACGTGATGGAGGGAGAATATCGAAAATACGACTACGAGGACGATAATTGCCGTTCCAAACGTGGATTCGCGAAAGACGTCCCAAGTGAGGATAGCCATTGTTCCGGCAACCGACCCGACGATGAGAGCGAACAGAGCCGTCGTGACGTAACCGAACTCCCCGAACATACCTCGTTCTCTCCGGAGAAACTATATGTATGTTTGGGAGTATCTAACACTATGGAGTCGCCGATGCGCTCAAACGCCGTACCGGAGGGCGTTATTTCTAGGATATTCTGGCGTTCGGCCTGGCACCCGCTGGCAACGATCGGCGGTATCTGGGTGTTCGGTTTCGCGCTGGGGAACGCGTTCATGATCCCCGGCTCGTTCGTTCTCGGGCGAGACGGTCTCGGTACTGCGGCACTATTTTCGGTCGGAGGGGTGCTAATGGGGTTGCTCACGTGGGGAGCGTCGGTCGGATACGTCAACCACGTCACGGAAGGGATTGAGTCGCGGTTCGAGCAGGCCTGTCGGGAGGCCTTCGACCTTGACGATGGCGAACCGACCCACGTGACCAGTGTCGAATCGCGGACTGGTCTTGCACCGGCGGACACCTACCGGTTTACTAGCATCCGATCCAACGGAGAGACTATGGAACTGTTCAGGGCGGAGTTCGACACGGAAGTATACTCGATGAGTACGTATCCATCGGTCTATATTCCGTGCGACCGATTCGATGACATCGAGAACGAAATCGAGACGCTTTCGCTCAAGATCGACAATATGCTCTGGACCGTTCCACGCTCACGCACAGCGTGACGACGGATGGAAGCATACGACACGGATAAGAACGCCGGCTCATTCGGTGAATGTGTCCGGTTTGCCAGCTCCGAACCAGAGCGCAACTGCGAGCAATGTGACAATAGTCTGGCCGACGACGTACGGGGTGGGTCTAACCAGCGCGAGCAGGTCTCCAATCGTCTCGACGTGGTGATAGTCAGTCACGACCGGCCAGAACAGAAACAGTAGAGTCTCCTCGGGGACGAACAGGTAATCAATGAGGTCCGCAGCGAGGTGTGATCCATATCCGAGCGCGTACGCCGCGCCGACCTCCCACTGGTCTCTGTGTTTCGTGACGTAGAGGACGATCAGGACGACGAGTGCCGCAGTAAACACCGAGTGTGCGACCGACCGACTCGGGAGCGATGGAAGTACAAACGCGAGTGGTTTGTCGACGATATCCGGGAGCAACGCACCCCCGAACAGGGCAATGATCGGGGCATCGTCACTTCGGTCAGTAGAACCACCAGAAATGCCTCGGTAAACGAGATACGCGACTGCAGCGTGGACCCAAAAGAGCACACTCAACAATACTGTCCAGGTTACGTAAACCGTTCACGCACTGCTGCCCCGTCAGCATCACACGCCATCGATTTCGGAGCGAATAGTCTCACGCTCGAAGTAGAGGATTTCCAGTCCCAGGAGGACGACCGTCACAACGAGAACCACACTGAAGACGGCGGGTTCCATCATGGCGAGGTGGTACACTAACGAAGGGAAGAACAGTACTGCACCCACCACGCCGACGGCGGGGAGGGTCCCTGTGCGAAGCCCCGCTCGATGCCTGAACGCGAGGAAACTCATCGACCCAAAGACGGTGATGAAGGCAAGCGACGCGAACGACGTGATTCCCTGAAGACTACCGTAGGCGGTGAACGCGGCCGTTATCAGGCCCAAGACGAGAAGTGTTCGCGTAGGAGCACCGTCGGCATCGGCATCTCCGATCCGGTCGGGAAGTAGGTCGTCTTCAAGCATTCCCGTCGCAAAGTGGGCCGCCGAGAACAGCGTGGCGTTGATCGCGCTCCCAGTCGAGAACAGTGCCGCCACGGAAATGAGGATGAACCCCATCTGCCCCATGAACGGTTCGGCCGCGATGGCGAGTGACACCTCGGGGTTCGCGGCGATCGTTTCGGGCCGAAGCAGACTCGTCGTGACGACTGCCACGAGGACGTACAGCCCAAGAGACGCGGGAATTGAGAAATAGATCGCCTGCGGGATGGTCGTCCGGGCGTTCCGAAGACTTCCCTCGTCGTAAAAGAGTAGCTGCCAACCCTGAAAGGCGACGAACGAGAGGGCGGCGGACATGAGCAACCCGCCCGTCGCAACGGAGGAGAACCCGGTCGTCAACTGTCCTGTCCGCGCTCCAAAATAGAACCCCCACACACCGAAAATGAGGAGAATCCCGACCTTTGCCGCGACGAGGAGCACCTCGGTCACGCCACTCGCCCGGGCGCCGAGGACGTTCAGCAGTACAAACCCCAGGACGCTGAGAACCGACACGACGGGGCGGAGTGGAACCCCGAGGGCTGTTTCGACGCCGAGAAGTTTCGTCGCGAAACTACCGAATGCGAACGCGTACATTCCCATCGACCCGATATAGCCGAACAGAAGCGTCCAGCCGACCATCCCAGCGACCGTCGTCGACTCACCGAACTCCTGTAAGAAACTGACCGAGCCGCCGGACACGTCGCCAAGCCGCTGGAGACGAACGTACGAGTAGCCAGCGCAGAACGCGACGACACCGCCGCCGGTAAAGGCGAGCCACGCCGCAGGCCCCGACATTTCCGCAACGACGCCAAGTACGGCGAAGATCCCACCTCCGATCATACCCCCGAGCGCAATCGAGACTGCACCGAGACGGCCCAGCTTCTCGCTCATCGTCTCTCCGTTGGGGTGCCATCTTTAGACGTCTTGTCGTTACGAATCCAAACCACCTCAGCCCGGGGAGTAGAAACCGTCTGCTTCCATGCTCAGGTTCGGAAGAGCGAGTAGAACCACGCTTCAGTGTCCGGATGGAGACCGTTATGGACTGTCCGGACCGCCGCAGCGATTGATACTGCGAAGATAGCGTGAAGAAGATGTGTCGGAATCCAGCCGACCACTACCGCACTCGCCCCGAGGACGGCAGCACAGAGCGCTCCAACGCCGATTCTGAAAAAGAACGGGCGCTGAATCACCAACACGGTGTCCCCGTAGAGCAGGATGTAACAAAGGAACGCAAGCCCACTAGCGACGACTGCCGAGAGTAACGAGAACAGGAGTGCCGTCATCGGGGGTCTCCCTCGGAATATCTAAGGCGCGGGTGAATGTATCCGAGTCCGCCGAGTACGGCCACGAGACTAAGGAGAGCACCGGTTTCCACTGCAGCGAGCAGACCATGCGGAAGCGGCGTGAGCATCCCGAGATGGGCGATCCCGAACAGTAACCCAACGAGCGGTACGCCAACGAGTAGGTGCCCATATATTCCCTCGTACTGGTGCCAGATAGCGGGCGTTTTGCTCACTGTGTACACGGTGCTCGCGAGAACGATACCCGTCACGAGAAGTTCACTGAAGGACGTGTGCATACGGCTATCCTCCCCCGCCAGCCACAAGTCAATTACTCCGCACCCGAAGTGGCGTATCCCTTGATTCCAAATTCCACCAGGGTTGTGACGCCGGTATCCAAAGGATCACAAACGAAATATCCCACAGATGTAGCCACAACCGCATTAGGAGAGGAGCCCCTAGATGTAGGCCACCAAGACAATGGACAGATCAGATTACGCGATCCTCTCGGTCATCGCCGTAATCACCGTCGCCATCGGCATCGTCACGACGACGAAACCGCTCGGGACGTTCGTCGTGGAGAGCACGAGGCAGGCCGCGACGACGACCGCCGCGATGGCGTGGATCACCTGGTGGGCGCTCGTCATCGGGTTCGCTATCGCCGGCGGCGTCGAGGCATGGGTCTCGACCCAGCAGATTTCGGAGCTGCTCGAAGGCCACGGACCCCGCTCCATCGGCCTCGCGACGTTCTTCGGGTTCGTCTCCTCGTCGTGTTCGTACTCGGCGATCGCCACGGCGAAGAACCTCTACAAGAAGGGGGCGTCCGCGGCGGCGGCGCTGGCGGCGTTCCAGTTCGCCTCGACGAATCTCGTCATCGAAATCGGCATCGTCATCTGGTTGTTGCTGGGCTGGGAGTTCCTGCTGGCCGACGTGGTCGGTGGCCTGCTCCTCATCGGCCTGATGTCGGTTGGCTTCGTCTACGTCGTCCCCGACAAGATCCTCGACGAAGCACGCGAGAACGTCACCGACGACGAGGGCATCACTGTCCAAGACCCGGTCTGTGGAATGGAGGTCGACCCTGAGGAAACCGACTACTCCATCGAGCACGAGGGCCAGACGTATTACTTCTGCTCGCAGTCCTGCAAGGACTCCTTCGACCCGGAGGAAGCGAACACGTCGATTCCGGAAAAGGCGACCTCGTGGTCGGGGTGGAAATCGCTCGCGGACAAACAGTGGAAGGAGTGGGCGATGCTGTGGGACGAGATCGCCATCGGGTTCATCTTCGCCGGCCTCATCGCCGGGTTCATCCCCGAGTCGGTCTGGACGAGCGTCTTCTCCGGAGCCGTATTCGGTTTGCCGGTGTACGTCCTCTGGACGGCCGCGCTGGGTGCGATCATCGGCGTCGTCACCTTCGTCTGCTCGGTCGGGAACGTCCCGTTCGGGACCGTCCTCTGGACGCGCGGGCTCCCCTTCGGCTCGGTGCTCTCGTACATCTTCGCGGACCTCATCGTTCCGCCGATCATGAAAGCCTACGACGAGTACTACGGGACGACCTTCGCGGCGGTACTCAGTCTGATGATCTTCGTCACCGCCGTTATCGCCGGGTTCGTGGTTCACTTCCTGTTCCTGGGCCTGGGCCTCATCCCGTCGCGGGCCTCCGCGCAGATCGCCGAAGTGTCCATCGAGCTCAACTACAAGCTCGTGTTGAACGTCCTCGCGACGGCGTTCTTCGCGTTCCTCTACTGGCTCCACAACCAGGATTCGGTGGCTGGTGGGGAACGCGGTGACGAGAGACATGCGGCAATGACGGACTGACGGGTATCTACCTTCTCACGTAGTTCACAATATGAATTTCGTCTATCAATAATTCGACGACACAGACAAGGAACATCTACGGTGTCGGGCAATTAATCCCTGACTCCCTTCCACTGCCCAACCACAGTTTCGATACGAATACCATTCATTCCAGAGCGGTCTCGTCGAAGTCATGGGTCTTTGAGATCGTCACTGCTGCTACGAGACTCAGCCACGAGATCGCGCCACTGCTCCCAGCGGGGGATAAACATCGGCACTTTGCGCTGATAAGTGCGGTAGTCCTCACCGAATGTATCGATCATATCACGCTCTTCTCTCCGTGCAAGCCACGTAAAAATCACAACGACGAGCGGAAATAGAGCGACAGAGAAGATTGTCGGCCAGTGAATGATGCCCTCGCCAAACAGAGCGATGAACAGACCGGTGTATTGTGGATGGCGGACGTACCTGTAAAGCCCGTCTGTGACCAGTCGGTCGTCCTGTCGGGCACGATAGACTTGTCGCCATCCCTGAGCAAACAGGCCGATGCCGACAAACGCCACAGCGTAGCCGAGGAGCATTGATACGAACATACCCGTTTCGCCAAACCCGATCAGTGTAGACCAGAGATTGGTACTGACGTACTCGCGGTCCAGACCGAAAAACCGGACCAGCAGATAGATCGTCAGTGGAAACCCGTACATCTCCGCATATAATGCGATGATGAACGCCTGTACCACTCCTGCGCCGACCCACTCCCGCCAGCTGTCAGGAGCGAAGTACCGATAGAAGAACCAAGAAACGACGACAATGAAGATAATCGCGAGGCCCCAAGCACCGGGATTCGTAATAGTGGTATCTATTGATGACACGCTTACTTACCCGAGTAGATACTGAGTCCAGGGATGCCGTTCGACAAGCGGCACTCCACCAACCTCGTACTGTTCAATGTACGCGTCAAGGCCGAGTATCCGTCCCGCACCGAACGCGGCGACTGAGAGGAACACGAGCATGTACGCGAAATCACCGTTGATGTAGCCATGTGTGACATCCCAGTTGCCGAAATAGAACATGAGCATCATAAATGCCCCCCAGAACGCAGCGAGCCGAGTGAGGGCACCGAACAACAACCCGAGGCCGATAAGCAGCTCTCCCCACGGTACTGCAACGTTCACGAAGTCAACAAACCACGGCGTGTTCCCCATCGCGACGAACAGATCAGCGAGTGGACTCCCGCTATTCGGAACGGCCCCGGTGAGATATCCACCGGCACTAAAACTCCCCGAGAGGACCTTGTCGAGACCACTCTGGAAGAACGCCAGTCCCATCATCAACCGAAGCGCGAAGATAAACCAGACACTCAACGTGTGTAGTCGACCGCTTGCGGTGAACCCCCCGATCGTACTTTCTAATTGAACTTCTTGAGATGCCATATCGTGCTAATTCCCGGGAAGGTGTTATAAAATCGCGGTGGGATCTCGCCATACCGGAATAGAGCGCCCTTTTCGGGGTGATCTCTCCGATACCGTCATACTGGCTGAATAGTATCGTATTCCCAGGCGTCTGTGACGGCGGCATACGTCTGCTTGATTACAGCCGGGTTGGAGAAGATCCGAGCAGCCACCCGTGGATGCCCCAAGAAGCGACGAAGAACCGCCCGTGGGGATCGATCGATGTCTTCAATGTCGATTCCAGACACCACTTGGACGGCATCACCGAGAACGGTCATCTGACGCGTCTCGACGAGGTGCCGCATAATCCGGGCGAGCAGGTACTCCCCTTTCATCATCCGATAGAGTCGGTCTGGATACTCCTGTAGACTTCCCTCCGCCGTCAACTTGGCTGCGAGATACGACGACTGAATTGCTTGCGAGATCCCCTTCCCGGTCAGCCGATTCGCGAGTCCAGCCGCATCCCCGACACGAACGACGGGCCACTCAGGTAGATAGGTCAGCGCAGGATCGAGACTCGGTCCTTCGGGAATAATAGCAATATTCGTCTGACTCCGAGATGGCATCGGCCAGCCGTTTCGTTCGCATGCCGCCACAAATTCGGCCATGTAATCGGCTGGGCGTTCGCTCTCAGTCCACCCGATGCCGACGTTTGCCCGCTCGGGCGATTTCGAGAACGCCCACGCGTACCCGGTATAGCCCTCAAGAATGATCTGGCTATTCGGGTAGAGATCCGAAAAGTCGCCCTCCACGTCAGCGTTAATGGCGATCATCCGACCCGCGTACTCGTCCGTTCTCCCTCGAATCTTGCTGGTGATCGACGGTTGGCCAGTCGCGTCAACCAAGAGGTCGTATTCGTCGGCCAACGTCCGGAACTTCGCCTTCGTGATCTGGTGGTTCTCGTGAATCGAAACGCCCTTTTCAGCGAGGCGTTCGGCCCATCGCCGTTCGACGACGTTTCTGTCAGTGATGTACGTATCGGAGGCCGGGAACGTTCCCTCTCCGGTGAGCTGTCTTCGGGATGCCGTTCCGTCGTAGATCTCTACACGTAACTCCGGAAGAGCATTGACGAACCCATTCGTTGGCGTCGAACTAAGTGGAATCTTAGAGACGGCCGTCATCGCTTCCCCGCAGTTGACTCGTTTGTCATCGTACGACTGGCGTTCAAAAAGGTCTACCTCGAACCCTCGCTTGGAAAAGCCTTCAGCAGCGGCGAGGCCGCCGACGGCTCCGCCGATCACTGCGACGCTGTGTATTTGCGGAGACCGTTCCGACATTTGTTGTGAATATGTGTCTTGGCTCCCGAATCGCGACGAGACGTTCTCTGACATGAGGTATAGGACGGGCGACCAGTTCAAACAGATTTCCCTTGAATCCGCTAGCCCGGGAGAGGATACGGAGGGCCCCGTCGACATAGATCTCCGCGAATGGATGCTCGTTCCCCACTTGGTTAGGGGAGCGTGTCATAGAATCAATCTCATAGCTTCTCACAGCCCGGATCGTTTCCTCGCTCGTAGTTGGTGATTGCAACGACAAGCCGTAGGCAAAGCGCAAGAAACACTTCTGTTCGTGCATGGACGCGG
>NZ_JAMQOS010000007.1:0-274775 GCF_031624605.1 Haloarcula onubensis | reverse complement strand
GGAGCGCGCCGATGGCCGCGCCGAAGCAGCCACCCGCGAAGGCGGCGATGAGCCAGTAGACGAACTCCACGGCCGTTCGGCCGCCGAGCGCGTCGATTTGCAGTAGTACTGGGTCCACCATCTGTTATTCCTCCTGTGCCCAGTCGAGGGACTTCTCGACGGCGTCGTCCCAGCGGCTGTAGAGCTTGTCGACCTCTTCGGCGGACTTCTCGGGGCTGAACTCGCGGTCGATCTGCCAGTTGTCGCGCAGCTCGTCGACGGTGTCCCAGTAGCCGACGGCGAGGCCGGCGGCGTAGGCGGAACCGAGCGCCGTGGTCTCGTCGACTTCAGGTCGCGCGATGTCCGTCTGGATGATGTCGGACTGGAGCTGGCAGAGGAAGTTGTTCTTGACCGCACCACCGTCGACTCGGAGCGTCGTCGTCTCGACGCCGGAGTCGGCTTCCATCGCTTCCGCGACGTCGCGGGTCTGGTAGGCGATGGACTCGAGGGTGGCACGTACGATGTGCTCTTTGCGGGTACCACGCGTCATGCCGACGATGGTACCGCGAGCGCGGCCGTCCCAGTGGGGCGCACCCAGGCCGGTGAAGGCCGGGACCATGTAGACGCCGTCGGTCGAGTCGACCGAGCGGGCCAGTTCCGCGGTCTGGGCGGCGTTGTTGATGAGGTCGACGTCTTCGAGCCACTCGATGGCGGCGCCGGTGATGAAGATGGCGCCCTCGAGGGCGTACTGGACCGGCTCACCGGACATCTGGAAGCCGATGGTGGTCAGCAGGCCGTGGTCGGACTCGACGGCGTCGGTACCCGTGTTCATCAGGTAGAACGAACCGGTACCGTAGGTGTTCTTCGCGTCACCCTCGTCGAAACAGGTCTGGCCGAACATCGCGGCCTGCTGGTCACCCAGCGCGCCCGCGACCGGCACTTCGGCGCCCAGGAAGCCGTCGGCGTCCGTGCTGCCGTAGGTGTTCTCGTCGGAGGACGGTCGGACTTCCGGCACCATGGACTTGGGCACGTTGAACTCTTCGAGGAGCTCGTCGTCCCACTCCAGGTCGCGGATGTTGTACAGCATCGTCCGCGACGCGTTCGAGACGTCCGTGATGTGGTTGCCGGTCAGGTTGTAGATAACCCACGTGTCGATGGTCCCCATGAGGAGTTCGCCGTTTTCGGCCCGTGTGCGAACGTCCTCGCCGCGGGAGGCTTCCATCTTCAGGGGCTCGGCGTTGTCGAGAATCCACTCGGTCTTGGTCGCCGAGAAGTACGCGTCGCATTCGAGACCGGTCTTCTCGCGAATCCACTCGACCTTGCCCGCTTCCTGAATCTCTTCGACGCGGTCGGTGGTTCGGCGGTCCTGCCAGACGAGCGCGTTGTGGACAGGCTTGCCGGTCTCCTTGTCCCACACGATCGTGGTCTCACGCTGGTTCGTGATGCCGATAGCCTCGAGCTGCTCCGCGTCGAGGTCGGCCTCGTCGAGACCGGTCGTGACGACGTCTTTGGTGTTCTCCCAGATCTCCATCGGGTCGTGCTCGACCCAGCCGGGCTCCGGGTAAATCTGTTCGTGCTTCTCGTAGGCGTTCGCGACGACCTGCCCGCTGTGGTCGAATACCATAAAGCGGGTGCCAGTCGTCCCCTGGTCTATCGCACCGACGTATGTGTCTGCCATTGTGTGTGTTCTCCGTTGGGCGGACCTTGTTTATCCAAGACCCCGCCTTGAGAGTAAACAATATAGTGAATCATTATAAAGATTACTGCTGCCATCGGAGAGGTAGTAAAAAATGAGAAAAACCAGCACAGAGGCTCTGTCGGGCGGGTTTTCTGGAGATTAAGGATATCTTAACCGAGATTATTACGCTCATCTGTCCGCTGATTGAACTATTTCTCTACGCGCGGTGGGTGCTTTGGCGCGGTCGACGCGCCTCCAGCGGCGGATATTGCGGACAAACTTGCCGTCCGGGCGCTGGATATGCACAGGGCCAGTAAAATATATGATAAACCGTGTTCGTCGTGTTTTCGTGAACAATGTTGGGGAGACCGCGGATCTACCATCTCGATTGTAACTTCCGAGGTGGAATTATTGAACACCGAACGTCGGATTTGCGTCCGGCGCGACCCCGGACAGTTCCGGCCCGCGCGTGAGCGGCCGTTCGTTTCCCGGGCGCGTGGTCGGGGGGTCGGTCGACGGCCGGGAGTATGTGCCATCTACCCCGTTCGTATTTCTGACTCGACGCTTGCACACGCATGCGCGATGATAAAGAACAAATGGTGTGCGTAGCCGCTACCGGATGCCTCGCTGTTCCGGGTCGGCCCCGTCCCGCCGAGTTTACTGACAGTCTCTCACGTCCGATAGCTCTCTGTCCCTTCTTTACGTGCGGGTGCGAGACGCGTCTGCCTGCACGCGACGTGGCAGGGACACCCAGTTTTTTCGCCGTCAACTGGACGGCTAGCCAACTTTCCGCCTCGGCGTATCGCCAACCTTGGGCCGGATTAACATTCATGATTACCAATAAAATTTACTGGCGGACCCCTGTTTAGCGGTAAAATAAAGTGTATGCGAGCCAAAGCCGAGGTATAACAGATGGCACAGACACCACACATCGCCGTCATCGGCGGCGGTTCGACCGGTATCGGCATCGCCCGGGACCTCGCCATGCGGGGTCTGGATGTCACGCTGGTCGAGCAAGGTAACCTGACACACGGAACGACAGGTCGAATGCACGGGCTCCTCCACAGCGGGGGCCGGTACGCCGTCTCGGACCAGGCGAGCGCGACCGAGTGCATCGAGGAGAACCGCGTCCTGCGGGACATCGCGAGCCACTGCGTCGAGATGACCGGTGGCCTGTTCGTCAAACGGCCCGAGGACTCCGAGGAGTACTTCCAGAAGAAACTCGACGGCTGCAAGGAGTGTGGCATCCCGGCGGAGGTCATCTCCGGCGAGGAGGCCCGCGCCATGGAACCGCACCTGGCGAAAGACGTCGACAAGGCGATTTCGGTGCCCGACGGCGCCATCGACCCCTTCCGACTCGTGGTCGCCAACGCCGCGAGCGCCGAGGAACACGGCGCCCGCATCGAGACCCACTCGAAGGTGACGGACCTCATCATCGAGGACGACGAAGTCGTGGGCCTGGAAGTCGAACACGCCTCCGGCGAGGGCAAGCGCATCCACGGGAAAGAGGGCGGTACCGAGGAGATTCGCGCCGACTACGTCGTCAACGCGACGGGCGCGTGGGCCGGCCGCATCGGTGACATGGCCGGCGTCGACATCGCCGTCCGACCGTCCAAGGGCGTGATGACCATCATGAACATCCGACAGGTCGACACGGTCATCAACCGCTGCCGGCCCAAGGGCGACGCCGACATCGTCGTCCCTCACGAGACGACCGCCATCCTGGGGACGACCGACGAGGAGGTCGAGGACCCCGAGGACTACCCGGAGGAGGGCTGGGAGGTCGACATGATGATAGACACCCTCAAAGAGCTCGTCCCGATGCTCGAGGAGGCCCGCACCATCCGCTCGTTCTGGGGCGTTCGCCCGCTGTACGAGCCCCCGGACGTCGGTAGCGACGACCCGACGGACATCACACGTGACTACTTCCTGCTGGACCACGACGAACGGGACGACCTGCAGGGGATGACCTCCATCGTCGGCGGGAAGTTCACGACCTACCGGATGATGGGCGAGGAGATATCCGACCACGTCTGTGCCAAGTTCGGTATCGACGCCGAGTGTCGCACGGCCGACGAGCCCCTGCCGGGCAGCGAGGACTTCTCGGTCCTGCGGGACTACATGGACGAGTTCGGTCTCACCTCGCCCATCGGCCGCCGCAGCGTCGAACGGCTCGGCTCACGGGCCGACGAGGTGCTCAAGACCAGCGACCCGAACCCGACGGTCTGTCACTGCGAGGGCGTCACCCGCGCCGAAGTACAGGACGCTATCGAGCAGTCCGGCTCCGACCTCAACGCGGTCCGCATCCGGACTCGCGCGTCGATGGGGAACTGCCAGGGCGGCTTCTGCTGTAGCCGGCTGGCGAGTGAACTCCACGGCGAGTACGACGAGACCATCGCCCGCGACGCGTGGGACGAACTGCTTCAGGAGCGCTGGAAGGGCCAGCGCCACGCCCTCTGGGGCGACCAACTCTCGCAGGCGGCGCTGAACTACGCGCTGCACGCGACCACCCAGAACCGGGACAGGGACCCGGCCGACGGGGAGCCGGTCGACTTCGCCGCCTTCGACAGCGGCGTGCGAGCGGGCGAGACGTCGGGGACTGCGGACGTGGCGGCAGATGGGGGACGACGCGATGGCAATTGAATCGGACGTACTGGTCATCGGCGGCGGCCTCGCCGGGCTGACCAGCGCACTCAAGGCCACACGCGAGGGCGCGGACGTGCGCCTGGTCTCCTACAAGCAGAGTTCGCTGCGCCACGCGTCCGGCCTGGTGGACCTGCTGGGGTACACCCCAGACGGCGAGGGGCCGGTGACCGACCCCTACGCCGCGATGTCCGACCTGCACGACGCCCACCCCTACCAGACGGTCGGGGTCGAGACGGTCCGGGAGTCGATGTCGCTGTTCGACGAGGTGACCGACTACCGGGGCGACCACACGGACACGAACGCCCTGGTGCCGACCCACGGCGGGACGGTCAAACCCACGGCTCGCTACCCGACCGGGGCCGCCGCCGGTCTCGCGAGCGACGACCGCGACGTGTTGCTGGTCGGCATCGAGTCGATGGTCGACTTCGACGCGCCACACGTCGCCGCCCACCTGGAGGCCGCCGGCGTCCCCTTCGACGTCCGCGGCGAGACCATCAAGTTCCCGGGCGACCTGCAGGCCGACGCGAAGATAACTCGCTACGCCAAGCTGTTAGACACCAACGGTGAGGTCGCGGTCCGTGGCCGCAAGAAGGGCGCGCGCGACGCGCTTGCCGAGCGGGTCAACACCGTCCGCGAGAAAGAGGAGCGGGTCGGCTTCCCGGCCATCCTCGGTGACGACCACACGGACGCCGTTCGGGCGGCACTGGAGGACCGAATCGGCGCCGACGTCTTCGAGGTCCCGATGGGGCCGCCGTCGCTGCCGGGCCTCCGCCTGGAGGACGCCCTCTTCGAGGCCTTAGACGAGGCCGGCGCGAGCTTCGAGACGGGCAACCCCGTCGTCGACTTCGACGCCGACGGCGACCGTATAGAGACGGTGTACATCGAGAAGAACGGCGCCCGCATCCCCAACAGCGCCGACCAGTACGTCCTCGCGACGGGCGGGCTGGTCGGCAAGGGCATCGAGTCGAACCGGGAATCGGTGTACGAGCCGATATTCGACTGTCACGTCGAACACGGCGAGGACCGCTACGAGTGGTTCGACGGCGACGTCTTCGGCGAGCACCCCTTCGCCAGTTTCGGCGTCGAGACCGACTCGACGCTCCGGCCGCTGACCGGCGACGACGAGGTGCAGTTCGACAACCTCAGAGCCGCCGGGTCGGTGCTGGGCGGCTACGACTTCCAGGCCGAGAAATCCGGTAGCGGAGTGTCGATTGCGACAGGCTACGTGGCGGGCGAGAACGCAGCAGCGGAGGCACGATGAGCGACGCACAATCCCCAACAGACTTCGACCCAGTCGAACCGAACACGGGCGAGGACTTCGAGCCCGTCGACGTCTTCCCCGACAGCAACGACTTCGACCTGCGACCGGGCGCCGACTCCTGTTTCAAGTGCTCGGTGTGTGATACGAACTGTCCGGTCGCGGAGGTCGACGACAGCTTCCCCGGCCCGAAGTTCCAGGGCCCCGAGCAGTGGCGGCTCAAACAGACCGACGACGACTACGAGATAGACGACTCCGTGATGTCGTGTTCGAACTGCATGCGCTGTGACAACGCCTGCCCGTCGGGCGTCCCCCTGTCCCAGATGCACAACACGGCCCGCGGGGAGTACGTCGAGAACCAGATGTCGAAGACGGACGTCGAGTACTGGCGTAACCGCATCCTCTCGAACTACCGGCTCTCCGCGTCTATCGCCAGCAAGGTGCCCCGACTCGCCAGTTGGGGGATGAACTTCGGCCCGGCCCGCTGGCTCATGGAGAAGACCCTTGGCGTCACGAAAGAGCGCGAGTTCCCCGACTTCGCCCCCCAGACGTTCCGCGAGTGGTGGGCCGAACGCGGCGGGGCCGACGCCTCCCGGCGCAACGCCCAGCAGCGCCGTGAAGAACTGGGCCTGGACCGCGACGCCGACAAGAAGGTGGCGTACTTCCACGGCTGTTACTCCAACTACAACACCGTCGACGTCGCCAAGGCGATGGTCCGCGTCTACGAACACTACGGCTACGAGGTCGTCGCCCCCGAGCAGAAGTGCTCCGGAACGCCGATGTTCGCAAACGGGATGCTCAAGGACGCCCGTCGCCACGCCGAGGTCAACGTCTCCTCGATGTCCGACCTCGTCGACCAGGGGTACGACGCCATCGCCTCGTGTACGTCGTGTTCGATGGCGCTGCGCCAGGAGTACCCCGAGCTGTTCGACATCGACGGCATCGAGAAGGTGTCCTCGAACACCTTCGAGGCCGTCGAGTACCTGCGCATCCACGAGGACGTCAAGGAGGACGTCAAGGAGGCCAACGTCTCCGGCGAACTGGCCGAGGAGTTCGCCTACCACGCGCCGTGTCACGCCCGCAATCAGGGGCTGGAACGCCAGTCCGTCGAGCTGTTCCGCGACCTCGACGGGGCCGGCATCGAGGACGTCGGCGAGTCCTGCTCGGGTATCTCCGGCACCTACGGCTGGAAAGAAGAGAAATACGAGAAGTCCATGGACATCGGTGAGGAGATGTTCGAACACATGGACCACGCCGAGGGCGAGGTCGGCATGACGGAGTGTCCGACCTGCGCGATGCAGATGGAACACGGTACCGGCTACGAGATTCGCCACCCGCTCGAACTGCTGGAAGCCGCCATCGTGAACTGACCGCCTGACCGTTTTTCCCGTTTCGCCGGCCCGGTAGCGACGGCGACCGCCGTCTTCGACCGATACGGGTACGTGAGGTAGCCGCTGCTCGTCGGTGGTTCGAACGAAGGGGAGAACACAGTTGTGTGTCGCCGGACGGCGACACGAGGGGTCTTGGTGGTCGGCGTCAGTCGTCCCCGCGGACGAAGGTCACGGGGCACGGGGCCTCGAGCATGACCTCCTGGGCGACCGAGCCGAAGACGGCCTTGCCCGTCGGCGAGCGCTTGCGGCCGCCGACGACGACGAGGTCCGCGCGGGTCATGCCGGCGAGGGCGACGATTTCTTCGCCGTGGTCGCCGACGGCGCCGCGGACGCTCGTCTCGATATCGGCCTCGTCGAGTATCTCGCGCAGGTCTCGGACGGTCGCGTGCCGGTCCGCGACTTCGTCCGGGTCCGCCTCGGCGACGGCCGAGAACTCCAGTCGGTCCACGACCGTCTCGTACTCGTCGTCGGTGAACACGTGTGCGACGACCACGTCGGCCCCGGCCGGGCCGGCGATATCGACGACGGTCTCCGCGAGTTCCTCGATACGGCTCGCGTCGTTAGGGCCGACCGCGAGCAAGACAGTTTCCAGTGCCATACATGGTATGCAACCTACCGGAGCCTAAATCCTTCGATAGAAACAACGGCTGTTGTAAACGGTTTAGCCCGACTGTTAGCCGGTGTTCTTCATCCCGGCGGCGATGCCCTGAACTGTCAGTCGAAGGGTCCGCTTCTCCGTCTCAGTGAGGTGGGACTGAGCGAGCAGGCGGACCTGCAGCAGGTTCAGCGGGTCGACGTAGGGGTTCCGGCGTTCGAGGTTCTCCTCCAGCCACTCGCGGGAGAGCAGCCCATCGCGCTGCGTGATATCGAGGACGAGGTCGACGGTCTCCTCGTACTCCTCTCTGAGCCGCGGGAAGATGCGCTCGCGGAGGTCGTCGTCGGCGAGGTCGGCGTACTCCTCGGCGATGCCAAAGTCCGTGCGGGCGAGCGCCAGCGAGGCGTTGTCGATCTTCGTCCGGAAGAACGGCCACTCCTCGTACATCTCCCGGAGCGTCTCGACGTCGCCGCCGTCGTCGAGGTAGGCGTTCAGCCCGGTGGCGATGGAGTACCAGCCGGGGATGATACAGCGGGCCTGGGTCCAGGAGAACACCCACGGGATGGCCCGGAGGTCCTCGACGCTGCGGTCCTCGCTGCGGGAGGCGGGCCGCGAGCCCATGTTCAAGTTTTCGATGACGGTGATGGGGGTTGCCTGCTCGAAGTAGTCGACGAACCCCTCGGTCTGCAGGAGGTCCTGGTACTCCTGTCGGGCGGCGGGTGCGGCCGTCTCCATCGCCTCGCGCCACTCGTCGGGAATCTCCTCGACGGGGTCCTCCATGGCGTTGTGCCGGGCCCGTACCTGCGCGTTGAGCATCTGCTCTAAGTTGCGCTCGGCGATGTCGTGGTTGGCGTACTTCTCGGCGATGGCCTCGCCCTGCTCGGTGAACTTGATCTGGCCGGTCACCGTCTCGTTTGGCAGTGCGAGCATCGCGTCGTTCATCGGGCCGCCGCCGCGGGAGATAGAGCCCCCGCGGCCGTGGAACAGGCGCATCTCCACGTCGAAGTCGTTCGTGATGTCGGCCAGGCGCTTCTGGTTGTTGTACAGCGACCAGTTCGCGGCCAGGAAGCCGTTCTCCTTGTTGGAATCCGAATAGCCGAGCATAATCTCCTGGACGCCGTTGCGGGCCTCCAGGGCCATCTCGTAGGCCTCGTTCTCGAACAGCGTCCCCATGATGCGCCGGGCGCCAGAGAGAGCGTACTCCGATTCCAGCAGCGGGACGATGTCCAGCCCGCAGTAGCCGGGCAGGTCGACGATGCCGACCTGGTCGGCGAGGAACAGGACCTCGAGGACGTGGCTGGGCTCCTCACACCAGGAGATGGCGTAGGTGTCGATGGCGTCGACGCCGAACTCGTTTTGCCAGTCGGCGGTCTCGCGGAACCGCCGCAGCACGCGGGTCGAGTCGTCCGACAGGCCCGTCGTGTCCGCCATATCGATGACCTGGCTTTCCTGCGTGATGGCGTCGGTCAGGAACTCGACGCGTTCGTCCTCGTCCATCCCGGCGTAGTCGATGCCCTGTCGGTCCACCGCCTCGGCGATGGCGTCGGTGTGCATCTTGCGGTGGTCCCGGAGGTCGAGGCTGGCGAGCGAGAAACCGAAGGTGTCGACCTTCCGGATGAGCGGGTCGACGTGGGCCTCGGCGACGACCGCGGCGTTGTTGTCCCGCAGGCTGGCGGCGATGGTCCGGAGGTCCTTCAGCAGTTCGTCCGGGCCGTCGTAGCCGCCCTGTCGCACGTCGTTGACACGGAGGACGGACTCGCGCATCAGCTTGAGCTTCTGACGGTAGGGCTCGTCGGGGTAGCGCTCCTCGGCCTCCGCCGCGACGCCGGGGAGACGGGTCTTGTGTTCGGAGAGGCGCTCGTCGAAGGTGGCGTCGGTCGTGATGTTCGAGGCGTCCTGGCTGAGGACGCCGGAGAGCTCCTTGAGCTTGTTCCGGTACAGCGGGAGGATGGTGTCTCGCTGTCGCTCCAGGGTCTCCTCGGTGACCTCCGGCGTGACGAAGGGGTTGCCGTCGCGGTCCGACCCGGCCCACGAGCGGAACTCGTAGAGCTTGGGGACGTCGACGTCCTCGTCGTAGCGTTCGTCGATGGCGTTCTCGAGTTCGTCGTACACCTCGTCGATGACCTCGAAGAGGACGTTCTCGAGGTACCACTGGACGTTGAGCGCCTCGTCGGTCACTTCCGGTCGGCGGTCCCGCACCTGCGGGGTCTGCCAGAGGCTGGTGACCTCCGAGGCGAGGTCCCGTTCGACCCGGGCCTCCTCGCGGTCGGTGAGCCGGCGCTCGTCGAGCATCTCCAGGTCCTGTGCGACCGAGCGGAGTTTCGCCTTGACCGTCTTTCGGCGGGCCTCGGTCGGGTGGGCGGTGAAGGTCGGTTGGATGAGCACGTCGTCGAGTACCTCCTCCAGTTCCGCGGCGTCGGCGTCCCGCTCGGCGAGTTCGTCGATGGCCTCCTCGACGCTGTCGGCCAGGATGCCCGCCTGACTCCCTTCGCGGGTCTCCCGGACCCGCTCGCGCTCCTCGGCGAGGTTGATGAGTTCGAAGTAGGTGGTGAAGGCCCGAGCGACGATATCCTGCATCTCGGGATTGAGCCGGTCGAGCGTGCGAGTTACCTCCGCGCGGGTGTCTGCGTCGCCGCGACGGTACTCGATAGAGGAAAGTCGAGTCCGCTCGACGATTTCGAACGCTTCGGTCGAAGATTGCGCCTCGAGAACGTCGCCCAGGAGCTCACCAAGCTCGCGGACGTCTTGGTTTATCTCTCTGGCGTGCAAAGTCATACCAGTCTCTCCATATCCGAAACCTAAAACACTATTGAATCGGGGAGGCGCGTCGCCGTTCCCTGTGGTAGTTCGTGATAGAACCGTTTGTACAACTTGTCTACGAGGTTTAATTTTCCGCCGTGAGTGACTATCTGACAACGTGGCCCGGCGGTGTGGCGGGCGCGCGCCGACACAGATTCAAACGGCCGGGCCCCGTAGTCGGCCCATGCCGACCGCGACCAACGACGGCGCCCGCCTGGCCTACGAGCGTTCCGGGCCGCCGGACGCCGACTCTGTCGTGTTCGTCGAGGGACTGGGTTACGGCCGATGGATGTGGCGCTGGCAACGGGCAGCGCTCGGCAACTACGACACTATCGTCCCGGACAACCGCGGCACGGGCGACTCCGACACGCCAGAGGGTCCGTACACCATCGGCGAGATGGCGGCCGACCTCGCGGCCGTCCTCGACGACGCCGGCGTCGACTCCGCCCACGTCGTCGGCGCCAGCATGGGCGGGATGATAGCCCAGCAGTTCGCGCTGGACCACGGGCGGGCCGAGTCGCTGACGCTGCTCTGTACCACGCCGGGCGGTCCCGAGGCGGTCCCGACGCCCGAGGAGACACAGCAGCGAATCTTCGACGTGCCCGAGGAGTACGACGAACGGGAGCGGCGCCGTTACAAGATGGCGCCGGCGATGACCGACACCTTCGTGGGGGAGCACGACGACCTGCTAGAGCGCATCGTCGACTGGCGCATCGAGAGTGACGCCGGTGAGCAGGCACTCGCGTGGCAGGCCGCCGCCGTCGAGGCGTTCGATGTCCACGACCGACTCGGCGATATCACCGCGCCGACGCTCCTCGTCCACGGGACGGCCGACCGGGTCGTCCCCGTCGAGAACGGTCGTCTGCTCGCCGACGGACTGCCCGACGTCGAGTATCTGGAACTCGACGGCGCGCCGCATCTTCTCTTTATCGAACGGGCCGACGCGGTCAACGAGGCGCTCCGGGGGTTCCTCGCCGATGTCTGACTTCGCCGACGGGCCCCAAGCCTGGGTCGGCGCCTGGAGCGAGAAACGGGCGCAGTTGACCCCCGACCGGGTCGGCCTGGTCGACGCCGCGACGGGCGAGCGGTACACCTACGCGGCGCTTGACCGGCGGGCCAATCGGGGGAGTCGGCTGCTCCGCGCGGCGGGCGTCGGCGGCGGTGACCGCTTCGCCGTCGTCTCGCGCAACCGCCCCGAACTGGTCGACCTGTTCTTCGCCGCTGGCAAGACGGGGAGCGTCCTCGCGCCGCTCTCCCATCTGCTCGCACCGCCCGAACTCGCCGCCCTGCTCGACCGGGTCGACCCCGCCCTCCTGGTCGTCGAGAGGCCGTTTCTGGAGAAGACGCGGGCGGCGCTCGACGACGCGGACGGCGCGGCGCCGACGGTACTGGCTATCGAAGCGACGGACGACGGCGGAGGCGACGAGGTGCCAGACGGGACCGCGACCTACGCGGCGGAACTACCCGAGGACGACAGCCCAGTCGACACCGCGACGCTCGCGCCCGACGACCCGCACCTGCTGCTCCACACCGGCGGTTCGACCGGGACGCCGAAGGAGGCGGTCATCACCCACCGGGGCGTGGTCTGGAACTCGCTGAACACCGTCGCCTCGTGGGGGCTGCGCGACGACGACGTGACGCCGCTCACCTTCCCGATGTTCCACACCGGCGGCTGGAACGTGGTCACGGTCCCGGTCTGGCACATGGGCGGGACGGTCGTGCTGGCCCGCGAGTTCGACGCCGGGGGGCTCCTCGGGACCGTCGAACGCGAGGGCGCGACGGTGCTGGTGGCCGTCCCGGCGGTCCTCCGGGCGCTCACCGAACACGACGACTGGTCCGGGACCGACCTCTCGACTCTGCGAATCGTCAAGTCCGGCGGCGGCCCCTGCCGCCAGTCGGTCATGGACGCCTGGTGGTCCCGCGGCGTCGACCTCTCGCAGGGGTACGGCCTCACCGAGTGCGGGCCGAACAACTTCGCGATGCCCGACGGCTGGCCCCACGAGAAGGCCGACACGGTGGGGAAACCCGCGATGCACGTCGACGCCCGCGTCGTCGAGGACGGTGAGCCGGTCGAACGGGGTGCGGTCGGCGAACTCCAGTTGCGCTCGCCCCACGCCGCGGCGGGCTATCTCGACAGCGACGAGAGCGCGGCGACGTTCGGGGGTGGCTGGGTGTCGACGGGCGACCTCGCCAGCGTCGACGCCGACGGTTACTACCGCATCGAGGGCCGAAAGAAGGAGATGTTCGTCAGCGGCGGCGAGAACGTCTATCCGGCCGAAATCGAGAGCGTCCTCACGGACCACGCCCGCATCGACGAGGTGGTCGTCGTCCCCGTCCCCGACGAGCAGTGGGGCCAGGTCGGCAACGCCGTCGTCGAGGGCGACGACGCGCTCACGGTCGGCGATATCGAGGCGTTCTGTGACGGGCGGCTCGCGCGGTACAAGGTGCCCAAGCGGCTGGCGTTCGTCGACGAGATGCCGACCTCGGGGCCGGAGAAAATCGACCGCCAGGCGGTCCGCGAGCGGTTCGGCGGGGAGTAGTTACCGGACGAACAGCGCGACCTCGCTGTCGGCGAGTTCGAGCGGGTCGGCGGCCCCGTCGACGTCGAGGCCGGGGGAGGAGAGCGCCAGTTCCCAGCCGTCGTCGCTCACGTCTGCGAGGTCGGTGGGAACCACGCGCTCGGCGACACCTTCCATGTTCCCCACGAACAGCAGTTCCTCGCCCCCGTCGGGCGCGGTTCGGTGGCCGTAGTAGAGGACGGTGCCGTCGGTCGGGTAGACGTAGTCGAGGGTGTCCCCGTCGGTGAGGTCGCCGACGACCCAGTCGTGGCCCTGGCGGAACTCCCGGACCGCGAGGTCGAACGCCGTCCGCTCGTCGCCCTGCTGGTCGTGCCAGTGGGCGAGGTTGGCGAAGTCGGCCACGTCGCGCATCCAGTCCCGGCCGAGCTGTTCGAGCTCCTCGACGGTGAACTCTTCGCCGATGGGCGTCCCCATCGTGTTCAGCAGCGTCGCTATCTCCGCTTTGTCGTAGTCGGTCATCTCGACGGCCCGGGCCAGCAGGTCGAGAAAGTCGCTCAGCTCGTCGCGCTCCTCGAAGCCCCACTCCTTGAGCCGCTCGAAGTGGGCGTCGTCGTGGAACTGCTCGGGGCGAATCTGCCACGCCGGGAAGTTCTCCTCCTCGGCGAGTACCTTCAGGTTCCAGACGGCGTCGGTGTCACGCACGAAGCCCCACGGCGCGCGCATGTTGGCGTGGGTGAAGTCCATCGGACAGCCCGGCAGGAAGGCGTGAAAGAGGACGGTCGACGCGGGGTTGTTGTAGGCGCGGTCGAGCTTCTCCGGTTCGCTGTCGCCCAGATAGCGGTTAATCTGGGGCTGGCTGAAGGGCGGCTCGGGTTCCAGCTGGGTGCCCCGCCGGATGGTGTCGTGGTTGGCGACGCCGGAAATCCAGTTTGCGCCCATGTCGGCGACCTCCTTCACGCGCCACCACTTGGTCGCCCAGAAGGTCTGCAGGGCGGGCGTGTTGTGCGCGAAGGTGACCGGTCCCCACTGGTAGGCGTGGGGGTGCTGGTCGATGAGGGTGCGGTAGGTGGAGGCCAGTTCCCAGTCCGAGCGGGGCCACGGGCGGCCGTCCTCGTAAATCATCCAGGGGCGGTACTCGACGCCGGCGACCTCCTGTGTGACCCGGTCCATCTCCGCTAAGTAGTCGTCGTCGTGCCACTCCTCCTCGGCCTCGGGGTCCCAGTTCGTGAAGTCCTGTGCCCCGTCGACGCGGATGCCGTCCGCGCCGAAGTCCATCTTCCGGCGCTGGAGTTCGAGCAGGCCGGCGCGGACGACGGGTTCAGTGTAGTCGAGCTCCTGACCGTACATCCCGGGCCCGGCGAACCACTCGTCGTTCAGCAGCGGCAGGGCGCCGTTGTCGGCGTGGCCCAGCGCGATGTCGAAGACGACCTTGACCGGGTCGGGCAGGGTGTGCATCGTGGCGATGAAATCCACGAGTTCGTCCGGGCGGCGCGTCTCCAGGATGGCCGGGTTGACCGTCCCGAACCCGGAGATGACGATGTCGTAGCCCCAGTTGACCATGTCCGGGCGGCGCACCGTCGCCTGGAGGCTGTCGTCGGTCTCGGTCTGTTCCAGCCAGTAGCCCAGTTCGTCCTCGTTCTGTGTGATGGGCGCGACGGGCATCAACTGGACCGCGTCGTAACCGACGAAGTTCCGCTCGGCCGGGGTCAGGTCCTCGCCATCTTCCTGTTTCTCCCCGATGGTCTCGAACTGGCGGGTCAGGCCCGCCAGTGTCCCCGACTCCGTCGCGGTGCCCGGGTGAATCTCCAGCATGCTCGTCGCCGGCTCGAACCTGGGGAGGCCGTCGTCCTCGCTCGCGTGGGGGGCGACGCCGTCCGCTTCGAGGCGCTCGAAGTACTCTCGGTCGGCGCGTTCCTCGTCCAGCCGGCTCGTGTCGTACAGCTCCGCGGGACCGTACGAACCGAAGGGAAGCGAGTCGGCGAAGGGGTCCGTCACCGTCTCGCGCTCGCCCTCTCCCTCGTAGCTGAGCCGGTACAGCGTCCCGAGTCGCTCGCGTGTCCCCGGCCGTACCCCGTCGACGGCGGCCCACGTGAACTCTCCCTCACGGCGCGTCTCGACCAACTCGCGGTCGAACTCGACGGTCTGTTCGTCGGCGGTCAGGTCCACGTCCTCGGCCGGCGTCAGTAGTTCGAGTTGCACCGCCGACTCGGGTACCTCGCCGACGAGCTGTGGCGTCCAGAACCCGAACTCCGCGTGGCCGTCGCGCCAGTGGGCACCGAGGCGCGGGGTCAGTGCTTTCGCGGCCTCGAAGCGGTCTTCGTGTTCGTCGAGCGTCTCCCGCTGGGCATCGACGAGCGCCGACGTCACCTCCGGGAGTGTCTCAGCAGCGGTCATAGCCTATCGTGACCGCCACCGAATAAATTACTTTCCCAATAACGTACAACAGGTGTTATTAACTAGTTCAGGCTGCCGACGCGGTCGTCAACGCCACCGACTACCTACCGAACCGCCGCCGCTGGAATCGGTCCCCTCCCAGTCCAGCCCCGCCGACGCCAGCAGGCCGAGGCTGGCGAGCAGCGACGGCACGACGCTGTACAGCAGCGGGACGCCCAGCACCGTCGCGGGCAGTCCGACCGCCTCGAACAGTCCGAGCGTGACGACCGGGAGACCGACCACCGAGTCGATGGCGGCGAGAGCAACCGACAGGACCGCTGTAAACACTAGAAACGGTACTCCGACCATCAGTGCGACCAGGGGACCCACCAGCAGCCACGCCAGGGGGCCGCTCGTGCCGTCGTTCGTTTCTGGGACATCAGCCATAGCTAATGTGTCCACACCATCGAATAAAAACTGGCCGGCGATTTCGGCGAGTCGGGTCGGGACCGCGCTCGTCGCTGTCCGTCTCAGGCCCCGTCGAACGCCAGCAAAACGCTGCTCGGTGAAGCTACGCTTCGTCGAAGAGGGTGTCGCCCTCGACCATGTGCTCCTCGACGGCGTCCATGTCCAGCGTCAGGCCCAGCCCCGGGTCCTCGGGAATCTCGATGTAGCCGTCCTCGATGACCGTCTCCTCGACCAGGTCCGACCACCAGCCCAGTTCGTAGGAGTGGTACTCGACGGCCAGCGAGTTCGGCACCGCGGCGCCGACCTGTGCGCTGGCCATCGTCGCCACCGGCGAGGCGACGTTGTGCATCGCCACGGGGATGTAGTACTGGTTGGCAACGTCGGCAATCTTGCGGGTCTCGCGCATCCCACCGACCTTCGGCAGGTCCGGCGCTATCATGTCGACGGCCTGGCGCTCGATGAGGCGCCGCTCCTCGGTTACGCGATAGCGGTTCTCGCCGACGGTGATGGGCGTCGTCGTGGACTTGGTGACCTCCTCCTGCACGTCGAGGTTCTCCGGCGGGACGGGGTCTTCCAGCCACCACACGTCGTACTCCTCGATAGCGTCGGCCAGCCGCTTGCCGGAACCGCCGGAGAAGGTCCAGTGACAGTCGAAGGCTACGTCGGCCTCGTCTTTGACCTCCTCGGTGACCTTCTCGACGATTTCGGCCTTGTGGCGGATTTCGCCCGGGCGGAGGTGGCGGTTGGCGCGGTCCTTCTCCAGGCCGCTGGGCACGTCGAGGTCGAACTTCAGCGCGTCGTACCCCAGTTCGTCGACGACCCGTCGGGCCTCGGCGGCACAGGCGTCGGCGTCGGCCTCCTCTTCGGTGTGGCAGTCACAGTAGACCCGCATCTCGTCGCGGTACTTCCCGCCCAGCAACTGGTAGGCCGGCACCTCGAGAATCTTCCCCGCGAGGTCGTGGAGCGCGATTTCGATACCGGAGATGGCGGTGACGGTGACCCCCTCGACGGAGCCCTCGCCGGACATCTTCTGGACGAGGTGCTCGTAGAGCCGGTCGATGTCGAGCGGGTTCTCCCCGACGACGAAGGGTTTCATCCGCTCGATGAGTTCGGGGACGCCGGCGCCCCAGTAGGCCTCCCCGGTGCCGACGACACCGGCGTCCGTGTAGATGCGGACCAGGGTCCACGGGAAGTTCCCGTCGACCATCGTGGTCTGGACGTCGGTAATCTCCACGTCCCGACCGCCGCCCCGCTTCGCGGTGACCCCCATCGTCTCGGCGGACAGCTCTCGCATCGTGTACTCCGCGTTGGGGTCGTGCAGGTCGGCGTAATCGATATCGTTCGCGTGTCCCATGGCGGTGGCTTGCTTGCCCCGTCACAAAAGTGTAGAGGAAAGCCGCTCACTACGCACGTTGTGCTCAACTCGCTGACCGGACCTCGAAGCGCGCCCCGTCGTCGGCGCTCGCCGTCACCGTCGTCTCCCACTCGTGGACCGTCGCCACCTGGTCGACTATCATCAGGCCCAGTCCGGTGCCGGTGTCGGAGCCGGAGACGCCCGCTTCGAACAGGTCGCCCCGCTCGCCTTCCGGGATGCCCACGCCGTCGTCTTCGACGAACAGGCCGTCCGGCAGGCTGCCGACCGTCACCGTCACGGGGTCGGGGTTGTGTTCGACGCTGTTGCGAAACAGGTTCTCGAACAGTTGCATGAGGAGGCTCCGCTTGGCCGGTAGCGTCCACTCCGTGTCGACGGTCAGCGCCGAGTCGCCGGTCTCGACGTTGCTCCAGGCCGCATCGGCGACGGCCGTCACGGAGACGGGTTCGGTCTCGATGTCGCTGGCGCCGGTCCGCGTCAGCGTGAGCACGTCCGAGATGAGCCGCTCCATCCGCGCCAGGGAATCGTCGACGTCGTCGAGGAAGTCGTCCTCGCGGGTCTGTCTGAACAGTTCGAGCTTGCCGGCGGCCACCGTCAGCGGATTCCGGAGGTCGTGGCTCACGACGCCGGCGAAGCGGTCGAGCTGCTCGTTTCGCTGGCGGAGCTCCCGGCGCTGCTCGACCTGTTCGGTGACGTCGTTGACGAGGACGACTCGACCGGCCAGCAGGTCGCGCTGGTCGTACAGCGGCGAGATACGGACGGTGAAGGTCCGGTCGGCGAGTTCGGCCTCGAAGGTCTCGTCGTCCGTGGCTGACATTATCGTCTCGACGAGGGCCTCTGTGTCGGGGAACGGGTCTAACAGCCGGGCGACCCGTTCGCCGGTGACCGAGTCGGCGCCGACCCCGAGCAGCCGCCGCCCCTCGTCGTTGATGTCGACGAGCCGACCCTGCGTGTCGATGACGAGTACGCTGGCCTGGAGCGTCTCCACGACTCTGTTTCGGGCCACGGGCGTGATATCGAGGAAGCCGACCGACGTGATAGCGTAGCCCAGCGAGATGCCGGTGACGGCGAAGCCGACCTGTGAGAGGTCGTACTGCACCGGCGTGAAGATGTAGAGGAAGTTCCCGACCCAGGGGACGAAGATGGCACAGAGGAACGCGACGACCTGTTTCTGATAGAGGAAATCCGAGCGGACCGCGAAGCCCCCTATCATGTACACCGCCGCGACGAGCAGCGCGTAGGAGTACAGCGTGTGGACCAGGAACCCGGCCTGAAAGGTCCTGACTACGCCGTACACGGCCGCCGGGTCGATCGCGGCCTCCGTCCACATAAGCTCGTGGTAGCCGTTGGTGAGGGTGACGACCGAGACCAGTATCGGCTCTACCGACAGCAGCGCCACGGACCGGCGGGTCAGATACTCGCCCCGGCCGGTGTACTCAAGCGTGAACGCGAACAGCCCGAAGACGCCGACGGCGACGAACGGGATGACGAGCCTGAGAGAGACGAACGACCACCTCGACGCCCCGAGGACGGTCGGCACTAGCGTAAACAGCGTCCAGAAGACGATTCCGAAGTTCATCACGGCCAGATACGCGGCGCCCGGTTCCTCGCGCCGTTGCCACGCCCGGACCGTCACGCCGCCCGTGGCCAGACAGACGGCTCCGAGAACGCCCTGATATGCCAGGAGCGCCGGGTCCATACACGGTTACGAGCGTCGAAATATATAAATTCACCAGCACTGCGGCGGCCGTCACTCGCTGACGGTGTCGACCGCCCGGCCCGGTCGGCAGGCGGCGGTCCCTGCCCTCGCCCGGGTTTTTATCACACCACCTGTTGTACCTGCCCGCATGGATATTGGTGTGCTGACAGTCCCGCTCGGCGACCAGCCGCTCGACGACGCCCTCTCGTATCTCGACGGTATCGGCGTCGAAGCGGTCGAAATCGGCTGTGGCGGCTATCCCGGCTCGGACCACCTGGACCGAGGCGCGCTGCTGGACGACGAGGCCACACAGGCTGATTTCCACGACCGTCTCGACGAACACGGGATGCGCGTAAGCGCGCTCGCGACCCACAACAACCCGCTCCATCCCGACGACGAGCGGGCCGAGGAGGCCGACACCGAACTCCGGGAGGCCATCACGCTGGCCGACCAGCTAGACGTGAACACCGTCACCTGTTTCTCGGGGCTGCCCGCCGGCGGCCCGAACGACGAGGTGCCGAACTGGGTCACCGCGCCGTGGCCCCAGGAACACGCCGACGCCCACGAGTACCAGTGGGAGGTCGCCACGGAGTACTGGGCGGACCTGGCCGACCACGCCGCCGACCACGGCGTCGACGTGGCCATCGAGATGCACCCCAACATGCTGGTCTACGAGCCCCACGGGATGCTGGAACTGCGCGAGGCGACCAACGAGCACGTCGGCGCGAACTTCGACCCCTCGCATCTGTACTGGCAGGGCATCGACGTGACAAGCGCTATCCGCCTGCTCGGCAACGAGGACGCCATCCACCACTTCCACGCCAAGGACACGAAGGTCTACGAGGACCAGGCCCGGGAGAAAGGGGTCCTGGACACGACGGCCTACACCGACGAGCCGAACCGCTCGTGGCTGTTCCGCTCTATCGGCTACGGCCACGGCGAGGGCCACTGGAAGGACGTGGTCTCGACGCTGCGGATGGTCGGCTACGACGGCGCCCTCTCCATCGAACACGAGGACTCCCTGACCAGCGCCCGCGAGGGCTTAGAGAAGGCCGTCGACGTGCTCGACCGCGCCGTCTTCGAGACACAGCCGGGTGACGCCTACTGGGCTGAATAACGATGCCATCTGAACCACTCGACATCGGTGTCTTGGGGTACCGGTTCATGGGCAAGGCCCACGCGAACGCCTTCGCTCGGCTCCCGATGTTCTTCGAGGACGCCCCCGAACTCAACCGCGAGGTCATCGTCGGGCGCGACGAGGACGCGCTGGCCGACGCCGCCGACCGACTCGGGTTCGAGCGGACGGCGACCGACTGGCGCGACGTGGTCGACGAAGTCGACGTCTTCTACAACCTCGGCCCGAACAACGTCCACGCCGAACCCGCTATCGCAGCGCTCGAAGCGGGGACGCCGACGTTCTGCGAGAAGCCCCTCGCGCCCACTCTGGAGGACGCCGAGGACATGGCCGACGCCGCGGGAGACGCGGGAGTCCCCGCGGGCGTCGCGTTCAACTACCGGTTCGTCCCGGCCATCCAGTACGCGAAGACCCTCATCGACGCGGGGGAACTGGGCGAACTCCACCACTTCCGCGGACGGTACCTCCAGGACTGGCTCGTCGACCCCGAGGCGCCGTGGTCGTGGCGCAACGACGCCGAGATGGCCGGTAGCGGGGCGCTGGGTGACCTCGGGGCCCACACTATCGACCTCGCGCGATTCCTCGTCGGCGACATCGCCGAGGTCTCGGGTCACCTCCGGACGTTCGTCGACGAGCGCCCTGTGGAAGGGAGCGACGAGAGCCGCGAAGTCACCGTCGACGACGCCTACAGCGCCCAGGTCGACTTCGGGAACGGCGCGATGGGCACCCTGGAGGCCTCGCGCTTCGCTAACGGCCACAAGAACGACCACACCGTCGAAATCGAGGGGTCGAAGGGGAGCCTGCGGTTCTCGCTGGAGCGGCTGAACGAACTCGAACTGCTGCGCGAGGGCGACCGCGGCTACGAGACGATTCTGGTCACCGACCCGGACGACCCCTACGTAGAGCACTGGTGGCCGCCGGGCCACGTCATCGGCTGGGAACACACGTTCGTCCACGAGAACTACGAGTTCCTCACGGCGGTCGCACGGGACGGTAGCTACGAGCCGAGTTTCGCCGACGGGCTGGCGGTCCAGCGGGTCCTCGACGCCGTCGAACGGAGCGACGAGCGGGGCGAACGGGTCACGCTGTAGCCCGGGACGGACGACTCCTACACCGCGCGGTTTTAATCGGCCCCCCTTCGTTGGGCCGCTATGTCAGTCACCGCCCGACTCGACGCGTATCTGGAGCGCAACGACCTCGCCGCGGTCTGGTTCGCCCGACCGAACAGCTTCGCCTGGCTGACCGGCGCGACCGGCCGCCCGGCCGACAACGTCGTCGACCGGGGCGGCGATATCGGCGTCGCGGCGGCGGGCTACGACGGTGACGGCGTCACGGTCGTCACGGACACCATCGAGGGGCCGCGACTGCGCGAGGAGGAACTGGCCGACGGCGTCGCGGTCGAGACGTACACGTGGTACGAGGGGGACCTGGGGTCGGCCGTCGCCGAGGCGAGTCCGACACCGGCCGCCGCCGACTTCGAGGTTCCCGGTTTCGCCACCGTCGACGCCTCGGCGCTCCGACAGCCCCTCACCGAGACACAGCGAGAGCGATACCGTGACCTCGGCGCCGAGGTGGCGGCGGCCGTCGAACGCGTGGCCCGGCGGGCCGCCGCGAGCGACACCGAGCGGTCCGTCGCGGCCGACCTCCGGGGCGAACTGGCCGAGGCTGGCGTCGACTCGCCGGTTGCCCTCGTCGGCGGTGGCCAGCGCGCCCAGCGGTACCGCCACTACACGCCAAAGCCCGAACCCCTCGGCGACTACGCCCTCCTCTCGGTGACCGCCGAGCGTGACGGGCTCTACACGAGCTGTACCCGGACGGTCGCCTTCGACGCGCCCGAGTGGCTCCGCGAGCGGACGCAGGAGGCGATGCGCGTCGAGGCGACTGCGCTGGCCGCGACGCGGGCGGTCGGTCGCGACGGCGGGACCGCGGGCGACGTATTCGAAGCCGTCCAGGACGCCTACGAGGCCGTGGGCTGGGCGGACGAGTGGCGCAACCACCACCAGGGCGGTGCGGCGGGCTACGCCGGCCGGGAGTGGGTCGCGACGCCCGACAGCGACGAGCGCGTCGTGCTTCCACAGGCCTACGCCTGGAACCCGACCGTCCGGGGCGCGAAAAGCGAGGACACCCACCTGGTCACCGGGGACGGGGTCGAACTCCTCTCGGGGACGGGCGAGTGGCCGACCGAGCGGGTCGACGCGGTCGGCTACGACGAAACCGTCCCACGCCACGGCGTGCTGGACATCTGAGGCGGCTAGTCCGGCTCCGCGACTCGGCGGATAAAATCGTTTACAACGGTAGTTGTAGCCACTCGACTAGATTTAAGTACAGCTTCGCACAACCGTTCTGTATATGAACGAACAGCGCGCCTGGTGGAAGGAAGCGGTCGTCTACCAGATTTATCCCAAGAGTTTCGCGGACAGCGACGGCGACGGCGTCGGCGACCTCCGGGGCATCGTCGACCGACTCGACCACGTCGCCGACCTCGGCGTCGACGTCATCTGGCTGAACCCGGTGTACGAGTCACCGCAGGCGGACAACGGCTACGACATCAGCGACTACCGGGCTATCCACGAGGCCTACGGGACGATGGCCGACTGGGAGGAGCTACTCGATGCGGTCCACGAGCGGGACATGAAGCTCATCATGGACCTCGTGGTCAACCACACCTCGACCGAGCACGAGTGGTTCCAGCGCTCCCGTCGCGGCGAGGACGGCTATCGGGAGTACTACTACTGGCACGAGGGCGAGGAGCCGCCGAACAACTGGGAGAGCGGCTTCGGCGGCCCGGCCTGGTCGACCGACGACGACGCCGGGATGCAGTATCTCCACCTGTTCGACGAGACCCAGGCGGACCTGAACTGGAACGAGTCGGCCGTCCGCGAGGACGTCTACGAGATGATGAACTGGTGGCTGGAGCAGGGTATCGACGGCTTCCGGATGGACGTCATCAACATGGTCTCGAAACCGGACGACTGGCCCGACGGCGACCCCGACAACGACTGGGTCGGCATCGAACACTTCACCAACGGTCCCGACGCGGTCGAGTACCTCAGCGAGATGGCCGCCGAGACCTACGAGGAGTACGACGCGATGACCGTCGGGGAGTGTGTCAACGTCGACCCGGAGACGGCGAGCGACTACGTCAGCGAGGACGGGCCGATGGACATGCTCTTTCACTTCGAACACATGTCCGTCGACCACGACGGCCAGTGGCTCTCGCCGTCGGAGTGGGACCTCACCGACCTCAAGGCCGTCATCTCGAAGTGGCAGACCGAACTCGACGGCTGGAACTCCCTGTATCTGACCAACCACGACCAGCCCCGAATCGTCTCCCGCTTTGGCGACGACGGCGAGTACCGCCGCGAGTCCGCCAAACTCCTGGGCACGCTCCTCTTTACCCTCTCGGGGACGCCCTACGTCTACCAGGGTCAGGAAATCGGGATGACGAACTACCCGTGGTCGAGTCTCGACGAACTCGACGACCTCCAGTCCATCGGCCACGTCGAGGCCGCCATCGCGGCGGGCGAGATAGACGGTTTCGAGGACGCGAAACAGGCCGTCCGTGACAAGTCACGGGACAACACCCGGACGCCGATGCAGTGGGACGACAGCGAACACGCCGGCTTCACCGACGGCGAGCCGTGGCTCCCGGTCAACCCCGATCACGAGGACATCAACGTGGCGGCCGCCGAGGCGGACCCGAACTCGGTGTTGCACTACTACCGTGACCTCGTGGAACTGCGGGAGAGCCACGAGACGCTGATATACGGTGCGTATAACCTTCTGCTTCCCGACCACGAATCCGTGTGGGCCTACCGCATGGAACTGGACGGCGACGCCATCCTGGTCGCGCTGAATCTCGACGACACGGAGACCACGGTGACGCTCGAGGACGCCGCTCGGACCGCGGAACTGCTGTGTTCGAACTACGAGGGCTCGACCGAGCCCGGCGCCACGCTCACCCTGTTGCCCTACGAGGCACGCGTCTACCAGCTGGAGTGACCATGACCGACACACCACAACAAGTCAGTCATCCGGTCCCGGACGAGGAGCGCACGTGGTGGAAGGAGTCGGTCGTCTACCAGATATACCCGCGGAGCTTCGCGGACAGCGACGGCGACGGCATCGGTGACATCCCCGGTATCATCGACCGACTCGACCACGTCGCCGACCTGGGCGTCGACGTCATCTGGCTCAACCCGGTGTACGAGTCGCCACAGCGGGACAACGGCTACGACATCAGCGACTACCGCTCTATCCACCACGAGTACGGGACGATGGCCGACTGGGAGGAGCTGCTCGCACAGGTTCACGACAGGGACATGCGACTGGTGATGGACCTCGTGGTCAACCACACCTCCGTCGACCACGAGTGGTTCCAGCGCTCGCGACGTGGCGACCCGGAATACGAGGATTACTACATCTGGCGCGAGGGCGACGCGGACGGCGACCCGCCGAACAACTGGGAGTCGTTTTTCGGCGGCTCCGCCTGGGCCTACGACGAGGTACGCGAAGCGTACTACCTCCATCTCTACGACGAGTCACAGCCCGACCTGAACTGGCGCAACCCGGCGGTCCGCCGGGACATCTTCGACATGATGGCCTGGTGGCTGGAGAAGGGTATCGACGGCTTCCGGATGGACGTCATCAATCTGCTCTCGAAGGCACCCGGGCTCCCGGACGGGGACCCCGACGGCGACTGGGTCGGCGCCGAACACTTCGTCGACGGCCCGCGGATACTCGACTACCTGGAGGCGATGGACGAGCGGGTCCTCTCGAACTACGACATCCTGACCGTCGGCGAGATGCCGCGCCTGACCGTGGAGACGGCCCGCGAGTACGCCGGCGAGGGCGGCCCGCTGGACATGGCCTTTCACTTCCAGCACACGAAACTGGACTACGACGGCGACGAGCGCTGGAGCGTCGGTGACTGGGACCTGCCCGAACTCAAGGAGATAACCCGGCGGTGGCACGACGGCCTCTCCGACGAGGGCTGGAACGCCCTCTACTGGGAGAACCACGACCAGCCCCGCGTGGTCTCCCGGTACGGCGACCCAGAGGAGTACCGCCGCGAGTCGGCGACGCTGCTCGGCACCTTCATGCTGACCCGCTCCGGGACCCCCTACGTCTATCAGGGCCAGGAACTCGGGATGACCAACGCCAACTGGGAGTCCATGGAGACGCTGGCCGACGTCGACGCCCGCAACCGGGCACAGGAACTCATGGAGACCGAGGGGTACGAGAGCTTCGAGGAGATTGCCGACGTAGTGGGGTACCGATCGCGGGACAACGCCCGGACGCCGATGCAGTGGGACGACAGCGAACACGCCGGCTTCACCGACGGCGAGCCGTGGCTCCCGGTCAACACCAACTACGAGCAGGTCAACGTCGCCGCGGCTCAGGAGGGCGACTCCGTCACGGAGTACTACCGGTCGCTCATCGACCTGCGCACCGAACACGACGCGTTCGTCTACGGCACCTACGACGACCTCTACCCGGACCACGACCGACTGGCGGCCTACACGCAGACGCTCGAATTCCCCGACGGCGGCGTCAGCGAGCGGATGCTCTCCGTGCTGAACTTCTCCGGCTCGACGGAGACGGTCGACCTGCCGACGACGGTAGAGAACGCCGACCTGCTGCTGTCGAACTACGACCGGGACGCGATTGCGCCCGAGACCGACCACGAGCCCTACGAGGCCCGCATCTTCCGGCTGGAGTGACTCAGTCGTCGGTGCCGACGCGGATGACCTGTAACAGCGAGTACACCGGGACGCCGTGGATGTCCTCGATGCCCCGCTTGTCGGCCAGCACGACGCAGGCGACGGGGTTGCCACCCTGTTGCTGGATGGCCTCGACGGTCTCTGTCATCGTGTTACCGCTGGTGATGGTGTCGTCGACGACGTAGCAGTCCCGGTCGCGAATCTGGGCGAAGTTCCGGGAGAAAGAGCCGTCCGAGGCCTCGCTCTCGTCGTCGTCCCACTGGTGTTTCGAGGGGGCGTAGGTACCGAGGTCGGTGTCCAGTTCCCGCGCGACTGTCGTCGCCAGGGGCGCGCCGGCCTTCTCGATGCCGATGGTGAGGTCGACGTCGTCGCCCTGCTTCGAGAGCAGGTCGGCCATCGCACAGCCGATGTGGTGGAGGCGGCTGCTGTCCCGGCCCAGCGCGGACCAGTCGACGTGGATGTCGTGGGGGCCGCTCTGGGGGACCTCCTTCGGCGCCGCGCCGGTGCCGCTGCGCTCGACCAGCCAGCTCGCCGTCTCGCGGGAGACGTTCAGTTCGTCGGCAATCTCGCCCTTGGAGAGGCCTCGCTCGGCGAGGTCCGCCGCACTCTCGACGAGGTCGTCGATGTTCTTCATGGGTTGACTTCTGTCCGGCGGGGCTTAATATGCAACGCCTTTGTGCCGCGTTCACGGTGCCACATCGCGTGGGGGCGGGCTACGAGCGCGTGGCCGGGCTGCCGTCAGTTCGGGACGGTGAAGAGCCGCTGCTCGCAGTCCGGACAGACCAGTATCTCCTCGGGCGCGGTCTGGGGGTCGGTGTAGCCGCCACAGCACGAGACGGCCGAGGACTCGACGAGCGCACTGCCGCAGTCGGGACAGCTGTCGAGGAACATCCTGAACGCGCGGGCGCCCGCGAGCCGGACCTCCTGGTCGGCAACCGCGTCCCCCAGCGCGTGGTACGCCGCGAGCTCGGCGACCACGACCGGACGGGCGACCAGCACGCCGTCGACGACGACCCACTCGCTGTCGCCGTCGTCGTAGCTGTCGGCCGAGTCACGCGCGGGAATCGTCTCGGCCGCTTCCCGGGCGAGCGCGTCGAGCGACGCGTCGGCCAACCGGTCCATCTCGCCGTGCCACGTCTCGTCGACGGCCGCCGTCGGCCGTATCAGGTCGCCCTCCGCCTCGATGGCGCCGGCGGCGGCGAGCTCGTCGAGTACCGTCGTCCCGTCGAGTTCGGTCGCCGTCAGCGACTCCCGCTCCGGAATCGACGGACCGGTGTCTTTCCCGAATAGCTCGTCCGGAATCGGCAGCGCCGCGACCAGGCGGGGCGCGAACTGCGGCGTGTACGGGACCACGTACCCGCGGACCGCGACGGCAGCGGCGCCGAGCGCGGCCAGCGCAACCGCCCCGACCCGCCGGTCCCGGCGGTACAGCCACAGCGCGGCCACGCCGACGAGGCCGAGATTCACCGTCGTACAGGGCCAACACCTGTTCTCGCCAGTGTGGGACGGGCGGCGGATATCTTCCCAGTTCATCGGTCGTCGGTCGTCGGTCTCCACTCACTCGCTCGCACTCGGATACGGTGATGCATCATGCAATACTATTTTACAACGGGCATTGTTATTGAATCGCACGGATTCGACCGGCCGGTGCCAAACCCCGGGAACGGCGGCCTGTGGCGTACCGAAGTATGGAAGTACCCTCAATCACGTCTGAAAAACGACTACAAGGGGTGTGAAATATGGAACCAAGAGACAGACATCGAACGACACCGGAGCACGAGGACCAATGGACGACGACGAACTGACCGAGGTGCTGGAAGACGCCGGGCTCTCGCCGTATCAGGCGGAGGCCTACGTCGCCCTACTGGGGCTCGGGACGGCCTCGGCGACGGACATCGCCGACGCGTCCGACGTTCCGGACCCGCGTATCTACGACGTGTTGCGTGACCTCGAATCGAAGGGGTACATCGAGACGTTCCAGCAGGACTCCCTGACGGCCCGGGCACACGACCCACAGGGCGTCCTGGAGAACCTCCGCTCGCAGTCGAGCAAGTATCTCGACGCCGCCTCGGACATCGAGGAGCGGTGGAACGAACCGGAGATTACCGACCACGAGGTGAGCATCGTCAAACGGTTCGACACGGTGCTCAAGCGGGCGAAAGAACTCATCGACTCGGCGGAACACCAGATACAGCTCGGGGTCGACCCGGAGCAGTTTCGCGCGCTCCGCCCGGAACTGGCCGCGGCCCACGAACGCGGCGTCAACATCAAGCTCAGCATCTGTACCTTACCCGAGGACGAAATCCCCGACGCCGCCGAGGTAGAGGGGACCTGTACCGAGGCTCGCCACCGGGACATCCCCTCGCCGTTTCTGGTGCTGGTCGACCGTCGCTGGACCTGTTTCGCCCCCCACCAACAGTCCGTCAACGAGTACGGGGTGTTGGTCAACGACCGCACGCACACGTATCTCTTCCACTGGTTCTTCCTCACCTGTCTCTGGGAGATATGGGAGACCGTCTACACGGTTCGGACGCCGGAGACGCCGACGACGTACGTCGACCTGCGCCACGCCGTCCGCGACATCGAACCGATTCTCGCGAAGGGGGCCTCCGTCGAGGCGCGTGTCCAGGGGTACGAGACGGAGACTAACGAGCCCGTCGACCTCCGCGGCCGGGTCGTCGACCTCGACTACACCGGGAGTTCCATGGGTCGACAGGACCCGGTCCCGCTTGCGCAACTGGCCGGCCGCATCAGTCTCACGCTCGACGTCGACGGCGAGGAGTACGACATCGGCGGCTGGGGCGCCGTCCTCGAGACTATCGAGGCCACCGAAATCACGATAACCGACGTCCGCTACGACTAGTCGGCACTCACGGGCCTGGACAGCTGCTCGCCTTTTTCGCTCCCGTCGACGGCCTCCAGTAGCGCAGTCGAACTCGGTCGCCTCGTAGTTCGACCTCCGCACGTGGCACAGTCGAACGGCCCCCGAGACTGAATAAACAGTAACTCAGTTTGCGCGTTTAAGGAATCCGTTCGCCGTGAGCGGACCCGGCAGCTCCAGTGCTTTATATAATGGTCGTTCAATTCGTTCCAAATCTATCAGTAACAATAGTTGTTGTACCCGAATATAGGACTCGTTAACAACGACTGTGGTTAATTATGGGCAATAGTTAAGTAGCACCCCCCATCACGACTGAACAGATATGTCGCGAGATGACACGCACGACGCTCGTTCGTCAGGAGTATCACGACGCCGGTTCGTCCAGGCCGCCGGGGCCTCAGGGCTCACGGCCGGGCTGGCAGGCTGTGCCGACCTCCTCGGTGGGAGCGGTGGCGGCGGCGGCGGCGGACGGACGGTCACCTGGGGCTTTGACCCCGTCGCCGTCCAGAACAACGGTGACGCCATCAAGCAGGCCCTCTACGACAACGGCCTCTCGGAGGACATCACCGTCGAGTTCGTCCCGCGAAACCAGGACACCGGTGCGGCCCGGTCGAACTACAACCGCCTCCTGAACGCCGGGGAGACGGACCCCGACATGTTCCTCATGGACAACGGCTGGACGAACATCTTCATCCAGCGCGGTCAGCTCCAGAACCTCACGGAGGCGCTGCCCGAGGACATGCTCAGTGACGTCAACGACAACTACTTCAGCGCCTTCACCGAGACGGCGCGTGACCCGGGTAGCGGCAACCTGTTTGGCGTGCCGGTGTTCCCGGACTTCCCGACGATGCAGTACCGCAAGGACCTCGTCGAGGAAGCCGGCTACAACCCCGAGTCGAACAACTGGGCGACCGAGCCCATGACCTGGGAGGAGTGGTCCAACATCGCGGCGGACGTACAGGACAACTCCGGGACGGAGTACGGCTTTACGACGCAGTGGGACATCTACGAGGGGACCTCTTGCTGTACGTTCAACGAGGTCATGTCCTCGTGGGGCGGCGCCTACTTCGGCGGCCGCGAGAACCTCTTCGGGCCAATCGGCGAACGACCGGTCACGGTCAACGAGCCCGAGGTCATCAGCTCGCTGAACATGATGCGGAAGTTCGTCCACGACGAGAACGCCGAGAGCCAGTTCGAGAGCTACGGCGGCGGCTTCACGCCGACCAACATCCTCGGCTGGATCGAGGAGGGCGCCCGCGCGCCGTTCGCGGAGGGTAACTCCGTCTTCCACCGCAACTGGCCCTACTCCCTCGCACTGACCGGTCGGAACCCGGACGAGACCGACGACCCGGCCCTGGGCGAGGACCTCGGCGCCATGCCGATTCCGTACGCGGTCTCCGAGAGCAACGCCGCCCAGCCCGGCACCGGTGGCACCACGGCCGCACTCGGTGGCTGGCACATGACGGTCAACCCGAACATCCAGAACCAGGAGGACGTCATCGCGGTCATGCGCGCCGCGATGCAGGAGGACTTCCAGCTGACCCTGCTCTCCATCCAGGGGTGGCTCCCCCCGCGGCCCGAACTGTTCAGCTCCAGCGAGGCCAAGAACGTCGACGTCGTCGGTCGCTACATGGACACGCTGCAGGTCGCCGGGAACAACACGATGGCCCGTCCCGTGACCGCCGTCTGGAGCGACCAGTCGAGCAAAATCGCCCAGCAGGCTAACCGCGCCGTGGGCCAGGAGGCCTCCTCGGCCGACGCGATGGCCACCCTCCAGAGCTCGCTCGAGAACACCGAGTCACAGTAACGCTCAAGGGCCAATAGACAGAATTAATCATTATGGATTCGCCCATTCATAGAGGGTCACGACATGAGCACTGAGACAGGCCGGGAGTCGCGTCGCTCCGGCGTGCTCGTGGACGCGATGCGCTGGATGGAGAACTTGAGCGACACGCAGTACGCGTACTTGTTGCTCATTCCCGTTTTCGTCCTCCTCGGTGTCGTCGCGCTGTACCCGCTGCTTCGGACGTTCGAGCTGTCGCTGTTCGCTACCTCGCTGGACCTCACGAGCAGGAGTTTCGTCGGTATAGACAACTACGTGCAGCTGTTCACCGGGGGGAAGAACCGCTTCCTGCCGGGCGGGACGACCTTCGTCCCGAGTTCGCTGTCGATATCTGCGATGCTGAACAGCGCGCTCGTGGTGACGATTATCTTCGCCGTGGTAAGCGTCGCTTTCGAGACGATACTCGGTCTCGGACAGGCGCTCATCCTCGACCAGGACTTCTACGGGCGACGGTGGGTCCGCGCGGCCATCATCATCCCGTGGGCGGTCCCCATCGTCATCCAGGGGATGATATTCTTCCTGATGTTCAACTCGAACGTCGGGTTCGCGACGCCGCCACTCGCCGACCTCGGTCTGCTGGCGCCGACGAACACGCTAAACGACACGACGAGTGCGACGTTTATCATCATCGTCGCCGACATCTGGAAGACCTCGGCGTTCATGGCGCTGCTCATCCTGGCGGGCCTGCAGAGCATCGACCGCGGCCTCTACGACGTCGCGAAGGTCGCGGGCGCGAGCAAGTGGCAGCAGTTCAAGCTCATCACGTTCCCGCTCATCCTGCCGACCATCGGCGTCGCCGTGCTGTTCCGGTCCGTGCAGGCGATGCGGGTGTACGGTATCATCGACACCGTCTCGAGCTGTGCCGTCGTCCCGTCGCTGTCCTGTATGGTCGTCGCGACGTTCAACACCCGCGAGGGGACCGCGGCCGCGATAGCGTTCGTCACGGCCGCGATCATCGGTATCGTCGTGATGGGAATCATCCTGTGGCAAGGGGAGGACGCGATCTGACATGGCAACCGCAACCGACAACGAGAGCGAGGGACCGCTGGCACGGTGGACGCAGTCCGCTATCCAGAACCCCGAGAAGGTGTACAGAGTGCTGTTCTACGTCGCGATGGCTTTCTTCCTCGTGACGACGCTGTTCCCCTTCTACTGGCTGCTCGTCCTGGCGGTCACGCCCGAGGGCCGGCTGCTGGTGGGGAGCTTCCTGCCGTCTATCGACCTCTTCGGCGTTAGCGCGACGTTCCCGCTACCGGTGCCGAAAGGGTTCAATCCGACGGCCTTTATCACCGTCTTCGAGCAGGTCCCGTTCCACCTCTACATGCTGAACAGCTTCGCGCTGGCCGTGACGACGACGGTCATCGTCATCGTCGTCGCGAGCCTCGCGGGGTACGTCTTCGGCCGACTGCGCTTCCCCGGCCGGGCGTTCCTGATGCTCGGCATTCTGGCTATCAGCTACTTCCCGCCGGCCGCGTTCGTCATCCCGCTGTTCCAGGCCTTCGCCGGGAACGCGCCGATAACGCTGCCCTTTACCGAGATTCCGCTGTTCACGCCGCCGCGCTTGCTGAACACGCCGGGCTCGATGGTGTTGCCCTTCAGCGCCCTGTTCATGCCGCTGTCTATCTTCATCCTCACGACGTTCTACGGCCAGATTCCAGACGGCTTAGAGGACGCCGCTCGCGTCGAGGGGACGACCCGCCTGGGCGCGCTGTTCCGGGTCATCATGCCGCTGTCGGCCCCCGGTGTGGCGACGGCCGCGGTGTTGACCTTCATCGCCGTCTACAACGAGTACTTCTTCAGCTCGATTATGGCGACCTCCACCGAGGCCGCGAAGTGGTCGCCCATCGTCGGCGGTATCCTCAGCTATCAGACCCAGTACACCACGCAGTTCAACCTCATGGCGGCCGCGAGTATCATCGGCGTCCTGCCGGTCGTGATACTCGTCATCGTCGCCCAGGAGCGCATCGTCAGCGGACTGACCTCCGGCGCACTCAAGGAGTAACACAATGGCATCACTCAAACTCGAAAACGTCACGAAACGCTACGACGACCAGGGTGAGGTAGTCACCGCGGTCGACGACATGAACTTAGACATCGACCACGGGGAGTTCATCTGCTTCGTCGGTCCCTCCGGCTGTGGGAAGTCGACCACGATGGAGACCATCGCCGGGCTGACCATCCCCACCGAGGGGACGGTCTACATCGGCGACCGCGACGTCACGAACCTCCCCCCGAAGGACCGCGGCATCGCGATGGTGTTCCAGAACATCGCGCTGTTTCCCCACATGGACGTCTACGACAACATCTCCTTCGGCCTGCGCCTGCGGGACTACCCGCAGGACGAGATCGACCGCCGCGTCGAGCGCGCGGCCGACATCGTCCAGCTAGAGGGGATGCTCGGGCGGATGCCCGAGGAGATGTCCGGTGGGCAGCGCCAGCGCGTCGCCATCGCCCGCGCCATCGTCCGCGAGCCGGACGTCTTCCTGATGGACGAGCCGCTGGCGAACTTAGACGCCAAGCTCAAGGTCCACATGCGGACCGAGCTCCAGCGCCTGCACAAGGAACTGGACACGACCATCATCTACGTCACCCACGACCAGGAGGAGGCGATGACCCTCTCGGACCGCATCGCCGTCCTCAACAGCGGCAGTCTCCAGCAGATAGACCCGCCGCTGACCTGCTACAACGAGCCCGACAACCTCTTCGTCGCCGGCTTCATCGGCTCGCCGTCGATGAACTTCGTCGAGGGGACCGTCGAGGCCGACGCCATCGAGACGAAGAACTTCTCGCTTTCCTTCGACCCGTCGAGCGTCGACGGCGTCGGCGTCGGCGACAGCGTGACCATCGGCATCCGTCCCGAGGACATCTACCCCGGCGAGTTGCGCGACGAGATATCCGACCCCTCGGCGCTCATCGACGCCCGGACGGACATCCTCGAACCGATGGGCGACGAGATATTCGCCTACATGCTGCTGGGCGAGGGCGAGACCTCGATGTCACAGGAGCAGGCCACCAGCGACCAGTTGCTGATGAGTATCGACCCCGACTCCGACATCGCGGAAGACGAGGACGTCCAGGTGGTCGTCGACCGGCGGAACGTCCACCTCTTCGAGACGGCCTCCGGCGAGGCGATCACGCACTCGCTCGCGGGGGGATGGACGGGGAAGAGCCAGACCGGGAGCGAGGCCGAATCGGACGACTGACCATGGACTCGACACTCGTCGCGACCGTCTACTGGGGCGGGATGCTAGTGCTGTTTTTCTTCTGGGCGTACGGTATCGCGTCGTTCGCGCTGGACATGAAGAACAAGATAATCCCCGGTATCGTCCAGTATAGACGCGGTCGCCGTGCCGAAGCCGAGGAGCGCGAACGCGAGCAGGAGCGCGACGAGCGCGAACAGCAGCTCTACTAACCGGAGTCATATCCGTCTCCAGTTCCTTTCCCAATATAATGAACGAGAAACGCGCAATCAGTCTGGGCATTATCGGTCTCGGCAACATCGCGAGACTGCACTGCGACCGCCTGCAGAAGGCTGGTCACGGCGACCTCATCGCCGCCGGGTTGGACGTCGACCCGGACGCCCGTGGCCGCTTTGCCGCCCAATACGACGCGACAGCCTACGAACGACAGGACGAGCTCTACGCCGAGGTCGACGCGGTGCTCGTGACCACGCCCAACAAGTTCCACGAGGAGTACGTCGTCGGCGCGCTCGATGCGGGCCTCGACGTCTTCGTGGAGAAACCGCTGGCACACTCCATCGAGAGCGCCGAGCGAATCGCCGAAGCCGCCCGGCAGGCCGAGGGGTTCTGTATGGTCGGGTTCCACAACCGCTTTCGGAACCCGGTCCAGGCCCTGGTCGGCTACCGCGAGGACGGGACCATGGGCGAACTCGACCACATCGAGGCGAACTACCTGCGACGGCGCGGCGTCCCGGGCCGGGGCTCCTGGTTCACTCGCAAGGCGCTGGCCGGCGGCGGGGCCCTCATCGACATCGGCGTCCACGCTATCGACCTCTCGCTGTACATGCTCGATTTTCCGGAGGTTGTCGAGGTCTCCGGGCAGACGCGGGCGACCTTCGGTACCCGGTCGGAGTACGCCTACGTGAACATGTGGGGCGAAGACCACGGCTCAGCGGGGTTCGACGTCGACGACTCGGCCTCGGCGCTCATCCGCTGTGCGGACGGCTCGACCATCGCACTGGAGGTCGCCTGGGCGGCCAACCGCCCCGACAGCCAGGAGTACGTGATACGGGGCTCCGACGCCGGGGCCAAAATCGACCTGAGCGACGACGAGATGGAGCTGTACGAGACCGTCTCGACCGGCGTTGACCACCACCGGACCTCTCGAATCGAGACGGCGGCCGACGACGCCCACGGTATCGAACTGGAGGCGTTCGTCGACAGCGTCGCGTCCGGCGAACCGCCCGGAACCAACACCGTCGAGGAGGCACTGACCGTCCAGCGCGTGCTGGACGCTATCTACCGCTCTAGCGAAGAGGGGCGCGCAATCACGCTCTGACTCTCATGGACAATTTTAACCATCCCTCTACGGAGGTTCAGCTAGAATGAAAGCCATCGGTGTTACCCGCGACGGGGACGGCCCGGAGCTACTCGACGTCGAGCGACCGGAACCGACCGAGGGAGAGGCGCTGGTCAGGACGCTGCGCGTCGGCGTCGACGGAACCGACCACGAGGTCGTGGCCGGCTCACACGGCGGCTATCCCGAGGGGTCCGAGTACATGATACTCGGCCACGAGGCCGTCGGCGTCGTCGAAGACGGCAACGGGTCGGGCCTCGAAGCCGGCCAGGTGGTCGTCCCGACCGTCCGGCGGAAACCCGACGGGGAGACGAACGAGTACTTCCGACGGGGCGAGCCCGACATGGCCCCCGACGGCGAGTACGTCGAGCGCGGCATCGTCGGCGACCACGGCTTCATGTCGGAGTACTTCACGTCGCCGGCCGACAACCTCGTCCCGATTCCCGAGGAACTGGCCGAGTACGGGATGCTGGTCGAGCCCATCTCCATCGCCGAGAAGGCCAACGACCACGCGTTCTCGACGCGCGAGCCCTTCGAGTGGCGCCCCGAGTCCGCCTGCGTGCTGGGCAACGGCTCGCTTGGCCTGCTGACCCTGTGGATGCTCGGGCGCGAGTTCGAGCGTACCTACTGCGTGGGCCGCCGGTCCAGACCGGACCCCACCATCGACGTGATGGACGAACTCGGCGCGACCTACGTCGACTCCCGAGAGACGCCCGTCGACGAACTGCCCGACGCGTACGAGGCCGTCGACTACGTCTTCGAGGCCACGGGCTATGCCCCCCACGCGGTCCAGACCGTCCACGCGCTCGCGCCCAACGGCGTCGGCGCCCTGCTCGGCATCCCCGGCCCCTGGGAGTTCGAAATCGACGGCGGCGCGTTCCACAAGGACATCGTCCTGCACAACAAGTGTCTCATCGGCACGGTCAACTCACACGTCACGCACTTCGAAGACGCCGTCGACACGCTCGAAGCGATGCCAGAGTGGTTACTCGAGGAGCTCGTGACGACGATAGCGACCCCCGAGACCGTCGACGCGGCCTTCGAGGACGACGACGACCAGATAAAGGGCGTCGTCGAGTTCGCGGCCCTCTGACGACGGTCAGAACTTCTTTGTAGCGCTCCGGCCAAGCCACGCCCGTATGCCAAGCGACGACCTTGAGGCGGCACTCGATGGGGTCATCTCGCGGTTCAACCTCGGCGAGTACGAGATAACCGCGTATCTGGCGGTACTCCAGCACGGGGAGCTGACCGCCTCGGAGATAGCCGAGCGGACGGACATCCCGCAGCCGCGGGTGTACGACACCGTCCGGAGCCTCGGCGACGTCGGGCTGGTCGAACTCAAGGAGTCCCGACCGATGAAGGTCCTCGCCATCGACCCGCGAGAGGCCTTCGGGGACATCCAGGACTCGCTCGACGAACTGGTCGACGACCTCTCCGCGCGCTACACCGCGCCCGCCCGGGAGCCGGAGGCCGTCTCGCTGGTGAAGTCCAGACCGACTATCCTGCGCTATCTGGAGGACATCATCGACGCCGCGGAGTACGAACTCCTGCTGTCGCTGACGCCGTCGCTGCTCGCCCGCTTCGAGAGCAAGCTCCGGAGCCGACGGGAGGCCGGTATCGCGACGGAGATACTGCTCTCGCCCGCGGCCGACGCCCCCGACCCGGCCGAGTTCGACTACGAGGCGGTGGCGAGCACGGTGAAGGTCCGGCGCGGAATCACGACGCCGGTGGTGGCCGTCGCCGACGGGGACTACTCGATATACGCGACCCGAGAGTCGGTCCGCGGCGAGCCGGACCGATACGGCGTCATCTTCAACCGCTCCGAACTCGGCTTTCTCGTCTCGGCTTTCCTCAACACCGTCCTCTGGACGACGGCCGAGGAGATAGCCAGCGACGATTCGGAACTCCGGTTCCCGCGTCGCTACGGCACCATCCGTCGGTGTATCTCTGACCTGGCGTCACTGGAGGGCGAGTTCTACGCCACCATCGAGGGCCGCGAGGTGGAGTCGGGCGACAGCTGGGTCGTCCAGGGCCGCGTCGAGGAGGTGTCGTTCGGGCCGAACCGCGAGGTGGCGACGCTGGTCGTCATGACCGAGGACGGCCCGGTCGACGTGGGCGGACAGGTCGCCGCCTACGAGGACATCGAGGCCTACGAGATTCGGGTGGGCCGGGACGCGCCGCCGTCCGTCTGAGTGGGGCACTTCGGCAGGAACTGTCGGCCACCTGTCGTTAATTTTGGTGAACCTAAAAATACTAAACCCCTCGCGCCAGAGATAGCGTAATGAGTTCACAGGCGTCCCGAAACGGCGATTCGGAGTTCACGTTCGACGACCTCGCCGTGGTGATGGGAACCTACAACGAGGCCGAGGCCATCGCCACCGTCCTGGAAGACATCGAGCGGGTCACCGACGGCCGGGCCGAGGTTACCTGTGTCGACGGCTCCAGCGACCGCACGCCCGAAATCGCCCGTGAACACGGCGCGACGGTCATCGAGCAGGAACCGCAGGGGTACGGCGTCGCCGTCCGGAAGGCCGTCCTGACGCCCGAGCGGCCGGTCGTCGTCACCACCGACTGCGACGACACCTACCCGATGGAGCGCCTGCCCGACTTCCTCGAGGAGATAAACGACGGCGCCGACGTCGTCAGCGGCGACCGGCTCTACGACGGCGCCGACGAGATGCCGGGGCTGAACAAACTGGGTAACGAACTGTTCGCCCTGCTCGCTTCCGTCGCGATGGGTGAGCGCGTCCACGACACGACCACGGGGATGCGGGCCTACCGACGCGAGGTCGTCCAGAAGATACGCTGGACGGAGAACACCGGCCTGTCGGCGGAGCTTTTGATGCGCCCGCTGATGCGGGGCTACGACGTGCGCGAACGGCCCATCGAGTACGACGAACGCACGGGCGAGACCAAGCTCGACCCGTTCGAGGGCGGCGCGGCCATCGCCGGGTCCATCCTGAAGGTCGCCTTCGAAGAGCGGCTTCGGTGAGCGCCGACCGGCGCACAAATTCTATATGCCGACGCGTCGAACGATGTCGCATGGTCTCCCGTGAGAACACAGTCATCGCCGCCTACCTGGCGGTGACGCTCTTCCTCCTGTACGCCGTCATCGAGACGGCATCGCCCCCGGTGTGGGTCAGCAGCGCGATACTCCTGGGCCTGGGCGTCGTCGCCCCCACGCTGACTAACGAGTACCTCGACAGGCGGGCGGCGTAGAGCCCCGGGGCGCTGCTCTCCGCTCCCCTAATCGCTCCGCGAACGCCCGGTCACTCCCCGCCGGGCGGCTGTCGGTAGCTCTCGGTCCCGCCCGGGTAGCCCTGGGGGTTCTCGATACCGACGAGTTCCCCGCCCGTGGGCGAGGTGTAGAGCCCGTAGACGAGTTCGTTGACCAGGTAGTACCGCACCCGCTCGCGTGGGGCGCCGTCGGGAACCGGCTCGGCCTCGGCCACGCCCATGGCACGCAGCGTCTCGTCCCGTTTCGCCGGCTCAAGCTCCCGGAAGTCTGCGTCCTCCCACTCCCGTGCGTAGCTGTCCAGTTCCGACAGCGCGTCGAGGACGCGCTCGGCCCGTTCCGAATCGGCCGCCAGCCGGCGGGACATGTAGCCGTCGACGAACGACTCCACACCGCCGACCTCGCTCGGGTAGACGGTCGTCGCGATGGCGTGTAACGTGCGCCGTTCGTGGTCGGTGACTATCGAGTCGCCGCCGTCGTCGTCGGCCCATTCCAGCAGCGCCGCGCCGCCGCCGACCGCGATACCGGCAGCGCCGAGCGCCTTCAACACGTCGCGTCTGTCGAGTTCTGTCATCCCTGTCTCACCGTGGCGTCGAGTCGGATTCCGTCGCGGTGGGCGCCGGGCACGTAGGCGGCCTGCCCGCCGCAGTACCGCTCGGACCAGCACACCTCCATGCGCGGCGTCATCGCCCGCACGCCCGAGCCCGTCTCGTTTACCGGCACGGCCCAGCGGTACTTTACGGCTCTGTCTGCGCCGTAATCCACGAAGGCGACGACCGTTACCGTACCCCGCTCGGGCGTCGGGACGGCTACGGGGGTCTCGACGGTGTCGCCGCTGAGTCGGCTCCGGTTCGCGTCCGTCTCCAGCCGCAGTGAGAGCAGCGACGCGTCCCGAGCGGTCGTGTACTCGTTCGCGCTGGTGTTTGCCGTCCCGTTGTGTATCTGGACGGTGACCGACTCGGCCGCCGCGGGTACCGTGGCGGTGAGGTCCGTCCGCACCGTCTCGCCGCTCGCCACCCGCACCCGCTGGAGCCGCGGCTCGACCGACTGGTCCAGGAACGGCGCCCACCCGCCGCGGTAGACGTACCGGTAGTACGTCCGGTCGGGGTAGCTGTCGACGACGGCGAACTGGTCGCGCTGCATCGCGTACACCGTCTCGCCGTCGAAACCGGGGTCGTTGCGCAGGGCCTGAAACGGGTGGTTGAGCCAGTCGCCGTAGGTCCGCGGGAGGAAGACGACGGTGTCGTCCAGGTCGCGCCCGTCGAACGGTTCGTAGGCCTGCTCGTACTGTCGGGTCACGTCGTAGTTCTCCCCGACGGGTGGGGCCACCGCGGCGCCGGCGACGCTGGCGGCGAGTGCCGCACCCACCAGCAACAGCGCCGTCAGGGCCGGACCGGACCGCTCCGCGCTCACGAGCCGCGGGGCGGACTCGCGGGCCCACTCGACGGCGGCCAGCACGCCCACGGCGCCGAAGGCGACGGTCGGGACCAGCAGGTCGGTGTGGTAGTACGGCCCGAAGAAGGAGACGAGACCGTCCGAGGGGTCCGAGAGCTCCCCCAGCACGTTCAGGTTCCCCCAGAACAGGAGGTTCCCGAGCGGGACCGTGAGCCCGACGCCGGCCAGCGCGAGCTTTCGGTCGTCGAATCCCCGCTTTCGGACGGTCCAGAGACCACCCAGTGCGGCGAGGGTCCCGAGCGGGCCGGCGACGACCCACTCGGTGGCGAACAGCGCCAGGACTTCGGCGTTGGCCCGCAGGGAGAGTGCGGGCGTGAACGTCCGCGAGTAGCCGGCAATCTCCCGGTAGCCAAAGCCAAGGCCGTCGAGCGGCGCGAACGCTTGGTAGGGGAACACGAGCGCGTGGCCGGTCATCACGGCGTTGTAACCGAGCGTCACGGCGACGCCGACAAGCCCGAACGCCGCCGTCAGCCCGACCCTGTCGAGTGCCCCACGACCCCGCTCGCGCAGCGACCACAGCGCGTGGAGGATAAACGGCGTCGCGAACAGCACCGCCGTGTAGGGCCGCGTGAAGAAGGCGATACCGACCGCGATACCCGCAAGCGCCGCGGTCCGTCGGCTGCCGGTCCGGTCGGCGTGGAGGTACGACGCCGCGAACGCGAGGTTCCAGCACATCGCCGGGACGTACGAGAGAAAGACCGACGCCTCCACGACGAACAGCGGCGAGGCGAGCATGAGGACCGTCGCGAGGACGCCCGTCCGAGCGTCGAACACCTCGCGGACGGTGTGGTAGGTCCCGACCAGCGTGGCAGTCGCGACGATACCGAGCGCGATGCGGTAGCCGCCAAGCAGCTTCCCGACGGCGAACATCGCCGCCGTCGGGGGCGTGTACTTCGAGTACAGCCCCCGCTCGCTCTCGACGAAGAACCAGGGGCGAAAGGGGCCGTCGACGGGCGGGCGCAAGAACAGGTGTCCGTCGAGCAACATCGCGGCCTGCTGGAGGTACACCGCCTCGTCGTGGTTGCTGGTGTGGTACGGAAAGACGAGGTGGGCGATGGCATACACCGCGAGACCACCGAGGAGTGCGACGAGCGCCGCCTGCGTGCGGGGTCGTCGCAGTCGGTTCATTCCGCGGGATACCAGGCCAGTTCGTGGTCGGCGACCAGGTCGACCTCGACCGGCTGGCCGGCGTCGAACGTCTCGACGTGGTTGTGCATACAGTGGACCACGTCGCCGCTGTGTAGTTCCACCCGATAGATGAAGTTGGGGCCGTTGTACTGGCGGTGGACGACGTAGCCGTCGGCCTTGGGCTCGCTGGCCGGCATCGCCTGGAGGTCGTCCGGGCGGACGAGCACGTCTATCATCGCGCCGTCGTAGGCCTCGATGGGGCCGTTGAGCAGTCCGAGGTCGAAACTCCCCAGGCCGGTCTCCAGCGTCTCGCCGGTCACCCGGGCCGAGAGGAAGCTCGCCTGGCCGAGGAAGCTGGCGACGAAGCGGCTCTCGGGGTTCTCGAACACCTCGCCGGGGTTGCCCACCTGAGCGATGGCGCCGTCGTTCATGATGGCGACGCGGTCGCTGATGGAGAGGGCCTCCTCCTGGTCGTGGGTCACGGAGATGGCGGTGACGCCGGCCCGCTTCAGGATGCGCCGGACCTCCTCGCGCATCTCGACGCGCAGGCGCACGTCGAGGTTCGAGAACGGCTCGTCCAGCAGGAGGACGTCCGGTTCGGGCGCCAGCGAGCGCGCCAGCGCGACGCGTTGCTGCTGGCCGCCCGAGAGCTGACTGGGCATCTTCTCCTCGTGGGCCTGCAGGTCGACGAGTTCCAGCAGCTCCGCGACCCGCGCGTCGGTCGCCTCGTCGTCCAGTTCGTCCAGCCCGAACGCGATGTTCTCCGCGACGGTGAGATGCGGGAAGAGGGCGTAGTCCTGGAAGACGATACCCACGTCGCGCTCCTCGGGCTTTTTGAACGGCCCGTCACCGTCGGCAGTCACCGTCTCGCCGGCGATGGTGATAGTCCCCGAGGTGGGCTCTTCGAGCCCGGCTATCATCCGGAGCGTGGTCGTCTTCCCACAGCCAGACGGCCCCAGTAGCGTCAGTAGCTCCCCGTCCCTGACCGACAGCGAGAGCTCCTCGACGGCCGCCTCTCGGCCGTACGCCTTCGACACGCCGTCGATGGAGAGGACCGTCTGTTCCGGGTCGTCGACCGCTGTCTCGACCGATTCGAACGCCGATATCCGGTGGGTTGTCTCTGAATTCGCCATGTTACCGACCCTCCTGTCTGAGGATGATGAGCATCGAGAGTCCCGAGACGCCGACGAGAATCAGCGCCGGGACCGCCGCCTGTCCCTGGTATGCTGCTCCGCGGACCAGCCAGATGTACGTTACGATGGTCTCGAAGCCGATGGGTCGGAGCATGAGCGTCGCCGGTAGCTCCTTCATCGTCGTCAGGAACACGAGTGCGGCGCCGGCGGCGATGCCCGGCGCGACCAGCGGCAGGACGACCTTCCGGAAAGACGTCATCGGCCCGTAGCCCAGCGAGCGGGCCGCCTCGATGTAGCTCGGGTCGACCTGGAGCAGCGAGGACTCCGTCGTCCCGACGGCCTGGGGGAGGAAGCGGACGACGTAGGCGAACACGAGCACGAACAGGCTCTGATAGAGGAACGGGACGAACTGCAGCGCGAGGTAGATGAGCGAGAGCCCGATGACGACGCCGGGCACCGCGTAGCCGACGTACGACACCCGTTCGGGCAGCGAGGAGAGCGTCCCGGTCCCGCGCGCGGAGAGGTAGGCGATAGGCAGCGCGACGACGACACAGAGGCCGGCCGCGCCCGCCGCGAGCACCACCGAGTTCGTGACGTGCTGGGCCTCGAAGACGAACCCCTCGGGCGCGGCCGCGGTAGAGCGGACCAGCCACTGGGCGAGGATACCGATTGGCAGCACGAGACAGAGCGTGGCGATAGCGCCACAGAAGCCCATCGCGGGCAGTTTCCAGTAGCCAAGCTGTATCTCGCCGGGTCGGCGGTCGCCACTGGAGACGTACGCCCCGTCCCTGCTCGCGCCGATGCGGGACTCGACGGCGAGTATCGCCATCGCGAGCACGAGCAAGAGCAAGGAGAGGACGGCCGCGGCGTCTAGGTTCCTGGCTTGCTCCTCGACGAATATCATGCGCGTGAACACGTCGTAGCGCATGATGGCGGGCGTCCCGAAATCGGAGAGCGTGTACAGCGCCACCAGGAGGGCGCCGGCGGCGATGCCCGGCAGAATCTGGGGGAGCGTCACCCGCTTGAACGCCTCCCAGCGACTGGCGTTCAGGGTGCGTGCGGCCTCGACGACCGTCCCGTCGAAGGAGATGAGCGACGCTCGCGTCGTCAGGAAGACGTAGGGGTACGTAAACAGCGTCAACACGAGGACGGTGCCGTGGAGGCCGTAGATGGTCGGAATCTGCTGGACGCCAAGCGGCGCGAGCAGGTCCGCCAGTTCGCCTCGCGGACCGAACGCCGAGACGAACGCGAACGCGCCGATGTAGCTCGGGACCACCAGCGGGAGCGCCGCGGTGACGGTGAAAAAGCGCTTGAACGGGAGGTCGGTCTGGACCGTAAGCAGGGCCAGCGGGACGCCGATGCAGACAGACATCGCGGTGACGGCGGCGACCAGCACGAGCGTGTTGACCGTCACTGCCGTCGTCGTGTCGCTCACGACGAGTTCGACCAGCCGGCCGGTCGGCATCTCGCTGGCCTCTATGAGTACCCAGGCGATGGGCGAGAGGAGGAGCAGGGAGATGGCGAGGACGACGACGGCAAGCACCGTCGGCTCGTCGGCGTCGCGGTCGGCGACGCTCGCCCGCTCGCGAATCCGGTCCAGACGGTCGCTCGCGCCCATCTCAGAGGACGCCCGCGTCTCGCATCAGGTCGACGGTACCCGACACGTCGGCCAGTTCCGTGAGGCTGATGTCCGGCGGGTTCAGGTCGTCGATGCGCGGGAGGCCGCCGACCGGCGCCACCCCCGAAATCATCGGGTAGGCGAAGGTCCGGGTGGCGAAGAACTCCTGGGCCTCCGAGGAGAGGACGTGTCGGACGAAGTTGCCGGCGAGTTCGGCGTTGGTCGTCCCGTCGAGAACCTCCAGGCCGGAGACGTTGACCAGCGCGCCGGCGTCGCCCTCGGTGAAGGCCAGTTCCAGCGGCGCGTTCGGGCGGGCCGAGCGGACCCGTAGCGAGTAGTAGTGGTTCGCGAAACCGGCCGCGAGTTCGCCGTCGGCGGCGCTGTTGGAGATGGCGAACTCGTTGCCGTACTCGGTGACGCCGTGGTTCTGCATCCCGTTCAGCCAGCTACGGGCGACGTCGTCGGAGCGGTTCAGTCGCATCGCTGTGATAAAGGACTGGAACGCGCCGTAGGTGGGCGCCCAGCCCATCGCACCCTCCAGCACGCCGGCGTCCGGGAAGTCGTGGACTGAGTCGGGGATGTCGGACTCGGAGAGTCGGTCGGAGTTGTACGGTATGGCGCGGGCGCGGCCGGCGAAGCCGACCCAGCGGCCGTCGCTGTCCTGAAAGCTTCCCGGCACGGCGTTCAGCGCTTCGCTGGGCAGGGACTGGGTCGCGCCGGCGTTGGCGACTGCGCCCAGCGAACCGGCGTCGACGGACATGAACAGGTCGGCCTGGGTGGCGTCGTTCTCGTTTTCCTCGATAATCTGGTTCGCGAGGCTCGACGAGGAGTCGACCCGGTGGTTCACGGTGAAGTTCTCGTAGGCCTGCTCGAAGAGGTCCAGCAGGTCGACGTAGAGGCCGCCCTCGCCGCCGCCCAGGTAGACCGTGAGGCTGCCTTCGAGGTCGGGGAGGTCGGTGATGGAGGTCCCGCCGGGTTGGCCGCGGGAGTCGACCAGCGGACCGGAGCCACGGAAGTCGGAGAGGGAGACACCGATGCTGTTGTTCTCTTCGTCGCTGAAAAGCCCGAAACAGCCGGCGAGCGAGCCCGCCGCTGTCGCGCCGCCCAGCGCGAGGAACCGGCGTCGGGAGGAGTCGTTAGTGGAGTCCGTCATTGTTGGTTGATTATGTTTTAGGTTTGCCTAAATGGTTTGCGTTTTCAGTCGTCGGCGGCCGGCGGTGCCGGTTCGGGCGCTTCGGCGGTGTCGGCCTCCAGCGCGGCCAGACAGTCGAGCCAGTCGCGCATGTACTCCCCGCAGTGGTTGAGGAAGGCGCCGTTCTCCCAGTCGTCGTAGTCGCCCTCGGCGAGGCGGTCCGCCATCGCCCGGAACACCTCGCGGTAGGAGTCGGCGTCGTCGCCGACGGCGTCGACTTCTTCCCAGACGTGCTCGTTGAGTTCGAGCCCGTGGACCTCGTTCGTCAGGTCCGAGAAGGTCGAACGCGGGGCCTTGTTGTGCTCACACAGCGGGTCGCCGTTGTATATGGTCCCGCCCAGCACGTCGCAGGCGCGCTTGAGGAACAGGCCCGACCAGATGTCGTCGAAGCGGCCCACGTCCCAGGCGTTGTCGTCCATCGGCAACTGGTAGAAGGCGGGGACGACCTCCCGGCGGAAGGCGAGGTTCATCGAGCAGACGGTCAGATAGTGACCCTCGGCGGCGACGAAGTCACCGTCGAAGTCCGCCGCCGAGGTACGGGTCTGTGCCTGACCCTGCAGGTCGCCGTCCATCAGGATGCGGACGGCGTCGAGGTCGGGGACGTTGGTCCAGAGGCCCTGGGAGGCGACGACGCGGTCGACCTCGGTCGTGTCGGTCTCGACGGTCTCGTCCATCGCCGCGTAGGGGTAACCACGCGGGTAGAGCCCGTGGTCGTCCTCGTTCTGGTAGAGGACGTTCACCCAGTTCTCGTCCGAGCGAACGCGCTCGATTTCTCCCTCGAAGGCCAGGTTCGCCATGTGGGTGCCGAAGAAGTCCACGGTCTCGTGGGGCGCGGTGTCGTCGTCGATGAAGACGCCGTAGTCGTAGTCGTGCGCCCAGAGATACAGCAGGCCGAAGGAGGTCTGAGCGTGGCTGGCCGCGGGCACGAGATGCGAGAACTCGCTGATGCCCCGTTCGGCGTACCACTCGCCGCGGGCTTCCTCGTCGAAGACGGCCCCGTCGACGCCCGCCTCGTCGAGCATCGCCCGCATGGACTCGCTGTCACAGAAGTCCTCGGTGATGAGGACCACGAACAGTCGGTCGAGGTCGAACCCGTGTTCGCGCGCGTTCTCGAAGTACGCCCGCATGCATCCGGGGTTCCGAATCGTCGGAACCATGACACAGATGTCCTGTGCGGTCATGGTGCGAAATCTTTAGGCAACCCTAAAGAGCGTTCCGTTTTAGGCCGACCAAACAATCCGAACCGATGGACCGCCGCCCGAAAAACGTTCTCTCGAAGGTAATTTCGCGCGGTCTCGCGTGAACGGATGTCGGATGATAATATTCTCCGCCCGGTGATTACCCGCGTTTAAGGCGAACTATTATCTGGCTGTGCTTTGGCTCACTAGGCGAACAATGACTACACGAATCGACGGGGGTCGTCTCAGGGGATGAACCTCGAAAACCAGACCTGCGTGGTCACCGGTTCCTCGCGGGGTATCGGCCGCGGTATCGCGACTGACCTCGGCGAGCACGGCGCCAACGTCGTGGTCAACTACCGCTCCTCGGAGGCGGAGGCCGCGGCGGTCGTCGAGGAGATACGCGAGAGCGGCGGTGACGCCATCGCCGCACAGGCCGACGTCGCCAAGGCCGACGAGGTACAGGCGATGTGTGACGAGGTGAACGACGAGTTCGGTAACGTCGACGTGCTCGTCAACAACGCCGGTATCACCATCGACAAGAAGTTCGACAAGATGACCCGGGAGGACTGGGACACGGTGATGAACGTCAACCTCGGCGGCGTGTTCAACTGTACCGACGTCTTCTACGACGACCTCAAGCGTGCTGACCACGGCCGGCTCATCAACATCTCCAGTGTCGTGGGCCAGCAGGGCAACATCGGGCAGGCCAACTACGCCACGACGAAGTCGGGTCTGTTTGGGTTCACCCGGACGCTCGCGCTCGAACTCGCACACACGGGCGCGACGGCGAACTGCGTCGCGCCGGGGTTCGTCGAGACGGACATGTTAGAGGAGGTGCCCGAGCGCGTCCAGGAGAAGATTCTCCGACAGATACCGCTCGACCGGTTCGCCACGGTCGAAGACATCGCGGGTATCGTTCGCTTCGTCGCCAGCGAGGAGTCGAGCTACATGACCGGACAGGTGCTCGGCGTCAACGGCGGCATGGAGTGGTGACATGAGCCAGCAAGACGAAGACGAGACACCGGACACGACCGACGACCCCATCGAGGAACTGCGAGAGCGGCGCCGCGAGGCCGAACTCGGCGGGGGCGAGTCGCGTATCGAGTCCCAGCACGAGAAAGGGAAGATGACCGCCCGCGAGCGCATCGACTTCCTGGTCGACGACGGCACATTCACCGAGGTCGACCCCTTCGTCGAACACCGGTCGACCAACTTCGGGATGGCGGACAAACGCTTCCCGGGCGACGCCGTCGTCACCGGCTACGGCGAGGTCGACGGCCGCAAGGTGTTCCTCTTCGCCCACGACTTCACCGTCCTTGGCGGCTCCGTCGGCGAGGTCGTCGCCGACAAGGTCTGTAAGGTGATGGACAAGGCCATCGAGAACGGCGTCCCCGTCATCGGGCTGAACGACTCGGGCGGTGCCCGTATCCAGGAGGGGGTCGACTCGCTGGTCGGCTTCGCCAAGATTTTCGAGCGCAACACGAAAGCCAGCGGGCTCATCCCCCAGATTTCGGCCATCATGGGGCCGTGTGCCGGCGGCGCGACCTACTCGCCGGCGCTGACGGACTTTACCTTCATGGTACAGGACACCAGCCACATGTTCATCACCGGGCCCAACGTCATCGAGACCGTCACCGGCGAGCAGGTCTCGAAGGAGGAACTCGGTGGTGCCAGTTCCCACTCCACGAAGTCCGGCGTCGCGCACTTCTCCTATCCCTCAGAGGAGGAGGCCCTGGAGAACATCCGGCGACTCCTCTCCTATCTCCCACAGAACAACATGGAGGACCCGCCGCGGGTCGAGCCCTGGGACGAACCCGACCGGGAGGTCCCCGAAGTCACCGATATCGTCCCCTCGGCGCCGCGCAAACCCTACGATATGTCACAGGTCGTCGGCCGCATCGTCGACGAGGAGTCCTTCTTCGAGGTCCACAAGAACTGGGCGCGCAACGTCATCACCGGCTTCGCCCGGATGGACGGCCAGTCCGTCGGTATCGTCGCGAATCAGCCCCGCGTGAGCGCGGGGACGCTCGACATCGACGCCGCGGAGAAGGGCGCCCGGTTCGTCCGGTTCTGTGACTCCTTTAACATCCCCATCCTCACTTTCGTGGACGTTCCCGGCTTCATGCCCGGCACGGACCAGGAGCACAACGGCATCATCCGCCGGGGCGCGAAGCTCATCTACGCCTACGCAGAGGCGACGGTGCCGCTGCTCTCCGTGGTCGTCCGGAAAGCGTACGGCGGCGCCTACATCGTCATGTCCTCGAAGTTCCTGGGCAGCGACGTCAACTACGCCTGGCCGGGTTCCGAGATGGCGGTGCTTGGCCCCCGCGGGGCGGTCAACATCCTCTATCGCAACGAGATAGCGGAGGCCGACGACCCCGACGCCAAGCGCCAGGAGCTGATGGACGACTTCCGCGAGGAGTTCGCCCACCCCTACGGCCCGGCTAGACGGGGCTATCTGGACGACGTCATCGAACCGAAGGACACGCGCAAACGGCTCATCGACGACCTGGACCTGCTTTCCCGCAAGCGCGAGGACAGCCCGCCGAAAGACCACGGTAACATCCCACTGTAATGTCATCACTGGAAGAACCAGCGGACGAGACGGACACCGGCGCTGCCGACACACCGGTCGCGGCGGCCGCCGAGCCGAGAGTCGAGGTATCGATTCCCGACGACGCGACCGAAGCCGAGGCCGCGGCTATCTCGGCGGCGGTCAGCGCCCACATCACCGACCGCCAGCGGGCCGCCGCGGCGGCCGCGGCCGCGAGTGACTCGCCCGACTACGTGGACGAGTGGACGATGGCCGGGCGACTCGCGCGCTTTGGCAAGCGGCGCCGGCCCCGGAACGTCGAGCGCGGCGAGGAGTGGAAGGCGGCGGCGCGGGCGCGTTACTGATGGAACTCCCGCAGTAGTTCCAGGTCGCGGGTCGTCTTCATGAACTCCGAGAGCGGCCGCGCTGTACCGCAGTCGTCACAGGTAAACGGCGTGTCTGGGCTGGGGAGGTCGGTCGGCGCCGCTTCCCAGTTCTTGTCACAGTCTGGACAGTGGAGTTGCAGCCAGGCCTCCTGCATGTGTTAGCGTGACAATGGCACGTGCATATATCTTGTGTCGGTCCGCGGAGCCGGTACCACGGAGTTACCGGACCGTAACGAATACACCGGCGCCCTGAGACGCTTCGGGCATGGGAGTCGCAGTAATCGGCGCGTCGATGACGAAGTTCGGGCAGCGCGACGCCTGGATTCAGGAACTCCTCTCGCAGGCGGGCGAGGAGTGTCTCGACGACGCTGGCGTCACACCGACGGAAGTAGAGCACCTGTACGTCTCGAACATGGCCAGCGGCGAGTTCGAGGGCCAGACCGGCGTGATGAACGCGTTGGCCCACGACCTCGGGGTCCTGCCGGCGTACAGCGAACGTGTCGACCAGACCTCCTCCTCGGGCGGGGCGGGCATCTACGAGGCCTGGCAGTCGGTCGCCTCCGGGGCCAGCGAGATGACCCTGCTGGTCGGCGGGGAGAAGATGACCCACAAGACGACGGGTGAGGCTACGGACATCATCGCCTCCATCACCCACCCGGCGGAGTACAAACACGGCGTCACGCTCCCCTCCTTCGCGGGGATGACCGCCCGGCACTACCTCGAACGGTTCGACGCCCCCCGTGAGTCGCTCGCTCGCGTCGCCGTCAAGAACCACGAGAACGGCGTCGACAACCCCAACGCACAGTTCCAGAAGGAGATAACGATGGAGAAGGCCCTGGAGTCGCCCATCATCGCGGACCCCCTCCGACTCTACGACTTCTGTCCCATCACGGACGGCAGCGCCGCGATGCTGTTTACGACCGAGGAACGCGCCGAGGAGATAGCGGACGAGTACGCCGTCGTCTCCGGTATCGGCGGCGCGACCGACACCCACGTCGTCCACGAGCGCGACGACCCGACGGTGATGGGCGGCGTCGTCGAGTCCAGCGAGCAGGCCTACGAGATGGCCGGGCTCGGCCCCGAGGACCTGGACGTGGCCGAACTTCACGACATGTTCACGATTCTGGAGTTCCTCCAGTTGGAGGGTATCGGCGTGGCCGAGCAGGGCACCGCCTGGGAGCTGGCGATGGACGGCACCACCGAGAAAGACGGCGACCTGCCCATCAACACCTCCGGCGGACTGAAATCGAAGGGCCACCCGCTGGGCGCCAGCGGCGTCGCACAGGGCGTCGAGATATACGAACAGCTCGTCGGCGAGGCCGGCCCGCGACAGGTCGAGGCCGACACCGCACTGGCCTGTAACGTCGGCGGCTTTGGCAACTGTGTCATCACCACCATCATGGAGGCCGCAGAATGACGCTGGAAGCAGGTATCTGTCCGAACGGGCACGTCACGTACCCCACGCATCCGCGCTGTCCGGAGTGTGGCGAACCCCAGGCGGAGACGACGGACCTCTCAGAGGAGCGCGCCGAAGTGGTCACGTGGACCACCTCGACGGCGACGCCGCCGGGCGTGCGAGAGCCCAACACGATGGCGATAGTCGAGTTCGACGTCTCGCATCTGGACCTCGAAGACACGTTCGTCCGCGCGCTCGGCCAGGTGACGACCGACGACGTCGAGACCGGCGACGTGGTCGAACCCGTCTACGTCGAGGAGCTTCGGGACCCCGACGTGGGGCTCAAGAGCGCGAACCCCGAGAGCCAGGACTGGGGCGGCTACCGCTGGGACCCGGTGTGACCTCGCGGTCGGACCGCTACCGTCGAGTCCCCGGGTGACCTCGCGGTCGGACCGCTACCGTCGAGTCCCCGGGTGACCTCGCGGTCGGACCGCTACCGTCGAGTCCTCGGGTGAAGGGACTCGCCGCTCTGTAGTGCGGCTTCGATTCTGTCCAGACCGTCGGCGAGCGTGCAGTGGCCACACGGCCCGCGGTGGGGGTAGACACCGAGGAGTCGGTCGCCCTCCCAGTAGGCCACGCAGGCGACCGGCAGCGTCACGACGGTGTCGTCGCCGGTGAACACGCTGTGACGGTCGTGGCGGTCGAACGCCGGCGCGAGCGAACAGCCGTTGTCGGCGGCCCACCGCTCTAGCGTCTCGATGTCCGCCATCTCCCGCGGGTCCGCCCCCGTCGCGACCCGGTGCCAGTAGGTGACGTCGACACCGTCGACGAGCCCCTGCTGGCGGAGGGCGTCGGCTCGGCCGAGAACACTGGTCTGGCGCTGTTCGGTCCCGTCAGCGACCGGTCTGCGTAGGTACACCGCTAACCGTCTGTTGTGACTCATGATACTGTACACCTGCTGAGTGTCCTACGACGAGTCCGGAGATAGCCGTATCGGTGTACATGTCTGGTAGATTTAATCGGCGGTGGAGATGGTCACCTCTCCGGGGGTCGTCGGCTCCCGGCCCGTCTCGAGGTCGTCGAGACACTCCTCGATGGAGTGGGGCGCGCCGCCGCGGGCGAACGGAGCGACCTGGACCAGGTCACCGTCCTCGTAGACGGCCAGACACAGGGCCGGCATGACCAGTTCCGTCCGTTTCTCCCCGGTCTCCCAGCTGTAACAGAGCCTGGTGTCGAAGAAGGGCGCGAGCGTGGCCCCGGCCTCTGTCGCCCAGTCGCGAAACTCTTCGTAGCGAGTGCGTTCGGCACAGTCCGTGGCGGCGACCGGGACCCGCTTCGCCCAGACGGTGGTCTCGAACTCGTCGATACGACCCGCGCGTCGGAGTCGCTCGAGGCGTGTCTCGACGGCGTCTCGTCGTTTCTCGGACGGTGTCGGCAGGTCAGTCCTGACGAACAGCTCCGCGCGCCGCGTCTGTGGACACTCTGTGTTCGGCATCGGTATCGGAGGATACGCCTCTACAATAATAAAACGTTATGTTTTTTGGGTTATGTTTACGCGACCCACACCCCGACCGCACGCCACACCTCACGTGCCGTCTCCCGGCCCGCCGTCGCTCACGTCGTCGATGTCGTCCTTGATAGACTGCAGTTCGGCGTCGACGTCGACCGGCACCTCCGTGGCCTCGATGTCCTCGGCGCCGTCGACGGACTGGCTCTCGGCCAGTTGCTCGGCCAGGGCCTCACGGAGCTCTCTGGCCTCGGTCAGAAGTTCTCTGGCCTCGGCGTCCGCCGGTCGCCCCTCCACCGCTCCCTGGAGGTCCGAGAGCGCGTCGTCCAGCCGCGTCAGCGTCGCCCGACTCAACTGCGTCGCTCGTTCCTGCACACCGCCGCCGCTCGACACGGTAGCTGGTCGGCCCTCCGCCAGGCGTAGCGCCCGACGGAGCAGCTTCAGCGCCTCGATGTTCGTCTTCAACACGAGGATGGCCGCCGGTATCGTCACGTCGCTGGTAAAGCGGAGCAGTTCCTCGGGCGTGGGCGGGCGCGGCCGACCGCGCTCTGTCCGGGGTTCGACCTCCGTCTGGAGGTCCTGCAGGGTCCTGACGAGCTCCGAGAGCAGAGCGGAGACGTCCTCCTCGGCGTCGGTCATACCCCCACTTGGACGGTGGGACACAAAAGCCCGCCGCGAGGATTAGGCAGACCAAAAACCTTTTTAGATTAGGCAGGCCTAATCTCCGCTAATGGCCACACAGGGCGATGCGGTTCGGGTCCCGGAAGCGGACGCCGACGAGCGACCGACCGTGACGGCACACGAGAGCTGTGCGGACCGGACGGTGTTCACCGAAACGGGCAACAAAGAAGGCTGGATAGCGACCGACCTCACAATCGAGCGCTGGGTGTAAGGTCTGTCTGCCCTCTCCTGGGCGGTGTCTAGTTTGACGGAAACTGAGTGAGAGAGCCAGAAAGGGTCTGTCTGGCTGTTTGCGGTCCGTCTCTCACACACTGGCACGTCTCCGAGCGCTGCCTATTTGCGGAGCGCTCCGTAACCCCGACTATGCACGACAGAGCCAGTCGGGTAGAGGAGGTGGTCCGCGCCGTCGTCCACGAGGCCAGAGTGGAGAAGATTACCTTCATGGCGGGCTCGATAGCCTATCACGCCTTCCTCTCTATCCTGCCCCTGCTGTTGCTGGTGTTGACGGTCCTCCAGCGGACCGAGAACGTCGCCGTCCGTGACTCGGTCGTCGGTATCATCGAGTCGGTGCTGACCGAGCAGGCCAGCGCCCTCATCCAGCAGGGACTCTCCGACGCCGACGCCTCCGTCTCCCTGCTCGGGCTGGTGTTTCTCGTCTGGGGCGCGCTTCGTATCTTCCGCGGGCTCGATACGGCGTTCTCGGACATCTACGAGACCAGCGAGCAAAACACGTTCGCCGACCAGTTGGGTGATGGGCTGGTGATGCTCGTGACCGTCGCGGTCGCCCTGGTGGGAGTCAGCGCCCTCGGGAACGCCGTCTCGCTGTCCGTCGCGGGGCCCGCCGGCGACGTACTGCGAGCGGTGGCGACGACCGTCGGGCTGTTCGCGGTGTTCTACCCGATGTACTACATCTTCCCGGACACCGACGTGACGCCCGTGGAGGTCGTTCCGGGGACCGCCTTCGCCGCAGTGGGGCTCACCGTCGCACAGGTGCTGTTCACCGAGTTCAACGCCGGGACCACGGCGGGCACGAACCTCGTCGCCAGCATCCTGCTCTTGCTCACGTGGCTCTACATCATCGGGCTGGTCGTCCTGCTGGGCGCGGTGCTCAACGCGGTCCTCTCGAACCGGTCGAAAGACGTGGATATCGCCCCCGTCGTCGGCGGCGTCGACCAGCGGGCCACGCCCGGCGACGGGGGTGTCAGTCGGCAGGCGGTCCTGTCGGACCTCGACGCGGTGTCCGAGGCTGCCGAGGACGCCGAGACGGTGACGGTCACCGTCGGCGAGCTATCGGTCACGCTGGACGCGCCACAGGCTGCCTTCGTCGAGCGAGAGAGCGGCGTCTTCGGGCTCGACGACTCCGTGGCGCTGACGCTTCGGTGGTGGCTCGACGAGGAGTGACGCCCCTACGCCGCGGGGCCCTGCCACTCCCCGAGGACCACGGTGCGGTCGACGGAGGGGTCGACCCAGACGATACGGACCGTCGCCGTCTCGAGCATGTTCGAGGAGTCGCCGAAGATGCCAAACGTCGTGCCGGCCTCGATGTCGCTGCCGACCCAGTCGTTGCCGTCGGCTTCGCTGTCGGCCCGGAGTTCGGAGACAGACGACGAACAGGACGAACTCGTGTTGCCCGGCGCCGGACAGAACGCCCCGCCCGCTGTCTCGATTCGGACGGTGCTCGGGTCGAGCGTGTCGCCGCCCTCGTAGGCTACCCGCAGCTCCCCGTTCCCCGTCTGTGTGTAATCGTACGTGAAACTCCCCTGTGGCGGCGTGTCGTCGCCCGTCCCGTTCAGACCGAGGGCGAACGCCGCGGTGGTGGCCGCCAGCACGACCGTGATGACGATCATAAGTGTGACCCCGACCACCGGCGACACCGCGCGGTCGGCCCGTGACAGTGCTCCCCCCATACAGCTGTAGATTTCTCCCTAGTACTAATAAATTCTGTTGAACTTGCGAAGAATTTATTCGGGCCCGCGTTCGTGACGGCCGTCAACCGCGTTCGCGACGGCCGTCGAAACAGGAGCGCACGCCCGAGCCAGGTGAGAGCGGGTCAGGGTGTCGGCGTCCGCTCGAAGTCGACGGTAATCCGTCGGCTCGCCAGCACCGCGTTCCCGATTGCCTCGGACGCCGTGTCGTGGTCGGTCCCACCCTCGACGTCGAGACGCTCTCCCAGCGCGTACACCTGAAACCGGTTCGTGTAGGGCTGTCCGGGCTGTGGGCACGGGGGTTCGTATCCCACGTCGCCGCCCTCGCGACGTCCCTGCCGGGCCCCGCCGAGGGCGGCGACGGAGGCCGACCGCGACAGGCCCGCCGGGATTCGGTCGGTGTCCGGCGGGACGTTCCAGAGCGTCCAGAAGAGAGGGTCGGTGACACCGCCGCTGTCGTACTCCGCGACGACCGCGAGCGCCGCGGTCGGGTCCGGGACGCGTTCGACGGAAAATGGCGGGGACACACCGGCGCCGTAGCAGGTGAAACGAGTCGGCAGCGAGCCGCCGGCGTCCAGTTCGGGACTGGCGACCGCGAAGGCGTCGGCAGTCGGTTCGCTCGACCCGGTACAGCCGGCGACTCCACCGACGAGCGCCGTCCCGAGCGCTGTGACCAGTTTTCGGCGTCGCATACCCGCAGTCAGTGTCGTGTGTACTTCCCGGCTTTGGTGCGTGCCGGCCGGGGCCAAAGCGACCCGCGCGACCGGCTCAGAAGTCGCCGTGTTCGTTCGCCGGCCAGTCGTACGTCCGACCGGAACTCTCGGCGTCCCACGGCGTCTCGGGGCTCCGGTCGCGCCCGTCGACGGCCGTCGCGATGGCCCGGACGACCACGTCGTCCGCCCCAGTCACCGAGGCCACCTCGTCGGCCCACGTCTCGAGCGATTCCGCCTCGTCGATGTCCGGTAGTTGCACTAACATTGTGTATCCACTGCGAGGGCGGGGAGACGGTTAAGTATTTTTCAGATTATGAATCGTGTTATTAACTGTCCGTATCGTTCATAGACAATCGACTTCTGGCCCCGAGTTCGGGCCGCTCGAAGGTCCGGCGACGCTGAAGACGCGAGAGTTAATAACAGAGGTGAAGTAAATTGTTAATTTGTGCTGTCTGAACGCCAGTAGCTAACAGCCGGATTAATAACACTCCGTGGTCTAGCCTCCGATAATGACTACAGAGGAACCGGACGACGACGGGTCGACGAGCGGAGCGGGCTCGTCATCCGACGAGCACACCGTCAGCCAGTTCGCCGTCCCGGAGATGGACTGTGCCTCCTGTGCCAGCAAGGTCGAAAACAGCGTACGACGGCTCGACGGCGTCGAGAGCGTCGAGCCGCAGGTGACGACCGGGACGCTGACGGTCACCTACGACGATGGGTCGACCGACGACGCGGCGATTACGGAGCGAGTCCGGAAGGCCGGCTACTCGGTGGCAGACAGCGGTGAGACGGTCCGCCTCTCCGTCCCGGGGATGGACTGTGCCTCCTGTGCCGGCAAAGTCGAGTCCGCGCTGTCGGGACTCGACGGGCTACAGCGCTTCGAGGCCCAGCCGACGACGGGCACCGTCGTCCTCACGCGGACGGGCGAGGAACCGACGGAGGCGGCCGTCGTCGCAGCTATCGAAAGCGCCGGGTACGAGGTCGAGGACGCGACGGGGACCGAATCGACCGACGCGGAGACCGACGAGAGCCTCTGGACGAGCCCGAGGGCGCTGAAGACGTGGGCGAGCGGGGCCGTGCTGGCGGTCGGGCTCGTCCTGGAGTTCCTGGTTCCGGGCGCGAACGTACCGGTCGGGACAGTGCTGGGCAGCGACATCCACGCCGCGGACGTGTTCTTCCTCGTCGCCGTCGCCGTCGGCGGCCAGGCTATCCTGCGTAACGGCTACTACTCGGCACGCAACCGGAACCTCGACATCGACCTGTTGATGTCTATCGCCATACTGGGCGCGCTGACGGCGAGTCTGGCCTTCGGGGAGGCGCTGTACTTCGAGGCCGCGACGCTCGCGGTCCTCTTTAGCGTCGCGGAGCTGCTGGAGCGGTACTCGATGGACCGGGCCCGTGACTCTCTGGAGGAGCTGATGGACCTCTCGCCGGCGGAAGCGACGGTACAGCGCGACGGCGGGGAGGTCACGGTCCCGGTCGAGGAGGTCGACGTCGGCGAACGCGTCGTGGTCAAACCGGGCGAGAAGATTCCGCTGGACGGCGACGTCATCGACGGGGAGAGCGCCGTCAACCAGGCGCCCATCACCGGCGAGAGCGTCCCGGTCGACAAGACCGTCGGCGACGAGGTGTACGCCGGCACCATCAACGAGGAGGGGTACCTGGAGATACAGGTCACCTCGGAGTCGAGCGAGAACACCCTCTCGCGCATCGTCGAACTGGTCGAGGACGCCCAGTCGAACAAGACCGACCGCGAGCAGTTCGTCGAGCGATTCTCGGCGTACTACACGCCCGTGGTCGTCGCCTTCGCCGTCCTCGTGACGGTCGCCAGCCCGGTCGTCCTCGGGACGACGCTGTCGACGGCCGTCGTCTACGGGCTGACGCTGCTCGTGTTGGCCTGCCCCTGCGCGTTCGTCATCTCGACGCCCGTCTCGGTCGTCTCGGGCATCACGAGCGCCGCGAAGAACGGCGTCCTCATCAAGGGGGGCAACCACCTCGAAGCGATGGGCGAGGTCGACGCCGTCGCCTTCGACAAGACCGGGACGCTGACGAAGGGCGAACTCACCGTCACCGACGTCGTCGCGCTGAACGGCAACAGCGAGGACGACGTCCTGCGCTGTGCGCGCGGTCTGGAGACCCGCAGCGAACACCCCATCGGCGAGGCCATCGTCGCCGAGGCGGGCGACGGCGGCGACCGCGAGGTCGAGGGGTTCGAGAGCATCACCGGCAAGGGCGTCCGGGCGGAACTGGGCGGTGTCCCGCACTTCGCCGGCAAGCCCGGCCTCTTCGAGGAACTGGAGTTCGACCTCTCGCACGTGCACGCGACGACCGACGGCGGCCTCGTCACGAAGACCGCCAAGCAGCTCTGTGAGCGCAACAACTGCCTCGATCTGCTGGACGAGACGGTCCCCCGACTCCAGTCCGAGGGGAAGACGGTCGTCCTCGTCGGGACCGAAGACGAACTGGAGGGCGTCATCGCCGTCGCCGACGAGGTCCGACCCGAGGCCCGTGCGGCGGTCGAACGGCTCAAAGCCCTCGGTATCGAGCGGACCGTCATGCTCACCGGCGACAACGAGCGGACCGCGGGCGCCATCGCACAACAGGTCGGCGTCGACGACTACGCGGCCGAACTGCTCCCCGACGAGAAGGTGGCCCGCGTCGAGGAACTCGACGAGGAGAGCGACGGCGGGGTCGCCATGGTCGGTGACGGCATCAACGACGCGCCCGCGCTGGCGACCGCCACCGTCGGCGTCGCGATGGGCGCGGCCGGCACCGACACCGCCCTGGAGACGGCCGACGTGGCGCTTCTCTCGGACGACCTCTCGAAACTCCCCTACCTCTATGACCTCTCGGCCCGGGCCAACGGCGTCATCCGGCAGAACGTCTGGGCAAGCCTGGGTATCAAGGCCGCCCTGGCTCTCGCCGTCCCCTTCGGCTACGTCCCTATCTGGCTGGCTGTCCTCGCGGGCGACGCCGGGATGACGACGGCCGTCACCGGGAACGCGATGCGGCTCTCTACGGTCCGCGCGGACGACCTCGACACCGAGTCGGAGTGACTACTGGCCGGGCAGCGGGCAGAGACTCGCCGTCAGCACGGCCACCTCGTCCGTGTCGTTGTGTGCCCCGTGCACCTGCCCCCGCTCGTTGAGCACGACACCGGGCGCGACGACGGTCTCCGACTCGCCGTCGCGTTCGACCGTAACCGTCCCCCGGAGCACGTGGAAGACGTTCGTGGCGTCCGCGTGTTCGTGTGGCGCGATACCGGCGTCCGGACCGAGCGCGAACGCCTTTACGAGTACGTCGTCGGTCACGGCCAGTTCGCCGCTGTCGACGGCTCCGTCGTCGGGTGCCGCGTCGAACTCCGAGAGCAGGTCCAGTGTCATGGATATCCCTCGAATCCCGCGCCCTTAGGGGTGGTGGACGCAACTGGTTTGTACCGCTACGTGTTAGATATACAATATGTACGACGCAGTGCTCGTCCCGACCGACGGTAGCGAGGGGAGCCGCGAGGCGGCCACCCACGCTATCGACCACGCGAACCGGTACGACGCGGCGCTCCACGTCCTCTACGTGGTCGACGCGCGAATCGGCGTCGTCCACGAGACCACCCCGGAACTGGTGTTCGAGGAACTCGAAGCGCAGGGTGAACGGGCGATAGAGGCGGTCCACGCGCAGGCGCGGGCCGCCGGGGTCGAGACCATCGAGGGCGTCGTCGCCAGAGGGGACCCCCATCGGGCGATTCTCGACTACACTGCGGCCGAGGATATCGACCTGATTGTGATGGGGACCCACGGTCGGACCGGCCTGGACCACTATCTCATCGGCAGCGTGACCGAGAAAGTCGTTCGGCTCTCCGACGTGCCGGTGCTCACCGTTCCGCTCTCGGCGGAAGCGACCGACTGACCGCTCCTATTTTATACCCGCCGCCCTGATAATACGTGGTATGCAGGGTGGAGATGGCGTCCCGACGGCCCTCGACGCGCTCTACTCCGTCACACAGCGGCTCATGCGCGCGGATTCCGAGGCGGAAATCTGTGGGGTGGCCGTCGAGGCGATCCCCGAGGTGTTCGCGGCGCCCTTCGGGGGGCTGTGGCTGTACGACAGCGAGACGGTCGAGTTGCAACTGACCGCCGAGACGGAGCGTGCCGACCGGACGCTCGACGGGACCGTCGTCTACCGACCCGGCAACAGTCTCTCGTGGGAGGCGTTCGAGGCCGGCGAGCTACGTCGTATCCCCGAGGACGCTGGCGACGGCACAACGTACAACGACGACTCACGGTTCGACAGTGAACTGATTCTCCCGCTGGGGGACCGCGGCGTCCTGAACATCGCCACCGAGGAGGCCGACGCGTTCGGCCGCCGGGACCTGCAGGTCGCCCGCCTGTTTGCGGCGAACGTCGAGTCGGCGCTCGCACGGGCCCAGCAGGAGTACGCACTCAGAGTCCAGAACGACCGGCTGGAGGAGTTCGTCAGCATGGTGTCACACGACCTCCGGAACCCGCTGACCGTCGCCGACGGCTACCTCGAACTGGCTCGCGAGACGGGGGCCGACGACCACCTCGCGGACCTGGCCGACGCGCTCGGCCGGATGGACGCGCTCATCGACGACCTCCTCACCCTCGCCGAACAGGGCTACGTCGTCGAGAGTCGGACCCGCCTCGGCTTGCGCGCTCTCGCCGAGCAGGCCTGGGCGAACGTCCAGACGCGGTCGGCGACGCTCCGGACGGACGGGACGGTCGACGTCTTCGGCGACGAGTCCCGACTCCTCCAGGTGTTCGAGAACCTCTTTCGCAACGCCGTCGAACACGCCGGGCCGGACGTGACGGTCCACGTCGGTCCGCTGGAGTCGCTCCACACGTCGACCCGCGTCTCCGCCGCCGACTACACCGACGGGTTCTACGTCGCCGACGACGGCCCGGGCATCCCCGCTGAGGACCCCTCGGAGGTCTTCGCGTCGGGCCACTCGACGGACGGCACCGGGCTCGGGCTCGCCATCGTCGAGCGCGTCGTCGAGGCCCACGGCTGGGACATCAGCGCCGGCGAGAGCGTGGGGCGGGGCGCTCGCTTCGAGGTTATCGGGCAGGCGAAACCGGTGACGCCGTTCCAGACGGAGTGAGACGGACAGAGCCAAGCCAGGGGTGGGATTTGAACCCACGAACTCTCGATTACAAGTCGAGTGCTTGGACCACCCAAGCTCCCCTGGCGCGTCCGTTCGTTGTGGGGCGACCTTTTAAGCGGTGTCGTTTTCCGTCGGCTTTTCCAGCTCCAGCCGGTGGGGGGTGTAGCCGTGTGCGGCGTAGAACTCGCGGGCCGCCTCGTTGTCCGACATCGCCTCTAGCTGGACGACCGTCGCGCCGTCGTCGACGAGTCGGTCCTCCGCGGCCCCCAGCAACGCGCTGCCGACGCCCTCGCGGCGGGCCGCCGGTTGCACGAAGAGGTTCTCGACGAGCCCCGGCGTCACGTCCTGTTCGTACCGCCCGTGTTCGACGGTGAACATGACGAACCCGACCACTCGCCCGTCACGACGGGCCACGAGGAGGTTGCCCGCGACGATACGCTGGACGACCGTCTCCCGGATGACCGTCCGGTTCTCGGGCCCCAGGAGGTGCGAGCCGTAGGACCGCTGGTCACGGGCGAGGTCGACCCACATGTCGGTGAGGCGGTCGGTCAACTCGGTCGACGCGGTCGTGATATCCACGGTCGGAATGCGTGCCACGGTCGCAAAACGCTTGGGTCGCCTTACACGTCGCGACAGTCCGCACAGAGGAGCTGGCCGTTCAGGGATGCGAGCGAGCGCGTGAGCGTGCCACAGGCCGAACAGATGCCCTGTTCCTCGAAGGAGTCCTCCGCGGCCGTGGTCCCGTCGGCGGTCGCCTGTTCGGGCGTCGCCACCTGAGCCGTCTCGGTCGGCGCCGCGGTGACCTCGCTCTCCAGTCGCACCGACGAGAGGATGTCGTTACCGGTCAGCGTGCCGAGCACCTCGCCGTCCTCGACGACGACGATCCACTGGGTCGCGTGGGTCGCCATCCGGTCGCGCGCCTCCGGCAACCGGGCGTCCGGTCCGATAGCGGGGAACGAGTCGGTCATCACGTCGGCGACCGTCGCGGTCTCGGGGCCCCCCTCCGAGACGAGATACCCCAGGACGTCTGCCCGGCTGACGACGCCGACGGGCTCGTTGCCCTCCAGGACCAGCGCTGTCGGTTCTCCCTCGCGAACCAGCAGTTCTGTCGTCTCGACGAGCCCGTCCGACGCGCTCGCACCGACGTACTCACGGTTCATCACCTCCCGGACGGAGACCGGGTCGTTCATATGAGAACGTATGGCACGAAGTCGTCTAAAAGCTACCTCCGCCAGCGTTATGCTGCGGGGTGACGAAGTCCCTCGCTGCGTTGGCACGGGCCAACTTGGCTCCCGTTCCGCGTGTATCTTCGCCGTGCTCTGGGCGCACTTCGCGCCTCGCTCTCCTCGCGGGTCGTTTCTCCCCACTCGGACGTTCCGAGACTCCTCTCTGGACGGAGTGTCGCTACTCGAACCGAACTGTCACACCGTCGGCCCGGCACTCCTCCAGCGCGTGCTTTGCGTCCATCCCGGCGTCGGCGGGCGTCCGACCGCGGCCGACGCCGACCTTCAGTTCGACGTCGACGGCCTCGCGGACGTGGTCGCAGGCGTCCCGATACTCCGCCTCGTCGAGGTCCGGACACACTGCGATGACATTGTCGCCGCCGACGAAGAACGACAGCGAGTCGTACGCCTCGCGCATGTACTTCATCAGCGCGGCGTAGCCCTGTTCTATCTGGATGAAGGTGTCGAACTCGTTGAGCTGGTCTGTGTACTTCCCGGTGGCGTCGTCGACGTCGAAGTGGGCTAACTGGACGTCCGTGTCGGTCCGGAACTGCTCGTCTATCGTCTGGCCGCGCAGTACCTCGCGCCGACCGTCGTCCTGTGCGCTGCCGGCCGCCTGGAGCTGCTCGGTGGCGGTCCCGAGCGCCGACACCGGCGTCGTCCCCGTCGCGACGGAGAGGCTCATCGTGACGGGGTAGCGGTTCCCGACGGACTCCTGAATGAGCGCGTGGTCGGCCTCGTCTAGCCCGTTGGTCACGGCGATCATGTTGTCGAACCGCGAGAAGAAGATGTAGCCGTCGCGGTTGCCAAACAGCTGTGCCAGGTCGGCGTACAGTCGGGACTGCAGCGTCTGGAGGTCGACCTCACGCCGCGGCTCGGGCGTCACTGTCCAGGGGCCGTAGTTGTCGATCTGGATGTGCGTTACCTGCGTGTTCGTCACTACCGCCGCTTCGGACCGGACCGGTATTGATGTATCGAAAGCTGGTCAGGGTTGCCTCTGTGGAGCGACGTCGCGACGACGGAGCTCGACCGTCCCGAGCATCGAATCGTACGCGACCACGTCGGTCGCCATCAGCTTCGGGAGGTGTTCGGTGAACAGCTCCTCGGCCATCGTCTCCTGGTCGGTCGCTTCGATGGCCGCCTCTCCACACCCCTCACGCGCGGCGACGACGGCCGCCGCGAGTTCCTCGACGACGACCGGCCCCTCGCGGTCCGAGAGAATCGCGAGCGCTCGACGCCGGGCGTCGTCGGAGAGCAGGTCCTCGACCACCGCCGGTGGCAGGCCGTCTCCCATCTCCGTGTCGGCGTTCTGTGGCGCCATAGCCGTGTGTACGACGGCTTCGTACAAGTATGTGTCGTGGACACACACCACACACCTCGCGTGGCCGACGGTCAGGCGTGTTTCAGGCGGTAGGGCCACAGGTCCGCCTCCCGAAGGGCCGCGCCGAGCGCCTTGTGGAACTCCGGGAAGTCGGCGAACTCGGACTCCTCGACGTGCTCGAAGATGTCCGCCACGCTGACGACGGTCTCGTAGTCGATGCGGACTGGGTGGTCGCCGTAGGCCGAGACGTACTCATCGGCCGAGAGCGGGAAGTCAGTCTCCTCGTCTATCTTCTTCGCGAGGATGGCGTGTCCGTACTTGCGCCGGCCCTCGCTTCCCTCTTCACCGTCGGGGTCGTGTGGCCACTCCATATCCGGACCTCGGGACACCGACACAAAAAGGGTTGCTCTCCGCGCCTACCAGGGGTCGAAGCTGTCCGGTCGGCCGCCACCGCCGTCACCGCCGCGGCGCAACAGGAGCCAGATGGCGACGAACGCCCCCAGCGCGATGGCGAGGCCGCCCGCGACGTACAGCGTGTCGATACCCAGGACGGTCGCGGGGAGCGCGTCGGCCAGTCCGGCGTCGTCGCCGCTCTCCCCGACGCCAGTGGCCGTCGCAGTGGGCGACCCCGTCCCGTCCGCGTCGCTGGACCCCGGTGACTGGGTGTCCCCGACCTGGCTCTCGGCGATGAGGACCGAGCCGACGGCGGTCCGGTCGAGTTCGAGCGTGTAGGTCCCGGCCTCGGAGACGGTGTGAGACAGCGAGACGCGCGCCTCACCGCTTGCGGGAACGGTTATCGTCGTCCGGTTCATCACCTCCCCGTTGACCCGTAGCTCGCCGGTGTAGCTGCCGGCTATCGGCGCGTCGTTTCGAACCCGCGCGTCGACGTACAGCCGCTGACCGCCGGCGCTCGCCGTCGTCCCGTACGACGTGTTCGCGACGCTGACGTTCGGGTCGATACGGCCGACGGCGTACGTCGTCCCACGTGTCACCGTCGCCTCGTAGACGGTCCGGTTCGCTTCCGCAGCGACGAGCGTCGTCTCCAGACGCTCCCAGATATCGCCGTTGCGCTGGTAGACCGTCACGTCCTCGCGGGCTACCGTCGAGTTCGACAGCGCACCGCTATCGACGGCCAGCCGCATCGTGGCTTCGTCGAAGTCGTCGTCGCTCTCGAAGGTGACGACGCCAAGCAGCGTCGAATCCGCCCGGCTGGGCAGGGTTTCGGGGACCTCGGAGCGGTTCGTGTACTCCGTGAGATACTGCTGGAACGCCGACTGTCCGGTCGTCGTCGACCACCGCTCTAGACCGACCGACAGGTTCGACGGCGGGACCTCGAAGTCGGTCGGCTCGCTCGTCGAGACGCCGTTGGCCCGTACGTCGACCCGGCGCTGCGTGTCGCTCACCGAATCGACTTGCGTTCTGGCCGACTGTACCCTGACGACGCCCGCTCTCTTGTCGTTGACCCGGATTCCGTACGTCCCCGGCTCGTCGAACTGGACGGTCGCGTTGACCGAGCGGTACTCGTCGGCCGCGAGTGTCACCCGTCTGGAGGCGAACGTCGTCCAGGTGGTTCCGTAGTCTGTTCCGTTCCGCTTGAACTCGAAAGTGTATCCACCGCCCGAGTCGCCGACGTTCACGGCGTTTGCGGTCACGGTTACGTTCTCGCCGACGGTGACCGTCGTCGCCGACACGTCGGCGTTCCGCAAGGCGATGGCCGATCCGGCTGCCGCCACTGACGCGAACATCGAGCCGACCAGGAGGACTACCAGACCCAGGGCGAGGGCCCGTGTTCCCAGGTGACTCGGGGACCAATCTGAAGGCTGCATCTGCATGAGGTGAGCCGGACCAGTTATATAAATCCTCACGCTCTGTGGAATATAATCGTTCTGTTGACAGTTCGGCGGGACGGTGGCTCGTCGGGTTCGAATCCAAGTTTGCGTTTCCCCCGCTCGCGGATTGTTCGCAGAGAACGGTGGGGCTGGGATTTGAACCGGAGGAAGACGTTCGTCCTCGCTTCCCTCGGACGCTGCGACTTCCAGGGGTCCAAATCCAGTTGCACCGCTCCCCGCTCGCTATCGTTCGCAGAGAACGGTGGGGCTGGGATTTGAACCGGAGCCAGACGGTCGCTCACTCCGTTCGCGTTGCGACTGGCAGGGCTCAAATCGCCAGATTGACCCGTTGCTCCTCGCGTCGTTGCTCGGAGCAAAGCGGTGGGGCTGGGATTTGAACCCAGGAATCCGTGAGGATACCTGCTTTCAAGGCAGGCGCAATAGGCCGCTCTGCCACCCCACCTCACTCGTCGTTAGCGTGGGTTCGCCCTAAGACCTGTCGGTTACTCCCGAACGAGGCCGTCGGCAGTCACGCGGCGGCCGAACTCGTTTATCAGCGTGGTCGTCCGCGGCGGCACCACCCGCTCGGCGCGGTGGCGAGCGCGCAACAGCGGGACGACCGTCCGGAGGTCCGACGGCGTCTCGACCACCGGTGTCGTCGGCAGGAAATCCACCCCGAGGTCGGCGTCCATCGCCCGGTCGGTGAGCGTCTCGACGGTGGGCGTCGCGTACGCCTCCTCGAAGTCGACCGGCTCGGCGAACCCGGCGTAGTAGACGCGGCCCTCGGTCGACGGCCCGAGGACGACGCCGGCGGAGCGGAGTTTCATGGCGGCGCTGTCGATTAGCTGTCGGGTGAGCAAGCCGGCGGTCGGTTCGACGGCGGCGGCGGTCTTGACCCCCTCGCGTTCCAGCAGGTGGGTGACGGTGTTGCCGACGCGGGCCGCGCGGGACGACCCGACCTGGACCTCGTAGCGGGCGTCGTCGGGCGCGTCCAGGGCCTCGTCCAGGGGCTCGCGGACCGCCGCCTCGGGGTCGACGCCGTCGGGGACCTGGTCGGCGGGCCGGTAGTTCACCAGCAACTCGGCGCCGCTTGCCTCGACGGCGCGACAGACGTCGGTGAGCATCGCCGCGTAGAGCGCCGTCGCTTCCGATTCCTCCAGCGGTCCCCCAGCCAGTTCCGGCAGGACGAACCCATCGACCGGCGGGTCCGCCAGTACTGCAACCGTGGTCATACTCCCCCTTCGGACCGACGACGGTTAGTCGGTTCCGGAGTCGGCGGACGAACTATGACACGTCGTCACGTAGTCCCCGTATGCAGGTCCGCGAACTCATGTCGAGCGACGTGGTCACCGTCGACGTCGACGCGGCGCTGGCGGACGCCGTCGACCGGTCGCTGACAGCGGGCGTCGGCTCGGTCATCGTCGTCGCGGACGGCGACCCGGTCGGCATACTCACCGAGTCCGACGTGCTCCGCGCCGCCCGAGACACGGGGCGACCGCTCCGGGAAATCGACGTGCGGGACGTGGGCCACCGGCCCGTCGTCACCACGCGGCCGTCGGCGGCCGTCACGACCGTCGCCCGGTTGATGACCGACGAGGGCGTCAAGAAGGTCCCAGTGATGGACGGGGTCGAACTGGTCGGCATCGTGACCCTTTCGGACATCGTCTGGGCGCTTCCGTCGCTACGCACCGAACAGGCGGCCATCGAGGCCGTTCACGACGAGTGGAGCCCCCACTGACAGGCACCGATGGCCCGACCGTGACACGGAGTGCCAAAACTGATTTATAGATTGCGCGTCACACTCCTCCGTAACCAACTGGTGGTGGGTGGATGCAAACGAGAGAGATATACCGCTGTGACGGTTGTGGGACCGAGTATCGCGTCGCCGGTGACGGGCGACCGACGGTGCTGTGTTCGGAGTGCAAGCAGGTGGCGTCGCCCCACGGCGACCCGGTCGCCGGCCGAGAGTACCGCGTCGGCCACGCGAAGTACCTCGAGGGGCGCCGCCGGACGACGGAGGCGATGCAGCGGTTCGAGTCCGGTCACATGACCCTCGCACGAGGTGGGTTCGACGACGCCGCAGGCGAGTTCGAGGACAGCGTCGACCACTTCACCGCGGCGGTGAAACAGGCCGACAGCGACGGCGTCCGGACGGCCTGCGAACGGGCCCGGAAGAAGGCGACCTGCCTCTGGCAGGCCGTCGAGTGGCTCGGCGGTTCGACCTACGCCAGCGAACAGGGGGATACGGACCGGGCGGCGCGGTACCGCGAGGACGCCAAACAGCGGTTGCGGGCCGCCACCGACCACGGCGAACTCGTGGCGCCCGACGAACTCACTGACTGACGCCGGGTGCTCGTCGTGACTCTGACGGGCTATCGGCGCGGCCGTCGGTCCTCAGCGACCCCGACGGCTGCTCTGCCGTCGGTCCTCAGCGACCCCGACGGCTGCTCTGCCGTCGGTCCTCAGCGACCCCGACGCCCTTTCGTCTGGCGGTAATCCTGGCCCAGTACGTCGCTGAAGTGGTCGAGGAAGGCGGTCCGCTCCGCGTCGGTCTGTTCGGCCGGCGGAATCATCGGGAGAATCTCGAAGCCCCGGCCGCGGATTGTCGTCGCGTGGCGCTCCTCGATGTCGAGTTCGTCCTCGCTGAGCGTGGTGTACTCGAAGGCCAGTTCCTCCAGGGGTCGCTGGCCGACCGGTAGCAGGAGTTCGGGGTTTATCATCCGTATCTCGCTGTTGAGGTAGGGTTCGCAGTTCACTACCTCGCCGTCGGTCGCCGGGCGGTCCGGGTTCCGACAGCGGGTGACGTAAGTCAGGAACGTGTTCTTCAGTTCCGGCCGGTCCGCGTCGGGGTCCTCGACCATGTCGACGGCGGCGAGGATGTCGAGTAGTTCCCGTTCCCGCTCGTCGGTGAAGGGGATGCCCGACTCGTCGCTCCCCGCCGCGGGGGAGTCTCCGAGCACGACGAACTCCGCACCCACGTCGCCGTAGCCGTGGACGACGGTTTCGCGGGTGTCACACAGTTCCGGGCAGTTCTGGCACTGTTCGTCCATGCCGAAGGGGTTCGACATCGACTCCTGATTGGCGTCCATGTTGCATACGCACGCTTGTAGTCTCTTACCGGTATCGCCCGCGGAGGGCGGGCGATTACCGGGACACGGCTACGACCGTCCGTATCAGTCCTCGTCGATGGTCTTCGCGTGCGTATCGGCGTCTTCGGGGTCGTTTTGCGGGCTGGACGGGTGGTAGTCGGTGTCGTACTCCCCCGGCCGGTCGTCCAGCCGGTCGGGATTGATGCGCCCGCCCAGCAGCATGAAGTCGAGGACGGTGCAGTACAGCATCGCCTCGACGACCGGGACGGCACGGGGCGGGAGCACGGGGTCGTGCCGACCGGTGACGGTAATCTCCTTTTCCTCGCCGGTCTCCCAGTCGACCGTCTTCTGGGTCTTCGGGAAGGAGACCGGGGCGTGCCACGTTACCTCGCCGTAGATGGGGTCGCCCGTCGTGATACCGCCCTGGAGGCCGCCGTGGTCGTTGCCGACTGGGACGGGGTCGCCGTCGTCGCTGAACTCCCAGTCTTCCGTGTACTCCGACCCGCGCATCGTGCGGGCGTCCCGCCCGACGCCGAGCGCGAGGTCCGTCACCGCGGGAATGGAGTACATCGCCTGGCCGAGTCGCGACGGGACGGAGTCAAAGCGGGGCGCACCGAGTCCGCGCGGGACGCCACGACACTCGAAGTATATGGCGCCGCCGATGGAGTCGCCCTCCTTCTGGTGCCGGTCGGCGAGGTCGCGCATCTCTTCTGCGGCCTCGGGGTCCGCACAGCGGACCTCGTTTTCCTCGCTGTGTTCGAGCATCTCCTCGAAGGTCACGTCGTCGGCGACCACGTCACCGATCTGGCAGACGTGGGCCTTGATGGTGACGTCGTAGTCGGACTGGGCCAGCACCTGCTTGGCGACGCCGCCGGCGGCGACCCAGTTGACCGTCTCCCGCGCGGAGGAGCGGCCGCCGCCGCCCCAGTTGCGCGTCCCGAACTTCGCCGAGTAGGTGAAGTCGCCGTGGGAGGGCCGCGGGGCCGTGATAAAGGGCTCGTATTTCCCGGAGCGGGCGTCCTTGTTCTGGATGACCATGCCGATAGGGGTCCCCGTGGTGTAGCCGTCCTGAATCCCGGAGTTGAGCTTCACCTTGTCCGGTTCGCCACGGGAAGTGGTAATCATGGACTGGCCGGGTTTGCGCCTGTCGAGGTCTTCCTGAATCTCCGCTTCGGAGAGTTCCACGCCCGCTGGGACGCCAGACACCGTACACCCCATCGCTTCGCCGTGAGACTCGCCGTAGGTCGTCAGCCGGAAGAGCCGGCCGAACTCGTTACCGTTCATTACGAACGTCTGGGTGTCCGGGGCATTTCAAGGTTACATTCGGGGCCGTAGGTTGAAATAGCAACAGTCGGCCAGGTGGGGCCATGCGCTGACGAGCGGCGACGCACCGTCCCGCGGGAGCGCGACACAGCGGTGCGTCGGCGGCCCGTGTCGCCTGTTCGCTTTCACGCTGACTCGGCGACCGACGCCGAAACGGGGTCGGTAGCTACCGAACCACCGACGCGCCCAGCGATTCGAGCAGGTCGAAGAAGTTCGGGAAGGAGACGTCGACGTGTTCCGCGCCGGTGACAGTGGTCTCGCCGTCGGCGACGAGCCCGGCGACGGCCAGCGACATGATGATACGGTGGTCGGCCCGACCGTCGACGGTCGCGCCGTGCAGTTCGGAGTCCTCACCGTAGACGACGAGTTCGTCCTGCTCCTCCTCGACTTTGGCGCCCATCTCGGTCAGTTCCTCGGCCATCGCGCTGACGCGGTCGGTCTCCTTGTAGCGGACGTGTTCGGCGTCGGTGATGCGAGTGACGCCGTCGGCGGCCGCGCCCAGCGTCGCAATTGTCGGCAGGAGGTCCGGCGTGTCCTCGACGCCGACCTCGATACCGGTCAGGTCGCTTTGCTCGACGGCGATTTCGCCCGCCTCCCGGTCCCAGGACAGCGTCGCACCCATCCGGTCGAGGATGTCGACGATTGCGGTGTCGCCCTGCGCGCTCGGGACGGCCGCCGTGACGGTCATCCCCTCCGGAGCGGCCAGCGCACCCATCGCCAGGAGGTAGCTGATAGAGGAGAAGTCCCCGGGGACGTGGTACTCGCCGGCCGTGGGTTCGTACGACTGGCCGCCGCCGACGGTGAAGCCGTCGTCGGTCCGCTCGGCCGTAACCCCGTAGTCCTCGAGCACTTCGAGGGTGATATCGACGTACGGCGAGGACTTGAGTTCGGTCGTCAGTTCGACGTCGATGCCCTCCTCGGTGACCGCGCCGGCCATCAGCAACGCCGTGATGTACTGCGAGGAGACGTCGCCCGGGATGGAGACGGCGCCGCCATCGATACCGCCGCCGACGACCAGTGGCGCTTGCCCGTTGTCGCGCGTACTCTCGGCGCGGCCGTCGAGCTGGCCGATGGCCTCGAGCAGCGGTCCCTGGGGACGGGAGCGCAGCGAGTCGTCGCCGGTGAGAACGGTCAGATGGTCCTGAAGTGTGGCAGTGGCGGTCACGAGCCGCATCGTCGTCCCGCTGTTGGCGCAGTCGATGACGGTGTCGGGCGTCTCGGGGTGGCCGTCGAAGCCCGCCACCTCGATGGCCGACTCGTCGCTCCGGTCGACGCTGCCGCCGTAGGCAGTGACGGCGCGCATCGTCGCCTTCGTGTCGGCGCTCACAAGCGGGTCCCGGACCGTCGCGCCGTCGGCGTAGCCCGCCGCGAGGATGGCCCGATGGGTGTAGCTCTTCGACGGTGGGGCCTGTGCGGTGCCCGCGACCGTCGACGTGCCGATAGTGACATCCATGGTCGGGCGATTGCGGGCGGGCGACAAGAGGCTACCGCTCCCGGAAAGGACGCTGGAAAAGGGGGACTACAGCCTGACCGCGCCGGAGACGAACGCCACCAGTGGGGCGGCGACCGCGACGTGCATCACGACCAGTGCGCCCTGGCCGACTGTGGTCAGCCCCAGCGAGGGTGCGATGACGAAGACGGGCACGAGCATCACGACGAAGACGGCCGCCGACAGGGCGCTGAAGTTCCGGACCGGCCGGTCGGTGAACCGGACAATGGCGGCGTAGGCCACGGCGGCACCGACGCCGGCTACCACCGTCGACGTGACGATGGGAATCGCCCCGAAGGGGCTCTGGGCCCCGGTCACGCCGAGGTCGAGGCCGAGGGAGGTGGCCATGCCGGAGACGACGAGCGCCGCGAGGACGCCGACGAGGACGCCGCCGGCGGTTCGGCGCGCGAGTTCGCCGCCGGACGTTGCGACTGGATAGCGAGCTGTTACTGTCGACATGACTCTCGGTACGCGCTCTGAGGAGATAAAGCAGTAGCGCCGCTGTTAGCGCTTCTCACGCTGTTTCGGTCCGTCTTATCGGCGGTCGAACGCGGCCCGGAGTTCGTCGCTGAGACCCAGGTCGACCAGTTCGGCTTCGACGTCCACGTCAGCGAACTCCTCGGCGCCCGCCGGGGTCCCCTTGAGAACGTTGACGTGGTAGAGGTAGGAGAGGCGGAGCAGCCAGCGGGCGTGGTCGAACTCGGCTGGTGATTCGATGTACTCCGTGGTCCAGCCGGACTCGGTCAGCAGGTGGTGTGGCCCGGTCTCTCCCGCGGCGACGAGCACGTCGCGCAGTCGCTTGAGGAAGGCGATGTCGAGCATTCCCCAGGCGTGGACGTGGCCGATTTCCCTCGGACCGACGCGGAACTCGGTGCCGCCAAAGCGGTGTTCGCCGACGGTGACGTGGGGCCACTCGCTCACGTCGTCTATCAGCCGCTCGACGGTCTCGGCGACGGCGTCTCGGTCTGCTTTCATACCGCTGGTACGCGTGCCGAGGCGATAAACGCCACTCCGGCCGTGCTACTGCACGTTCGCGCTGGATGCGCGCTGCAGCATGTAGACGGCAACGCTGCCGAAGCCGACGGCGAGCGCGAGCAACACCGCGACCGCGGGCACGAGCGTGTCGTAGACGCCGCCGAAGCCGGTCACCTCGACGACGGTCATCACGTCGCGGCCGAGCATGATGGCCCGCGCCGCGTCGACGCCGTAGGTGACGGGGTTGAACTGCGCGACGGTCTGAATCCAGCCCGGCAGCACCGCGAGCGGGAGGAATGCCGTCGAGACAAAGAGGAGGGGAAACTGGAGCAGGTTCGCGCCGATGATGGTCGACTCCTGGTCCTTGGTGATGACCGCGAGCGTGTTCGAGAGCGCGGTGAACCAGAACGAGAAGAGGACGCCGACGGCGACGATACCGAGTGCGCCGACGAGGCCCGTCGCGACCTCTGCCCCCAGCAGCACACCCAGCCCGACGATGATGAGTATCTGGGCCCCGATACGGACGACTTCGGCGGCGGTCTTGCCGAGGAACACTGCAGTCCGGTTCATCGGGCTGACGAGCACCTTCTCGAACATGCCGTTCTCGATGTCGTTGACGAGGCCGACCCCCGACGTCGCGGCGGCCGCCAGCGCGACCTGCATACAGATGGCCGGCACAAGATACGTCTCGTAGCTGATGTCGGCGGCCCCCTGATTCACCGCGCCCGTGGCGACCTGTCCGAACACTTGCGTGAACAGTATCAGGAAGATGATAGGCTGGACGAGCGAGACGACGAGCACGAACGGATTGCGGACGGCTTTGATGTTCCAGCGGACGAAGTTGACCCAGAGGTCGCCGAGGAAGGAATTGCCCGAACGACTGACCCGTGCCGGGGTGTCCGGTGCCATCAGTCACGCCCACCGTCGGCGGCGAGTTCATCGGGGACTTCGGCGTCCTCGATTTCGACGTGGTCCCCGGTGATGGCGAGAAACACGTCGTCGAGCGTCGGCGCGCGAACGTTAAAGCCCGTCACGGCGATGCCGGCGTCCCGCAGCGCGACCAGCAGGTCGGTGCCCTTCGAACGGGCGCGTTCCGAGGTGACCGAGAGACCGTGGTCGGTCACCTCAACCGCCGCGTCGGCCTCGAAGAGGTCGGTCGAGCGGGCGATGTCGGCGGCCTGCTCTCTGGCGCGCTCGTCCCCGTCGACGCTGACTTCCAGTATCTCCCCGCCGACCTCCCGTTTGAGTTGCTCGGGCGACCCATCGGAGACGATTTGCCCGTCCAGAATCACGGCCAGTCGGTCACAGAGTGCGTCGGCCTCCTCCAGGTACTGCGTCGTGAGGAAGATGGTCGTCCCGCGCTCGTTGATATCCCGGAAGTACTCCCAGAGGCGATTTCGAGCTTTGGGGTCGAGCCCGGTCGTCGGCTCGTCTAAGAAGACCAGCGGGGGGCTGTGGACCAGCGCCGTCGCCGCGTCGAGGCGTTTCCGCATCCCGCCGGAGAAGTCGTCGGCGCGCTTGTCGGCCACGTCGGCGAGGTCAACGAGGGCAAGCAGTTCGTCGATGCGGTCGGCCCGCTCACTGCGGGGGACGCCGTAGGCGTCACAGGCGAAGCGGAGGTTCTCGCGGGCGGTGAGCTCCGGGTCGACGCTGGTCTCCTGGGCCATGTAGCCCACCGTCTCCCGGACCGCCCGCCCCTCGCTCTCGGCGTCGAACCCGTTGACCCGGATACTGCCCGCCGTCGGCCGAAGCAGCGTCACGAGCGTCTTGATGGTCGTGGTTTTGCCCGCACCGTTCGGGCCGAGGAAGCCGAAAAACTCCCCCCGCGGGACCGTCAGGTCGATGCCCCTGACCGCCTGGGTCCCGTCGGCGTAGGTGAGTTCCACGCCCTCGGCCGCTATCGCGTCGTCGGTCACAGGAGGGAGAAGGGGCGCGAGCGAGAAAAACAGTGTTCCCTCTCGTCGGTAGCCCTTTGCCGTCGCCGCTCCGACAGCGTGGTATGCCCGACTTCGCGAAACTCGACGCCTTTCTCGACGAGACGGAGACGGACGGCTACCTCATCGACGCGGACTCGACGGACTCGGACCAGTACTACCTCTCCGGGTTCGACGCGCCCGACCCCTTCGTGACGCTGTACGACGGCGAGACGCACCTGCTCTTCCCGCGGAGCCTGGAGTTTGGCCGGGCCAAGCGCGAGTCCCGCGCCGAGACGGTCCAGCGGTACGTCGACTTCGACCACGGCGAACTCGTCGAGGAACACGGACCGGACGCCGCCGTCTCGCGCGTCCTCGCGCGCTTTCTCGACTCCTACGGCGTCGACAGCGTCGCGGTCCCGCCGCGGTTCCCGCTGCGGACCGCCGACCGAATCCGGGCGCTGGGTGTCGAGGTGACGGCCGACACCGACGGGACGATTACGGAGATTCGCGCGACCAAGACCGACGAGGAAATCGACCACGTCCGGGCCGCCCAGCGGGCCAACGAGGCGGCGATGGGCGCGGCAGCGGAGTTGCTGGCGGCTGCGGACGTGGCCGACGACGGCCACCTGACACACGACGGCGAGGCCCTGACCAGCGAGCGCGTCAAAGAGGAGATAGAGGTGACACTGCTGCGTCACGGCTGTTCGCTCGACGAGACCATCGTCGCCTGCGGGGCCGACGCCGCCGACCCGCACGACCGCGGCAGCGGGCCGCTTTCCGCCGGGGAGCCGATTATAATCGACATCTTCCCCCGCGACAAGGCGACGAAGTACCACGCCGACATGACCCGGACGTTCTGCGTGGGCGAGCCCAGCGAGACGGTCCGGGAGTGGTACGACCTGACCGAGCGGGCGAAACGGGCCGCCTTCGACGCGCTGGAACCCGGCGCCACGGGCGAGGCCGTCCACGACGCCGTCTGTGACGTCTACGAGGACGCCGGCCTCCCGACGCTGCGCAGCGACGACCGCGCCGAGACGGGCTTCATCCACTCGACGGGCCACGGCGTCGGGCTGGACGTCCACGAGCTCCCGCGGCTCTCGCCCGGCGGCGGCGAGCTCGAACCCGGCCACGTCGTCACCATCGAACCGGGGCTGTACGACCCCGAGGTGGGCGGCGTTCGAATCGAGGACATCGCCGTCGTGACCGAGGACGGCTACGAGAACCTCACGGAGTACGACGAGCGCCTGGTCGTCTGACGGAACCGAAGCGGCCGTGGCAGTCCATGACAACTCCGCAAATAAACCATGAACTTTTATTATATATGGGGAGAAAGCAGGTGGTACAGCATGCCTGTACGCGTACTTCGCTCGCCCCGGCCCGAGGAACCCACCACAGACCACCGCTGCGACCCGACACGACCCCCCGGATGACAACCCAGATAACGACCCCGACCGACGACGAATCGTATCCGACACCCGACTTTGGCAGCCGTTCCGCGACCGACGGCGCGCCGCTGCAGTTCTCGCCGACCAGCACGGCGACCGCCGGTCAGTTCGACACCGAGGCGGACCAGCCCCGCTGACCGCGAACCTGACGGCAGCGGGTCACAATCGTTTTCCGGCCCCGTAGCAAGGCTCAGATATGGCCGATTACACCACGGTCTCGATACCGAAAGACCTCGCCGAGCGCGTCGAGGAGACCATCGAGGGGACCAGTTTCTCCAGTACGTCGGACCTCGTTCGCTTTCTGCTGCGCAGCATCGTCGTCGAACACCAGCGGGAGGGCGAACTGACCGAGGCGCAGTTCCAGGACATCACCGACCAGTTGCGGGACCTCGGCTACCTCGAATAGCTGCGCCGGGGGACTCGCTACGCCAGGGACTCCTCGGGCGGTTCGACGTCCAGAATCTCGACCTCGCGTTTCCGGCCCGACCGGTCGAACGCGCCGAAGCTGTCGGTGTCCCAGGGCGGAATCGCGACGAAGATGACCTCGTGGAGGTCGTCGAGCTTGCTGACGCCCATGTAGCCGTCGGGGTGGGAGACGAAGCGGCCCTGGGTCTGGCCGGCGGGCGTCCCGAGGTCCATCCCGAAGACGGCGTTGACCGAGCCGCCGGCCGACGGGAGATAGAAGTCCGTAAACACCGGCGTCTCCGGGTCGAGGTCGGCGTCGGGCAACTCCGCTGCCCGGGTGACCGCCAGCGAGATGGTCACGTCGTTCGGCTCGGCTTCCCGAGCCAGCCGCAGCAACGTCTCGACGAGCCCGCGTGTAACGTACACCACACCGGAAATTCGGGCGGTGTCCGTATAATCCCGTCGGCGGGAGCGACGACCCCCTTTCGTCGGCTACCCCATCACGAACGACTTCAGGTTCTTGACGTACAGACCCGGCATCCGGCCGCGAGAGCCGCGGAGCGCGTCGGCCAGCGCCCCGCTCGCGTCGTCCATGATGCCGTGGCCGTGGCCCACGAGCAGGCGCTCGGGCGACAGGCGGTTCAGTTTCGTCGGCGGTGTCAGCCGCAGCATCGGATGGACGCCGAGCCGTTCCCCGGCGGCCAGGAAGTAGTCGGCCGTTCCGACGGCTTCCGGGACGACGAGGGTATCGTCCTCGTCGCCGTACAGCGCCACCTCCTGCCAGACGGCGTTGCTCGTCAGCTCGTGAATCCCGTAGTCGGTGCCGGGAATCTGTCGGTGGACCCGCTCGGTGGGCGCGTCTATCTCGTCCTCGATGCCGGCGAGGGCCTCGGGCACGTAGACCGGCACCTCGTGGCGGTTGGCTACCGCCGCCGAGTCGCGCTTGTGGCGGTTCAGGAGGACGATGACGCCGGCCACCTCGCCGAAGTCAGCAAAGAGGTCGTCGATGCCCTCGCCGTCGACCGGGTCGACGACGATGGCGCCGGCGTCCGTGCCGAGGACGTGGCTCGCCCGCTGCATCCCCTCCTCGGGGTAGGCGATCCAGCTTGCCCCCCGGTCCCAGCGGTTGGTCTCGGCCCAGTCCGACGCCGCACCGCTTCCTTTCATTGGCATACCCCGATTTCGGACTCGGCGACGATAAAGGGTCTAACTAACAGGTGTCGCTTCGCCGCGCGACTCGCTGTCGAGGTCGACCCGTGCGGCGTTGCCCAGCGGGGCAGCCAGTGTGTCGACGGCCCCGCCGGGCCGACAGTTTTCACGGTCGACGCCGTATCAGGGCGTATGCTCTCGACGCCCGAGTGGCTCACGCTGGAGGTGAAGTACCCGGACCGACTCACGGCCTTCTACGACGCCTTCCTCGAACTCGACGTGGTCGAGGAACGGGCGGACGAGACCGTGCTCGCGGCCGGCGAGACGGCGATTCGGCTCCGGGCGCCCGGCTCCGTCCCCCGCGGCGGCCTCCACACCCACTACGCCCTGACCGTTCCCGAACGGGAGTACGACGACTGGTACGACCGCCTCGGCGAGCGCTTCGACCTCGTCGAACACACCTTCGGCGACGCCCGGTCGCTGTACTTCTACGACCCCGAGGGCAACTGCGTCGAACTGGGCGAGCGGCCCCTGGAGGCCGGCGGCGGGGTCAGCGACCTCTTCGAGCTTGTCCTGGAGGTCGAACAGCTCGACGCGGCCGTCGACTTCTACCGGCGCCTCGGCTTCGACATCGTCGACGACGGCCGCGGGGAGGGGCGGGTCCGCCTCACGACGGGCGGGTTCGACCTCGAACTCTGGTCGCCACGGCTGGGCATCGCAGACGCTCGCGGCGGCGTCCACGTGGACTTCGGCGTCGCTGCCGAGGACCCCCGGGGCGTCGCCCGTGAGGTCGCCGACGACGCGCTCGCGGTCACGTCCGTCGAGGACGGCGTCCGGATTCGCGACCCCGACGGGCACTACGTGACGCTGGTCGGGTGAGGCCGGGGCCAACCCCGGGTGCGGTCAGTTCGATTCCAGCCGTCGCTTGTCGATGGTCACGTTCGCGGGCGTCACGATGAGAAAGCCCCGGAAGTGCATCAGGTCGCCGCCGGCCTCCTTGACCGGCCGGGCGAAGCCCGAGGCGAGGGCGTTGAGGTCGCCCTCGACGTCCAGCACCAGCACCTGCCCGTCCTCGACGGCGTCGACCCACTCCCCGTCGTCGGTGGTACCGTCCAGCACGCCGAGGACGACCCGGTGGCTTCCACCGGTCTCCTCGTCGGCCGCCATCTGGTCCTCCACGGCCTGTAAGTCCAGTCCCTCGAAATCACTCATACTGGGAGTCCATGCGGTCGACCAGCAAAAACCCACCCCCCGCGTCTGACGCCTGGCGTGCTAGTGACCGGACGAGTGAACTGAAATACGACCTGTCCAGAACAGCCAGAGAGCCCCGACGGCCTGCGGTCGGGGGGCTCGTTGCGGTCCTCGTCTCTCACTTTGTTCGCTCCTGCGGTCCTTTCTTCGCCCGCCTTCCCGCAGGCCGCCGCCCCTTTCGGTCCCACCCACATCGGATGTTACCCGGCGACAGATGACAGAACCCTCGGACCTCGCGGCCACGATAACTACCACCCGGCCGTCTCAGGGCGGTCCGATGAACAAGTATAAGTACCGGAAGTGACCAGTAACACCTGCTTATGTCCAACAACGAGGGCACGTCGGGATCTCCGGCGGATCGAGTTCTTCCAGGGCACACTGGATTCCACGTCTGAGATAACAGACGCACGTATATTCGACACCACGCTGCGTGACGGTGAGCAGTCACCACGCACGTCGTTCAACTACGAGGACAAACGCGAGATAGCGGCCGTGCTGGACGAGATGGGCACCCACGTCATCGAGGCCGGGTTCCCCGTCAACTCCGACGCGGAGTTCGAGGCGGTCCGCGACATCGCCGAGGCCTCTCACGTGACGACGTGCGGGCTGGCGCGCGTGGTCGAGAAGGACATCGAGGCAGCCCTGGATTCGGGTGTGGACATGGTCCACACCTTCGTCTCGACGTCCGACGTACAGTTACAAGACTCCATGCACGCGACCCGGCAGGAGGCGCTTGCCTCGGCCGTCGAGTCGGTAGAGCGCATCAAAGAGGCGGGCGCCGAGTGCATGTTCTCGCCGATGGACGCCACCCGGACCTCGGAGGACTTCCTCATCGAAGTCATCGAGGAGACCTCCGAGGCGGGGGCGGACTGGATCAACATCCCCGACACCTGCGGGGTCGCGACGCCCCGTCGGTTCTACGACCTCATCGAAATCGTGGACTCGCACACGGACGCGTTTATCGACGTCCACACCCACGACGACTTCGGGTTCGCTTCGGCGAACGCGATTTCCGGGTTCGAGGCGGGCGCGAGCCAGTCCCAGGTGTCGGTCAACGGCATCGGCGAGCGGGCGGGCAACGCGGCCTACGAGGAGGTCGTGATGGCGCTTGAATCGCTCTACGACGTGAACACGGGCATCGACACGACCCGTATCACGGAGCTGTCGCGGCTGGTAGAGGAGAAGTCGGACATCCCGGTGCCGGCGAACAAGCCAATCGTCGGGCGCAACGCCTTCTCCCACGAGAGCGGCATCCACGCCGCGGGCGTCATCGAGAACTCCGACACGTTCGAGCCCGGCGTCATGACCCCCGAGATGGTCGGCGCCGAGCGCGAGCTGGTGCTTGGTAAACACACGGGCGCACACTCGGTCCGGGAGCGTCTGGTCGACGCGGGCTACGCCCCGACCGACGCCGAGGTCCGCGAGGTGACCCGCCGCGTCAAGGAGTTCGGCGCGGAGAAACAGCAGGTCACCATGAGCGAACTCGAACGGTTCGCCCAGGAGGTCGGCGTCGACGAGGAGAGCGAGGAGGTCCGGGCGTAGGCCGATGACCTCGGTCTCGGTCGCGGCGACTCGCCAGCAGCCGTGCGGACTGTCGGACGCAGTGGAACCCGTTCGTCAAATCGTATCACAGAACGTTTATTACCCAGCGCCGACAGAGAATCGACGTGATGACAGCGCGTACTGGCAGTCCGGCTCACCGCCCCGCCAGCGGCGCGCTCCTTCTTCGCGGCGTAGGTATTGTAGGGGCCTTCTAGCCCCGCACAACCCACTCCCGTCGCAGTCCGTACCGACCATCCACCACCCACCAGACACCCCAGCTATGCACACAGCACCCACACGACGGCCGTATCGAACAGGAGGACGAGCATGAGCGAACACGCGAAAGTGCCAGCCGACGAGGAGACCACAGACGACCAGGCAGCCGACGGCGACCAGACGCCCGTCACCACCGGCGCCCAGTCGGTCGTCCGGGCCCTGGAGAACGCGGGCGCGGAGTACATCTTCGGCGTCCAGGGCGGCGCTATCATGCCCGTCTACGACGCGCTGTACGACTCCGACGAACTCAAGCACGTGACGATGGCCCACGAGCAGGGGGCCTCCCACGCCGCCGACGCCTACGGCATCGTCTCGGGCAACCCCGGCGTCTGTTTCGCCACCTCCGGCCCCGGTGCGACGAACCTCGTCACCGGCATCGCCGACGCCAACATGGACTCGGACCCGATGATTGCGCTGACGGGCCAGGTCCCCACGGAGTTCGTCGGCAACGACGCCTTCCAGGAGACCGACACGGTGGGCATCACCCAGCCGGTCACCAAGGAGAGCTACTTCGCGGCCGACTCGGACACCGTCGGCGACAACGTCGGCGAGGCGTTCGCGCTCGCTGACGCCGGCCGACAGGGGCCTACCCTCGTGGACCTCCCGAAGGACGTCACGCAGGGCGAGACGGACGTCGAGCCCGCCGCCCCGAAGACCCCCGACACCTACGAGGTCCAGGAGGAAGCCGACGACGAAGCGGTCCAGGAGGCCGCCGAGGCGCTCGCGGCCGCGGACCGCCCCGTTATCCTCTCGGGCGGCGGCGTCATCAAGGCCGACGCCTCGCCGGCGCTGCGGGAGTTCGCCATCGAGTACGAGATACCGGTCATCACCACGATGCCCGGCATCGGGAGCTTCCCCGAGGACCACGAGCTCTCACTGGAGTGGGCCGGGATGCACGGCACCGGCTACGCCAACATGGCCATCTCGAACACGGACTGCCTGCTGGCTATCGGCACCCGCTTCGACGACCGCCTGACCGGCGGCGTCGACTCCTTTGCCCCCGACGCGGAGGTCATCCACGTCGACATCGACCCAGCCGAGATATCGAAGAACATCTACGCGGACTACCCGCTCGTCGGCGACGCCCGGCAGGTCCTGCGCCAGCTGTTCGACGCCATGCCACGCGCCCCGGACGCCGACGAGTGGCGCGAGCAGTGCCAGACCTGGAAATCGGAGTACCCGATGACCTACGACACGCCCGACGACGAGCCGCTGAAACCGCAGTACGTCGTCGAGAAGTTCAGTGACGTGACGCCCGACGACACCATCGTCTGTACCGGCGTCGGGCAACACCAGATGTGGGCCTCCCAGTTCTGGGAGTACACCGAGCCCCGCACCTGGGTCTCCTCGCACGGGCTGGGGACGATGGGCTACGGCGTCCCCGCCGCCATCGGTGCGAAACTCGCCGCCCCGGACCAGGAAGTCGTCTGCTTCGACGGCGACGGCTCGTTCCTGATGACGGTCCAGGGCCTCTCGGTCGCGGTCCGCGAACAGCTCGATATCACCTACGTCGTCCTGAACAACGAGGCGGTCGGGATGGTCCGCCAGTGGCAGGACGGCTTCTACGAGGGCCGCCGGATGGCCTCGGAGTACCCGTGGATTCCGCAGTTCGACAAGCTCGCGGAGGCCTTCGGGGCTCGGGGCTTCCGGCTGGAGGCACAGGAAGACGTCGAGGAGACAATCGAAGCGGCACGCGAGTACGACGGGCCCAGCGTCATCGACGCCCACATCGACCCCGGGGAGAACGTCTTCCCGATGGTCCCCAGTGGCGGTGACAACGGCCTGTTCGCGCTGGAAGAAGACCACCTGGAGATGCTATAATGACTGGCGGAATGCCCGGTCCCGCGCCACCGGAACGGATGCACCCGACGGGTAAGCGGAACAAGCAGGGAATCCGCGTCGACCCCGAGGCGGAAGCGACCCACGAGCCCCGACAGGCGGTCCTGTCGGCGCTCGTCAAACACAAGCCCGGCGTGCTCTCGGAGGTCTCTGCCCTCTTCTCGCGCCGGCAGTTCAACATCGAAAGTCTCACCGTCGGGCCGACGGTCGATTCGGATACGGCCCGGATGACCATCCTCATCGAGGAGCCCGAGCCCGGCATCGACCAGGCGAAAAAGCAACTGCGGAAGCTGGTGCCTGTCATTCAGGTGACCGAACTCCAGTCGGAGTCGGTCCGCCGGGAGCTCGCGCTCATCAAGGTCGGTGGGGAGAAACCCGACGACGTCAACGCCGTGGCGGAGATGTACGACGGCCAGGCCGTCGACGCCTCCACGGACTCGGTGACCGTCGAGATAACGGGCAGCAAACAGAAAATCGACGCCGCCGTCGAGGCGTTCAAACAGTTCGACGTGCAGGAGGTCGTGCGGACGGGGGCCGCCGCGCTGGAACGAGGTCCCGCGACACTGGAGAAACATGACTGACGAACTCGACACAACAGTCTACTACGACGACGACGCCGACGTATCGCACGTAACCGACGAGACAGTGGCCGTTCTGGGCTATGGCTCCCAGGGCCACGCCCACGCGCTGAACCTCCACGACTCCGGTGTCGACGTCATCGTCGGCCTCCGCGAGGACTCGTCCTCACGCGGCGACGCCGAGGCGTCGGGCCTCCGTGTCGAGACGCCGGACGTGGCGGCCGCTGAGGCCGACCGGGTCGTCATGCTCGTCCCTGACACCGTCCAGCCCGCGGTCTACGAGGCCATCCGCGACGGCCTGGAGCCCGGCGACACGCTGCAGTTCGCCCACGGGTTCAACATCCACTACGGCCAGATAGAGCCCCAGGAGGGCGTCGACGTGACGATGGTCGCGCCCAAGTCGCCCGGCCACCTCGTGCGCCGCACCTACGACCGGGGCGAGGGCACGCCCGGCCTCATCGCGGTCTACCAGGACGCAACCGGCGACGCGAAGGAGGGCGCGCTCTCCTACGCCAAGGCCATCGGCTGCACGCGGGCGGGCGTCATCGAGACGACGTTCCAGGAGGAGGTCGAGACGGACCTCTTCGGCGAGCAGGCCGTCCTCTGTGGCGGCGTCACCGAGATGGTGAAGGTCGGCTTCGAGACGCTCGTCGACGCGGGCTACTCCCCGGAGATGGCCTACTTCGAGTGTCTGAACGAGCTCAAACTCATCGTGGACCTGATGTACGAGGGCGGCCACATGGAGATGTGGAACTCGGTCTCGGACACCGCCGAGTACGGCGGCCTGACCCGCGGTGAGGAAGTCATCAACCGCGAGGGCATGGAGTCGATCCTCGAAGAGATACAGAAAGGCGAGTTCGCCCGCGAGTGGATATCGGAGAACCAGACCGGCCGCCCGAGCTACAAGCAGTACCGACAGGCCGAACAGGACCACGAGATAGAACAGGTCGGCGCGGAGCTGCGCGCCCTGTTCTCGTGGGGCGACGAGCAGAAAGAGGAAGCACCTGCGGACGACTGAGACAATGAGCGACCAGATGAAAGACGTGGACCACACGCATCCACACACGAACGACACGTTCGGCACCGCGTTCGCGCGTGGCCCGGCGGTGGCCGCGGACGGGGGACGGGACGCCGACGAGACGACCGAGACGATGGCGGACGTCGACCACGAATCGGCGGACGAAGGCGTCGACCGCGCCTACGAGCGCGGCACCGAAGGACGGACGGATACAGTATGAGCGAAAATACGCTGTACGACAAGGTATGGGACCAGCACAAGGTGACGACCCTGCCCAACGGGCAGGACCAGCTGTTCGTCGGGCTCCACCTCATCCACGAGGTCACCAGCCCGCAGGCCTTCGGCATGCTCCAGGAGCGCGGTCTGGAGGTCGCCCGCCCCGACCTGACCCACGCCACGGTCGACCACATCGTCCCGACGGCGAACCAGGACCGGCCTTACTCGGACGACGCGGCCGAGCGGATGATGGCCGAACTGGAAGAGAACGCCCGCGAGACGGGCATCCAGTTCTCGGACCCCACGACGGGCGACCAGGGTATCGTCCACGTCATCGGGCCGGAGCAGGGTATCACCCAGCCCGGCAAGACCATCGTCTGTGGCGACAGCCACACATCCACTCACGGCGCGTTCGGCGCGCTGGCGTTCGGTATCGGGACCAGCCAGATTCGGGACGTGCTGGCGACCCAGACCATCGCGATGGAGAAACAGAAGGTCCGCAAAATCGAAGTCACGGGCGAACTCGACGAGGGCGTCGAGGCCAAGGACATCATCCTCGAAATCATCCGCCGTCTCGGTACTGAAGGCGGCGTCGGCTACGTCTACGAGTACGCGGGCGAGACCATCGAGAACCTCGACATGGAGGGGCGGATGTCCATCTGTAACATGTCCATCGAGGGCGGCGCTCGCGCGGGCTACGTCAACCCCGACGAGACCACCTACGAGTGGCTCGAACAGACGGACTACTTCCAGGAACACCCCGAGAAGTTCGAGGAGCTCAAGCCCTACTGGGAGTCCATCCGCAGCGACGACGACGCCGAGTACGACGACGTGGTCGAAATCGACGCCAGCGAACTCGACCCCGTCGTCACGTGGGGAACCACGCCCGGCCAGGGCATCGGCATCGACGACCCGATTCCGGCCCCGGAGGACCTCCCCGAGGACAAGCAGGACACCGCACGACGCGCCCAGAAGCACATGCGCGTCGAGCCCGGCCAGTCCATGGAGGGGTACGATATCGACGTCGCCTTCCTGGGCTCGTGTACCAACGCCCGACTGCCCGACCTGCGCCGGGCCGCCCGCATCGTGAAGGGCCGGCAGGTCGACGACAGCGTGCGCGCGTTCGTCGTCCCCGGGAGCCAGCGCGTCCAGCGGGCCGCCGAGGAAGAGGGGCTCAAAGACATCTTCGAGGAAGCCGGCTTCGAGTGGCGCAACGCCGGCTGTTCGATGTGTCTGGGCATGAACGAGGACCAACTCGAGGGCGACGAGGCCTGTGCCAGTTCCTCGAACCGCAACTTCGTCGGCCGACAGGGGAGCAAGGACGGCCGCACCGTCCTGATGAACCCCCGGATGGTGGCCGCGGCGGCCATCAACGGGAGCGTCTCCGACGTGCGCGACATCAGGGAGGTGACCGTAGCGTGAGCGACCCGACCGAAGAGATTCCGGAGGTCGACTACGTCGAGGGCACCGGCGTTCCCATCCGGGGCAACGACATCGACACGGACCAGATTATCCCGGCGCGGTTCATGAAGGTCGTTACCTTCGACGGCCTGGGCGAGTTCGCCTTCTTCGACCTGCGCTTCGACGACGACGACAACGAGAAAGAGCACCCGTTCAACGAGCAGCGGTTCCAGGACGCCAACGTCATGGTCGTCAACAACAACTTCGGCTGTGGCTCCTCCCGCGAGCACGCGCCCCAGGCCCTGATGCGCTGGGGCATCGACGCCATCATCGGCGAGGGCTTCGCCGAGATCTTCGCGGGCAACTGCCTCGCGCTCGGTATCCCGACGCTGACCGCCGACCACGAGACCATCAACGCCTTACAGCAGTGGGTCGACGACCACCCCGACGGCGACATCGAGGTCGACGTGGCCGCGGAGACGGTCCGGTACGGCAGCAACGAAATCAGCGTCTCCGTCGACGACGCCCAGCGGAAGGCCCTCGTCGAGGGCATCTGGGACACGACGGCCCTGATGAAGGCAAACCGCAACGCCATCGAGGAGACGGCCGCGGGGCTCCCGTATCTGGACCAGACGCGGTCGGATATCGAAGCGGACGATTAGCAGCGAGGCCGCGGCCTACGCAACTGCTTCCCAGACGGAGACGGCTACGCGAGGTCGCAGTGCGACATCGAGAGCGCGTGTGGCCCGCCGCGAGCGCGCGGACCGCCATCGCGTGTCCTCGACGCCGGGGCTCTCACAGTAGCGGCCGCGGACAGACAGCGTCGGGTTACTGTCCGATAGGCGGATACTAACTATCCGAACCGACTCTCAGGCTGGGGTATGGCGACCATCGATTCCGGCGAGCGCTCCGCTCTCGCGGGCGTTCGCGTGACCGGGCAGACACTCCTTATGGTCGGGTTCACGCTGGTCGAGACGCTCGCACTCGGGCTCTGGCTGACCCTCGTTCAGAGCGCGCCGGTCATCTCGGCCACGTCCGCCATCGGCCTTGGCGTGCTCACCTCGGGCCTCGTCGTCGAACACGTCCTCACGGACGCGACCGTCAACGGTGTCTCGGCCGACGCACTCCCGGACAGACAGGCGCTCGCGGTGAGCGTCTCGGAGGCGCTGCTGTGGGTGCTGTGGCTCGGCGTCGCGGACCGACTGGGCGGGGTCGACGGGATTCTCTTCGCCGGGGGCCTGTTTGCGGTGTTGCTCGTGCCCCAGCACACCGTCGAGGACAACGTGTTACGCAGGGTCGGGCCGTTCGACTCGGTCGTCGACCTCGGCACGGCCGGGTTCAGCGTCGTCGAGGCCGCCGGGGCGACGGTGTGGCTCCTGCTCGCCTTCGAGGGCGGGCAGTTCAGCGGCCTGCTCGCGTCGCTCGGCCTGGGCGGGGTCGACCCCGCGGCCCTCGGGTTAGCGGCCCTCGCGGTCTTCCTGCTGGTCGAACACGATATCGGTGTCAAGTTGGCGAGGTCGGGATGAACTGTCCCTTGGGAAACACGCCCGCGACCCGGAACCGAACCACTTTCACCGGACGGCCGCATCTCGGCGCACATGACACACGAGATTGCGGTCATCCCCGGCGACGGTATCGGGCAGGCAGTGACGCCCGCCGCCGTCGAGGTGCTGCAGGCTATCGACACCGCCGATTTCGAGTTCGTCCGCGGCAGCGCCGGTGACGCGGTGAAAGCCGAGACCGGCGAGGCGCTGCCCCAGGAGACCAGGTCGATTGCGGCCGACGCCGACGCCACGCTCTTTGGCGCGGCCGGCGAGACGGCCGCCGACGTGATTCTCCCGCTGCGCGACGTCGTCGGCTCCTTCGCCAACGTCCGGCCCGCCCGCTCCTATCCCGGCCTGGACGCCGTCCAGCCCGACACGGACATCGTCTTCATCCGCGAGAACACCGAGGGCGTCTACTCGGGCATCGAGAGCGAGATAAGCGAGGGCGTGACGACGCTGACTCGCGTCGTCACCGAGGCCGCCTCCCGCGAGATAGCCGAGTTCGGCTTCGGCTACGCGAAACAGAACGGCTACGACGACGTGACTATCGCGCACAAGGCCAACGTGATGCGCGAGACGGACGGCGTCTTCCTGGAGGCCGCGAGCGCCGTCGGGGACGAGCGGGGAGCGGCGTACGACACCGCGCTGATGGACGCGCTGGCCATGCATCTGGTCATGCGGCCCGAGGAGTACGACGTCATCATCTGCCCGAACCTCGCCGGTGACGTGCTCTCGGACCTCGCCGCCGGGCTGGTCGGCGGGCTGGGCCTGCTGCCCTCGGCGAACATCGGCGAGGAGAACGCCCTGTTCGAACCGGTCCACGGCTCCGCGCCCGACATCGCCGGCGAGGGCGTCGCGAACCCGTCCGCGATGATTCTCTCCGCGGCCATGCTGCTGGACCACCTGGGCTACGACGAAGAGGGCGACCGGGTGCGTGCCGCCGTCGAATCCGTCCTGGCGTCGGGGCCGAAGACGCCCGACCTGGGCGGCGACGCCGGCACCGACGCGGTCACGGCCGCTATCGTGGACGAGTTGTAACCCCGTCGGCCGCCCGCCCTCGCGGGTTCGACGACGGAGACGATTGACACTTCGAGCAGAAACGAACAGAGACGGACGGAACTGATAAGGCCAGCGCGGCCCAAACACGGGAAGATGCTCCCCGCCGAGCGCAAACGCACTATCGTCAAGCTGGTGACCGAGCAGGACGGCTGTTCGGTCGCGACGCTGGCCGAGGAACTCGACTTCTCGAAAGCGACCATCCGCCGGGACCTCCAGGACCTCGAGACCGAGGGCCGTATCGAACGGTCTCACGGCGGCGCCGTCCCCGTCTCGTCGGCGGGCCGCGAGCGGTCCTACGACCAGCGCGAGGTCGACCGCCTGGAGGCGAAAAGAGCCATCGCGACCCGCGCGAGCGAGGAGATACGCGACGGCCACGTCGTCTGTTTCGACGCCGGGACGACCACGACGGAGGTGGCCCGAGCGGCCCCCGACGGCGGCTACGTCGGCGTGACGAACATGCCTGAACTGGCCCTGGAACTGGCCGACACCGATGTGGACGTGAAACTGACAGGCGGGACCGTCCGGTCGCGCAGCCACGCCTGCGTCGGGCCGGCCGCGGAGTCCTTTCTCGACCAGCGCCACTTCGACCTGCTCTTTCTCGGGACCAACGGCGTCACGGCCGACACGGGGCTGTCGACCCCGGACGAGGAGGAAGCGGCGGTGAAGCGAGCGATGGTGGCAAACGCCCGTCGCGTCGTGCTGGTGGCCGACAGCTCGAAGTTCGGCGAGCGGAGCTTCGTCACCGTCGCCGAGCCCGACGCGGTCGACCTGTTCGTCACCGACGAGCCGCTCCCGGGGGAACTCGCCGACGCCTTCGCCGAGACGACCGTCGTCGTCACGGGGGGCGACTGATGCTCCTCACCGTGACGTTCAACCCGGCGGTCGACCAGACGCTGCAGTTCGACGAGCCGATGGTCGCCGACCGGGTGTTGCGGGCGGAGTCGGCCCGCTTCGACGCCGCCGGGAAGGGGGTCAACGTCGCGCAGTTCCTCACCGGGATGGGCGAGGACGCCGTGGCGACCGGGGTCCTGGGCGGGTTCACCGGGCAGTTCATCCGCCAGCGGCTGACCGACGCGGGCGTGTCGACGGCCTTCGTCGAATCCGGCGGCACCACCCGGCTGAACACGACCGCCGTCGCCGACGGCTCGGAGTTCAAGCTCAACCACGACGGGCCGCCGGTCGACGGGGAGACGGTCGCCGCCATCGTCGACACCGTCCGCGAGCGGGCGCCCGACACCGTGGTCGTCAGCGGGAGCCTCCCGCCGGGCGTGACGACCGACGCGGTCGACGCCGTCGCGGCGGCCGGCGACTGGGACACCGTCGTCGACATGGACGGCGGCGCGCTCCGGGCGCTCGACGAACGATTCAGCCTGTGTAAGCCCAACCGCGAGGAACTGGCCCGGGCGACCGACGCCGGCCTCTCGACCGTCGAGGGGTGTGCCCGGGCCGCCGCGTCGTTCCGCGCGAACGGGTTCGACCGCGTGCTGGCGTCGCTGGGCGCCGACGGCGTGGTCCTGGCGACGGCGTCGACGGCGCTGCACGCCGCGGCGCTGGACGTGGACGTGGTCGACACGGTCGGGGCCGGCGACGCGCTGCTGTCGGGGGCGCTCGCGGCGTGGGCCGACGGCGAGGACGACGCGACGGCGCTCCGGACCGGCGTCGCCGCGGCGACGCTGCTTGTCGGACAGGCCGGGACGTCGCCCCCGGCGTTCGACGCGCTCGACGAGCTCCGGGACCGGGTTTCCGTACGCGAACTGTCGCTCTGAGACGCGCTCGACGCTCGACGGCCGAGCAGCCTTTATGGTCACGTACCCACGAGTGGGTATCGATGGGACCGCGTAGCCTCGACGGGGACCGCGCGATGTCCGAGTCTATCGGCATCGGACTGCTCGTCGGGATGACCGTCGTCGTGACCGCGGTGGTGGGCCTCAACGTGCTGGTCGTCAGCGAGGACGACCCCGGTGGAGTGCCACAGGCGAACTTCACGTACGACTACGCGGAGGAGAGTTCTCTGCTTCTGGTCACACACAGCCGCGGCGACGCGATTCAGGCCGGTCGCCTGGAGTTCGAGGGCCCGAGGGGGGAGACCAAAGCGAACTGGTCGGAGCTGGCGAACACGAACCGGACGGCCCTGGTCGAGCAAGGCGACATCATCCAGCTCGGCGAGGGGAACGCCTACGGCCAGCGCGTCGGCTCCAGTGACACAATCACAGTCTACTACAACGAGAGCGGTAACCGGACCCAGCTAGACCGGTGGGACGGCGCCTGAATCAGTCCGCCGGGACCACCGACTCGCCTTCCCCGACCGCGGGGCGACCGAACCAGTGGTCGAACGAGAGCGGCCCGGCCCCGAGCGTGAACACCGCCGAGACCATCCCGAACAGCGCGACGTGAGCGAGCACCGGGTCGTCGGGCAGGCCAAAGAGCGTCAGGGTAAACAGGACGAACGCGGTGGCGGCCGACCCGCGGGTGAAGAAGCCGGCGACGAGCGCGAGCCCGACGGCTATCTCGGTGACGCCCGCGCCGACGACCCAGAGCCCGGGGTCGACCGGGACGACCGCAGTCAGGTTGTACTTCGCGACGACGGCCAGCCCGCTGCTGGGCTCGGCCAGCTTCTGGACGAGGCCCAGGTAGACGAAGGCGGCGCCCATCCCGACGCGGAGGATGACCGGCACGTACACACGCAGCGGTCGCGTCCGCTCGTCCAGGTAGGCCTTCAGGTGATGAATCGGGTCGACGCGCCCGTAGATGGTGCCGTCGGTGCTGGCGACCTCCTGTAACATGTCGTCTGCGCTCGGGCGCCCGCCACCGAGGACGAACAGCGCCAGGAAGATGGGCACGTACTCGATGGCGATGAAGACGGTCGGGGTTGTCACCAGCGCCCAGGCGTAGGTCAGCAGGCCGACGGTCGCGACGATTCGGGTCGCGAGCCCGAACAGCGTCAAAAAGCCCAGGCCGATAAAGAGGAGCCGCAGAAACGGGTTCGCGCCGACGTTGAACGTCACCGTCGGGGCGAACAGGTACCCCTGGAAGCCGGCGCCGATGAGGGGCAGCCCCACGGAGAGCCTGAGCATCCACGGGACGAGGTCGGCGTAGCTCGCCAGCTTCTCGCGCAGGATGACGATGTCCGTGATAGTCGGGCGGACCCAGAGATAGGCGGCGACACCGAGGACGACCGCCAGTCCGGCACCGACGAACAGCGCCGCGTTGAACGGCTCGGAGAGGACCTGGACGGTGAACGCCAGTGCGTCCCTCGTCTCGGGGCCCGAGTCAGTCACGTAGTCGACGTGAGCCTGTACCGGCCGGCTGACGGCGGCGGCCAGGAACGCCAGCACCGAAGCGATAGCTGGACGGCGGGTCATATCCCGGCGTAGGCGGGCTGGCTACCTAATTCTGTTCCTCTCGGCTCGACTCGATGTCCGACGGCGTCCCGGAGGTCGACCCCAGGATGTCCTCGTCCTGTTCGAACGCGGCCGGGTGGTCGGTGTCGTCGCCGATGGTCCCGTCGGCCCGCTCCAGGTCCTCGTGGTGGTCGGCCGCGTCTCCGACCGGCTCCTCGCGGTCGGTCTCGGCGACCGCGTCCGGCGTCCGGGCGTGTTCCGGGTCGATGTCGTTCCTGTAGGCGGACGCCCGGTCCGTCGCCCCCGTCCGCGGGGTCGGTTCGCGGTGGTCGCCGCCGGCGTGGTACCCCGTCTGTGGCGGGTAGGAACGGTCGGTACTCGCGGCCCCGCCGAGTGGCACCTCGACCCCGCTCTCGCCGATGGCGACCCCGCTGGTGACGATGGAGCGTATCCCCTCCTCGACGGTCATGTCGACGTCGTAGACGCGGCTGGTGGGCACGTGGACGACGTGGCCGCCCATCACCGGGTTCGGCGCCATCGGCATGAACAGCGTCACCATCTCGTCGCTGTCGGTCGCGCGCTCGATTTCCGGCGGCGTGGACGCGGTGACGAAGGCCACGGTGTATGACTCGGCCGTCGGGTGCTCGACGAGGACGACCTCCTGGAACGACTGCGTGTCGCTGTCGAGCAGCATCTGGCTCATCTCGTCGAAACTGGTGTAGATAGAGCCCACGCCAGGGATGCGCTCCATCGTGGCGTCGAACATCGACTCGAAGCGGCCGGGGGCCGAACGCTGTTCGGCGACGAGGCCGATTGCGAGGATACCGAGCAGCAACACGCTCGCCGCGACCAGTTTCACGAGGTACGTCGGCGTCTCCGACGGTTCGAGCTGGGACCCCGTGAGATCGAAGGCGAACACCACCACCGGGTCGAGCACGTTCGACAGCGTGTTGACGACGAAGCCGACGACCAGCAGCGTGACGAACAGCGGGATGGTCAGGGCGACGCCGCTGAGAAACGCCTGCCGGAAGGTGGACTTGACGGCCGTCGGCGCGGACCGCTCACTCCCCGACGAGTCAGCCATAGTTCGCTGGTGGGGTGGCACGCCTAAAAGCGACTCGCCGGAACGACGGGCGGTGGTATTATGTTCGCGCCTGTCGTATCTCCTCGCCAGTGAGCGTCAACATCGAGACGAAAGTCGTCGACCGTGGCAGCGACGAGTACGTCGACGCAGCGTGGCAGCTCAAGGAGGACATCCGGCGCTCGGAGGGCGTGCTCCGCCAGCGGCGCGGGTTCTTCCGCAGCGCCTACCGCCGGTCGACGGTCTATCTCTACATCGACCGCGCGGCCGACGCCCTCGTCGGCTTCGCCGCCGTCCGCCGGGACGGCTACATCCTCTTTCTCGCCGTCGACGCCGACTACCGCGGCCACGGCTTCGGCAAGCGCCTCGTCGCCCGCGTCAGCGAGGACTACGGCTCGGTCACCTGTCACGCCCGCTCGACCAACGAGGAGGCCCTGGAGTTCTATCGTCACATCGGCTTCGAGATTCGACGGCGCATCGACAACTACTACGAGGACGGCGGCGACGCGTTCTATCTGAAACTCGGCGACGACTCCATCACGGAGAAGCTCTCGAAGTTCCTGCGGGGCTAGGAACGGTCGTCGGTTTTGGAAGTATCGCAGTGTCTTCTTACAGCCAGAAAGCCCCGGTCGGCACTCGGGGGGCTCGCCCGCCTTCGTTCAGACAGCCGGGGCTTTCTGGCTGTCGGCGCGTACGGTGTCGCCGGCGACAGCGTTCCCGCTCTCTTCACTCAGATAGTACGCTGTTGCTAGCCCCGAGACGAGAACCCTTTTCACCGGTACTCTCTAACCAGAGAGCCGATGGACGAGCGGACCCGCGAGTACCTGCGCGGTCGCTTCGGTGACCACTACCGACGGTCGTCGATAACGCCGCCGCCGGCCGCGAACGAACGCGAGTGGGGCTTCATCCCGTGGACGGAGGGCCCCGGAGAGACGATGGTCCGCCACCGCTCCTTGCTGGACCTGGGCGACGTCGAGGACTTCCTGGCGCGCAAGAAGCCCCGCCACATCTACTTCTCGGCGGGCCGGTACGACGACCCCAGCGCCTCGACGATGGGCGAGAAGGGGTGGCGCGACTCCGACCTCGTCTTCGACCTCGACGCCGACCACCTCCCGTCGGTCGTGCTGGGCGAGGACAGCTACGGGGAGATGCTCGCAAAGTGCAAGGACGCGCTCATGCGCCTGCTCGACTTCCTCGACGACGACTTCGGCTTCGAGGAGACGACGGTCGTCTTCTCGGGCGGGCGGGGCTATCACGTCCACGTCCGCGACGAGCGGGTTCGCGGGCTGGAACGCGAGGCACGGCGCGAAGTCGTCGACTACGTCCGTGGCATCGGGCTGGAGTTCGACGAACTGGTCGAAATCGAGACCGTCGCCGGCACTGCGGGCCGGTCCAGCCCGGCGGAGAAGCGGACCCTGCCGACGGACGGCGGCTGGGGCGCCCGCGCGCACCGCTACGTCCTCGACCAGTTCGACGAGTGGCTGGCGATGGACGAGGCCGACGCTATCGAGGCGCTGCAACGCTACGACCGCATCGGCGAGGGGAAGGCCACGGCGGCGCTCAACGCCGCCCGGACCAACTACGACCAGCTCGAGGCGGGCAACATCGACGTCCACTCGGCGGTGTACCAGATAGCACAGGTGCTCGCTCAGGAGGTCGTCGCCGCGGACAACGCGCCCATCGACGAGCCGGTGACGACCGACACCAACCGGCTCATCCGGCTGCCGGGCAGCCTCCACGGCGGTAGCGGGCTGGAAGTCAGGCGACTCGACCGCGGGGAACTGGCCGACTTCGACCCGCTCGCCGACGCCGTCCCGGAGACGTTCCGGGGCCACGAGATAGCCGTCGAAGTCACCGACGGCGGGCTGGTCGAGCTGGACACGGAGGAACACGGCGGGGATAGTTTTACGGTGGAGGCGGGTAATCAGACTGTACCAGAGCACGTGGGCGTGTTCCTCATGGCCCGCGGGCGGGCACGGAAGGCACAGGAATGAAACTCGACGAACTCCAGTCGGTCCAGTCACGCGAGCGCCAGACCGACCAGCTCCAGCAGTTGCGCCCGACCTTTTACGAGGAGGCCGGCAAGTTCGTCGCCCAACTGCGCGAGGAGCGCGAACGCGCCGCCGAGCGGGCCGAGGACCCCTTCGACGCCCCGGAGGTCAACCGGCTGACCGACGACATCAAGACGGCCGAACAGACGGTCGAGGCCATCTACGAGCGCCGCGTCGGGAAGATAGTGAAGATGGCGTCGCTGGCGGCCGCCGACATGCCGACGGAGGACGGCGGGCTGACACAGGAGGAGCGGAGCCTCTTCGAGACGATGGTCGAGGCCATCGAGGGGAACCGCTCGCACGTCCTCGACGTCATCGCGGGCGAGGCGCCGACGGGCGCGGTCGACGACGGGTCGACGGCGCCCGCCGACGAGTCGCCCGCGGACCCGACGCCCCCGAGAGATGCTGCGCCCGAGACCGACGCCGCCTCCGGGCCGGACCCGGCGGGCGCCCCGGCGGATGCCGAACCGAGCGTCGACGCCGCCGACATCATGGGCGGCGGCGACGGCTCCGGGCCACAGTCGGCGCCGGACGACGCTCCCGCGGCGGACCCGGCGGCACCCGAGCCACCGGACGGCCCCGGCTCGCAGACGGCTGACTCGGTTCCGCCCGAATCACCGGCGGTCCCGAGTGAACCGACCGGGACGCCCTCGGCGGGCGGGGAGTCGACGGACCGACCCGCCGGGGAGGCGCCGTCGGCCGTCGACGAGGGCCGCGAGCCGCCGCCGGAGTCGGACCACGAGACGGCTGACGTCGACCGCAAGACCGTCCGCATTACCGACGACGTTGGCGAGATATTCGGCGTCGACCAGCGCGAGTACGACCTCTCGACTGACGACGTGGTGACGCTGCCGGCGGACAACGCCGACCCGCTCGTCGAGCGCGACGCCGCCGAACCGCTCGAGTGAGGCGCTGACATTTTCACCGCGACGGCCGTAGGTGTCCCATGAGCCTGTTGACTCGCGAGGACCTCCCCGGCGTCCTCGCCGCAGTCGTGCTGGTCAACCTCGTCGGCAGCGCGCCCGCCGCCCTCGGTGGACCCGGGTCGGCGTGGTTTCAGTCGCTCACGAAACCCGCTATCTACCCGCCACCGTGGGTCTTCGGCGTCGTCTGGCCACTCCTGTTCACGCTGCTCGGGGTCGCGCTGTATCTCGTCTGGCGGGCAGACGACCCCGGGCGGCGGCTCGCACTGGGGCTGTTCGTCGCACAGATGGCGTTCAACGTCGCCTGGACGCCGGTGTTCTTCCGCGCACAGGACCTCGCGCTGGCCCTGGGCGTCATCGGCGGGCTGCTCCTGCTGGCCGTGCCGACAGCGGTCGCGTTCGGCCGTATCGAGCGGCCGGCCGGGCTCCTGGTGGTCCCCTATCTGCTCTGGGTGACGTTCGCCGCGGTGCTGAACTACCGCTTTCTCGCGCTCAACTGACACCGAGCCGGCGGTGGCTCGCACCGGGGCGTCGCACTACGGCGGAACGGGCCGCGTCCCGAGCGTGAGTTCGACCGTTCGCGTGGCTCCGTCGCGCTGGACGGTGACGGTCATCGTGTCCCCGGGGCTGGTCTCCAGTGCGAGGTAGGCGGCCAGGTCCTGGCGGGTCGGCGTCGGCGTGTCGTCGAGGCGGCGGACGACGTCCCCGCCGGTGCCGACCTCGACGCCGTCGACCCGTTCCGTCCCGGTACTGCCCCGGAGGACGCCGTCGGAGGGGCCGCCGGGCACGACGGTGTTGATGTAGACGCCAGCGGCCCGTTCCAGGTCGTTCGCCGCTGCGAGGAGCGGGGAGACGTTCGAGAGGCCGACGCCCATGTACGGGTGGTCGTAGGAGCCGTCGGCGACCAGCGCGGGAATCACTCGCCGGGCCAGTTGCGCGGAGATAGCGAAGCCGACGTTGTCGCCCCCGCCGGAGTTGATGATGCCCAGCACGTCGCCGTCTAAGTCGACCAGCGGGCCGCCGCTGTTGCCCGGGTTGACCGCGGCGTCGGTCTGGATGCCCGCGGCGATGGAGAACCCGTTCTCGCCCCGGAGCGTCCGGTCGACGCCGCTGACGATACCCTCGGAGACGGAGCCAGAGAGCCCGAACGGGTTGCCGATGGCGACGACGCGAGTGCCGATTGGCGGGGTGACCTCGGCCCAGGACAGCGGGGCGGTCGCGTCGGGCACCGCGTCGTCCTCGATGACCGCGAGGTCGCTGTAGACGTCGGTACCGACGACGGAGACCTCGCGCCAGTCGGTCCCGGCGTAGCGGACGTAGACGGTGTCGCCGGCGTCGACGACGTGTTCGTTGGTGACGATGTAGCCGTTCTCTACGAGGAAGCCGCTGCCGGAGGCGGGCCGCCCGACCCCCGAGTAGACCTGGATAGAGACGACGCCGTCGGCCACGTCGTCGTACACGTCGGTGTAGACGTTGCCCTCGGCGCTGCCCTGTGGCGGGCCCGTGGTTTCGGGTGTTCGGGGCGTGTCCGCGGCCGCGTCGCCGGACTGGTCCGAACTGGTCAGCAGCGACTGACAGCCCGCCGTCCCCGCAGCCGCGACGCCGACCGCGGCCAGCAGCCGCCGGCGTGACAGCCCATCTGAAGCCATGTCCCGCCCTAGGGTAAGCGAGTGAATAAAGCCACGGACGGCGACAATCGCTAAGTAGCCGGCTCGCGAACGGTGGGTATGGCCAGGGACACGTCGGGCGACTCACTCCCGTCGCCGGGGTTCGTCCTCCCGGGAATCCGTACCGCGCTCGAGATGGCACTCGTCGCGACGATTGTCGCGCTGTTCGGACTGCCGGCGGAGGACCCGCTCGTGCTCGGTGTCGTGTTGCTCACGGCGCTGGTCGGGATGGTCGTGGTGCTGTTCTGGGCGCTGAACCGACACATGCGACGCTGGATTCGCTACGCCCAGGGCAAGCCGACGACGCTCACGATGTTCGACTAAAACGCCGCTGGTATAGCCGTTAAGTGGGAGCGCCGTGTAGTAGCGCCCGAATCATGGAGCTTACCTGGCACGGTCACTCTACCTGGGCTGTCACCGTCGACGACACCGACCTTCTCATCGACCCGTTCTTCGGCAACCCCAAGACGGACACGGACCCCGAGGAACTGGACCCCGACTACGTCCTGTTGACCCACGGCCACGCCGACCACATCGGCGACGTGGGCGCCTTTCAGGACGCGACCGTCGTCGGCACACCGGAGGTCGTCGGCTACTGTGCGGACACCTACGGCACCGACGACACAATCGGGTTCAACCTCGGCGGGACGGTCGAACTGGGCGACGCGTTCGTCACGATGCACCGGGCCGACCACACCAACGGGATTGAGACCGACTACGAGTACAGCGGCGGGATGCCCGCGGGGTATATCATCTCCGACACCAAGCCGACGCAGGTCAGCGACGAGGAGTCGACGACGTTCTACCACGCCGGCGACACCGGGCTGATGACCGAGATGCGCGAGGTCATCGGGCCGTATCTCGAACCCGACGCCGCGGCGCTGCCGGCCGGCGACCACTTCACCATGGGGCCGATGCAGGCCGCCATCGCCGCCGACTGGCTCGACGTCGACTACGTCTTCCCGATGCACTACGACACGATGCCGGTCATCGAAATCGACACCGACGACTTCGTCCGCGAGGTGAAAGCCACCGGCAGCGACGCCGAAGCCGTCGTCCTGGAGGGCGACGAGACGTTCGAACTCTAGTCGATAAAGCGGACGCCGTCGACGTCGAAGCGCGCGCCGCCGTCGTCGCTCTCCCCGACGACGACCTCCCACCCGTTGTCGTCGGCGATGCGGTAGACGATGTAGAGACCGAAGCCGCTGCTGTCGCTCGTCTCGCTGAACCCGGCCTCGAAGACGCGTTCGGGCGGCTCGGCGCTGATACCGGGGCCGTCGTCGGCCAGGTAGAAGCCGGTCCCGGTTCGGCCGACTGTGACCCGGCAGTCCACGCCCCCGTGTTCGAGCGCGTTCGAGATGACCGTCTCCACGAGCAGGCGCGTCGAGTCCGGTTCGGCGACGAAGACGCCGTCCGCCTCGATGGTCAGTCGCATCGAACCGGTCTCCGTGGTCTCCCACACCTCACGGACGACGGTCGAAAGCCGGAGTTCGTCCCGGTCGGAGCCGGTCTCGACCTGCTCCGCGAGCCGGACCACGTCGTCGACGATCTCGGTAAGCCGCCCGTGTGAGCGTTCGACCTCGGAGAGCATCGACGACTCCGCGTCGGCCAGTTCCAGTCTGCCGGTCGCGACCTGGAGTTCGTTGCGCAGTTCGTGGGCGGCCTTCAGCGCGACCCGGCGGTGTCGTTCGCTACTCGCGCGGAGGGCCTGTTCGCGTCGTTTCCGGTCGGTAATCTCCCGGCAGAGGCCGACGAGCCCGGTAACTGCCCCCTCGGAGTCGCGCCAGGGGACCTTCGACGTCAGGAGGTGGACGTCGTACTTCCGGGAGTACTCCTCGACGTTTTCGAGCACCTCGCCGCGGTCGATGACGCGCCGGTCGTCCTGATATATCGCCTGCCGGAACACGTCGGGTTCGTCGTCGTTGAGCTCTGTATCGGTGTAGCCGACCAGCTCTGCCGGGTCGACGAGGTGGTCGGTCGAGAGGACGTGCCGGCCCTCGCGGTCCTTGACGAACATGTGGGCCGGAATCGACTCGAACAGCGAGGCGAGAATCGTCTCGGCCCGCGACGGATCGCGGGCCGCAGTGGTCTCAGAGTCGACCGCGGCCTCGACTGCCCGAACCACCGCCGCGTCGTCGAGTCGCGAGGCGTCCACCACGCTCCCGACGGTCGCCTCCGTGGCGTCCGTCCCGTAGAGAACGACCGGGAGGTCCGGATAGAGCCAGCGGGCGGCGGTCGCGACGCGCTCGCCGGTCGCCCCATCGAGGGACAGGGGCGTGACCAGACAGTCGACGGCCGTCCGACAGAGTCGAACGGTCACCGTCCCGGGTGCGTCACAGACGACCGACGCGTCGGTGAGCGCGGTCTCGAACCCGGCGACTTCGTCCCCGTCTTCCCCTACGACCAGCACTTTCGAGTCGCCCATCGGTCTCTACAGCCAGTTCAGGCCGACGGAGCAAATAGCTTGCAGCAACCTGCAAACCCTGTTACAGGTGCGGGGCGGGCGTTATTCGTTGCCTTCGACTGATACGTCTGCCAGTCCGGCGAGGTGCTTGATGACCGCGGCCATGTCCGCCTCGCCGTGACCGCTGGCCCGGGCAGCGCTGAACGACTCGCGAGCGGCGGCGGTCTGTGACAGTGGCGCGCCGACCTCGCCGGCGCGGTCGAGCGCCAGCGAGAGGTCCTTGAACTGGTAGTCGACCGGGAACCGGGGCGCGAAGTCGCCCTCGGCGATGGTGCCGCCTTTGACGGAGAACAGCGGACAGTCGAGCGCGCCGTTCTCGACGACGGTACGCATCGCGTCCATCTCGAGCCCGTTCGCCCGACCGAAGACGAGCGCCTCTGCGAACGCGCCCATCGCGTCGCCCAGCAGGAGGTTGATAAAGAGCTTCATGTTCGTCCCCTGGCCGACCTCGCCGCAGTGGACCACGGGCTCGCACATCGCTTCGAGAATCGGCCGGACTTCCTCGACGACGGCCTCGTCGCCGCCCGCCAGTCCGACTAACGTTCCCTCTTCCGCGGGGCCAACCGTGCCGGAGACCGGCGCGTCGACGAACTGGGCGCCAGTCTCGGTGACGAGGTCCGCGGCGGCCATCGTCTCCGCGTAGCCGATGGTGCTCATCTGGACGAAGACGGTGTCGTCGTCGAGAGCCTCCAGCACGCCGAGGTCGCGCTCCAGCACCTCGGCGACCGCGTCGCCGTCGCTGACGATACAACAGACCACGTCCGCGCGTTTCGTGAGGTGTCTCGGCGAGTCAGCGACTGAGACGCCCGATTCCGCGAAGGGCTGCTCGCGGTCGGTCGAGCGGTTGTAGACGACGAGGTCGAAGCCCGCCCCGTCGAGGTTCCACGCCATCGGTGCTCCCATCGCGCCAAGGCCGATGAAGCCGACTGTCGTCATGTGGTTGACTTCGAGCGCGAGCGCCTTGAATCCCCGCTGGGGACGTATCAATCAAGTTTATACGCTGGGCACCGACCCCTCGCACGTCATGGCAGACATCGAAGTTCAGAGCACGTGCGAGGACGGCTACACCGTCGAGAGCGTCATCAACGGCGAGTGGGAACTCATCGTCGACGCGCTGAGCAACGACGGCCCCTCGCCCAACGAGGTCCTGGCGGCCGACTACGCGTCCTGTTACATCCCGGCGCTGCGCGTCGCCGCGGACCAGCACGGCTACGACGACATCGGCGAGGTCGAAATCGAGGTCGCGGCGGACCTCGACGAGGACGACGACCTGGAAGCAATCGCGTTCGACCTCACGGTCGAGGCCGACCTGGGCGAGGACGCACAGGACATCGTCGAACTGGGCGAGGACATCTGTCACGTCCACTCGGCGCTGACCGAGGAACTGCACGCGGACATCAGTATCGAGTCGGGCGTCTGAGCGGGCCCGTCGCGGTCGGAAACGCTCTTCTGCGAGGGCCACGAGGATGGGGTATGAGCGACGACTGGACCGGCCGCATCGCCGGCGAGCGAATGGCGGTCGACAGGCAGTTCTCCGACCGGGTCGAGGCCTCCTCCTTCTCGAACCAGCAGTGGGGGCTCGTGATGACCGCTGTCGAGTTCGACATCGAGAACCCCGAAACGCCCGAGTCAGCGAGACTCGTCGCGGACACCTCGAAGCTCCCCTCTATCATGCCGGAGCTCGACAAGGTCGACCAGGGCGGCCCGATGGCGGGCGGGCGGGGCGGCGACCCGCGAGACGACGCCGGCGGCGGTGGGTTCCTCTCGGGCGTGAAAGCGGCGCTGGGGCTGGCCGGCGGGGACGACGACGACGGCCGCGCAGAGGAGGCCGAACAGCTCGCACAGGCCTACGCCGACGAGCTACAGGCGGAGCTGGAGTCCAACGGGCGATGGGAGCGCGTCTGCGAGCAGGCCAGTAACTAGTACTCGTCGCCGCCGTGGAACAGCGTCAGCTCCTCCGCTTCGTAGATGTTGATGAGCTCGGTGACGAGTTCGTCGTATGACTCGTCCTCCTCGCGGAGGCCGTCGAGGCGTCGAATCGTCTCCTCGTCGAGGTCGACTGTCGGCATATCGTCACGTTCGCCCCCCAGCTACATAACCTCCGTGGGGCGGACAAAAACGAACACGAACACGAGTAAAGACACAGAACCGAAATCTGTTAATGTGCCTTCTGGGTAGTTCACAATCATGCGACCCCTTGGAGACTCACCACTCGTTCGTAACGACAAGACGCTTGTGCTGGCACACGACCACGGGATGGAGCACGGTCCCAAGCAGTTCAGCGGCGTCGAGGAACGACTCGATCCGAACCAGGTCTTCGAGATGGCGACACACGACGCCGTCACGGCCCTCGCCGTAGGGAAGGGGCTGACGGAGACGTACTACCCGAGCTACAAGGACGACGTGAACCTCCTCGCCAAGCTCAACGGCGGCTCGGACCTCTGGATGGGCGACCCCTACTCCCCGCACAACTGGACCGTCGACTACGCCGCCGAACTCGACGTCGACGCCATCGGCTACACTATCTACCCCGGCGTCAACCGCGAGACGGACATGTTCGAGGACTTCCGCCCGGTCCAGGAGTCCGCTCGCGACCACGACCTCCCCATCGCCCTGTGGTCCTACCCGCGCGGCCAGGCCGTCAAGGAACACCGCAGCAAGGAGATCATCGCCTACGCCGCCCGTCTGGGGCTAGAGCTTGGCTCTGACTTCACGAAGGTCAAGTACCCGCGTAGCAAGGAGAACATGCGCTATGCCGTCCAGTCGGCCGCCGACAACCGCGTCCTGCTGTCGGGTGGCTCGAAGTCCTCCGACCGCGAGTTCCTCGAACTCGTCGAGGACTGCATGGACGTCGGCGTCGCCGGCCTCGCCGTCGGCCGCAACGTCTGGCAGCGCGAGAACCCCTACGAGATGCTGGACATGCTCGAAGAGGTCGTCTTCGAGGGCGCCAGCGCGGACGACGTCCTGTAGATGGACGACGGGACGGGGCGGGCCGTCGAGGCCGCCCGCGAGCAACTGCCCGACGACATCGACCCTCGCCGGGTGGTGTTTGGCTTCGACGGCTACCTCGACCGCGTCCGCGAAGTCGTCGCCGACCGCACCGACCCGACCAGTTACGAACGGCTGCCGCGGCTCGCCGACTTCCGCGACCGACTGGACCGCTCGGTCGAAGCCGGGAGTTCGCTGACCTACGAGTGGCTCGAAGACGGCCGCCGCACCGGCGGCCACACCTGCCACCTGTCGCGGGCCTTCGGCACCTGGGGCTTCGAACCGACGCTCGTCGGGATGTACGGCGACCCCGTCCAGGAGACCTTCGAGCGGGAGTTCGGCGGGTACGACCTCCACTCGATAGGCGAGCCCGGCGTCACGGACGCCGTCGAGTTCGACGACGGGAAGCTGATGCTGACCGAAATCGGCGATACGATGACGCTGGACTGGGCGGGGCTTGACGACCGCTTCGGCCACGACCGCCTCCTCGGGCGCCTCGACGGCGCGGCGCTGCTGGGCGTGGGCTACTGGTCTGAGACGCCCCACACACCGACCGTACTGTCGGGGCTTCGCGACCGCTGGGCCGACGTTGCCGACCCGCCCGAGACGGTACTGGTCGACCCCGGTGACGTGCGAAAGCTCGACCCCGACCGCCTGCGCTCGGGCCGCGAGGCCATCGGCGAGTTGGCCGGCGTGACCGACGTGGTCGTCTCGGCCAACCGCGCGGAGACGGAGGTGCTGGCGGACGCCTACGCCGGCGAGGCGGACCGCTCGTTCGCGGCCGCCGCCGAGGCCGTCTTCGACGCGCTCGACCCGACGTGGTTCGTCGGCCACGGCGTCGACCGCTCCGTGGTCGTCACCGCCGACGACACGGAGAGCGTGGCGGTCCCGGCCGTCGACGAGCCCGCGATGACGACCAGTTCCGGCGACCACTTCAACGCCGGCCTCGCCCTGGCTCGCATCACGGAACTCGACCCCGCGCCCGCCGTCGTCGTCGGCAACGCCGTCGCCGGCTACTTCGTCCGCACCGCCGACCAGCCCTCGCTCGACGACGTTCGCGCGTTCGTGGGCGACTACCTGGCGAAGTTCTGAATCCCAGCGCGGGCCACGGGCCCGTTGTTCGTGACTCGACTAACCACAGAGTCTCGTAGCCGCTCCAACATCTACCCGGGTGGACTGAAAGGGGCGAGCGGCTGAACGAAAGCGGGCGACACAAGCACCGGAGGGAACGCAGTGACCGAGGAGCGCAGGGAGCCCCCCGATTTCAGCCGCTCGGGGCTTTCTGGCTGGTATCATCACCGACGACCACAGTCCCACCGGAGACGAATTATGCTAGCCGGTGATGGGGAAAACACATATCTGTCGGCCTCGCAGCCGGGTGTATGATAGACGAGACAGTCGCGGAGATAGAGGGGATGCAGACACACAGCTCCTCCGTGGTCGCTACCAAGGCCGCGACGGCGTTGCGGGAGCTGACAGACCGGGAGTTCCCGACTGTCGAGGAGTACGTCCGCACGCTGGAGCGCAACAGCCGCGCGCTGCGGCGAGCCAACCGGTCCCACGCGTCCTTGCACACTACCCAGCGCGAAATCGTCGAGACGGTCACAGACGCCGACCCCGAGGATGTCTCGACGGCCAAGGGACTGACGGTCGAGGCCATCGACCGGGTCGTCACCGACGTGGAGTCGGCGAAAGAGCGCGCGGCAGAGCGAGGGGCCGCGGCGCTGGCCGAGGAGGACGTGCTGTTTACGCACGACTTCTCCTCGACGGTGCTGGCGGCCATCGAGGCGGCCGTCGCCGACGGCGAGACGTTCGAGGTGTACGTCTCCGAGTCCCGGCCGCGCTACCTGGGACGGAAGATGGCGCGGAAGCTCGGTGCGATGGACGGCGTCGACGTGACGCTACTGGTCGACGCGGCGTCGGGCCACTACCTCGCGGAGGCCGACCGGGTCGTCGTCGGGATGGACTGTATCGTCGACGAGACGCTGTACAACCGCATCGGCACGTATCCGCTGGCGGCGACGGCGGCCCGCGAGGGGGTGCCGATGACCGTCGTCGGCGCCGCCTCGAAGTTCGTCGACGGCGCCTTTGCCTTCGAGAACGAGATTCGTTCGCCGTCGGAGGTCCACCGCGAACCGGCCGACGAGTTCACGGTCGGCAACCCGGCCTACGACGCGACGCCGCTGTCGCTACTCGACTCGATAGTCACGGACAAAGAGACCCACGACCTCTCGGACTAGTTCTCGTCGCTCTCGGGGCGGTTGCTGATTACCGTGTGACACCAGGGGCAGCGGTAGACGCGGCCCTGGTCGGTCTGTTCGAGTTCCCAGTCGCCGGTGACCGGACTCTCGTGGCCACAGGAGGGACAGAACAGCAGCGCCTTCATGCGACTGTCCGGTGGCGGCGCGGTGGCTGTCGCGTTGACGGGGAGGGACTTGGTGGAGGTCATCGTGTGGTCACAGGGTCCCGACAGTGAAATAAGTGTTGGCGATTTGTTTGATTATTCACGCACAATCGCTACGTCTTGCAGAAATAATCAGTACGATTGCCGTGACAAGGAGACACACCCGACCGGAACTGGAACGCCAGCCAGCCGAAGCGAGCCGTGCAACCGACTCCGAGCGGCCGGGTCACATGTACATTCGGTCGTCCGGCATCGCGCGCTCGTCGGCCGATTCGATGCGCTCGGCCAGCGCCCGGTACTGGGCTTCGACGGTGGCGGCGAACGACTCCAGCGGGCCCGTGTCGACATCGATATCGTGGGTCGCGGTCAGCGCGTCGAGCAGGCGGATGGCGGCGGCCGCGTCGGGGGCCTGCGGATGGGCCGGCGTGGTGAACACGCCGACGGGTCGCTCGTCGTCGCCGATGCCGTCGGCCACCAGTTCGGCCGTGACGCCGTCGAGGAAACCGTTCCCCATCGGCCGGATGTCGGTGTCGTCCAGGTACCGGTCGCGGTAGTCCTCGGTCGCGATGTAGAACGGCACGTGGTCGTCGGGGCCGTGGGCGACGGGGACGCCGGTCAGGGCGGTGAGGCTCTCGGGGGCGAGGCGTTCGGCGAGGGCCGAGAGGGCGGCGGCCGTCTCCTCGGCGGCGCCGACCGGGACCATGCGCTCCCCGACGACGACGGCCAGCGACCGGGCCCCGTCCACGTACAGGCGCGTGTGGTGGCGCGGGACGCCGCTCTCGAACGGCGTGATGCTGGGCGGGCCCGCGGTGACGAGGTGGCCCGCCTCCCGCATGTCCAGTTGGTCGGAGAGGTAGTCGACGGCGGTCAGCCCGGCCAGACCGTACTCCGTGAACCCGACCACGAGCGTGTCGATGTCGACGGCGGTGTCTTGCACCTCGAATCGCGGCGTCGAGCTATCGGCAGTGGGCATGAGGGACTCTTCGACACCCCGCGGCAAGCCTCTTTCGAGGGGAACGTTTTTCTCGCCGTACCCACCACTGTGTTCCATGCAACCCGGTCGCGTCTTGCTGTTGCAGCGCTCGCCGACTGCGACACCGGCCGGGACCGGACAGCCGTCCGACTTCACTCAGACGGTCGTCTCGTTGTTACCGTTTACTGTCGACCCGTGGGTCGGTCGCCTGCTCGCGACCGTCGTCGTCGTCGCGCTGGCGTGGGGCGCCTCGCGGCTCCTCGTCCGGCTGTTTGGCCGGCGCATCGCCCAGTGGTTCCGTCGGCCGAGCCTCACCCGGACCGCGCTGCGCGGCCTCAAAATGGCGGTGTATCTGTTCGCGCTTGTCACCATCATGGGCGTCTGGGGGCTCCGAATCACCGAGATAGGGCTCTCGGTCGCCGTCTTCTCCGCAGTGGTCGGTGTGGTCGTCGCGCCCATCGTCGGCAGTTTCATCTCCGGGGTGTTCCTGCTGGCCGACCAGCCCTACGAGATCGGCGACATGATAGAACTGGCCGACCGGGACCAGCGGGGGTTCGTCGAGGACATCACGCTGCGCCACACGAAGATATTCACCCTCGACAACTCGTTTCTGGTCATCCCGAACGGGACGATGCGGGACCGCGACGTCGTCAACTACTCCGCCGAGGACCCCCGGATGCGCCTCTCGCTCGACGTGCTGGTCACCTACGAGAGCGACCTCGATCAGGCCCGGTCGCTCGTCGAACAGGCCGCCAGACAGGTGGACACGATAATCAGCGGCGGCCCGGACATCCGCGTCGGCGCCGCCCGCTACCCCGCGGCACCGACCTGTTACATCAACGAGTACGGCGACCACGGGGTCCTGTTGACGCTGCGCTACTGGGTGACGGAGCCGTACAAACTGCTCGCGGCCCGCTCGAAGGTCCAGACCAACCTCGAACCCATGGTCGAGGACGCCGACGTGGAGTTCGCCTACCCCCACTCGCACCTGCACTTCGACGAGACCAGCGGTGCCATGGAGCTGTCGATGGTCGACCAGCGGGCCAGGGAGATGGGCGACGCGATAGGCGACGGCCCCCGCCCTCAGTCCTCCGACGCCGACGGGGAGTGACGCGGCGCGCCCGTCGAACTGACGGTGACGATGTCGCAGTCGAGTTCCTCGCGCAGGAACCGCTCGATGTCGGGGTCGTCGACGAGACGGCGAATCATCTTTCGCCAGCGGCTGGCCTGTTTCGAGCCGATGACGACCACGTCGGCGTCGTTGGCCGCGACCTCGTCGAGAATCGTCTCCTCGACGAGCATCCCGGAGCGGACGATGTAGCGGCTCCGGGGGACGTGCCCGAACGCCTCTTCGACGGCCCGCTTTAACTCCGCCCGCGAGACGCGAGTTCCGTTCTGATACAGGTTGACGTGGAGGACGGTGAGGTCGGCGTCTTCCTCTTCGGCGATTTTGATTGCCTCGGCCAGCGTCCGTCTGGAGTCTTTCGTCAGCGGATAGCGGACCGGGACCACGACCTGTGGCATTGGAATTACCAACGCCGTCGGGGGGTAAAACCCTAGCGACACGGACAGCTATCGCCACCAGGGGGCGCGGTCAGTGGGCTCGTGGTTCCGGCACGGCCTCCTGGCCCGTGGTTCCGTCAGTTCCATACGGACCCGCCCCACAGAGGGGGTATGGAACTGGCCCGGACGCTCCGTGCCGAGGCCGAACGCGCCGACGAGCGGCGGGTGCTCGTCCTGGCCGGCGACCCCGAACTGACCCGCGAGCGGGCGGCCGCGGCGCTGTCCGCGACCGACATCCCCACCGACGAGACGACGCTCCTGGGTCCCGACCCGTTCCTCGACTGCGAGCGCCACGACCAGCGTCGCGCCGCGGAGTTGCTGGGCCGGACGCGGTCGGCCGTGGTCCTCGACGCCCACGCGGCGTGTCGGCCGAACGCGCTCGGGACCGCCGTGGGCGCGGTCGAGGGCGGCGGCCTGCTCCTCGTCCTCGCGCCGCCGCTCGACGAGTGGCCCGACCGCCGGGACGAGTTCGATACGTCGCTCGCGGTGCCGCCGTTCGACCGCGCCGACGTGACCGGGAACTTCCGCCGTCGGCTGGTCGAGACTCTCAGGGCCCACCGCGGTGTCGCCGTGGTCGCCGTCGACGGTGACGGGGAGACGGTCGAGAAGTCCGGGCTCACCGACCCGCCGCCGCGGTGTCCCCGGACGGTGCCCGACGCCCCTGCCGACCACGCCTTCGCCGCGGCGACGTACGCGGCCTGCCGGACGGCCGACCAGCGCGACGCGGTCCGCGCGCTCGAACCGCTCGCTTCGCCCGGCCACGCCGTCGTCGTGGAGGCGGACCGCGGGCGGGGCAAGTCCAGCGCCGCGGGCCTGGCCGCCGCGAACCTCGCCAGGCAGGGGCTGGACGTACTCGTGACCGCGCCGCAGTACCGCAGCGCCGCGGCGGTGTTCACCCGCGCGGCCGCGCTGCTGGCGACGCTCGGCGAGTCCGTCGAGCGCGACCGGGCGGACACCGCCCGGCGACTGACCGTCCGCCCCGCAAGCGACGGCGGGGAGCGCGGCCGAATCCGGTTCGAGCCGCCGGCCAGCGCGGTCGACCTGCCCGACGACCCCGACGTCGTCCTCGTCGACGAGGCGGCCGCTCTGCCGGTCCGTCGGCTCGAAGCGCTCCTCTCGGCGCCGTCGGTGGCCTTCACCACGACCGTCCACGGCTACGAGGGCGCGGGCCGTGGCTTCTCGGTCCGGTTCCGGGACCGCCTCGCCGACTGCGACCACAGCGTCACCGAGGTGTCGATGACCGCGCCCATCCGCTACGCGGCGGCCGACCCCGTCGAGGTGTGGGCGTTCCGGGCGCTCCTGCTCGACGCGCGGCCGCCGGTGGCGCCGCTCGTCACCGACGCGACGCCGGAGACGGTCAGCTACCGCCGGCTCACCGCCGCGGACCTGCTGGCCGACGAGCACCTGCTCCGGGAGACGTTCGGCCTGCTCGTCCTGGCCCACTATCGGACGGAACCGACCGACCTCGCGCGCCTGCTGGACGCCCCGAACCTCTCCGTGCGGGCGCTGACCCACCGCGGCCACGTCGTCGCCGTGGCGCTGCTGGCTCGGGAGGGCGCCCTGGACGGCGAGCGGCGGGCGCGGATGTACGACGGCGGGCGCGTCCGGGGCAACATGATTCCCGACGTGCTGACGACACAGCTCCGTGACCGGGAGGCCGGCGTCCCGGTCGGACAGCGCGTCCTCCGCATCGCCACCCACGGGGCCGTCCGGTCGCGCGGGCTGGGGTCGCGCCTGCTCGCCGAGATTCGCGCGGAGTTCGCCGACGAGGTGGACTGGCTGGGCGTCGGCTTCGGCGCGACGCCGGAGCTCCTCGATTTCTGGCGGGCGAACGGCTACCGGACGCTCCACCTCTCTACCACGCGCAACGACCGCAGCGGGGAGTACTCGGCCGTCATGCTCGACCCCTGCAGCGACGCCGGGGCGGCGCTGGCGGCGCGCCACAGCGAGTGGTTCTGTGACCGCATCGGCGCCACGCTGACCGACGCGCTGGAAGATGTCGACCCCGACGTGGTCCGGGCCGCGCTCGCGGCCGTCGACGCCGAACCGGAACCGGCCCTCTCGGCGTGGGAGTGGCGGCTGGTCGCCGGGCTCCCGAGCGGCGCGTCCATCCTCGACACCGACCCGGCGCCGTTCCGACGACTCGCGCTCCGGCACCTCGTGGCCCCGGCCGACGCGGACGCGCTGTCGGCCCGCGAGGAGCGTCTGCTGGTCCGGAAAGTGTTGCAGGCCAATCCCTGGGGCGACGTGGCCGACGAGATGGGCTTCGTCTCCGAGCGCGAGTGCAAGCGCGCGCTCGGTGGAAGCGTCGAAACGTTGACCCGACTCTACCGCGAACCTCCGTAGGCACGCCATGTTGCTCTCCATCGAGACCGGGCTGGTGGTGCTTGCCTTCCTGTTGCTCGTCGGCGGCGTCGCGGGCAGCCTCGTCCCGCAGGTCCCCGGCGCGCTGCTCTCGCTCGCCGGCGTCTTCACCTACTGGTACGCCACCGGCGAGCCGGGGCTTGCGCTGCTCGCCGCACTCGTCCTCGTCGGGGTCCTGACGTGGGTCGTGGACTTCGTCGGCGGCGCCATCGCCGCCCGCGCCGGCGGGGCGTCGAACCTGACCGCACTGCTCGCGGGCGTGGTCGCGCTGGTCCTCTTTTTCGTGACCGGCCCGCTGGGCATCATCCTCGGCGTCGCCGTGACGGTGTTCGCCGTCGAGTTCTACCGCCAGCGGGACGCCCGGAAGGGGGCGAAGGCCGCGCTCGTCACGACCGTCGGAATGCTGGCCTCCAGCGTCGCACAGGCGCTTCTGACCGGCTCGATACTGCTCGCGATGCTCGGGTCGCACTGCTGTGACGACCTGTGAGGAGCCCGACTGTGACCGGACCGCGGCCGTTCGGCTACACATCCCGTGGCGAGCGGACATGGTCGTCTGCCCCGCCCACGCCCGGGGCTGGGCCACGCGGGACGGCGTGGTTCCCGACCCGCTGCCGGACCGCGAGGGGGAGTGGCCCTAGAGCTTGCGGGCCAGCATCACCTCGTCGGCGTACGCCTCGCCGAGTTTGTAGTGGTCCGCGCGGACGGCTTCGGTCTCCCACTCGTGGGCCTCGAGGAACTCGATGGCCGCCTCGTTCGTCGAGGGGACGGAGTTGTACAGCTTCTCACAGCCCTGCTCGGCGGCCCACTCGGTGCCCCGTTCGAGCAGCCGACTGCCGATGCCCTGGCCGCGGTACTGGGCCAGGACGCCCACGGTGAGTTCGGCGGTGTGACTGAGCTTCGCCGTCTCGGGACGTTCGATGTGGACCCAGCCGACCACGTCCCCGTCGACGGTGGCGACGAAGAAGATGCGCGACTCGACCTCGTTGTGCCGCATGATGACGCCCTCGCTGTCGACGATGTCGGCGACCGTCTCGGCGTCGACGTACTCGCCGCTGCCGATGGCCGCGCGTATCGCCCCGACCAGGCCGTCGAGGTCGTCCTGGTCGGCCTGTCGGATGGTAAAGGAAACCGCCTCCGTCTCGTAGGAGTGGGTCTCCGTGTCCTCGTAGGCGATACGGAGTTCGTCGTCGGTCCGTGTCACCATCCCCTGGCGCTGGAGGATGACGAGGTGGTGGCCGAAGGGGCGGTGTTCCATCCCGAGCGCCTTGCGCGTCTGCTCGGCGGAGACGCTTCCGTGGGACTCGACGTACTCGTAGATGTCCCGCCTGTCGGGGTGGTCGAACTGCAGTGGCTCTGTGAGCTCCATGGTCCACGGTACCACGCCCCAACATGTCAAAGGTTGTCACACTCTCCGTGCGAGGTTGTGGCCAGATACGGGCCGGGGCTACCGGCCGGGGACGCCGGTGAGAACCGCGGCGACGGCGCGGGCGTCGTGGGTGTCGACCAGTAGCTCAGCGGCCGTTCGAAGCGAGTAGCTCCCCGACAGGTCGACGCCGTAGCAGGCGCCGTAACAGGCGAGCCAGCGGTCGAACGTGGCCTGCAGCCGCCGGAACTGCTGGCGTTCGAATCGGTGCCAGTCGGCGCCGGTGCGGGCCTCACAGTACAGCGCCACCGTGGGCCCGACGCCGAGTCGGACCACGTCGGCCGCGAGTTCGTCGTCGGGCGGGTCCGGGTCGAGGACGGTCGCGAACTCCCTGGCGTGTGCGTCGAGTTCGCGGATGCGGTCCTCGTATGCCGTCGCCACCGTGGCTCACCCCTGTTCGAAGTCGACGCCCTTCCCACCGGCGGGGTGTTCCCACTCGGTGTCGGCGACGACGGCGCAGGTGCCACACTCGACGCAGGGCTGGGTGTCGAGGCTGACGACGTGCTCCTCGTGGCCGTTCGTGCGGACCAGTTCGTCGCGGTAGCAGCCCCCGCCGAAGGCCTCGGCGCTGACCGGGCAGGCGGTGACGGCCGTCCCGGAAGCCTCGACGGAGTTGTCGACAAGCCGGATGTGTGGCTCGCCCACGTCGTAGGTCAGGTCGCCGATGCGCTCGTCCAGTTCCGGCGGCTCGACGTGGCTCTCTGCGTCGACCGGTTCGCCCAGTTCCTCGGCGATGACGGTCGGCAGCGTCACGTAGGCGAGCCCGGTGTCGGGAATCGCCGCGACGAGCCGCGGGGAGTTGTAGGCCCGTTCGAGGAGTCCGGGGGCTTTGCGGACCGCCAGCCGTCCCAGCGCGGAGTCGGCCACGGCGGTCGCGGCCCTGTCCAGCACGCCCACTTCGCCGAGCCGTCCAAGGCGGTCGTAGCTCCGCGGTCGCAGCTTCGCCATGACGCCCTCCTCGCGGAGCTTGCGCTCGTACAGTTCTCCGGCGCGGTGCGGGTCGCCCCGCGAGCGCGCGTCGGCGAACGCCTCGGCGGCCAGCGCCCCCGCGGTGACGGCGTGGTTCATCCCCTTGATGATGGGACCCTGGGCCTGCATCTGCCCGGCGGCGTCGCCGACCAGAACGAGCCGGTCCTCGTGAGGTGACTCGTGGGCCACCTTCTTCGAGTCCGGCACGAGCTTCGCGCTGTACTCCCGTTCGCGGTAGTCGTCGCCGAGCCACTGCGCCAACAGTGGGTGTGTCAGCAGGGCGTCGAGCAGTTCCTGCGGTTCGGCCCGCTGGTCGGCCAGCGAGTCCAGGTGGAACACCGTCCCGATGGAGAGCGACTCCCGGTTGGTGTAGAGGAACCCGCCGCCCCGGACCCCGTCGAAGAGGTCACCAGAGAACAGGTGGGCCTCCCCCTCGTCGGGCGCGATGTCGAAGCGGTCGTCGAGCACCGCCGGGTCCATGTCGACGACGGCTTTCACGCCCTGGAACCACTCCTCCGGGTCGTCCCAGTCCATCAGCCCGGCGTCCCGGGCGAGTTCGGAGTTGACGCCGTCGGCGGCCACGACGAGGTCGGCCTCGATGGGCTCCAGTTCCTCCGTGCGGACGCCGACGATTTCGCCGTCCTCGCGCAGCAGCCCCGTGACGTGAATCTCGGTCAGGAGGCCGCCGCCGGTCTCGCGGGTCCGCTCGTGAACGCGCTCGGCCAGCCACGAGTCCATCGGTCGCCGGAGTACGGCGTCGGCCCACGCGGTGTCGTGGTGGTGGAGCTCGCCGATGTCGAACGTCTTGACCTCGTCGGCGGCGACGTTGTGAATGTAGTTGTCGGTGACCGGGCGCTCCGTCGCCGCCTCGCGGAAGTCGGGGAACAGGCCATCGACGGTGTAGGGCGCCGACTCCTCGGCGTAGATGACGCCCCCGGAGACGTTCTTCGAACCGGCGTCGACGCCCCGCTCCAGAACCAGAGTCTCGACGCCGTTGCGCGCCAGCGTGGCGGCTGCGGCGGCGCCGCCGGGTCCACAGCCGACGACGACGGCCTCGTACTTCTCAGTCATCGCTGGCCTCCACGACCGGGGCGAGTCGCCCCGTTTCGACGGCCTCCGTGAGCCTCGGAAGTACCTCGAAGAGGTCGCCCTCGATGACGTAGTCAGAGAACTCCCGGATGTCGGCCTCGGGGTCGGTGTTGACCGCGATGATGGTCTCGGCCTCGTCGCAACCGACCTTGTGCTGGACGGCCCCGGAGATACCGGCGGCGATGTAGATATCCGGTTCGACGACCTGTCCCGACTCCCCTATCTGGCGCTCCTCGGTGACGTACTCCTCGACGTGGCTGTCGAAGGCATACGAGGAGGTGATGACGCCCCGCGAGAGCCCCAGGTCGGCGTCCTCGAAGGCGTCGACGAGGTCAAGCGCCAGTTCGATACCCCGCGTCGGGTCGTCGCCGATGCCTCGACCGACCGCGACGACCACGTCGTTGCCCGAGAGGTCGACGCCGCCCGAGAGCCGGGCCACGTCGGTCACGTCGACGGCGAACCAGTCGTCGTCCAGTTCGAGGTCGTACGCGACCACCTCGGCCTCCCGCTCGGGGTCGGGGTCGGGCACGTCGAAACTGCCCGGGATAACACTCGCACCCTGCGGATGGAAGTCCCGGTTGGGCTTGTCGATACAGAGAATCGTCGAGTACTCGAACCCCGAGAAGTCCGGCCGCTTCATGTGTAACACCCGGTCGAACTCCTTTTTCTCGCCCGCGGTGCCCACCTTCGCCGGGTTCGAGATGACCTCGCTCTCGATGTACAGCCCAGAGCAGTCCGACGCCAGCCCGGAGTCGAGTGCCCCCTGGACCAGCGCCGAGAGGTCCCGGCCGTTGTTCGTCGCCGGGAACAGCGTGTACCGGGGTTCGTGGTACTCTTTCCAGTCGACGGCCTCGTGGCCCTCGCTGGCCAGGTCGCCGCCCGCCCGCATCATGTCCACCACGATTTCGGTGTAGGGCGTGTGCCGGAACCGCTCCAGCCTGCTGTCCTCGTGATAGACCACCAGGTCCGCGCCGTGGGCGGTGACCTCCTCGACGTAGTCGCTCGCGTCGGCACCCACCAGGACCGCCACGACGCGCTCCTCGCTGCCGTAGGCCTCGTTGTAGCCGTCCATCAGTTCGCGGGCCTTCCCCAGCATCTCGCGGGAGACGTCGAGCAGTTCGCCCGCGTGGGTCTCACAGTAGACCCACATGTCGCGGTAGTCGCCGCCGACGGTCCCCTCGACCCACTGCTTCTCGTTGGTCGGGTGGTCCAGTTCGGGGTACTTCTCCTCGGGTGGCACGGTCTCGACGGCCTCGGTCTGCTCCTCGCTCCCCTCGACGGAGTCGATACGGCTCTCGATTTGGCTGACCGCGCCGTCGCGGTCGGGGCCTTCGCGCTCCCGTTCGAGGAGCGTCCGCAGGGCGTCCGCGTCGTCGATGTCCCGCACCATGTTCGCCACGTCGGCGGTCGATAGCTCGGCGAGGTCGACCGCCGTCGGGTCCGGCGGGCCGCTCTCGGCCGCTTCGACTTTCTCGATACGGTCCTCGATGAGCGTCTCGACCGGCGGGCGGGCGTCGCCCTCGCGTTCGAGGTCGAGCATCGCCCGGAGTTCCTCGGGGTCCTCGATGGCTTTCAGCTTCGGTCCCAGGTCGGCAATCTCGTACTCGCGGGGGTCTATCTCGGGCATCGTCAGTCACCGCCCGCGTAGGGAGCCAGTTCGTCGAGGACCGGTTCGAGGCCCCCCGGAGACGCGCCGTCGACCACCGTCGCGTCGCGTTCGGCGGGTGCCTTCGGGATGGGGTCCACCCCGGCGACGATGGTCGGCGAGCCGTCCAGGCCGATGTAGTCCGGGTCCAGGTTCAGGTCCTCGTGGTCCCACACCGTCAGGTGGTCGTCGATATCCTCGGCCCGCCGCCGTGTCTCTGCCCGGAGGTCCTTGTGTTCGAGCCGATGGCTCGCGGTGCCGTAGCTCGGTTCGAACTCCGGGTCCGCGACGACGAAACACGGCAGCGGGGCCTCGACGGTCTCGACCTCGCTCGCGTCCCCGTCGACGAGCCGTTCCGCGCGCAGTCGACCGGCGTCTGCGTCCACGTAAAGCGAGACGACGTGTGTCACCAGCGGCCAGCCGAGGCAGTAGGCCGTCTGTGGCCCGGTGTGGCCCGTCTCCCCGTCGGCGGTCTTGAACCCCGCGAAGACGACGTCGGGCGACTCGTCGAGTCGCTGGAGCCCCGTGGCGACGGTCATCGCCGTCGCCCAGGTGTCGGCCGCGCCCATCTCCCGGTCGGAGAGGAGATAGCAATCGTCGGCGTACACCTCGGCCATTCCCTCCCGGAGCACGTCTTCGTACCCCGGCGGACCCATGCTCATCAGCGAGACGCTACCCCCGTTTTTGACCTTCGTCTGGAGCGCCGCCCGCAACGCCGCCCTGTCGTTCGGATTCATCACCGTCGGCGTCTTGCCGCGTTCGAGGTGCCCCTCCTCGTCGAAGGAGACCTGCCCCTCGCGGAAGTCCGGGACGCCCTTCGTCAGTACGACCGTGTGTGTCGATGTCATGACCCTCAGTCGAAGGTCTGCCGCTACTGTTAAAAAATCTACATACCAACTGGATGCCGGAACCGTACCCGACCCCGCCGCGTCACTCAGGTACGGCCGGCGCGACCGGGGTCGACGTCGATGGCGTCGACGGGACAGACGTCCACACACAGCATACAGTCGATGCACTGGTCCTCGTGGGCCGGGTCGGCCTTTATCTCGCTCTCGGGGTGGTCGGGCGTGTCCACCCACTCGAAGACGTCGACGGGACAGTCCTCCAGACAGGCCCCGTCGGCCAGACAGATGTCGAAGTCGACGGCCACGTGGGTCCCGTGGATACCGAGCGTCTCCGGTTCCTCGACTGGGCCCCAGACGTCGTGACCCTCGTGCTGTTCGACGACGTCACGGCTGGTTTCGAACTCCGGGTCGATTGCCATACCGTGAGTTCGACCTTGCACCTAGTTAACTCTTCGATAGGGGTGGCTGCGCCGACCGCTCCGCTACCGCCGCCGGGGCGGCCCGCTCAGTTCTCGTCCTCTTTCACTTCCAGCCCCCGGACCTCGTCGATTTCCAGGCGCCAGACGGTTATCTCTTCGATGCCCTCGGCCCGCTCGAAGTCCGTGGAGAACCAGGCGTTGTCGTCCAGCGTCTCGACGGCTCGGTCCCACTCGCCGCCCGCCCGGTTCAGCGCCCGCGCGGTACCGGTCACGGCGATCGACTGCCAGTCGAAGCGGCCGCCGATGTCCGTCACGAGCAAGCGCGCCCGCTGGCCGTCGTCGATGAACTCGAACTTGGTGTTTTCGGGGCTGTCCCGGATGAGCGCGAGGAAGACGTCGTCGCCGTCGTAGCCGAAGGAGACCGGGATGCTGTAGGGCTCGTCGCCCTCGGCCAACGAGAGGACGCCCCAGCCCGCGTCGGTCAGCAGGCGGTCGATGTCGCGGTCGTCCATCGGCGTGCCCATCCACTGCCCGTATGTCTCTGTCGGCATAGCTACACCTACGACCCGCGGTCACATAACTGATGGCCGAGGTCCCGCGGGGTCCGTTGTGGCGTGGCTCAGCGCATCCCCGGCGGCGGGCCGTCGTCGCCGAAGTCCTCGTCGTCGTACTCCTCTTCTAAGTCGATACCGGCCTCCTTCCGGCGGCGTCGCACCGCCTGTAGCTGGCGCCAGTAGTACACCGTTCCGACCGTCCCGACGACGATGGCGATAGCCGCGAGGCCGCCGAAGATGTAGAGGTCGCGCTGGAGGTAGAACCGCACCCGTATCGCCCGCGAGTCCACCGGCTCGGACCAGGTGACGGTCATCCGGTCCGTCGACTGGTCGACGGATGTCTCGTAGCCACCCGGCGTGACCTGCGAGAGCAGCGGGATGCCGACGCGGCGACCCGGCGGGAGCGTCACGCTGTACGTGTTCCCGCTCGTGTACACCGGGGTCGAGAACGACTTCCCTTGCCGGGGCGCGCTGTAGGCGACCTGCCCGCTACTGTTGTTCGGCAGGTCGATGACGGTCGAGCGGCCCGTCCGCCGGGCAGTCAGCGAGGAGTTCGCGGGGCTGATGACCGTCCCGTTGTCGAACCGGAAGCGCAGGGCGCTGACGGGGACACTCTCCTCGCGGCCGAGGTCGTCGCGGCTGTAGATGGTGACCGAGGAGTTGTCCGGGACGTCGTACACCGCCCGGTAGGAGGTCCGGTTCAGCGTTATCGAGGCGTTCGACTCCGTCTCCCAGTCGTAGCTGGCGTTCTCGTTCAGTTGCCCCTCGTCGACCTCTTCGGGGCCGAAGATTCCGGTACAGCCGGCGAGAGCGGCCAGCGCGAGCACGGCGATCAGGGCGAGGGTGCGACGCTGCATATCAGGGGACGACGGCGAGTAGTTCCGACGGCATGAACCGGCCGATGTCGGCCAGCAGCCCCGGCGCGTCGGTGTCGGGGTTACAGATGACGCTCATCTCCAGCAGTCCGAGTCGCTCGACGGTGACGATGTCCTGGGCGTGGCCGGCCCTGTTGACCGTCGCACGGACCTCGGACCGGGTCGCGCTGTTGGCGTTGACGCGGCCGTTCTCGCCGCGGGTCCAGTCGTAGAGCCGGTCGACCTCCGCGTCGGCCAGCCTGGGCTCGGGCCCGGCGACGAATCGAAGCGGCATGTGCTGGACCAGCCCGAACCGCTTCCGTATCTGGGCGGGCGACCCCTGGCCCAGGTCGAGGTTCGCGGCCGGAATCCGCACGTCGCCCGCGGGGCCGGCGTCGAGGACGAAGCCGTCGTCGTCCCACGAATCGAGGGTCCCGACGTAGGTCTCGCCGGCCTCGTGGGTCGGGACGACCTCGCCGAACTCCTCGCGCAGGACGTTCCGCGCGACGACGGCGTCGGGCCCGTCGACGGTGACGACCGGGAAGTCGTCCTCGCGGTGGCCGATTTCGAACGTCACGTCCAGGTCGCCAAAGCGGTTCCGTACCAGTCCGCCCAGTCCGTCGAGCGCACGTTCTCGGGCCTCGCCCGTCACGTACACTTTGGAGCCAAGGACGACCATTAGGCCTCGGCGTCCACGTTCAGTTCCGAGCGCAACTCGTCGATGCGCCGCTCCATCGCCGTCACGAGGCGGGTGTTCTCCATCGCCTCGACCTGGCTGCCACACTCGGGGCACTCGAAGCCAAACTCCATCGCCTCGCCGAACTCGAAGCGGATGCCGCAGTGCTCACAGAGGTAGAACTCGTTGTCGCGCTCGTACTCGCGCCGTTCCTCCAGCCCCTCAAGCAGGCGGTACATCTCCTCTTCCAGTTGCTCGGGAATCTCCTCGTACTCGAAGGTCCACAGGTAGGTCAGCCACCCCGAGTCCTCGTCGCGGAGCCGACGGTAGGCCGCCAGGTCGTTCTCGTAGAGAATAAAGAGCGCGCGCCGCACGTCGTTCAGTTCCAGGCCCAGCTCCTCGGCCAGCTCCTCGTCGGTCACTTCGCCGTCCGGCGGCGCGGCGGCGACCGGCATCCCTTTCGGTCCGACCAGCTCGTGGAGGTACTTCTGTATGACGGGGTCCTCCAGCAGATCCTCAAAAGCCATTACCGGCTTCTCGGTGGGTCACGTGGTTAAAACCTCCGGAGCGCCGTCGCCGTCGCTCCGTGATTCGTGAACACTGCGTGTTCACTCACCTCCGGAGCGCCGTCGCCGTCGCTCCGTGACTCGCGAACAAACCGCGTTCGCTCATCTCCGCCTCGCTCGCGAGGCGAGGTTCGTTCGTTTCGACTACCTGCTACTCCGCCCAGGGACCGACACCGGCGAATCGGCCGAGCGCCCAGCCGACGGCGAAGGGCGAAAGGATTGCCAGACAGCCGAGGCCGACCCACCGAGCGGGCGGTGGCTGGCTGGCCAGATAGACGAGATAGACGGTTCCCAGAACGGGGACGAGTCGCGACGAGGAGAGGGCGTCGAGCAGGGTCATCTACGGACGGTCAGCGGCCGGGTCACGCGCCGTCCTCGACGTCCTCGGGGTCGACGACCTTCTTGCCGGTCGCCATCGGGACGACCACCTGCTCGGGGTCCTCCCACTCGCGACCGAGCTCGTCGCCCTCGTAGAGCCGGTCGAGAAAGACGGCGAGCGAGGCGATTTCGGAGTGGGGCTGGTTGGTCACCCCGACGTTGTAGTCGGCCCGTTCGTACACCTCGAAGGGCACCTTCTCGGCGCCGACGACGACCAGCAGCGGGTCACGCTCGTGGGCCCCGCGAATATCGCGCTCCACGTCCTGTATCGGCTCGCCGTACATCGTCAGGTGGACGACGGTGCCGTCGAAGTCGCGGACGACGCGCTTTGGCTCGTCGGTCGTCTCCACGTCGAAGGGGCCGCCAAAGCGGTCGGTGATGTCGACGACGGTGTCCGCACGGCTGCTGGCCGCGCCGGCGAGCAACACCCGGTCGGCCCCCAGCGCCCGCGCGGTCAGGCCGACGTGGGTCGTGATGCGCTCGTCCCGGCCCGGCCGGTGGCCCAGTCGGAGGACCGTCACCTCCGGCGCCCCCCTCATTGGTCCCTCGCGGCCTCGATGGCGTCCCGCACGGGTTCGTAGGCTATCTCGCTCCACTCCACCTCGCTGTCGTCGACGAACACCGTCGGCGTCCCGGACACGCCGCGGTCCTGCCCGGCCTGCCGGTCCGCCGTGACGGTCTCGTCGTACGTCCGGTCGGTCGCTGCCTGTCGGACCGCCGCCCCGTCGACACCGACGTCGTCGGCCAGCGAGGCGTAGGTGTCCGGGCCGAGGCTCGACTGGTTCGCGAACAGCGCCTCGCTGTACTCGAAATAGGCCTGGGGCCCGGCGGCGGCCTGGACCGCGCGGGCGGCGTTCGCGGCCTGCCAGGAGACCGTCTCGTCGACCGGGATGGGGAAGTCGTGGAACTCGTAGCGGACCGTCCCCGGTTCGAGGTAGTCGCTCGCCACCTGCGGGAACACCTCGAGCGAGTAGGTCCCACAGTGGGGACAGGCGTAGTCCTCGTAGACGGCGACGGTCACGTCGGCGTCGGGGTCGCCGGCCACCGGCGTGGGGAGGGCCCCATCCGTGGTCGGGGTCGATGTCGACGCGACGTCGCCGAGTTCGGGCGGTGTCGACGACTCCTCTCCGCCGGAGGAACACCCGGCGGTACCCGCGGCGACTGCGACACCTGCGGCGACGAACGCGCGTCGAGTGTACCGTTTCATACGAGAGGCAAGCCACGGGCGCTATATAACGCCGTTGTCCTCGCACCTTTTTCTGCGTCGGGTTCACGCTCCGCACGAACCACTCTCTGCTCACGGCGACGAAGTCGCCGTTCGCACGGTCAGCGTGACCTCCGGTCCCGCTAGACTCGAGAAACGTGCGCGAAAAAACGCGGTGGACCTCACTGACTCACGGGCGCAGGGCGCCCGTTCGTCTCTCGCGGTCGCAAGCGACCGCGCATTGCTCGGTCCCGTGAAACGGCTCCCCGACAATCTCTATTTCTCCCTCGGTCAGGCGAGTTCGACACACGGACGGCGATAGTAGCCGACCCAGTGACGCTCACGCCGTACCGCAACGCTATTTGTGACAGCTACTGGACTCGACGTATGAACCTGCAGGAGAAGCGAATCGTCGTCCTCGGGGGCGCCGGCTTCATCGGCTCTCACCTGGTCGACCGGCTGGTGGCAGACAACGACGTGCTGGTCGTCGACGACGGGTCGAACGGCCACAGCGAGTGGGTCCACGACGACGCCGACTTTCTCGGCGGGGACCTCACCGACGCCGCGGTCGTGGCCGACGCCATCACTCCCGAGACGGACCTCGTCGTCCACCTGGCGGCATCGAAACTCGTCGACACGGACACGCCCCGCCGGCAGTTCGACGACAACAGCGAGATAACGTACAACGTCCTCGAACGGATGGACGCGGTCGGCGTCGAGAAGCTGGTCTTTACCTCCTCCTCGACGGTGTACGGCGAGGCCCCGCGACCCACGCCCGAGGACTACGCGCCACTAGAGCCCATCAGCGTCTACGGCGCGACCAAGCTCGCCGAGGAGTCGCTCGTCTCGACGTACGCCCACAGCCACGACCTCCAGTCGTGGGTGTTTCGCTTCGCCAACATCGTCGGGCCGCGCCTGCGCGGCGCTGTCATCCCCGACTTCGTCGAGAAACTGCGCGAGGACCCCGATTCGCTGACGATTCTGGGCGACGGCCGCCAGGAGAAGTCCTACATGCACGTCTCCGAGTGCATCGACGCGATGAGCTACGCGGTCGAACACGCCGACGCCGACCACAACGTGTTCAACCTCGGCACCAGGACTACGACCTCAGTCGACCGCATCGCCGACATCGTCGCCGACGAGATGGGGGTCGACCCCGACTACGAACACACCGGCGGGGACCGCGGCTGGACCGGCGACGTGCCCCGGATGCGCCTCTCAATCGAGAAGCTCGCGGGGCTTGGCTGGGAGCCCGAGCAGTCGAGCGACGACGCCGTCCGTCAGTCCGCCCGCGAACTGCTCGCGGAGCTCTGAGCCGCCGCGGGACGACCGGAGGCTATTATACGGGCGGTCACACAGGGACTGGCATGGATATCACCTCGCGGGTCGCCGGTATCGAGACCGAGCGGGCCCTCTTTGCCGTCGGCGCCATTATCACCGGCGCGCTGACGGTGGTCGTCTTCCGCAGCGGCAACGAGGACCAGGGCGCTCTGTTTGCCACGTTCGCCATCTACCTCGGCGGTGCGGCGACCCCCCTGATACGGGACAATATCACGCAGTACAAGCGTACGGGGGCTATCGCGCTGGGCGGCGTCGGTATCGCCGCGCTCGTCATGGGCATCGACTCCGGGCTCCCCTACCTGTTCATCATCGGCGCTATCGCCGCGCTGTTCAACCTCTTCTAGGCCGGATACGTCCCCGTCAGCTCCGCCTTTCCGACCATGTGGCCGCTGGCCGCGTCGTAGATGTCGTCTTTCGTCGCGTCGGGCGGGAGGGCCAACTCGGTGTCCAGCGCGTACAGCAAGAACCGGTAGGTGTGCTCCCGGTCCGGCGGGTTCGGGCCGCCCCAGCCGGTCTCGCCGTAGTCGTTCTGGCCCTCCGTCGCGCCGGTGGGCGTCGCCCCCTCGGGAATCGACTCGGTCTCCGGCGGGATATCCCAGCAGAGCCAGTGGTTCCACACCTTTCCCGCCGGTTCCTTCGCGTCGGGGTCGTCCACCACGAGCAGAAGCGTCTCCGTTGCGGACGGCACGTCGCGTATCTCCAGTGGCGGGCTGACGTTCTCCTCGGTGTAGCCGTGTTTCGCGGGGATTCGCTCGCCGTCGTCGAACGCCGGACTCGACAGTTCGAGGTCGGCCATGGCCGACGTTGGCACGCCACGGACAAAAGCCCCGTCCCGGTAGCCATTTGCCCGTCGGCTGCCAACGCCGGAGCGTGCAAGTCGTCGGCTACCGCGCCCGTGTCGACGACCACGCCGCCCTCCTGGTCGCCGAGGACGGCGCGGTCACCGTCGAGCGGCTGGACCCCGGGACGGAGCTGTCTTACCGGCTCGGCGAGCGCCACTGCGCCGGGGCGGTCGAATCCGTCGCTTCCGAATCGGACGCCGGCGGCCCCGACGAGATGGTCCACCACGGCTGTGACGCCGCCGACGCGCCCTACTGTCCGGAACACACCAGCCGCTGGCCCTGCGCTCGCTGTACCGGCGACTGCGGGAAACCAATCGCGGCCTGCGACGAGGAACACGCCGTCTATCTGGCCGCCTTCGCGCCCGACACGGTGAAAGTCGGCGTCACGCGCTCGTGGCGCCTGGAGACGCGGCTCCGCGAGCAGGGGGCCGACCGCGCGGCCCACCTCCGGACCGTCGCGGACGGTCGCATCGCCCGTCAGGTCGAGGCCGACATCGCCGTCGAATTGGGCGACCGGGTCCGCGTCCCGACGAAGATAGCCGGCTTCGCCGAGGCGGTCGACGAGTCGTTCTGGGAGTCGCTGTGTGCCGCGTACGACCCGCTGGAGACCTACGACTTCGACTACGGCCTGGCCCTGGCCGACCGCCCGCTGGCCGAGACGCTGGCGACCGGCACCGTGTGCGGGACGAAAGGGCGCGTCGCCGTCGTCGAAAATGCGGGCAGCGTCTACGCCGTCGACCTGCGTGACCTCGTCGGCTACGAGGTCAGCGGCGGCGGGACGGAACGGGAGCTACAGTCGAGTCTGGGCGCGTTCGGCTGAGACGGACCTGACACGACAACCCTTTTCCGCGGGCCAACCGAACCCGGATTCATGGCAGACGACGAGCCCGAGACAGGCGACGAGGCGACCGAATCGAACGAGGACGGCGAGGAGAAGTCCTTCCGCGAGCGCGTCGAGGAGATTCGACAGAAGCGCGCCGAGGAAGGCGAGGGCGACGGCGACGGCATGAGCCGCGAGGAGCGCATGGAAGAGATGATGGGCGGCGGTGGCGGCCCCGGCGGCATGGGCGGGGGCGGCAACCCCTTCGCGCAGATGATGGGCGGCATGATGGGCGGCGGTCCCGGCGGCATGGGCGGCGGCCCCGGCGGTGCGCCCGGCCCCGGACAGGAAGAGAGCAGCGACAACGAGGAGATGGTCCGCGAGATGCGGAAACTCCGCGACGAGGTCCACGACATGCGACGGACGCTGGACCGCATCGCCGACGCGCTCGAGAACTGAGACCGTCGGAGACGCGATTTCTTCCGTTTCGACGCGTCAGCCAGCGGCCGCTCAGTCGTTGTACGCCAGCGTCATGACCCACTGCGAGAAGGTGTCGTCGTGCGGGTCGACCTCCTCGTCGCCGATGAACGGAGAGAGCTGGTCGCCGGCCATCAGAAGCGAGAAGTCGAGGTCCCGGGCCGCGGGCGTGAGGAAGTAGGTGTTGTGGCCCTCGTAGACGGTGTCCTCGCGCTGGATGAGCCCCTTCTCGAAGAGGGACTCGACGATACGACTGCCCTTCCGGGAGGAGACGTCGAGGTCTTTCCAGAAGTCGCTCTGGTGGATGCCGCCGGACTCGCGGATGAGTTCCAATCCGGCCCGCTCGTCCTCTGAGAGGTCCGCCTCCGACGTTGCCGAACTCATATACTTCTACGTCCGCCGGTCGGCCGCTTAAATCTGGCCTTCGGCCCGAGAGACACAATCGAGGTGGCCGGCCCTGTCTTTGAGAGCCGGACCTCCGGGACTAGATACCGCTCACAGGTCGATAGTCGGTCCGACAGGGCGGGCCGTCGGCGAACTCGTACCGTTCGCCGTCGCCCAGCGCGACGAGCGACGACGACCGGGTCCCGAAGCCGTCGCCGTGGACGCAGACGCCGTAGTCGTGGTCGGCGATGGTCTCGCCGGCCCGGTCGAGCCACGAGTCGACCCCCTCGCCGGGTTCGACCTGCATGACCTCGCGGAGTCGGTCGGCGTTGACGGCCTGTTGCTCGCCAGCGTCCGGCCGGGAGCTCGGAATCCGGTAATCACCGTCGGCGCCGACGTTGACGACGACGTGGACGCCGGGCTCGAAGTTCCGCACCGCAAGCTGGCCGTCCCACTCGAGCAACAGAGCGGCGTTCGCGTCGGCCAGCAGGAGGTTGAAGCCGGCGTACTCCGCCTCCCGGACGGCCCCTTCGACGGCGCGGGCGGCGTCCTCGGCGCTCTCGTGGCTCAGGCAGTCACGGACGAGGAGGCCCCGCGAGCGCTCGCCGGCGAGGTCGGCGTCGACCCAGCGGTTCGTGACGGCGACGAGCAGCCCGTGTTCGTTGTACCCCTCCCAGGTCCCCTCGGCTTCGGCGTCGGCCGGAGCGACGGCCTCGGCGCCCCACTGGCGGCGGTCGGGCGGCTCCGAGGGCCGGTCCAGCAGTTCGTCGCGGTTGGCCGCGAACGCTATCGGCGTGTCTTCGAACACCTGCCAGGCGAGGACGATGGTACACACGGGCGGGCGTACGCGCTCGGGGGAGAAAAGCGACGTGCCCGGCTGGCTACGTCCTCAGCAGCCGTCGGACGGCGTCCCGGTCGACCGTGCCCGAGGGCGTCCGGGGCAGTTCGTCGACGACGCGAACGGTCTTTGGCACTTCGTGCGGGGCGAGTTCGGCGCGGCAGTGGTCCCGGACCGTCTCCGGGTCGGTCGCCCCCACCACCAGCGCAGCGACGCGCTGGCCCCACTCCTCGTCGGGGAGGCCGACGACGGCGGCGTCTTCGACGCCGTCCAGCGCCCGGATAGCGCTGGCGACCGCCCCCGCCGCGACGTTCTCGCCGCCGGTGACGATGCGGTCGTCGACGCGGCCGACGACCCAGAGGCGACCGTCCTCGTCCCGGTAGCCCAGGTCGCCGGTGTGAAAGCCCCACTCGGAGAACGCCGCCGCCGTCGCCTCCTCGTCGAGGTAGCCCGGCGTCACCGTCGGGCCGGAGACGACGAGTTCGCCGCGCTGGTGGGGCCCGGCCGGGTCGCCGTCGGCGAGGACGGTGACCGTCGTAGACACCAGCGGCTGGCCGACGGTGTCGCGGTGCTCCCCGGCCGTCTCGGGGAGGGCCGTCGCAATCTGTGAGGCGGTCTCGGTCATGCCGTAGGTCGGACAGACCGGAATCCCGCGGTCGAGACAGCGCTCGACCAGTTCGGGGGCGGCCGGGCCGCCGCCCAGCAGGACGACCCTGAGCGCGTCGCTCGGGACCCAGCCGGCGTCTACCAGCCGCTTGCACATCGTCGGCACGAGCGAGACGCCGGTGACGCCGTGTTCGTCCATCGCTCGGGCCGTCGCGTCCGGTGTAAACTCCCGCTGGACGACGACTGCGGTGCCGTACAGCGCCGACCGGACGAACGGCGCCAGCCCGCCCATGTGGTAGGTCGGGAGCGAGACCAGCCAGCGGTCGCCCGGCAGCGTCCCCAGCCGGAACGCCGACGCGGTCGCGCTCGCGACGAGGTTGCCGAGCGTGAGCCGGACGCCCTTCGGCTCGCTCGTCGTGCCCGACGTGAACAGAATCACGGCCGTGTGGTCCCGCGATAACTCGACCGGCGCCAGGTCCCACTCCGGCGCCGTCCCCTCGAGCTGTGCGGCGACACCGCCGGTGGGTTCGTCGACGGAGGCCACGGGGCAGTCCGCGACGTCGGCCGCGAGCGGTTCGGTCTCGCGTTCACAGACCAGCAGGTCGGCGTCGAGGGCCTCTAGCTGCGCTCGCAGCGTCTCCGGCGCGAGTTCCACGTTCAGCGGCGCGAACGTCCGGCCGGTCCGCATGGCGGCGTGGAGCAACTGGGCGACCGCCGGCCGGGTGTCGACCAGCGCCGCGATTGGCCCGTCCTCGCCGTCGGTTGCGGCCTCGAACGCCGCCGCGACCGAATCGACGGCGGCGTCTAGGTCCCGGTAGCTCCGTTCGCCGCCGCCGTCGGCGGCGACCAGCGCGGTCCGCTCGGGCGTCGTCGCGGCGCGGTGGGTCAGTAAATCGCGGGCGGGCCAGTCGACTGGCTCACGCATCCTGACGCACCTCCGCTGGGTCCACGCCGAGCCCGTCGGTCTGTGGGACGGTCATCTCGCCGTCGGTGACAGTGGCCGGGTCCGGCGCGAGGTCACCGCCCAGTCGGTCGCCCGTGGCCAGCCCGCAGGCGCCGATATCGGGGACGGCCGCGGCGACGTGCAGCGCCGCCAGTCGAGCGACGACGCCGTCGATGGTGGTGGTGACGACCGGCTCGATGCCCCGCTCGCGGGCCCGCAGCGCCAGCGTGTGGGCGTTGCCGGGGCCCCCGAGCGCCATCGGCTTCAGTATCAACACGTCGGCGGCGTCCGCGGCGAGGACGGTGTCTGCCCGCTGGTGGGCGAGCGACTCGTCGAGTGCGACACCCACGGGGCCGCCCCGCAGGTCGGCGTGGCCCGCCAGGTCGTCGGCCGCGAGGGGCTGTTCGACGTACGCGACCCCGAACTCGGCGAGGGCGTCGAACGCCTCGCTCGCCTGTTCGCGGCTCCAGGCCCCGTTGGCGTCCGCTCGCAGCGTCACGTCGGCGCCGACCCGCTCGCGGACCGCGCGCACCCGGTCGACGTCGGCCGCGACGGCGCGAGCGCCCACCTTCAGCTTGCAGCAGTCGAAGCCGCCGTCGACGGCTCGCTCGACCGCGTCGGCCGTCTCCGTCGGGTCGCCGTCGCCGACGGTGGCGTTGACCGGCACCGACTCGCAGCGACGGTCGGCGTCGAACCACCGGTAGAGCGGGACACCGTCGGCCCGCGCGTCCGCGTCAAGCAGCGCGGTCGCGAAGCCGTGGCGCGCGGCGGGGACGGTGTCGGCCGCGAGTTCGAGCATCGCGGCGGTGTGGCCACCGCTGACCTCGGCTTCGGCGGCGCGGTCGAGCGCACGCTCGCAGTCGGCCAGTGACTCCGTCCAGCCGGGGAGCGGCGTCGCCTCCCCGATGCCGGTCTCGTCCCGGTGGTCGTAGCGGACGAGAAAGCCCTCGCGGGCCTCGATAGCCCCGCTTGCGGTCGCGAGCGGGCTGGACAGCCGCAGCGAGAACGGTTCGGTCCTCATAGCAGTTGTGGCACCGCCAGCCCGAGCGTAAAGAGCAGCGAGTGGGCAAAGAGGGTCTGTCCGACCCGTTCGAGCGTCGGGTTCAGCGCCTCGCCGTCGGTCCGAGTCAGAACGGTTCGGCTCATGCCGACGGCCAGCGGGAGCGTCAGCAGCGGAGCCAGCGCCCCGAGCCCGTAGGCCGGGTCGAGCGCGAACAGTATCGGGACGACGTAAGCCATCCCGACGAGCGCGAGGAACTCCGCTCTGCTGGGGCCGTAACCCAGATACACCGCGAGGGTCTTCTTGCCGGCGGCCCTGTCCGTCTCGCGGTCGCGGACGTTGTTGACAACGAGGATAGCGGTCGAGAGCCCCGCGGCCGGGAGGCTCGCCACGACGGCGTCGACGGGGACGGAGCCGGCGGGCAGCGTCGTCGGGAAGGTGCCGACGGCGGGCATGCTGGCCACGGCCTGGACGTAGTAGGTGCCGGTGACGGCGACCAGACCGAAGTAGACGAACACGAAGAGGTCGCCCAGCCCGCGGTAGCCGTAGGGCAAGGGGCCGCCGGTGTAGAGGACGCCGGCCGCGATGCCCGAGAGGCCGACCACCACGATAGGGACGCCGCCGATGGCGACCAGCGCGACGCCGACGGCGACGGCCAGCGCGTAGGTGAGTATCATCGCCCGCTTGACCGACGCCGGTTCGATGAGGCCGCCGGCGGTCACGCGGGTAAAGCCCTCCCGCTCGTCCGTGTCGGCGCCCTTGACGGCGTCGTAGTAGTCGTTCGCGAAGTTCGTCCCGACCTGGATGAGCAAGGCCCCGACCAGCGCCGCCAGCGCCACGAGCGGTTCGAACACGCCCGCGTGGACGGCCAGGCCCGCACCGACGACGACCGGCGCGGCGCCGGCGGGGAGCGTCTGTGGCCTGGCGGCCATGAGCCAGGCCTTGCGTTTCGAGACCGTCGCGGTACTCATTGGCCGAATATTGGCTCCACGCCACAAATCGGCTGTGGTTCGCGCCACGGAAGCGTATCGGCCGGTAAAATGCACGCCGACAGAACCTAATATAAGAACTACACTTTTATGGTACCATACAATAGAGGGGCTATGAGTTCCCCACAGCGGGGTCGCGTCTCGTCCGGGCTCGCCGGTCTCGACGAGATTCTCCAGGGCGGTTTCATCGACGAACGGACCTACAGCATCCGCGGCGGGTCGGGGACGGGCAAGACGATTCTCGGCTATCACTTCCTGACGGCCGGCGTCGAAGCCGACGAGACGGGGCTGTACTTCGCGTTCGAGGAGACGGCGAAAGACATCACCCGAAACGCCGAGTCACTGGGATTCGAGCTCAGTGACGTCGAAATCGTCGACATGAGCCCCTCGGCGACGGAGTTCATGGAGGACGGGAACTACACGGTGTTTGGCCCCAGCGAGGTAGAAGGCGACCAGATGGTCTCCCGAATCGGCGACGCGGTTGGGGAACACGACCCGGACCGTGTGTTCATCGACCCGCTGACCCTGCTGCGGCATCTCACGCCCGACGAGTTCCAGTTCAAGCGGACCGTCGCGTCGCTGATGAGCTACCTGAAAGAGCGGGGTATCACGACGCTCTTTACCACCCAGCGGACCAGCGCCGGGACCGACGAGGACCTCCAGTACCTCGCCGACGGGTCGATACGGCTGGAGCGGTTCGAGAGCGGCCGGCGGCTCGAAGTCGAGAAGTTCCGCGGGTCGGGGTTCCGGAGCGGGAAACACGGTCTCCGCATCGACGCCGGGCGGGGGCTGTCGGTGTTTCCGAGCCTGGTTCCCGGGGACCACGGACAGCGCTTCGACTACGAGACGCTCTCGTCGGACATCGACCGGCTCGACGAACTGCTGGGCGGCGGTATCGAGCGCGGGAGTATCACGCTAATAAGCGGCCCGAGCGGCGTCGGGAAGTCGACGACGGGGGCGGCGTTTGCCAGCGCGGCCGCCCACCGGGGCGAGCGGTCGGCCGCGTACCTCTTCGAGGAGTCCCGAGACAGTTTCGTCCACCGGTCCGAGGCGGTGGGGTTCGACGTGCGCGACCGCGCGGAGAACGGCGACTTCGAGATACACCCCGTCGAACCGCTCGCCGTCTCGGCCGACGAGTTCGCCCACAGGGTGCGCACCGCCGTGGAGGAGCGGGACATCCAGTTCGTCATGCTCGACGGGACGGCCGGCTACCGGCTGGCGCTACAGGACCCCGAGTCCGAACTCAGAGGGGAGCTCCACGCGCTCTGTCGGTACCTCCGGAACATGGGCGTGACCGTCCTGCTGACCGACGAGGTGACGTCGGTCACCGGACCGTTCCAGGCCTCGGACTCGCACGTGAGCTACCTCGCGGACAACGTCGTCTTCCTTCGGTACATCGAGGTCGACGGCGAGATACGGAAGGCCATCGGCGTGTTGAAGAAGCGCTTTGGCTCGTTCGAGTCGACGCTGCGGTCGTTCCGCATCGACGGCGAGGGCGTCCACGTCGGTGGGGCCCTCTCGGACCTTCGCGGCGTGCTGACCGGGACACCCACGCGCGACACAGAGTGATCGATGTTCGACACCTCGATTCAGGAGACGGACTCGTTTCTCGCCAGGTCGATGCGGGTCCTGCTGAGCATCGCCAGTCCGCGCGACCGTGAACTGCTGGCCGAGCAGTTGCGGTCGGCGGGTCTGACCGTCGTCAGCGCCGCCGACGACGACGGGTCGATACCGCAGTTCGACCTCTGTGTCGTCGACAGGCGGACCTACCCCTCGGTCGCGGACACCATCGAGGCGCGACGCGAGGCCCTCGGCGTCGTCCAGCTCCCGGTCCTCATGGTGCTCGGACCGAACGAGTCGGAGCGACGGGTTCGCCCGTACTGGGACAGCATCGACGACGTGTTCTCCGTGCCGACCTCCCGGGAGGTGTTTCGCCACCGGCTGGACGGGCTGGTGAGCACGCGTCGACAGTCCGAGCAACTGGCGCTGTTCGCCCGGGCGATGGACGACGCACAGACCGGTATCTGTATCGCCACCGCGGGCGGCGACCAGGAACTGGAGTACGTCAACGACGCCTTTCTGGAGATAACGGGCTACAGTCGCGAGGAGGTGCTGGGGCGGAACTGCCGGTTCCTGCAGGGTCCCAGGACCGAGGCGGAGCCGGTTCGGGAGCTTCGGCGAGCAATCGACGAGGAACGAGCCGTGAGCGTCCAGCTCAGGAACTACCGGAAGGACGGCGAGATATGGTGGAACGAGCTGAAGATAGCGCCGGTGTACGGCGAGGACGGCGTGACCCACTTCGTCGGCTTCCAGGAGGACGTCACCGACAGCGTCGCACAGACGAAGGCGCTCCGTCGCTACGAGGAGATAGTCACCGCCGCCGGGGAGCCCATCTACGCGCTTGACAACGACCTGCGGTTCACGCTCGTCAACGACGCGATGACGCGGTTGGCGGGGAAGTCGGAGTCGGAGATACTGGGCCGACAGGTCGAGGCGGTGCTCGGCAAAGACCACGCCGAGGTGCTCGGAGCGGCGGTGCTCAACCTCGCAGAGTCGGACACTCACCAGCAGACCATCGGAACGGTCGTCGAGGACACACAGGGGCGGAGCCGACGGTTCCAGACCACCGTTGCCCGCCTGCCGACCGAGGAGTTCGAGGGAGTCGTCTGCGTGAGCCGCGACATCACCGAGGACAGGGAGCGGGAGTCGCGGCTCTCGGTGCTCGACCGCGTCCTGCGACACAACCTGCGGAACAAGCTGATGGTGATACAGGCACAGGTCGAACAGATACGGTGGCACAGCGACAGTGACCCCATCGTCGATTCGGCGGATACGGTCGAACGGACCGCCGAGGAGCTACTCGAACTGGCAGAGACGGCCCGGGAGTTCAAGCGGACCGTCGACCCCGCGGAGGACGACGGCGTCGGTCCCGTCGACGTCGGGAGCCACCTCTGTCACGCGGTCGAGGAGACCGGCGTGGAGTACGGCGAAGCGACGATACTCGCCGACGTGCCCAGGCCACTGTGGGCGACGGCCCACGACTCCTTCGAACTCGCGATGACGGAGCTACTGGAGCGAGCCGCGACTGCTGGGGAGGAGGTCACGGTCAGGGTGGCGCTGACAGCCGACCGGGACGAGGGGGACGTCCACATCAGCGTCAGCCACGACGGCACCGGACTGCAGGACGTGGAACTGGAGGCGCTGAACTCCGGTATCGAGTCCGACCTCCAGCACACCCAGGGACTGGGGCTGTGGTTCGTCCGCTGGATGGCGGTAAACAGCGGTGGGACGTTCAGTATCTCGAACACCGACTCCGGGACGAGCGTCGAACTGACGCTGCCGCTGGCCGACCCGCCCGAGTGAGGCCGCCGTCCCGGGCCCGACGGCGACCAAAAGACAGAATTCTTATATAACGATTGTTCGTATTTATTTCCGATGGAGAAGCCACTCCTCGTGACAGACTTTCTGGACCGTGCGCGTCGCCACTACGGCGACGAAGAGGCCGTCGTCGCCACCACCGGCGAGCGCTACAGCTACGACGAGTTCGGCGCGCGCGCAGACGGGTTCGCCGCGGCCCTCGCGGCGCGCGGTATCGGGAAGGGGGACCGTGTAGCCGTGCTCGACCCGAACACCCACTACCACCTCGAAGCCGCCTACGGCATCGTGCAGCTCGGGGCGGTCCACACGCCGCTGAACTACCGGCTCGTCCCGGACGACTTCGAGTATATCCTGACCGATGCGGGCGTCGATGCCATCTACGCCGACTACGAACACGCCGAGAAGATAGAGGCCGTGCGCGAGGCGGTCCCGACCGAGACGTTCGTGACGAACGACGCCGACGCCGTCGACGGCGACTGGGAGTCGTTCGACGACCTCGTCGAGACGGACGCCACCTTCGAGCGCCCGGCGATGGACGAGAGCGACGTCATCACCATCAACTACACCTCCGGGACGACGGGGGACCCGAAGGGGGTCTGTCGCACCCACCGCACGGAGACGCTCCACGCCTACATCGTGAGTCTGCACCAGGAGATACGGGACGACGACGTCTACCTCTGGACGCTCCCGATGTTCCACGTCAACGGCTGGGGTCACATCTACGCGATAACCGGGATGGGCGCGACACACGTCTGTACGCGCGGGGTCGACGCGGGCGGCATCTTCGAGACCATCCGCGCCGAGGACGTCTCCTACCTCTGTGGCGCGCCCACGGTGCTCAACATGCTGGTCGACTACTACGACAGCCACGACGTGGTGACGACCGGCGACAGCGACGTCCGTATCGGCACCGCCGGCAGCGCCCCGCCCGAAGCGGTCATCCGTGCCGTCGAGGACGACTTCGGCTGGTATCTCAAACACGTCTACGGCGCGACGGAGACGGGGCCGCTCATCACCACCTCGGACGCCCGCCGCTTCTTCGACGACGACGGCGACGACCGCTTCGCCATCAAGAAGCGCCAGGGACTGGGCTATCTCGGGACGGAGGTCCGAGTCGTCGACGAAGACGGCGAGGACGTGCCCGAAGACGACGCCACGCTGGGCGAGGTGGTCGTCCGGGGCAACCAGGTGATGGACCGCTACTGGAACAAGCCAGAGGCGACCGAGGATGCGTTCACGGACCGCATCGAGGGGTACTACCACACCGGCGACCTGGCGACGGTCGACGAGCACGGGATGATAGCCATCCGCGACCGGAAGAAAGACATCATCATCTCCGGCGGCGAGAACATCTCCAGCATCGAACTGGAGGACACCCTCTACGAGCACGACGCGGTCGCCGACGTCGCGGTCATCCCGGCCCCCAGCAGCGAGTGGGGCGAGACGCCCAAGGCATTCGTCGTTCCGGCGTCGGGCGACCCGGACGACCCCGGCACCGACGTCGACGAGTTGGTGGCGTTCACCCGCGAGCACCTCGCGAACTACAAGGCCGTCAGCCGCGTCGAGTTCGTCGAGGCCCTCCCGACGACCGCGACCGGGAAGGTCCAGAAGTACGAACTCCGACAGCGCGAATGGGACGAGGAAGACCGGATGGTCGGCGAGGGGTGAGCGTCACCCAGAGGGCGACGAGAACGTCACTCAGTAGTGCCAGGGCTCGTCGCTGAAGTCGGGCGCCCGGCCCTCGTTGAACGCGTCACGGCCCTCCTGGGCCTCGTCGGTCATGTACGCCAGTCGGGTCGCCTCGCCGGCGAAGACCTGCTGGCCGACCATGCCGTCCGAGTCGAGGTTGAACGCGTACTTCAGCATCCGCATCGCCGTGGGCGATTTCTCCATCATCCGTTCGGCCCACTCGATGGCCGTGTCCTCCAGTTCGTCGTGTGGCACCACCTCGTTGACCATCCCCATCTCCGCGGCCTCCTCGGCCGAGTAGGTCTTTCCGAGGAAGAACACCTCACGAGCCTTCTTCTGACCGATTTGCCGGGCGAGATACGCCGAGCCGAAGCCGCCGTCGAAGCTGCCCACGTCGGGGTCGGTCTGGAGGAACTTCGCGTGCTCCTCGCTCGCGAGCGTGAGGTCACAGACCACGTGCAGCGAGTGGCCGCCGCCGACGGCCCACCCGGGGACGACGGCGACGACGGGCTTGGGGATGTGGCGAATCTGGCGCTGGACCTCCAGAATGTGGAGCCGGCCGACGTTCTCGGGCGCGTCCTCGCGGCCGATATCGGCATCAGCAGCATACTCGTACCCGCTCTCGCCCCGAATCGACTGGTCCCCGCCCGAACAGAACGCCCAGCCGCCGTCCTTCTCGGAGGGGCCGTTGCCGGTTATGAGGACACAGCCCACGTCGGTGAGCCGTTTGGCGTGGTCGAGCGCCGTCGACAACTCGTCGACCGTCTCCGGCCGGAAGGCGTTGCGTTTCTCCGGGCGGTCGAAGGCGATGCGGACCGCGCCGGTCTCCGTCGAGCGGTGGTAGGTGATGTCGCTGAAGGCGAACCGGTCGACGGCGTCCCAGCGCTCCGGGTCGAAAATCTCTGAGACCATACTGTCGATGCGGGGTGACGGCGGCAAAAGCGTCCCGGTGGTGCGAAACAGTTTTTTCGGCGTCGTCGGTGGGTCTACGCATATGTCCTCCACAGGTAGCCAGGGGACGCGTATCGCCCTGGCCGTCCTCTCGGTTCTCGTGATGGCGTACAGCCTGATTATCGCCCAGCAGATACTGCTCGGGCTGCTGGTCGTGGCGATTCTCTGGCTCGGATACGTCTTCTATCAGTTCATCCGGGTCCTCTCCCGCATCGCGACGTCGCTGGAGCAACTGGTCGAACAGCAAGTCGAGAACTCCGCCGAGGGCTGGGACCGAACAGACGACGGCCGGTAGCGGGCAACACCGGCCTGAAGTTTTATACCGCGATGTTGCCGACTACGTACCAGCCCGCTCGCTATGACCGAGACCTTCTACGAGGTGCTCGGCGTCGCCGAGGACGCGACGACCGACGAGATAGAGACCGCCTATCGGGAGCGGCTCAAGGAGACCCATCCCGACGTGAGCGACGACGAGGACGCGGGCCAGGCGACGAAGACCCTCATCGAGGCCCGCGACGTGCTCGTCGACGAGGCCGAGCGGGCGCGCTACGACCGGGTCGGTCACGACGCCTACGTCGGGGACGGCACGCCCTCGGCGGGCGACGCTGCGGCCGAGGCCGCCGAGGCCGGCGACGAGCGCGACGGCCAGTCGGGAGATACCGTGTCGGGCGGAACGCGGAGTCAGAACCGGGCCAGACGGGAACGGCGGGCGAGCGAGCGCGTCCGCCAGGAGCGCCGGCGGGCGCGGGCCGAACGGCAGCGACACCGGTCGGCCCCCGGTGACGACGGGAGTGACCGCGAGGACGCGTCGGCAGCGGCGAGAGCGAGCCCCAGCGACACGTCCTCGACTGGCAGCCGGAACGCGGGAGCCACCGACACGACCAGCGCGACGGCGACCGGCAACACCTACAGCGTCCGCGAGGACGTGACCACACCGGCGAGCTACGGCCCGCTGTTGCCACGTGGTCGACAGCTCACCCTGCTCGGCCTCTTCTTTCCGCTCTATCCCGTGTTGCTGTTCTCCGCGCTGTTGCCGGCGTTCCCGCTGTTTGTCAACCTCGTACTCGGCGCGTGTACGCTGCTTGTGGTCGCGTATCTCCAGTCGATGCCCCGCGTTTCCCTGTTGCTGTTTGGCGGCTGGAGCGGTATCAGCGTCCTCGGGCTCGGGATGTCGGGTATCGGCTACGTCTCTGTGGTGGGGCTCGTCGTCCTGGCCGGAACCGTCCTCCCGTTCGGGTTCTCCGTGCTGACGGCGGCGGCGCTGCGGTACTAGAGGGCGTCGACGAGCCGCCGCCCGAGCGCGTCACGCCGGGCGTGGCTCTCCGCGGCGTCGAAGCTCACCGAGAGGACCTGTGTGCCCTCGCTTTCGACGGAGCGCTCGAACGCGTCGCGGAACCCCTCGCGGGTCTCGACGCGCTCGAAGGCAAGCCCGTAGAGGTCGCCGGTCGGCTCGAAGTCAAGCCCGTGGGGCGTCACGAACTGGTCCTCGAAGGTGTCGTGGTCGGCTATCGGGAGCATGTGGAAGATACCGCCGCCGTCGTTGTCCACGAGGACGATGGTCGCGTCCACGCCACAGCGCGAGAGCGCGAGCAGCCCGTTCATGTCGTGGTAGTACGCCAGGTCGCCCGTGACGAGCACGAGCGGGTCGTCGGTGGCGCTGCCCGCGCCCAGCGCCGTGGAGGTGACGCCGTCGATGCCGCTCGCGCCCCGGTTCCCGAGGACGGTGAGGTCGGCCTCACGGGGCTCGCCGAAGCGGTCGAGGTCGCGCACGGGCATGCTGTTGGAGACGAACACGGTCGCCGGGTCGGGCGCGAGCCGTGCCACGTCGGCCAGCACGCCGCCCTCCCAGTACTCGCCGGCGAGCGCGTCGGCGACTATCTCCCAGTGGGCCTGCTCGGCGCGCCGGAACCGCTCGGTCCACGCGGGGTCGCCCCGTTCGCGGACTCCGTTGGCGACGGCCCGTGCGGTGGCGTCTGGGTCCGCCACCAGCAGGTCGCTCGCGGTGAACGTCGCCTCCGTCCAGCGCCCGCTCGGGGCCACCACGAACTGCCGGCAGTCGGCGTCCCGGAGGGAGTGGCGCAGCGGCTTCGACGTGGGCGAGGCCCCGAAGCGCAACACCACTTCGGGGTCGGGCCAGTCGGCCGCGGCGTCGGTCCCGAGGTAGGCGTCGTAGCCGCCGACGACCGGCGCTCGTTCGGTGTGGGGGCCAAAGCGGAGGTCCGAGAGCGGGTCCGCGAGCACGGGGAACCCGGTCGCGCCGGCCAGCGCTTCGAGCGCGTCGGCACCGAGTCCGCCGTCGGCCGGGCCCGCGACGACGAGGCCCCGGTCGGCTCTCTCGGTGGCAGAGACGACTTCCGAGAGTGCCCCGTCGTCGAGTTGGCCGGCGCCCTGTGCGGTCGTCACGAACGGGCCGTCCCGGCCGTCGGCCGCGAGGCGGTCGCCGTCGGCCCAGTCCTCGGGCACGCCATCGCGGTGGTCGTCGGGGACCGGCGTGGGTTCCAGCGGTTTGCGGAACCGACAGTTGAGGTGGACCGGTCCGGGGTCGGCCCCGGTGCTGTTCGCGAGCGCCCGCGCGACCGTGGTCCGAAGCATCCGGACCTTGCGCGGTTCGGCCTCGGGTTCGGGCATGTCGCGGTAGAAGCGGACGGCGTCGCCGTAGAGCTTCTCCTGGTCGATGGTCTGGTTCGCGCCGCTGTCGGTGAGTTCCGGCGGGCGGTCCGCGGTCAGCACGAGCAACGGAACACCGGACTGACTCGCCTCGATGACCGCCGGGTGGTAGTTCGCCGCCGCGGTCCCGGAGGTACAGACGAGCGGCGTCGGCTTTCCCGTCCGCTTGGCCCGCCCGAGCGCGAAAAACGCCGATGCGCGCTCGTCGAGGTGCGAGTACACCCGGAGGTCCGGGTGCTGGGCACAGGCGACCGTCAGCGGCGTCGACCGGCTCCCCGGCGAGACGCAGACGGCGTCGACACCGCCGGCGACAAGCTCCTCGACCAGCGTCCCGGCCCAGAGGGTGTTGGCGTTCGGGTAGCTCATTCGAGTTCGTCCAGCATCGGTCGGTACTTCAGCTGCACTTCGTCCCACTCGCGGTCGGGGTCGCTGTCGGCGACGATGCCCGCCCCGGCGAACAGCGTCGCCGTGCGCTCGGCGGCCACGGCGGAGCGAATCCCGACGGCGAAGGTGCCGTTGCCCGCCGCGTCCACCCAGCCGACCGGCGCGGCGTACCAGCCGCGGTCGAACGCCTCCGTCTCGCGAATCGTCCGCAGCGCCTCGCCCGGCGGCAACCCGCCAACGGCGGGGGTCGGGTGGAGCGCGTCGACGAGCGAGAGGACGTGTTCGTCGTCGGCGAGTTCGGCCGTAATCGAGGTCCGGAGGTGCTGGACCGTCGCCAGCCGGCGAACGGTGCGGTCGCCGATACGGACCGAGCTGGCGAACGGTTCCAGCTGGTCCCGGATGGCCTCCGCGACGAGTTCGTGTTCGTGGATGTCCTTGGTGCTGTCGAGCAACTCGGCGGCGAGCCACTCGTCTTCGGCCGGCGTGTCACCGCGGCCGGTCGACCCGGCCAGCGCTTCCGTCCGGACGGTGCGACCCCGCAGCGAGACCAGCCGTTCGGGGGTCGCCCCGTAGAACGTGCTCCCGTCGGCGGGCGAGAACATGAACCGGTAACAGTCGGGATACGTCTCGGCCAGCCGAGCGAAGACGTCGGGGACCGACAGCGCCGACTGGAGGTGCACCCGCAGCGCCTGCGCGAGGACGACCTTCTGGAGCCGCCCCTCCTCGACGCTTTCGAGCGCCCGACCGACCTGTTCTCGCCAGCCCGCCTGCGAGGGGTCGCGCTCGCGGGCGCCGATACCGGGTCTGCGCTTGGCGTTGACCGCCGGCTCCTCGGCCAGGCGGTCCTTCCAGGTGGCGAGCAGGGCCTCGGCGCGGTCGGGGGCGTCCTCGCCCGCGGCCGCCGTCGTGAGCCAGCGGCGCCCGTCCCGTTCGGTCACCTGGACCTCGGGGAGGAAGAAGGCCGCGCCCGGGAAGTCCGTCCAGGGCGAGTCCTCGCCGTCGTGGTCCCCGTCGTGGAAAGCGAACCCGCCGAACAGCCGCGGCCGGGCCACGCTCGGGAGCCCGCCCGTCGGCGTCTCGCAGGCGTCGAGCAGCGCCGCGGCCGCCGCGCGCACGTCCTCGAACCGCGACGACCCCTCGGCGGTCACCGTGGCGGCGCCGCCGGCGGCGGCGATAGACTCCGTCGGTGTCGCCCATCCGAAGCGTGGTCGCTTCTCGGCCTCCAGGACAGTCCGGACCGAGCCCGGACCGAGTCGGCACCCGCGTGTGACGACCGTCGTCTCACCGACCGTCGACTGCTCACCACGCAGTGGTTCCATCACGTCGCCCTTAGGAGCGGGCCCCTTTGAGCCTGACTATAGGGACTGTGCCACCGTATCCGGGACGAACGCCGGCCAGCCGTCGCCACGTCCGGCAGATGGGTACAACGGCCGGTGTAAGTCGCCGGTCGCCGTTCAAAACGGTGAACGGTCCCGACGGGACCGGAGTAATCGAGACTTTCCGGCCTCGCGGGCCAGACAGGCCAAATCTACCGGTTCGGCTGTCGCCCCCTACCCCCGCCAGGTTTAAATATACCTTGCTCAAAGGTGCCAACGTTGCGATGCCAAAGGTAGAGATCAACATCCCTGAGCACCTCGAAATGCAGATCGCTCAGCTGGTCGAGCAGGGCGAGTTCCTCAACCGTGAGGAGGCCATCGAGGACCTCCTGGCGACTGGCCTGAAGGCGTACAAGACCTCAGGGCCGACGGACGAAGACGAAGAACCGGGTTTCGAAGAAGAAGACGGGATGATGGGACACGACGACGAGTACGTGTTCTGAGAGCGCGGTATCGAGCGGCGTGCGATACCGCGAGCCGCGCCCAGCGTGGCCGCGAGCAGTACCCGACCTGTCACTCTGGTACACCGTCTCGGGCAATTCTTATACCGGTCGGACCGAATTACTTGCACAACAATGCACAAAGACGAGTTACTCGAACTACACGAGCAGATGGTGACCATCATGGAGTTCTTCCGTGACGAGATGGACACCGTCGACCCGGAACTGTTCGACCCGTACGGCGAACTCGACGTCCGCCCCTCGGACGTCCACAAGTCCAAGAGCGAACACAAACACGCCGTCTTCGTCCTCGGGAACGCGCTGGCGACGGCGATGAGCGAAGACGAGTTCTCCGACGCCGGCCGGGTCGGCAAGCGGATGAAGGAACTGGCCGAAGACGCCGAAAGCAAGCTGTAAGTCGTCTCTCTCTGTTGTCAAGAACCACGGTAAAGCGGCGGCTCAGCGCCCCTCGAACTCGGGGTCGCGCTGCTCCATGAACGCCGCCGTCCCCTCCGCGTGGTCGCTCGTCGCGGCCGCCAGCCCCTGTGCGGCTTCCTCGCGGTCCAGCGCCGCCTCGAACGTCGACGCGGCGCCACGGTCGATGAGACGCTTTGCCTGGCCGAGCGCGACGGTCGGTCCCGCCGCGATGGTCGCGACGAGGTTCTCGACGCCCTCGTCGAAAGAGTCGGTCTCGAACAGCCGCGTGAAGATGCCCAGTTCGCGGGCGGCGTCGGCGTCGAGCAACTCGCCGGTGAAGACGAGTTCCTTGGCCTTGTTCGGCCCGACGACGCGGGGCAGGAAGTAGGAGACGCCCGAGTCGACCGCGAGACCGACCCGGCGGAAGCCAAAGCCAATCTTCGCGTCCGGGCTCGCAAGCTGGACGTCACAGGCCATGGCGAGGCCGGCGCCGGCGCCGAAGGCCGGTCCGTCGATGGCCGCGACGACCGGCAGTCGGCAGTCGTGAACCGTCTCGATGGCCGCCTGGATGGCCGAGACGAACGACTGTCGCTCGGCGGGCGCCAGGTCCCGCTCGACGCCGTCGACCATCGCGCCGATATCGCCGCCGGCACAGAACGCCGACCCGGCACCGCGGACGACGACACAGCGGGCGTCGCTGTCGGCGATAGCTTCGAACCGTTCGCGGAGCCGCCTGGCCGTCGGCGCCGCTAAGGCGTTGCGCTGGTCGGGGCGGTTGAGGGTGACGGTAGCTATCTCGTCCTCGACGGACAGCAGGACGGCGTCGTCGGTCATACCACGGACGACCGCCCGCGCGACCAAAACGTTGCTGTCCGCGTTGGGTACGGCTTTTTCAGCGACGGGTCCCTGCTACCGCTATGTATCTCCACTGGCACCGGCGGGACCTCCGGGCGGCGGACAACGCGGGGCTGGCCCGCGCGAGCGCCGACGACCCCGCGCTCCCGGTGTTCGTCTTCGACAGCGACGTGCTCGCCCACGCCGGTCCGCCGCGGGTCGCGTTCATGCTCGACGCGCTCTCGCGTCTACGGGAGTGGTACCGCGAGCGTGACAGCGACCTGCTCGTGGCCCACGGCGACCCGCGCGAAGTCCTTCCCGACCTGGCGACCGAACACGGCGCCGACAGCGTCACCTGGGGGAGAGACTACTCCGGCCTGGCCCGCGAGCGTGACGCCGCGGTCCGCCGCGCGCTGGACGACGCCGACGTGGCCCGCGAGGCCGTCCAGAACGCCGTCTGCCACGAACCGGGCGAGATAACGACCAACGACGGCGACCCCTACAGCGTCTTTACGTACTTCGGCCGGAAGTGGCAGGACCGCGAGAAGCGAGCGCCCTACGACCCGCCCGCCGCCGACGCGCTCGTCACTTTCGAAGACGACACCGACCTCCCGACGCTCGACGAGTTGGGGTTCGACGAGCCCGAAGCGGACATCCCGCCGGCGGGGACCGGGCCGGCCCGGGAGCTGCTCGACGCCTTTCTCGACGGCGACGTCTACCGCTACGACGACCGTCGGGACTACCCGGCCGAGGAGTGCACCTCGCGGCTGTCGGCCCACCTGAAGTACGGCACCATCGGTATCCGCGAGGTCTACGCGGGGACGGCCGAGGCCCGCTCCGCCGTCGAGCCCGGCAGCGAGCGCGACGAGTCGGTCGCGGAGTTCCAGTCACAGCTCGCCTGGCGGGAGTTCTACACGCAGGTCCTCTTTGCGAACCCGAACGTCGTGACGGAGAACTACAAGCGCTACGAGCGCCCGATTCGGTGGAACGACGACCCCGAAGGGCTGCAGGCCTGGAAGGACGGCGAGACCGGCTATCCCATCGTGGACGCGGGGATGCGACAGCTCCGCGAGGAGGCGTACATGCACAATCGGGTGCGAATGATAGTCGCCTCGTTCCTGACGAAGGACCTGCTGGTCGACTGGCGCGAGGGGTACGACTGGTTCCGGGAGAAACTGGTCGACCACGACACGGGTAACGACAACGGCGGCTGGCAGTGGGCCGCCTCCACCGGCACCGACGCCCAGCCCTACTTCCGCATCTTCAACCCGATGACACAGGGCGAGCGCTACGACCCCGACGCCGAGTACATCAAGCGCTACGTCCCCGAACTGCGGGACGCCGGCGCCGAGATAATCCACTCCTGGCACGAGGCGTCGCTGACACAGCGCCGCAGCGCGGCGCCCGAGTATCCGGACCCAATCGTCGACCACAGCGAGCGACGGGAGGCGGCTATCGAGATGTTCGAGGAAGCGAGAGGCGATAGCTGAGCGTAGCAAGGCTATCGCCTCTCGTTACAGCGAGCAAGGGAGGATGGACCTGCGAGGAGCGAGGGAAGACGACAGACCGCAGGGACGGAGTCGGCCCTCGTAGTGGACCGGCGAACCTCAGTGAGCAGTGGAACTGGCGCGAGGTGAAGCGTATGCGGCACCTCGAAGCGACGGGAGAGGGTCCAACCGCCGCGCCCGAGTCAGTGTGTAACCCGCGAGCACGCGAATTGAGCTATCCTCCGGGAAGCCACGAGTTTTCTCCTGTATCTCGTATGCACATCCGAAGGCGACGACCGCCTGGAACGTCACGAAAGGTTTACTTTCACACAGTAAACTGGTTCAGATAGATTCGTGAGGGGTGAGCTTTTCGTTGTGGGACTCGGGGCGTCGCTCGTCGTCGTCACGATGGTGACGGTTCTCGTCGCTCGCAACCGTTCGATTCCCGGCGCGCGCCCGCTGTTGCTCGCCTCGGTGCTCGAACTGCTGTGGGTGTGCCTGTATTTCGGCCAAATCTTCAGTCCGACGGCGGCACAGACGCTGCTACTCGCGCGCCTCGGTTGGGTCCCGGCGGTGTTCATTCCTTCGCTGTGGGTGCTGTTCGTCGTCGAGTACACTGGACGGGGCGCGTATCTCACGCGAGCCAGAGTGGTCGGGCTGGTGACCCCGCCAGTGGTGGCACTCCTCGCGGTTGCGGTGGCCTACGAATCACTCGTCCGGCCGGACGTGATGGTGACCGAGGTAGACGGCCTCCACGCCATCACCGCTGGCTTCGGTCCGATGTACTGGTTTTTCGTCGGCTACGCCTGGCTGCTCGTGATGAGTAGTCTCGTCTTGCTCGTGGAGTTCATCGTCGAACAGCGCTCGCTCTACCGGAAGCGGGCCGGCGCGCTCCTCGGCGCCGGCTTCATTCCACAGATTGCCAGTTTCCTCAACTCGACGGGGCTGGACGGCGTGGGGGGACTGGACCCGACGCCGCTGTCCTTCGCCGTCTCGAGCGGACTCGCCGCACTGGCCATCGTCGAGTACGACGCGTTCGACGAACCGCCGATTCCACGCCACATCGCGACCGGGCGGGCCATCGAGGCCATCGACGACCCCACCTTCGTGGTGGACGGGAGCGACACCGTCGTGGACTGCAACCCGGCGGCCTGTGCGGTAGTCGGGCTAGACGAGCAGTCCCTCGTCGGGACCCCCAAGGCGACGCTGCCACCGTTGGCCGGCGTCGACACCGCCGAGGACTCGACGGTCACGGTCGAACGCGACGGGACGATGACCTACTACGACGTCCAGACGGCCACTGTCGACCAGGACGGCAGCCATGGACACGGCCGGGTCTTGACACTTCGGGACGTGACCGACCGACGGGAGCGCAAGCAGCGGCTGAACGCGTTGAACGACGTCCTCAGGGCCACGATTCAGGAGGAGATGGCGACCGTCAAGCAAACCGTCGACGAGGAGGGGACCGGGAGCGACATCCGGGCGCTCCGTGAACGCGCCTCCCTGGCGCTGGACATGACCGACCGGGCCGGCGAGCTCGCGTCGATGGTCGAGCCCGATGCCGAGTCACCCGCCGACATCGTCCCGATTATCCACGAGGAGATAGAGGCGGCCCGGGAGTTACACCCGGAGGTGTCGTTCGTCCTCGACGCGACGTTGGGTGAGTGGGCGTACTGCAGTGGGCTCTTCGAGCCCGTCTTCCGTGTCTCGCTTCGGCACGCTGCCAGACGCTCACTCCAGTCCGAAGCCGAACCCGTGGTCGGCATCTCGATAGCCGCCGGTCCCGAGTCGGTGACTGTCTCGGTAAGCGACCGCGGACCAGCGCTCACCGACCACGAGCGGACGGTGCTGTGTGAGGGCGCGGAGCCGACGCCGTCGGACCGTGCAGACATGAGCCGGTGGCTGGTCAACTGGGGCGTCGAACAAGCCGGGGGTCGGATTCTGGTCGGCACCGACGGCGACCATACGTCGCTCGAACTCACCTTCCCGCGGACGGACCGGGAGTGAGAGAGCCGTGGTCGGCGTTGGGCGAGCCCGTATCCGACTGTCCGGCACTGTGCGGTCGGCGCGATACCTTCTAGCAGCGAAGCTCCCATCCCATTGACAATCAGGTTGTTTATATACACGTAGATAGGCCATGGAACTATGCAGACGGACGTATTTCTCGCAGTGCTGGCTCTCTCCGTGGTTGCGGCAGTCGCGGCGATATATCTCCTCGCGGTGAATCGGTCGCGTCCGGGCGCTGCGCCGCTGCTAGTGGCCCAGTTCGGGGAGCTGTGGTGGCTCGGCTGCTACATCGGTGAACTGCTGGCCCAGACGCCGTCGGTCATGCTGGCGTTCGCCAGGGTTCAGCAAGTCGGCGTCGTCGTCATCCCGCTTGCGTGGACGGTGTTCGTGTTCGAGTACACCGGTCGAGGCCACCACGTGACCCGGCGGCGACTCACTGGACTCGCCGTCGTGCCGGCGGTGGCACTCTCCGGGTCGCTGCTTGCCTACGAGCGAACGATACGAGTGGGAATCACCGTGGCCAGCACCGACGGGCTCTCGGCCCTCGCGGGTACGTACGGACCACTGTACTGGCTGTTTGCCGTCTACACGTGGCTGCTCGTGACCGGCAGCGCGATACTGCTGGCGGAGTTCGTCGTCGAGGGACGCTCACTCTACCGGGGCCGGGCACTCGTGTTGCTGACGGCCGGCTTCGTCCCGGTGGGGACGAACTTCCTGGAGACGCTCCATCTCATCGGCGACGACGTGTTTCGGATGACACCGCTCACGTTTGCCGTGTCGGCCGGTCTCGCGGCGCTCGCGGTCGTGGAGTTCGACATGTTCCGGCGCGCGCCCGTGCCGTCACATCTGGCCAGCGAGACGGCGATGACTGCCACGGACGACCCTACCTTCGTCCTCGACGGCGAACGAACCGTCGTGGACTGTAACCCCGCGGCGCTCGACCTGGTCGGGATGACCCGGTCGACCCTGTTGGGGACGCCGGCCCGCGCGGTGCCGAACCTGGCCGATGTCGACGCCGACTCCGCGGGGTCGACCGTCACCGTCGAGAGCGACGTGGGCCAGACCTACTACGACGTGCAGGTCGCCTCGATAGACGACAGCGACCACGTGTTCGGGAGCGTCGTGACCTTCCGCGACGTGACCGACCGGCGCGAGCGCAAACGGCAGTTGCGTGCGCTGAACGAAGTGTTGCGGGCCACGATTCAGGAGGAGGTCTCGGCCGTGGGGGGTGCGGTCCACGGCGAGGTCCTCACCGGCGCTACCGAGGGGGGACTTCCGTCGGCCCTGGCGATGAGCGACCGTGCCGGCGAACTCGCGTCCATGCTGGACGAGGAGGCGGAATCGCCGGTCGACATCGTCCCGATAATCCACGAGGAGATAGACGCGGCCCGCGAGTGGGAGCCTGACGTCTCGTTCGTCCTCGAAGCGAGCCTCGGCGAGTGGGCGTACTGCAACGGGCTGTTCGAGCCGGTGTTTCGCGTCTCGCTCCGGCACGCGGCCAGACGCTCGCTGCTGGGGGACACGGAACCGGTCGTCGGCGTCTCCGTGACCGCCGGGCCGGACGCGGTGACCGTCTCGGTCAGCGACGCCGGCCCGCCGCTGACCGACAGGCAGCGGTCGGTACTCTGTGACGGGGCCGAACCGCAGCCGGCCGACCGCGAGGACATGAGCCGCTGGCTGGTCAACTGGGGGGCCGAACAGGCCGGGGGGATAGTCACGGTCGGCACCGACGGCGACCACACGTCGCTCGAACTCACGTTCCCGCGAACTGACTGCGAGTGAGCGTCCCCGCCTCACCGACTACCGCGGTCGCTTCCTGACACATCTAGTACCCATCGACGTGGCGGGTTAGCTTCACGCAGCGGCGTGTGAAACTTCGTCCCGGGTCCCTGTGTGTGTGCAGTGGTACCGTACGGCTTCTAAACGTTTAAAAGGCATCCGCCCGACAATACCTGTGGAGGCGATTTCATATGCCCGAACACTCCGAACCTGAACTGCCACCGCTCCCGTACGACTACGACGCCCTGGAGCCCCACATCTCCGAGCAGGTGCTCACGTGGCACCACGACACCCACCATCAGGGCTACGTGAACGGGCTCGAGTCGGCCGAGGAGACGCTGGCCGAGAACCGCGAGTCGGGGGACTTCGGTTCGTCCGCCGGTGCACTGGGCAACGTCACCCACAACGGCTGTGGCCACTATCTCCACACGCTGTTCTGGAACAACATGGACCCCAACGGCGGCGGCGAGCCGTCGGGTGAACTCGCCGACCGCATCGAGGAGGACTTTGGCTCCTACGAAGGCTGGAAGGGCGAGTTCGAGGCCGCCGCGTCCGCTGCCGGCGGCTGGGCGCTGCTTGTCTACGACCCCGTTGCGAAGCAACTGCGCAACGTCGCGGTCGACAAGCACGACCAGGGTGCGCTCTGGGGTGCCCATCCCATCCTGGCCCTCGACGTCTGGGAACACTCGTACTACTACGACTACGGTCCGGCACGGGGCGACTTCATCGACGCCTTCTTCGAGGTCGTCGACTGGGACGAGGTCGCCGAGGAGTACAGCACCGCAGTCGGTCACTTCGAGTAACTCCCGAACACGCACTTTTATTCGCGCTGACATCGACAGCGGCTGTGCCGACTTCGAGAGCTTTACACCGAGTCTCGGCGTAGCGCCGCGCATGCCTGCACGGAAAGCGGAGTTCGACGACGTCCGCGCCTTCGACCTCTACGAACCGGCGGACATACTCGACCCCGACCTGCTGTACACGATTCCCGAACTGGCCCGACTGCTCCAGGGGTTGCCGGCCGACGCCGAACTGTCCGACTTCAACGAGTCGGTGTTCATCGACTGGGCGATCCCGTGGATGATTTACAACCAGGACAGTCTGGTGTTCGCCGAACCGGACGACGACGAAGTCGTCGGCCTCTACGGCCTCGCCGACGAATGAAGTTGCTCGTGGCCGGTGGCGACCGGGTCGACGCCGGGAAGACGACCTTCTCGGTGGGCCTGCTCGCTCACACCGGCGCCCGCGGGTTCAAACCGCGGGCCGGGAACAACTACTGGTTCGACCACGACGACTACCAGCGCGCGACCGAACAGGGTCGCCTCTACGGCAAGGACGCCCATCGGCTGGCCGCCGCCTCGCCGGGCGACGTGGCCCCCGAGGCAATCAACGCCGTCCACCGGCTCTGGCACCCGTCGCCGGGGCCGTCGAAAGGACTGTTGGGCCAGTCGGCCAGGCAGTTCGTCGTCGACCGGGTCGGCCACGCCGACGGCGTCGGCGAGTTCGCCGTCAACGGTACCGTCGACGTCCCCGAGTCGGCGACCGAGCGGCTCCCGTTAGAGGCGGCGCCACGGGTCACGTCGGTGCCCGACTTCAACGACCTGATGGGCGCGATGCACGCCGAGGCGCTTTCGGCCCTGCGCGAGGAGATAGCGGCGGCCGACCGCGCCGTCGTCGAATCCTACGGCGACATCGCCCGGCCGCTACAGGGGTTCGAGCCCGACGCCGTCGCGGTGGTCGAACCGGGACGGGCGCGGTTCTACGACGGCCGCCGCTACGCGAAGGCCTGTCAGATAGCGACGGGCGGGCCCGAGGAGGGCCAGCTAGAGGAGCGGGTCGAGAACGTCGTCGACCTCATCGACCGGGCCGGCGCGGTCCGCTTGCCGGCGCTTGACTCGGCGACGCGGAAAGACCCGGACGCCGTCGCGGCCGCGTACGACCACGCCTACGACGCGTTGCTCGCGACGGCGTTCGACTGAGCCTCGCTCCCGCAGTCGCTCACAGGTTCGAGAACGCGTCCTCGACCATCTCGCCGGTGTCCGCGACGATATCGGCCATCACCTCGTCGTCGGGCGCCATCCCGAGCAGCCTGGCGGCCCGCATGATGGAGACGTGATACACCGTCTGGACGCCCGGTTCGTCCTCCCAGACGACGACGTTGCAGGGAAAGAGCGCGCCCATGCGGTTGTCCGTCGCGTCGAGCGCGCGGTCGGCCATCGCCGGGTTGCACGCACCCAGCACGTAGTAGGGGTCCCGGTCGGCGTCGACCTTCTCGTTTAACAGTTCAGACGGCGAGAACTCCACGGGGACGCCGAAGCCGGCCTCGGTGAACACGCTCCGGACGTGTTCGACGGCGGCCTCGTGGTCCATCTCCAGCGTGGCCCGTTTCTCGCCGATGTCGCCCGATTCGAGCGCCGCGGGGTCGATTGGTAGCGGCATACCCGAAGGGATGGGGCGCCGGCTGAAAGTCGTTACTGCCGGCGGAGTTCGACGACCAAGACGGCGCCGGTCGGGTCGTTGTCTGTGACCCACACGCGGCCGCCGTACTGCTCAACGAGCGTCTGGACGAGATACAGCCCGATGCCGGTCCCCTCGCTCGACATGCCGCGCTCGCCGCGGCCGAAGATGCTCTCCTTGCGCTCGTCCGGGACGCCGGGGCCGTCGTCCGCGACGCGGACGCGAACGGTCTCCGCGTCGGTATCGACGTTGACGACGACCGTCGGGTCGTCCCCACGGTTGTGCTGGACGGCGTTCTTGAGCACGTTCCGGAACACGGACCCCAGCATCTCGTCGGCCAGGACGCCCACGTCCGGTATCTCGCCGTCGACCGTTATCGTCGCGGCCGTGTGGGTCTCGGCGACCCGGTCTATCTGCGCACTCAGAATCGTCCGGAGCGCTACTGGCACGGGTTCGGTGTCGGTGCGGAGCATCGCCTCGACCAGTTCCTGGGCGCTGGTCGTCAGTTCCACCGCCGCGGCCGTACTCCGTCGAATCTTCTCGACGTACTCCCGCTGGGTCCCCTCGACGTGTTCTCCCAGCATCTCGGCGACGGCCCCGACCACCTGGAGGTCGTTACGGATGTCGTGGCTCATCATCCGCGTCAGCAGTTCGAGGTTGTCCCGTTGCCGTGCGAGGCGGTTCTCGCTCGTGACCTGCTCCAGCGCCACGGTCGCGTTCGCCCCCAGCAGCTTCGCCAGGGTCACGTCGGCCTCTGTGAACGCGTCGGCCGTCTCGGCCGCGACGATGAAGACCCCGTAGTCGGCCAGCGGGACGACCAACTCGCTTCGGAACGGCGTCTCGGCGTCGAAGGCCTCGGCCTCGGCTCGCAGGTCGGGGTAGACGCCGACGTTCCCGGTCTGGTAGGCCGTCCACGCCAGCCCGCTGTCGAGTTCCGGCGGGTCGCCCAGCACGTCGTAACACGCCGGGGACTGCGCGACGGGGACCAGGGTCCCGGCCTCGTCGTCGTAGTAGTGGACGGCGTTAATCGGGAGTCCGAGGACCTCCACCGCCGCGTGGCTGACGAAGTCGGCTACCTGCTCTGGCGAGTCGGCCAGCAGCATCTGTCGGGTCGCCTCGTGGAGTCGCCCCAGCGTCTCCTCGTGGCGACGGTGGTCGGTCGTCTCGCTGACGACGACGGTGACGCCGTCGTCGTCGGGGTAGAAGCGGACGAGCCAGCTGTCCTGTGACGGGCCGTACCACTCGCAGGACTGTTCGGTGCCGCTCTCGAGGGCCCGTTCGAGCGGTGGGCGGACCACCGACGCCACCTGGTCGTCGAGCGCGTCGAGGACGGGGGTCCCGAGCAGCGTCTCGCGGTCGGCAGTCAGCAGCGACGCCGCGGCGCCGTTGGAGTACGTGATCTGCAGGTCGCTATCGAGCGCGACGACGCCGTCGGAGAGACGTTCGAGTATCGCTTCACCGGGGCCCTCCGACGGCGGCGCGTCCTGACTCACACCCGAGGATATGGACGAGACGGTAAATGTTTTGCTGGCGCTCAGAACCGGGCCGCCTGCCAGGCGAGTTCGATGTCGTGGTACGGCCGGTCCTCGACGCTGGGGCCGTGGCCGGTGTGCAACGCGTCGAGGTCCTCCGGAACGGTGTCGAGCACCCGGTCGATGCTCTCGACGAGTCGGTCGCGGTCCCCCTCCTCCAGGTCCGTCCGCCCGAAGCTCCCGTCCGCGAAGACCAGGTCACCCGCGAACAGCACGCTCGCAGGCGCGGAGAACAGACAGAGGTGGTCGTCCTTGTGGCCGGGCGTGTGGAGCGCCGTGTACTCGTGGTCGCCCAGCGCGACGGTGTCGCCGTCGGAGAGCGCGTGGTCGATGCCGTCCTGTGTGGTGTCGTAGCCCCAGACGTCGACGTCGAACGCCTCGACCACGGCCGACAGGTTCGACACGTGGTCGTAGTGGGTGTGGGTCACGACCACGGCGTCTATGTCGTCGACGTGCTCCCGGACGGCGCCGACGGCGTCGAACTCGTTGCCGACGTCGACGAGCACGCGACGGTCGCCGGTCACTAGAAAGACGTTACTGGTAAAGGCGTCCGTCCCCCGAGCGAGGTTTCGTATCATGCCCGAACTTCGGCGGGCCCACGGATGTCGGTGTCGCTCCGGGTCGACCGACGCCGGACCACCCAGCACGGCACCGACGTGTCAGCAGTAGCCACTGACTACGGTGAAACACCCACAGGGCTATGTAGGAGGATACAGAAACTGTGGTAGTAAGGAATAGCATGTCTGAGCCGGACCCGCCTGTCGTACTTATCGTGGAGGATGAACCGGACGTCGCGGAGACGTACAAACTGTGGTTACAGGGTGATTACGAGGTCCGAATGGGGCAAAACGGGGACGAAGGCCTCGAACTGCTGGACGAGCGCGTCGACGTGGTCCTGCTGGACCGGATGATGCCGGGGTTGTCGGGTGACGAGGTGCTGGACGAGATTCGGGAGCGGGACCTCGGCTGTCGAGTCGCCATGGTGACGGCGGTTGAACCCGACTTCGACATCCTCGAGATGGGGTTCGACGCCTATCTCTCGAAGCCGATTCGGAGCGAGCAGCTCCACGACACGGTGACGAATCTACTGGAGCGCTCGGAGTACGATTCTCTGTTACAGGAGTACTACGCGCTCGTGGAGAAGCAGGCCACGCTCGAAGCGACGAAGTCCAGCGCGGAACTGGCCGAGAGCGACCAGTACGCGGAGCTGACCGCCGAGATAACCGAGATGCGCGAGGGGCTCGACGACACGCTGGGGGGTATCGAAGACGACGACGACTTCATCGCGACACTGCGTGGCCTGAGCAACGGCGAAGAAGAATAAGGGGGTGATACACATGTACGATCTGTCTTCAGTTCTCGATTTCGACGCACTGGCCGAGGTCAGACCCGGGTCCAGTATCCTCGTCTCGGGGCCCGCGATGACCGGGAAAGAGAATCTCGTCTACGACATCCTGGCCGACGGCGCGAGAGACGGCGACGGCGCCGTGGTCGTCACCACGAGCGACAAGGCGGCGAACGTGGTCACGGAGTTTCGCGACCGCGTCCCGAATCTGGAGGGGGCCCAGCTTGGCGTGGTCGACTGCCGCGGCGAGGGCGGTGCCGACCCCGACCTCGTCGACGGCGTCTCCGTCCACCAGGTCTCCTCGCCGGGCGACCTGACCGGTATCGGTATCGGCATCACGAAGGCGCTGGAGGGACTGCACGACTCCGGCCGCGAACGCGGCCGGCTGGCGCTCGTCTCGCTGTCGACGATGCTCACCTACACCGACAAGAAGACCGTCTTCAAGTTCTGTCACGTGCTCTCTTCGCGGCTGGACGCCGCCGGCTACATCGGCGTGTTTACCATCGACTCGGGGGCCCACGACCAACAGACCATCCAGGTCATCAAGCAGGCCTTCGACGGCCTCATCGACATCCGCGACGCGGAGGGCGGCGGCCGCGAGGCCCGCGTGCTGGGGCTGGCAAACGAGCCCACCGACTGGCAGCGAATCTAGTCGTCCAGTTCCTCGACGCGCCGTTCGAGTGCTTCGATTCTGCGCTGACGGTCGGTCCGCCGGCGCAGGAGGACGATGGCTCCCAGTACAGCCGGGACGCACAGCACGACGAGCCCGAGAACCAGCATCCAGAGGGCGGGACTTGCGGTCAGGGGCACCTGCAGCATACCGGGTCGGTCTAGGGGCCTGGCGGTTGAGCGTTACGCTCGTGCGTGGAGCAAGAACTATCACGTTCGGGCGTTCCCACCCCGTATGGAAGTCACGCTGCTGGAAGCCACTGAGGACCCGGAGGAACTCATCTGCAAGGCGGCCCGCAACGACTACAGCGGGGAGTTCGTCGGGGGCCAGTCGCTCGAGGCGACGATGGCGACCGTCGACGGGGACACCATGCGGGAAAAGCAGGCGACGCTCATCGGGCACCTGCTGGACCACGGCCACTTCGGGCCGTTCGAACACCCCCAGATAACGTTCGCCGTCGAGGGCGTCTCGCGGTCGTGTATGGCACAGATTACTCGACATCGTCACGTCTCTTTCGACGTCCAGTCGATGCGCTACGTCTCGTTCGACGACGTCGACCCGGCCGACGTCCGCGAGGGCGAACTGGTCGTCGTCCCGCCGTCGGCGACGGACCCGGACTGGGTGGGCCGGAACCAGAAGAGCGGCCAGGTCGACGATTCGGTCGTCGAGGAGCGCGCCGAGATATTCAGAGACACCATCGAGGACGCCGTCGAGTCCTATCAGGACCTGCTCGACCTCGGAATGCCCCCCGAAGACGCCCGCTTCGTCCTCCCTATCGGGACGAAGGTGAACATGGTGATGTCGATGAACGCCCGGATGCTGATGCACGTCGCGGACATGCGCGCCGCCGCTGACGCCCAGTGGGAGATTCGCGGACTGACCGAGGACCTGCTTGACATCGCCGCCGACTGGTGTCCCATCACCTTCGACCACTACGAGCGCGAGATGAAGAACCGGAAGAACCGACTCGCGCCGTAGTTCGAGGCGCGGACGGACCCGGTGTAGTGCCCCCGCGTGACCGAACATTCGGGCTCTGTGACTGAGTTACGGGCAACCTATTTTACCTATGGCGTATAAGCCGGAGTCAGTATGGGAATCAATACCAATAGACGGTCATTCCTGAAGTACAGTGGCGCGGCAAGCGTGGCGGGTCTCGTCGGTCTCGCCGGCTGTTCCACGGAGTCCGGCGGCGGCGAGACACCGGACGTCCTGATGGTCGTCGGCTACCCACAGAGCGGCGTCCAGTTGTTCAAGGACTACTACGCGGACTACGGCGACGACACCGTCGACATCCTCGTCACCGACGGCCTGCAGGACGGCGACCTCCCCGGCGACGTGGGCAACGACATGTCCAACGTCCAGGGGTCGGCGCCGTCGGCGGCGGGCCCCGGTGTCGACACCTTCGAGTCGCTGTTCACCGAGGAGTTCGACTACGACAGCGCCGGCGTGTTCACCTCCCAGGCCTACGACGCCTCGGCCGTCCAGATTCTGGCGAACCTCATGGCTGGGGCCAACGACGGGGCCTCCATCCGGGACCACATGCGCGTGGTCGCGAACCCCGGCGGGACGCAGTACACGCCCTCCGAGTTGCCCGAAGCCGCCGAGGCCGCCGCCGCGGGCGAGAACATCGAGTACGCAGGGGCGTCGAGCAACGTCAACTTCGACGACGCCGGCGATATCACCGCCGCGCAGTACCAGGTGTTCGGATTCACGCAGGACGGCGTCGAGTCGAAAAGCACCATCGACTTCGGCGGTTCAGGTGACGTGCCCCAACCCGAGCCGTCCGGAAGCGGCAGCGGCGCCGACCGGGCGGTCCGGCTGGGCGTCCTCCAGCCGGAGACCGGTGACCTCGGTTCGCTGGGGCAGGCCATCCGGGACGCGGCGCTGCTTCCGGCCCGACAGCTCAACGGGAGCATCGACCAGTCCATCGAGACCCAGGTCGGCGACACCCAGTCGACGGCCGAGGCGGCGGTCAACGCGGCCAACTCGCTCGTCAGCGCCGGCTACCCCTCCATCACCGGTGCCGCGAGCTCCGAGGCGACGATTCAGGTCGCGCGCAACGTCCTCGTGGACAACGAGGTGGTCGCCTGCTCGCCGGCCTCCACCTCGCCGACCATCACGAACCTCGAGGACGACGACTTCGTCTTCCGCACCCCGCCGAGCGACGCGCTGCAGGGGCAGGTGCTGTCACAGATAGCCAACGAGGACCTGGAGGCCTCGACCGCGTCGACGCTGTATCTGAACAACAGCTACGGCCAGGCGCTTCAGGAGAGCTTCGTCAGCGCGTTCGAGGAGTCGGGCGGTTCCGTCCTCCAGAAGGTGGGCTTCGAGTCCCAGCAGTCCTCCTACACCTCACAGATAAACAGCGCGCTCAACCAGTAGCCCGGACTGTCCGGGACAGCCGCCCGACCGGACTCGACAACCCGCTTTCTTTCCGAACGGCGAACTCAGCCGCCGAGGAACTCCTGGCGCACGTCCTGGTCGGCAAGCAGCGTCTCGCCGCTGTCCTGATAGCGGTTCTGTCCCTGCACGAGGACGTAGCCCCGGTCACAGCGCCGGAGCGCCTCCTTCGCGTTCTGCTCGACCATCATGACGGCGGTGCCGTCGTCGTTGATACCGTCGATGCGGTCGAACATCTCGGCGACGAGGTCCGGCGCCAGCCCCGCCGAGGGTTCGTCGAGCAAGAGGAGGTCGGGGTCGAGCATGAGCGCCCGCCCCATCGCCAGCATCTGCTGCTGGCCGCCCGAGAGCGTCCCGGCCTTCTGGGACGAGCGCTCTTCGAGGATGGGAAACCGGTCGTAGATAGCGTCGATCTGGTCTTCCGGCACCTCGTCTAAGATGTACGCCCCCATCTCCAGGTTCTCGCGGACGCTGAGTTTGCCGAAGACGTTGTCCGTCTGTGGGACGTAGCCGATGCCCTCGTAGATTATCTGGTCGGGGCGGCGCTGACTTATCTCCTCGCCGTCGAAGCTCACGGAGCCGCCCATGTACGTCGTCAGTCCGAAGACGGACTTCATCACGGTCGATTTCCCCGCGCCGTTGGGGCCGACGATGACGACGTACTCGCCGTCGGCGACGTCCATGTCGACGCCGTCGAGCACCTGCAGGTCGCCGTAGCCGGCATCGAGGTCCCGCACCGCAAGCAGGCTCTCGCTCGCGTCCGGCAGCGTCACGTCGGCCGACCGGCTGGCCTGCTGGCTCATACGTCGCCTCCGAGGTAGGCCTCCAGGACCCGCTCGTCGGACTGGATTGTCTCGGCGTCCCCCTCCGCGAGGACCTGTCCCTGATGCATGACGATGATGTGTTCGCAGTGGTTCATGATGACGTCCATGTCGTGTTCGACAAGCAGGAAGGTCAGCCCGTCCCGGCGCAACTCGTCGATGCGGTCGAGCAGTTTCTCCTCCAGGGTCGGGTTCACCCCCGCGAGCGGTTCGTCGAGCAGCACCATCTCCGGGTCGGTCGAGAGCACCCGGGCCATCTCCAGTAGTTTCCGTTGGCCGCCCGACAGCGAGCCGGCGTCCTCGTGGGCGAGGTGGTCTATCTCGAAGAAGTCGAGGGTCTCCCAGGCGTCCTCGACCACGTCGCGTTCCGCCGCCTGAACCTCCTCTCGGAGCCCTGGAAGCACCGACTGGATAGCCGACTCACCGCGCTGGCCCGGCGGCGCGAGCATGACGTTCTCCAGAACGGTCATCTCCGAGAGCTCCCGGGCAATCTGGAAGGTCCGAACCAGCCCCTCCTTGGCGAGGGTAAAGGGCGCCAGCCCGGTCACGTCCTGCCCGTCGAAGCGGACGGTGCCGGCCGTCGGCTCGTGGATACCGGTGATGCAGTTGAACGTCGTCGACTTGCCGGCGCCGTTGGGACCGATAAGTCCCGTGAAAGAGCCGGGCGCGACGCGGAAGGATGCCCCGTCGACGGCGGTGACCCCGCCGAACTCCTTGCGCAGGCCATCGACTTCCAGTAGCGGCGCGTCGACGGCGTCGCTCGTCGTCGGCACGTCGGTGTCCGGTGCGGTCGCTTCGACCGTCTCGGGCTCACTCATCGTCGCCACCCCCGTCGGCCGCCCGCGGCCGCCCCAGGTCGACGCTGGCCGCCGGTTCGTTCCGGTGGCCCAGCAGACCCAGCGGCCGCCGCTGGATGATGTAGATGAGGACGACGCCGATGAGGACGAATCGGAGCGTGCTGATGTTCGCGACGGTGTAGGCCACGAGCGGGCCGACGTCGAGCGCGCCCAGCGCGCCGACGGCCTCGACGATGTTGCCCGGTGCCTGCCCGCCGACGTTCGGGAAGAACTCCCCCAGTCGGGCGGGCAGGTAAAAGAGTAGCGCCGAGAACGTCGCTGCCCCGAGGATGCTGCCGGTGTTCGAGCCGGCGCCGCCGATGATGAGCGCCGCGAAGACGTAGAACGTGATGCCGGGCCGGAACTGCGCCGGGCTGATGTAGCCCGCGCTCCCGCGGAACAGGGCGCCGGCCAGCCCCATCAGCGCACAGCCTATCATGAACGCCTTTATCTTGAACAGCCGGGTGTCCTTCCCCAGCGACTGGGTCACCTGCTCGTCCTCGCGGATGGCCTTTAACACCCGGCCAAAGGGGGAGTTGACGAGCCGTGAGAGGACCCAGTAGCTCCCGACGACGAGCGCGAGCAACACGAGCCCGTACGCGAAGTTGACGACGTTCGGCCCGGAGATACCCAATCCCTCCGCGGCCGCGACGAGCGGGCCGAGCGGGCCGTTGACGACACCGGCCACGATGCCCGACGGCGACTCGAAGGAGATACCGGTCGCGCCGCCGGTGCCGAACTCGACGCCCGCGACGGCCAACTGTTCGACGCCGTTCCAGTTCACGAACAGGCGGATGATCTCGGAGAGGGCGACGGTGACGATGGCGAGGTAGTCCGCCCGTAACCTGAGGGCGGGCAGCGCGGCCAGCGCGCCGACGACGGCGGCCATCACCATCCCGCCCACCAGTCCGACGGCGAGTGGGAGTCCAAAGCCCGGGACGGCCCCGGCTGCGGGGTCCGTCGGCGCGGTCAGGACGGCCGTCGTGTACGCGCCGACGGCCATAAAGCCCGCGACGCCGATGTTGAACAGCCCGGTGTACCCCCACTGCAGGTTCAGCGCCAGCGTCAGCAGGGCGAACGCGCCGATGAGGACGGTCACGCTGCCGACGAAGCCGGCCGCGAGGTTCGGCGCCTGCGGCCCGCCGACCAGCGCCGCGAGCAGTGAGAGCAGCAGCCAGATGGCGACGACGAAGAGCGCGACGAGGCCGTAGTCCGGGAGTTCCTCCAGTCGGTCCCAGACGTCGTGTGCGGTGCTCACGCCGTGCTCACCCCGCTGAACAGCCCGGACGGCTTGAGAAGTAATACGGCGATGAGCACCGCGAAGGCGGCCGCACGGGTCAGTCCCGACGGGAGCCAGATGAGCGCCAGGCTGTCGACCAGCCCGATGAGGACGCCCCCTGCCATCGCACCGTAGATGGAGCCGATACCGCCGACGATGACCGCCGCGAAGATGAGCAAGAGGAGAATCCAGCCGAAGTTAAACGAGATAGTGCCGCTTTCGAGCACGAGCAGGTAACCGCCGATACCCGCCAGCGCGCCCCCGAGCACCCACGTGACCCGGATGACCCGCTCGGTCGGAATACCGGTCACGCGCGCGAGGTCCTCGTTGTCTGCCATCGCGCGCATGGCCTTGCCGAGTTTCGTCCGCTGGAGCAACAGGTGGACTGCGAGCATCAGCCCGACGCCCAGGACCAGCAGCGCGAGTTCGTTGTCCGTGATGGTCAGGCCGGGAACCACCTGGAAGCGGGCGCCGCTGGAGGCGACCCCGCTGGTCTGAGTCCCGAAGACGAAGGCGATGAGGTAGCGCAGCGCCAGCGCCACCCCGATTGAGGCGATGAGCAGCGAGATGTTGTCCGACCCCCGCATCGGCCGGTAGGTGAGCCGGTCGACGAGGAGGACGACGCCGACGGTGCCCGCGCCGGCGACCACCAGTCCGAACAACACCGGCAGGAACGCCGAGACGACGCTGAGTTGCTGGCCGGTGTTGAACAGGACCAGTTCGGACAGCGCCGCACCGCTCCCGAGTCCGGCGACGACGTAGGCCGCGACCCAGCCGAGGAAGGCGCCGGCGGTGACGGTGTCCCCGTGGGCGAAGTTCGCGAAGTCGAGGATGCTGTAGGTCATCGAGAGCCCGATGCCGGCCAGCCCGACGGCCAGCCCGACCAGCAGTCCGTCGACCACCATCGAGAGGAGCGAGCCGACTGTGAGCGACCCCCCGATGACGTGGAATCCGAACGCCAACACGGTCGTTCCGGTCAGTTTGACGGCGAGGTCGACGACGAGATACAACAGTACGGCGACGACGGCGCTGACACCCGACAGCTCGACCGGGAACTGTCGCCTGTTAGACACTGTCTCGGTAAGCCCCATTGTTAGCCGTGTTTCGACGCTAGAAGGTAAATAACGCTCCGGTATATCGCGTTACCGGGCCGTCATGACGGACCGTCGGGGTGCTGGCGCCAGGTTAATCCTGTCCCGACCAGTGGTTTGGGTATGGGCGCTACCGAGCAGGAGGCGAGCGAGGACCCCGCGGCGGACGGGCGAGCCGACTACGACTATCAGGGCGACGGCGTCGCCCGACCGGCGATGGTCGCGGAGCTTCGCGAGCGGGTCGAGGGCGACGTGCGGTTCGACGAGTACTCCCGCCAGCTCTACGCCACCGACGCGAGCGCGTACGAGATGACGCCGGTCGGCGTCGTCTACCCCACGTCGACCGCCGACGTGGCCGCCGTGGTCCGCTACTGCGCGTCCCGCGAGATACCCGTCCTGCCGCGGGGCGGCGGGACGAGCCTCGCCGGCCAGTCCGTCAACGAGGCCGTCGTGCTGGATTTCACGCGTCACATGGACGACCTGGAGTCGGTCGACGCGGAGGACCGCCGCGCCACGGCGCAGGTCGGCGTCCGACTCGGGGACCTGAACGCCGCGCTCGCTCCCGAGGGGCTGAAGTTCGCGCCGGACCCGGCGTGGGGCGACAAATCGGCGCTGGGCGGGGCCATCGGGAACAACTCCACGGGCGCGCACTCGCTGCAGTACGGCAAGACCGACCACTACGTCGAGTCCTGCGAGGTCGTCCTGGCCGACGGGACGGTGACGACGTTCGGCGAGTCGTCGCTGGCACAGCTGCGGGCCGCAGGCGACCCCGACGGCGACCTCGAATCGCGGGTCTACGACGCGGTGGTCCGCCTCGTCGAGGACGGGGCCGAGGCCATCGAAGGGTCGTACCCGCACCTGAAACGCAACGTCTCGGGGTACAACCTCGACCGGCTGCTGGCGGAGGCCCGCGGGGAGTACGGCGAGGAAGGGACGGTCAACCTCGCGCGGCTGCTCGCCGGCAGCGAGGGGACGCTGGCTATCGTCACGGAGGCGACCGTCTCGCTGGAACCGGTCCCCGAGACGAAGGCGCTCGCGCTGTTGACCTACGACGACCTCGTCACCGCGATGCGGGACGTCGAGCCCATCCTCGCCCACGACCCCGCCGCGGTCGAAGTGCTCGACGACGTGTTGCTCGACCTGGCCGGCGAGACCGAGGCGTTCGGCGCGCTCGTCGACGACATCGTCCCCGACGGGACGGGGGCCATCCTGCTGGTCGAGTTCTACGCGGAGGACGACCAGGCCGGCAAGCGGAAAGTGGCGGACCTGCTGGCCGACCGCATCGGCGACGTAGACACGGCGGTCGCGCCGGGCGAGACGGCCGCGGGCGTGACGGACGAACCGACCTACGCCTTCCTCGGCCGTGAGGCCCACAGCGACGCCGAGCGCGAGCGGTTCTGGAAGCTGCGGAAGTCGGGGCTGCCGATTCTGCTGGGGCGGACCAGCGACGCCAAACACATCAGCTTCATCGAGGACACGGCGGTCCCGCCCGAGAACCTGCCCGAGTACGTCGCGGACTTTCGGGACCTGCTGGACGAGCAGGGCACGTTCGCCTCCTTCTACGCCCACGCCGGGCCGGGCTGTCTCCACATCCGCCCGCTGGTCGACACCAAGACCGTCGACGGCGTCGAGCGGATGGAAGCCATCGCCGACGGCGCGACGGAGTTAGTCACGGAGTACGGCGGCAGCGTCTCCGGGGAACACGGCGACGGCCGCGCACGGACCCAGTGGAATCACAGGCTGTACGGCGACGACGTCTGGGAGCTGTTCCAGGAGCTCAAGACGGCCTTCGACCCGGACTGGCTCCTGAATCCGGGCCAGGTCGTCGGCGTCGACGAGAACGATGTCGCGGCAGGCAGGGCACCGCTGCGCGCTCGCACCGTCGACATGACCGAGAACCTCCGGTTCGACCCCGACTACGACTTCGAGCCCGGCTTCGAGTCGACGCTGGACTGGCCCGACGAGAACGGGATGCAGGGGATGGTCGAGCTCTGTCACGGCTGCGGGGGGTGTCGCGGGCCACAGGAGACCACGGGCGGGGTGATGTGTCCGACCTACCGCGCGGCCGAGGAGGAGAGCACGTCCACACGCGGGCGGGCGAACATGCTCCGGCAGGCGATGAGCGGCGACCTGCCCGACGACCCCACCGACTCCGAGTTCGTCTCGGAGGTGATGGACCTCTGTATCGGCTGCAAGGGGTGTGCGCGGGACTGTCCCAGCGAGGTCGACATGGCGAAGCTCAAAGCCGAGGTCGAACACGCCCACCACCAGGACCACGGTGCGACGCTGCGGGACCGCCTGTTCGCCAACGTCGAGACGGTCTCGCGGGTCGGGAGCGCGCTCGCGCCGGTGTCGAACTGGGCCGCGAAGCTCCCCGGCAGCGGCTACCTCGGCGAGAAACTGCTGGGCATCGCCCGCGAGCGGCCGTTCCCGACCTTCCGCCGGGAGTCATTCGCCGACTGGTGGGCCGACCGCGGTCCCACGGTGCCGGAAGCCAGAGCCACCCGCCGGGCACTGCTGTTCCCCGACACCTACGACAACTACAGCGACCCCGACGTACTCCGAGCGGCCGTCACGGTGCTTGAAGCCGCCGGTGTCCACGTGCAGGTCCCCGACGACATCGGTCCGTCCGGGCGGGCCGCACACTCGAAGGGGTTTCTCGACGCGGCCCGCGACCGGGCGGCGACGAACGTCGACGCCCTCGCCCCGCGCGTCGCCGACGGGTGGGACGTGGTGGTCGTCGAACCCTCCGACGCGGTGATGCTCCAGTCGGACTACCTGGACCTGCTGGGCCACGACGACGAGGCGGCGACGGCGCTCGCGGCGAGCGCCTTCGGCGTCTGTGAGTATCTCGACCGCTTCGCGCTGGACGCCGAGATAGCGTGGGCCGCCCCGGAAACGTCGCTGACGTACCACGGCCACTGCCACCAGAAGGCCGTCACGAAGGACCACCACGCGGTCGGCGTGTTGCGCCGGGCGGGCTACGCCGTCGACCCGCTGGACTCTGGCTGCTGTGGGATGGCCGGCTCCTTTGGCTACGAAGCCGAACATTACTCGATGAGCGCGGCCATCGGGGAGATACTCTTCGAGCAGGTCAGGTCGAGCGACGGGGCGGACGTGGTCGCCCCAGGCGCCTCCTGCCGGACACAACTCGCCGACGGCCCGACCGACGGGCCCGTCCCGCATCCGGTCCAGAAACTGGCAGACGCCGTCGGGATTGACGACGAGTAGGTGGTCCATTCACAGCGCTTTTATGCTGTCCTCGGGTCTTACGATATAGATGTTACGCGCGGCCGTCGCCACACTCGCCGCTGTCCTGCTGGTTGTCAGCCTCGCCGCTTCGCCGGCGGTGGCCGCAGCGGGTGCCGACCGGCTCCAGACGCCCGACAGGTTCGACACGACGACGTTCCGTGTCACGCTCTACGAGAACGGGTCGGCCACGTGGACGATGGCGCACTACCAGCCCCTGGAGACCGAGAACGAGACCGACCAGTTCCGGGCCTACGCGACGGACTTCGAGAACAACGAGACGGGGCTGTACAGCGACTTCGTCGCCGACGCCGAGGCGCTGACAACGACCGGGACCGAGAAGACCGGCCGGCAGATGGACGCCAGTAACTTCCAGCGCTCGGCGGGCGTCGAACCGGGCCAGAACCGCGGTGCGGTCCGGATGTCGTTCCTGTGGACCAACTTCGCCCGGACCTACGCGGAGCGCGTGGTCGTCAGCGACGTGTTCGACGACGGGTTCTACCTCGGCGCCGGCCAGCGCATGGTGTTCGAACACGACACGTCGATGGTGTTTACCGCCGCCCGGCCGACGCCGGCGTCCCGGAGTGACCCCGACTCCCTGCAGGCCAGCGGGAGTATCACCTACGCGGGCGAGCGGTCGTTCACCAGCAGCCGCCCCTACGTCGAACTCGCCCAGCCCGACACGCCGGGGACGGCGACGCCCAACGTGACGAACGCGTCGGCGACGCCCGGCGAGACCATGTGGCAACTGGCCCTCGTGCTGGCCGTCCTCGCGCTGGGCGTGGTGGCCGCCGCGGCCTGGCGCTCGGGCGCCGCGGGGGCCGTCCTGGGCGGCGACGACGGGGGGACGGCGGCGGAGTCGGTGAGCGAACCGACCCCCGACACCGCGGTCGAGGAGTCGGCGCTTCTCGACGACGACGACCGCGTCATCAAGCTCTTAGAGGAGAACGGCGGTCGGATGAAACAGGTCGACATCGTCGAGACGACAGAGTGGTCCAAGTCCAAGGTCAGTATGCTCCTCTCCGATATGGAGGAGAACGGCGACATCAGCAAGCTCAGGGTGGGCCGGGAGAACATCATCAGCCTCGCCGGCGAGGAGCCCGACGCGGCCGGCTCCCCCTTCGACGAGGAGTGAGAAACCCACACAGGGCGCTTCCGAAACGGAATCGTTATACGTCCCTCTCGCCTCGAAACAACTGTACGCTCTGGTGGTGTAGTCCGGCCAATCATATCACCCTCTCACGGTGATGACCAGGGTTCGAATCCCTGCCGGAGCATTTCTGCGACGAACGACTCGTGAGTCGCCGACATCGACTGGAGGGTTCGAACCCTATCAGTCGCGCACAGTGAACGCAGTGACGAGCACGTCTGAGTCCGGTTCGAATCCCTGCCGGAGCATTTCTGCGACGAACGACTCGTGAGTCGCCATTCTGTCCGTCCCTCTCGCGACCAACGCCGTGAGCGGTTGCCGACTTCTTTCGCCGCTGCTGTGACCAATCAAAGTTGAGACACAAAGGCACAGCGGTAGCTATTTTCGGGGGCCGTGAGAGGGTCCGGATATGCAAGCAGTCGTACTCGCCGCCGGCGAGGGGACGCGGATGCGTCCGCTGACCGAGAACACGCCGAAACCGATGCTTCCCGTGGCGGACCGTCCGCTGGTCGCACACACCGCCGACACGGCCATCGCGGCCGGCGCGGAGGAACTCATCTTCGTCGTCGGGTACGAGGCCGACGCCGTCCGCGAGTTCTTCGGCGACAGCTACGACGGCGTCCCGGTCGAGTTCGCCGTCCAGGAAGAGCAACTCGGGACGGCCGACGCCGTCGACGCGGCCAGCGAGTACCTCGACGGCCCCTTCGCCGTCCTGAACGGGGACAACCTCTACGACGAGGCGAGCCTCTCGGCCCTGTTCGACGCGGCGCCCGCTATCGCGGCCTACCAGGTCCCCGACCCGTCGAACTACGGCGTGCTCTCGACCGATGGCGACCGGGTCACCGCCATCATCGAGAAGCCCGCCGACCCGCCCACGCAACTCGCCAACGCTGGCGCGTACGTCTTCCCGGCCGAGGCCCGCGACTGGCTCGACGTGGAGATGAGCGAGCGGGGTGAACGCGAGATAACCGACGTGGTCACGCGGGTCATCGACGCTCACGACGTGACCGCCGTCGAGGTGGACCGCTGGCTCGACGTGGGCCGACCCTGGGAGCTACTGGCGGCCAACGAGTGGAAGGTCGCCGACATGACCCGCCGCATCGACGGCGAGGTCCACGGCGACGCGGACCTCCGGGGCGAGGTGGTCGTCGAGGAGGGCGCGGTCGTCGAACCCGGCGTCGTCGTCGAGGGGCCGGCGCTGGTTCGCTCGGGCGCGACGGTCGGGCCGAACGCGTACATCCGCGGGGCGACGGTGCTGGGCGAAGACACACACGTGGGCCACGGCGTCGAAGTCAAGAACAGCGTCGTGATGGCCGACTCGAACGTCCCGCACGTCTCCTACGTCGGTGACAGCGTACTCGGTACCGACGTGAATCTGGGCGCGAGCACGCAGGTCGCGAACCTCCGTCACGACGGTGAGCCCGTGAAGATAACTGTCAAGGGCGACCGCGTCTCGACGGGCCGCCGGAAGTTCGGTATCGTCGCCGGCGACGGTGTCCGGACCGCCATCAACACCAGTCTCGACGCCGGCGTCGTGCTCTCGGCCGGCGCGACCACCACGCCGGGCGAGAGCGTCACGCGGGACCGGTAGGACGCGAGCGGAGGAGGCCTCCGGAACCGAGAGCGGAGCGGCCCGAGCGCGCCGCCCGCCGGAGCAGTCGCACCGCTGACGGCTCCCCGGAGCGAGTATGTGAGATTAAGTAGGGCGACGACCACGCTCCGGTACGATGGTCGACCCGACATCGGACCACCACGAAGATATCGACGAGGAGGACGCCCCGAACTGCGCGGTGTGTGAGACAGCCATAGCCAACGAGGTGACACACCGCGTGATAACGTGGATAGACGGTGACGCCGTCGAGACGGCCCACTTCTGCGACGAGGACTGTCGCTCCTCGTGGAACGGCGCCTGAGGCTCTCTCCGTCTCTGCTGTCTTCCCTGTGGAACTCCCGAGGTTACGCGTTCTGACGGCGTCTGTCCGTTCGATGCCGGTCGCTGTCCCGGTACGTCGTAGCCGTCATACGTCGCCCACGCTACTCGCCAGTGACGCGTCCGCGTCGGTCGCTATCGCCAGCTAGTCGTCCCGGACAGGTCGCTCGCCCGAACCGTGGTCACAGGCCCGTCTGGTCGCCACCGCCTGGGGCTCGCTCAATCGCCGGCGTGCGGTCGACGCCCCGAGCCACTCGGCGTCGGTGTGCTCACCGCTCAGCGACACGTCGCTCTCGGCGGTCGTACAGCGGTAGTACACCGCGAACCGGTCCTCGCCGGCGTCGTTCTGCCACGTGACGGCTTCGACGGGGGAGTGGACCGTCACGGCCAGCCCGGTCTCCTCGGCCACCTCCCGGCGCAGACAGTCCTCGACCGCTTCCGACCGCCGAATCCGTCCCCCCGGCAGTTCCCACACGCCGTCGCTCGCGCGACGAATCGTCAGAACAGTCTCGTCGTCCAGACAGACGACGCCGCGGATGCTTATCGTGGGTCGAAGGAACTGCTCTTCCATACCGTTTGGTCGCTAGATGGCTCCCTTAGTGTACCGGTTTCAGTCATCCATTCGACCGATTTACGGGCCACACTCGCACCCCGGGACGGCATCGCCGCCGCTCGGAGAGCAATCGCCGACGGGAGTGAGCGACCACAGCCCGTTCGCGGCGGGCCTGTGCCCGGTAGATTCGAACCGGACCCGGACGCGTTCGCGAGGTCGCTGAGCGACTGGTAGGCTCAAATCCCCTCGTTGGACAGCGGCTGCTCGCGAGTTCGCTGGCCGCAGGAATGTGCTCGGTCAGGGATTTGAACCCTGGTCCTCGGCTCGAAAGGGCTACCCTAACCGCAGGGTGACCATTCGTTTCGAGCCTACCCAAATCCGCTCAATTGCGTTTTTTGGCCGCTACTAACAGCTATTATGCAGGGGTGATACTTAAACCACCGAGATGCTTGTCCACCAGCCAAGTTCGATTGGAATGAATATTGGGTTTGGGCTCTACCTCATCTGCGCTATTTGCGACTGCGCAAGGTACTGGAGCAAACGCTGACATTCAGATCAACTCTCAGCTCGCTAACCCCCATGCCAGTTTCTATGCCTATGCGTAACATACCTCGCTCAGAATTAATACACCCCGGGTCATGAGGAATAATTAGACTCACAGACGAGGTGACTCGACATGCTGACTGCTAAACCCACTCCGCGGCTCGCTTCCCTGCCGATAGCCACGGGTGGCCCGTGTTTGCTACGCGGTCAGCGTGTGGAACCGGACAGTAATTCCTGGATGGAATATGCCGTCGAGCAACTCGACGCGATTCCGTCCGGCGATGTCCGGACATCTTCGCCCGCATAACCCGGCTCCTCACGCGGACTACCCGCTCGGAGCCGGGGAACACGGGCCTGCCGCCTGCTCAAGCTTGCCAGTGTCGTCCATCTCGGGCGAGCTGGCGGGCGCGCTCGCGGCACGTTGACTCTGTCCGCACCAGATAGCGGTGCGGACCTGTGACCGCTGTGGGCCGACCACAGCGCTGTCACGAGCACACAACAGCCACAGATAGCGGCGGCGCTGCGCAGCCCCGGAGTCCCCGCTGGCGAGGGACGCGGGACTTTGGATCCCGAGGTCGGGAGTTCGATTCTCCCCGGGGCGATGGCCGTCGCGTGCCGACGTGGTGTAACTCGGAAGCATACGGCCCTGTCACGGCTGAGATTCGAGTTCAAATCCCGACGTCGGCGTACTCGGGAGGCGAAGCCGACCGAGTGCTCGTCGGAACTCGTTCCGACGGCGTCAGAATACTGCGGTCGGATGCCCATCGAGGCAGGCACACGCGGTCGACAATGCTGTCGGCCGCAACGGGCCCGGAAGGGTCTGGAACCTGCATGGACCGGTGTGGCATTCGAGACTGAGCTGACAGTCGAAGCACGCCCCCTGCGAGGACGGCAGCGAGCGGTCGCTTTCGTCCTCGCACCCACAGACGAATAGACATACAACCACTTTCGGGTCGATGGTCCAGCGGCCGACGATTCGTGCCTTGGGGGCACGAGACCGAGGTTCGAATCCTCGTCGACCCATGTGCCGCGATGGTCTAGCCTGGTCGGACGCCTCCCTGCTACGGAGGTATCCTGCAAGGGATTCCCCGGTTCAAATCCGGGTCGCGGCGTCCGCGCGAGCGGAGCGAGTTCGGGTTCGGGAGAACGGCGTTCTCCCGGCGTCCTGCTGTCACGCAGGGTTGAGGAACATCCCTTGTGAGGTGAGACAGGCAGACAGGTGACTGCGCTCGATTTGAAATCGAGAGCCGCGAGGCTTCGGAGTTCGACTCTCCGTCTCACCGTTGGCGGGGTTTCCCTAGTTCGGCCAAGGGACCGTGCTGGAACCACGGTGCCCGCGAGGGTACGGGTGTTCAAATCGCCCTCCCGCCGTGGAGCTGTGGATTCGTGGTCCAACGGGAAGACATCCGCCTCCAGAGCGGGCGATGGCTGTTCGATTCGGTCCGAATCCATTTTCCGCGGTAGCCAAGCGGCCAACGGCGGCGGGCTTAAGACCCGCTGAACAGCTCTTCGAGGGTTCGAATCCCTCCCGCGGAACTGCGTCGCCATACCCAAGTGGTCAACGGGGCACGGTTGAGGGCCGTGTGTGCAGACTATCGCAGGTTCGAATCCTGCTGGCGACATGCCGGCCACAGTGCTGGCTCTGAGACGGTGCGTCGCCGTACCCAAGTGGCAACGGGAGGCGGCTCAGAACCGCCGGCGTAGGTCCTGCCGAGGTTCGAATCCTCGCGGCGACACTCTGCGGGATTGGGTAGCCTGGCCGATCCCGGCTGGCTCATAACCAGCAGACCCACGTTCGAATCGTGGTCCCGCAATCGCAGTTGAGGCGAGCGCGCCTTCTGAGGGCCCCTAGCTCAATTGGCAGAGCACCCGCTTCGCAAGCGGGAGGCTCCGGGTTCGAGTCTCGGGGGTGTCCATCCACTTCCCGTGGTCAAGCGGTCTACGACGCCGCCCTGTAGAGACGGAGACGCACGTTCGACTCGTGCCGGGAAGATCTGGTAGCTAGCTGTTTGGACAGTTGACTGCCCCTGTGGGACGGTGGAAGAGCTTGGTTCACCAACTCTCTCAACGGGTTTTCACCGGAACTCCGGTGCGACGCTGAGAGTTCCTTCGTCACGCTTCTAACGTGGTCACGCAGGTTCGAATCCTGCCCGTCCCATCTGCTCCAGTGGAGTAGCGGCCAAACTCACGGCCCTCTCACGGCCGAGCCCCCGGTTCAAATCCGGGCTGGAGCATTGGCAGACAGTCCAGTGGAGTGGACGTGCCGCTCACATCGGCGAGATCGCAGGTTCAAATCCTGCTCTGCCAATGCAGGCGCGTAGCTCAGCGGTCAGAGTCCCTCGCTGATAACGAGGCAGTCAACGGTTCAACTCCGTTCGCGCCTATCCGTATCGATGGTCCAATTGGCGAAGACACCAGCCTTCCAAGCTGGTAACCCCGGTTCGAATCCGGGTCGATACACTGTGGGCCCGGAGCCTATGAGAACAGGCAGCCGACTTTTAATCGGCAGATAGCGGGTTCAAATCCCGTCGGGCCCGTTGGAATCGCCCCACGATTCCACCACTGTGTATTAATCTGCCGGGCGGTCCCGCGTGGTGCGGGAACTTGGCTGTTACCCGAGTTGTGCGAGGTTCGACTCCTTGGCCCGGCGTGGGGCTTGCACTCCCCCATCTACCGCCCTGTCGTTGTGCCACGGTGGCAGAGCGGTCCAACGCACCCGCCTGCAGAGCGGGATCTCGTCGGTGAGAAAACAGCCTCGCGGTTTTCGAGCCCTGCCAGTCGCGCGCAGCGTAGCGAGCACGTCTGGCAACGGTTCGAATCCGACTCGTGGCTTGCGCTCCCGGAGTCCCCGCTGGCGAGGGATGCCAGCTTTTCAAGCTGGAGGTCAGGGGTTCGATTCCCCTCGGGAGCACTATCGGGCGCTGCTGCGACCCGAGGAACCAACTACGACGCACGAACACGAGGTAGCAAGCAATGACAATCGAACATCTCGAACTGGAGCATAGCGCGGAAGACATCAGAGATTTCATCGAAGCCGCCGTCGCCACCCGTGGTACGGAAAACCGTCCCCGGTTCTACGCAATCACCGGGAGCCACATTTACGGCTTCGACAGCGCCGAGAGCGATATCGACGTCCGCGGTCTCCACATGGCGCCGGCGGAGTCGTATGCGTACCTCGACACGCCGGCCGAAGAGGTCACCGTCAACATGGACGGAACGACCGAGGGGTTCGAGGAGTACGCTGAAGTCGACCTGCGGAGTTACGAACTGAAGAAGTTCGCTCAGCTCCTGCAGTCGGCGAACTACAACATCGTCGAGCTGGTCTTCGAAGCCCCGACGGTCATGAACGGGATGCCACTGGAGATGGACGCCCTGCAGGACCTCATCCGGGAGTTCCTCCCGATGAACGTCCCGCACGCATACCTCGGCATGGCGAAGTCGAATTACTACAAGCACCTCGATCCCGAGAAGGCTGAGGGGTATGACCCGCGAGCGAAGAAGTTCCTCTACGTCTACCGAGGGCTGCTCGGCGCGCAGTACGTCGTCGAGTACGAGGATATCGAGGCCGATATCTTCGAACTCGCCGATGCTATCGATGGCGGCGACCCTGCGCTCGTCGAGGACCTCGTCGCGCACAAGCGCACCGGTAACTCGACGACCGTTCCGGATGCTCTCGAAGAGCGGGCACGGGATGCGATTACCGGGCAGTTCAACGCCATCGGTGAGTTCCCGACGCCGGACAAGAGCGGCTATCGAGAAGCCTTGGACAACTGGATGCGGAAAGTCCGCGCGTGATACTCCGGTATTTTCCGCTGCTTGCGATTCGACATCGGAACGATAGCGCAATCGGGAGCGCGCCGGTCTGAAACACCGGCATGTCTAGGTTCGAATCCTAGTCGTTCCATGCGCCCGCATCAAGCGGGCACAACGTGGCCGGGTTGGGGTAGCTGGCAACCTTCGGCCCTGTGACGGACGAGCAGCGAGTTCGAGTCTCGCACCCGGCCTTCGGCCTGCGTAGCGTAATCGGCAGCGCACGTCCGTGGTATGGACGCGGTCCAGGTTCGACTCCTGGCGCAGGCTTTCGGGACACCGTCGAGGCGGTGGGTTACTTCCTCTTGCAAGGAGCGGCGATTCACCCACCGCCGATTTCCCGGTGTCCCACCATTCGTCGGCGGCCGTCGAGACGGAGCGTTCCTTCCCGGCACTTGGCAGGTTCGACTCCTGCATCGCTCCGTCGATCTTCCGGCCGTTAATTATTCGTGGCGACCGTCGAGTCGAAGTGTTCCTTCGATCTGGTTCCATCAGGTTCAAGTCCTGACGGTAGGCTCTACGGCCTATCGTTATGTCCGGACAAAGGGAGCGTCCCGACACCGGACCCGCTTCGATAATTTCCCGGTCGTCAACATTCATATAGTGGTCGTCGAGCTGGAGTGTTCCTTCGCTTGTGGAGCGACTACTCCGGGTTCGAGTCCCGGGAGCGGACCGGCCGCTCTAGTGTAACTGGTAACACAGTATCTCTCACTCCGGCGATTTTCCGGCCACTGTTGTCCCTGTAGCTCAGTTCGGAACGAGCACCGGCCTTCGAAGCCGGGTGTCACAGGTTCGAATCCTGTCAGGGACGTTCTCCGCTCGCGGTGAGCGGCTTTCGGCGTCGACTATTGCGGCGCCGGTGATAGCATGCAACTGAACGAGACGAAACAGACGGTTGCGGAGGCAACACGTACCACCAACCACGAGGGCGGTGAGGCGTTCCGGCCTGCGGACCCACGACTCGCACTGTACAAACGAACAATCAACCAACTGCTGGAGGATTCGTACTACGAGGACGACACGGAGCACCTGCATGCGGTCGTTGAGCGGTTCGACGCTGCGGCGGCCGAGGACCCGGAGTTCGTACTGAAACTCGCCGCGTACGCGCGCCAAGAGATGCACCTCCGGGACATCCCGCAGGTTCTCCTAGTACTCGCGGCGAACGACGACCGGTTCAAAGACGACTCGGACGAGTCACTCATCCGGGAGTGGACGCCGGCAATCGTCCAGCGGATGGACGAAACAGCGACGGCGCTGGCCGTCCACGACACACTCTTTGGCGGCACCGCGCCATGGCCGCTGCGGCGCGGTATCGAAGACACGCTCGTGGAGATGGCGGACGCCTACACGCTGGAGAAGTACACGCTTCCACGGCGTGAGGTGACGCTGCACGACGTGTTCAACCGTGTCCATCCGACGCCGGTCGACGACGAGCAGGAAGACCTGTTCGAGCGGTTCATGCGCGGTGACCTCGACGACTACCCGGACGTCGATCCACTTCCGTCGCCGAACACGTGGGAGACGGTCATCTCCGAGCAGGGGAACACGGCAGAGGCGTGGGAGCAGCTCATCGAAGACGACGAGTACTCGCTGCCCATCTTCGCCTCGATCCGGAATCTGCGGAACATGCTGGAAGCGGGCGTCGACGAGGTGACCATCGTCGGGCATCTCGATCTCGAAGCGGTGCGGCACGCGCCGCTGTACCCGTTCCGGTACTACCAGGCGTACAAGGCGCTGCAAGACGCGGGCATCGACGCGCCCGAGGTCGAGCGCTGGTTGGAACAGGCCGTTGACGTGGCAGTCGAGCACGTGCCCGACGACCTTGCCGACACGTTCGTCGGCGTGGACCTGTCGGGGTCGATGGACGCGGCACTCTCCGAGCAGAGTACGCTGCAGCGCAAGGAGATCGGTGCGCTGTTCGGCGCAGTGCTGGCTGACCAGGGTGCCCCCGTCGGCGGGTTCGGGTCGGAGTTCCAGCCGGTGGCGACCCACGTCGACACGCCGGTCCTGCAACTGCAGCGAGCCGTCATGGGTATCGATGACGAGGTCGGGAACTCGACGAACGGGTGGAAAGTCCTCGATTACCTCCGGCAGGAGGGTATCGAAGTCGACCGAGTCGTCCTGTTCACCGACATGCAGATTTGGGACTCGACGGCTCGACTGGTCGACGGCGACCGGACTGTCCGCGAGGCCTTCGAGGAGTACCGTGCAGCGGTGGCGCCCGAAGCATCGCTGTACATGGTCGACCTCGCGTCGTACGGCGACCTCGCAACGCCGGAAGGCTACGAGGACGTGTACAACGTCTCGGGGTGGTCCGAGCAAGTGCTGGAGTTCATCGGCTACGCCGAAGAACCGGCGCAGGTTATCGAAGAGATCGATGACTTCGAGCCAGCATGACTGCGGTTGCCGATTTTTGCGCGAGTAGTGGAGTCTGGCCTACCACGCAGCCGTGCCATGGCTGAAACAGGTGTTCGAATCACCTCTCGCGCATTCGGAGCGAATCATGGCGGGACGGTCTCGCCGGGTCGCTCCAATGGAGGTACTACGATGGCAATCACCAGTGACAACGACACGCGACAGACTACGACCCTAGTCGTCACCGTCCGCGTTCCGAACGGTGCGGACGGCGACCTCACGACCAACGCAGAGCGGCGGCTCTCGCGCGCCGACGGCATCCTCGCTGTCACTGTTGAGGACCTCCAGGAGCTACAGCCCGGCCTCTCCGCTACCGAAGCGACTGTCCGCGTCACAGTTGAAACAGCTGACGCCCGAACGACACAGTCAGTCGAGGACACACTCGCTGGACAGACAGGTGTGGAAGTGACTTCGACGTAGCTTCCGTGATTGCTTGCAGAAGCAGAATTCTATTAGTGGGATCACTGCCGTTCGTACGGCTCATCTTGTCACGCGGTGTCACTATCAACGGGATGCCGTTTGGTTTGAATAGGAGGGCCCGTTTCGTTGCGGTAGCGATAATGGAGGACGTGTAATATGGGGACGTTGGTTTTAGATATCGAGACTGCGAGTCCGTTCGAGGAACCGCCGGAACATTCGAACGACACGTCGTACTACGAGTGGATCGCGGTCGGACTCGCCTACGCTGACGATCTTACAGACACGCCTGAGACTGATGTGTTGTTCCGCAACGGTGGGTGGGATGACGCGCACACCATTGAGCTGTTCGAGCGGTTGTTCGACTGGTGTGACCGGCGGCAAATCGATCGGTTGCTCACGTACAACGGTGCGTGGTTCGACGGGCGGCACCTGCTGAATTGGGCACAGGAGCTTGATGATGCCGACGGCGAGTTACGACGGCGCGTCGAGAACCTGTTTGAGAATCACGTCGATGTCGCGCTCGCCGCTGCTGACGAGTACGCCGAGGAATTGCGGGAAAATCAGCATATTCTCCCCGATTGGAAGGCCTACGATATCGCTGGTATCGATAACGACAGCGTCTGGTACGACGATTACACGTTCCCCGAAAACTACTTGGCTGGTATCGATGGGCCGGCTGTCCAGGGTAAGCACATCGGGCAGGTACTCGGCGAGAAATACGTCGATAACGTCGAAGCCGGCATCGAAGCAACCAGTGTACACCGAGAGCTAACTCGGCTCCTCGAAAATTACTGTACGAGCGACGTCGCCGACCTCATAGAACTCTACTCGTCGCTCGGTGGCGCTTCTCTCGACGATGAGTATCAACGTCCCGCCCAAGAAATCGTCTAGCGAAACTACTTTTCCTCTAGCAGAGTAGAAGATACAGCCAGTACGGAAGCTGAACGATATTATCGTCGACTTGCTGGATTGGTTTCGAGCCTCGGACAGTATCGCCTGCGAGAAGGAAGCCGAGTGGCGAGTCGAATTCATTTTGGAACTCTTGGATAGCAGCAAGCGCCGCGTCCCTGTCACGCGAGCGATATGCGAGCCCGATTGGGACTGGCGTCTCTCCGACCTCGAAGACGAAGTCAACCTCGCCTTCCCGGCCACGCCAGTATTGGACACTCGGTGTCGGGTCGTTGCCTTGTGCTGCGTTGACGCCGTAGGCGAATCGCATTGTGTGGTCGAAGGCGGCGACGCGGGCGAGTTCTGATTCTCGCTGGAAGTCGTTGCGGACGGCCGATGCGTCGCCGTCCGATAGGGCCGTTGCGAGGCCGGTGTCACGGAGGTAGAGTCGGACGCCGCGCGGGCGACTGTTGTCGTATTCCGTGACGCCTGTGAGGACGTACAGTTCGCTGAGTGCGGGGAGGTAACTGTCTGCGATTGTGCGGCGGTCGACGTCGAACAGTTCGACGAGTTCCTGGTAGCGGAAGGACTCGGTGGCGCGGTTCCGAGCGGCCAGTGCGCACAATCGTTCGAGGTCAGCAATTGTTTGAATCGATTCGAAGCCAGGAACGTCCTGGTACAGAGCTGCGCTGACGTTGTCGCGGAGCCGCGCGTAATCGTCCGGAGTGAGGTCGCTGGCTGATTCGACGGCTCCGTCGTTTTCGTAACTGATGATACCGCCCATCGTCAGGTACTCGACGACTTGCGACTGGATCCGGCGTTCCGCGTCGATGACTTTCTCGTACTTGCGTCGCAGTTCCTCAGTGAGGCTCGCTGTATCCGCTTTGGCAATCGCTGCCGGGAGGCTGTTCTCACCTGCTCGGATAGAGCTTGGACTGACGCGATTGTCGTCGGCTTCGAGATCAGGGTAGAGTGTGAACAGGTAGTCCCGGAACTTCTCGGGGAGAATTGGCTGCACGTCGTAGGCGTCTGTCGAAATGTCGGTGTCTGCGAGTTCCCGGTCGATCTGGACCTCAGCGCTGGCCGTCATGATGACGTGGCGGTCCGGTGTCTGCTCGATGAGGTTGGTTACGGGTCCGCCCCATCCGTCTATTGTTGGTTTGTTCGCGTGTTCGATCTGGTGGATGTCGTCGAGGAGGATGAACTGCGGACCATTGTTGGGCGTTCGACCGTAGACGCGGCTTTCGTAGTATCGGACTGCGCGCGCGAGTTGTTCGTCGGACTGCAGCTGATAGAGTGGGTCTGCGTCGAACGGGAGATAGAGGAATTGCTCTGGTGCTGCGCCAGCTTCGATTTGGTGGTGGATGAACTGGTGGAGGAGCGTGGTTTTGCCGACGCCCCGCCGTCCGACCAATGCGAGGATGGACTGGTCTTCGAATTGGCTGCCGGACGCGTTCGGTCGGGCGAGATGGTAGAAGTCGCTTTTTTGTCGGGCAGGAAGGTCGAAGGCGTCGGCTCCTTCGTCCCACCAAGGGTTGTGTTGGTGGAGGGACTCGGCTAAGGCGTCGCCAGCATCGAGAGACATTGGACTGTTGCTTGGTACATGAGCGCCATCGCAATGATTGTTACGCCCGCGTACTCACCGTCGCAACGTCGGTTTATGCGGCATAATTGCGCCAAGCACCCGATTCTGCCGCTCTTACGAAATAAACTGCATTGTATTGTAGTTTGTTCGCTCAAATAACTCCCCATAGTGCATCTAGACGAAACATTTATACCAGCATGAGACATAATGTTGGGTGTAAGTCTGACAAAAGCGCCACTGTGATGGTGCTTATTGGCTTGCACGCGAGGGAGGCGCGTGTATCGTCGTCGAGGACCCGCAGGCTGCCCGGGTGAGCGGCAGCTATCAGCAAACAATGGATGGGATATTCGCGGACGTACGGCCCGGCGCACGACTCGACCTCACGGTGGAGTTCATCACTAAACGACCACTCGCCTGCGACGGAGCGACAGTTTGCCGGCTGCTCGTTACCGACCAGGCAGGTGACCAGTTCAGCATACTCGCTACGCCGGATAGCGACTCGTTGTGGCATCTCGAAACCGGCGAAACGTACGAGATTACCGGGCTGCTCGGTGCCGAGCCCGTCGACACGTCACAGGCGATCGCACACGAGTGCCCGCACTGTGGAGACCAACTCCGGGCAGGGCAGGCAATCGACGCTGCCGGGTCCGCAGTCGTCGATGCGGCCGAGAAACTCGGTATAGACTGTCGGTTTGGTATCCTCGACGAGACGGCCTCGGTCAAGACTGTTGACGAGGACACCGGAGCTGTCGACGACTGGCTCCCGATGCAGGACGACCAGCCAGTTGAGACGCCTGACTTCGTGTGTACGTCGTGTGGTCGCCACGTAGCTCAGCACATGCTCGCACGCGACGAGGAGCCGGTCCTCGAAAACATGGAGGCAGATGCGAGCATGGGCACGATGAACCACAGCATGGCGAGTCCGGAGACAGTCGGGCTCGCCGCTGGTGGCGCGAAAGACGTGACGAACTTCCGCGAGAACGTCAAGAATGGGTACACGCCGGAGCCCGAAGCCATCAGCGACGAGGGGCTGTTCTACGACTACTACTTCGAAACGGGCGAGCGGACAGCGACGGACTCGCTGTTCGCCCCACGGTACGCCGCGGCAGTCAGCGACCACCCGTTGACCGGTGAGACCGAACAGTACCTCTCTGTCGGCCTGGATTCGACCCTGTCCGTCGAGGAGTTCGAACGACCACGACTGGACCTCGTGGCGGTCCTCGACGTCTCCGGGTCCATGTCCAGCGCGTTCGACCAGTACTACTACGACGAGCAAGGTCGCCAGCGTGAGGCAGAGAGCGGAAGCGAGACGAAACTCGCAGCAGCGACGCAGTCGCTGTGTGCGCTCACCGAGCAGCTCCACGCCGAGGACCGCCTCGGTGTCGTCCTGTACAACCATCGGGCACACGTTGCGAAGCCGCTGCGCGACGTTGGGGCGACGGATATGCCCGCGATTCGACAGCACATCCGTGACATCGCGGCTGGCGGCAGCACGAACATGGAAGACGGGTTCGAGGCGGCCGTCGATATGCTGGCCGACGGAACCACCAGTCACGACCTCGAACGCCGCGTCATCTTCATGACCGACATGATGCCCAACACCGGGCAGACCGGGGCGAACGAGCTCACCGAGTTGTTCGCCGATGCCGCCGCTGACGGTATCCACACGACGTTCATCGGCATGGGGCTGGACGCGAACGCCGAGTTGGCCGACACGGTGTCGGGGATTCGCGGCGCGAACCACTACTTCATCCACTCCGCCGACGAGTTCGAACAGCGACTCGGCGAGGAGTTCGACTACATGGTGACGCCGCTCGTATACAACCTCGACCTGGAACTGGACGCGACGGGCTACGAAGTTGAAGCCGTCCACGGCTCGCCGTCCGCTGACGATGCGAGTGAGCAGCTCATGCACGTCGGAACGCTGTTCCCCTCTGCGAAACAAGACGGGCAGGCCCGCGGCGGGGTCATCCTCGTTCGGCTCACGCAGACGGCGGCGGACGCGACGCTCGAACTGCAGGCCTCCTGGACGGAACGCGACGGGGCCGAACAGACCGAGCGCGTCGCCGTCTCGATGCCCGAAGACGGAGCGTCGTTCGCACACGACGGGGTCCGAAAGGCGGTAGCGCTTGCTCGGTACGCTCGGGAACTCCGCGCGTGGGCCCGTGACGTCCACGACCGCGCCGACAACGCGACGGGTGTCGACGACTGGTTGCTCCCCGACCAGCGCGGCGAGCACGAACGCGAGTCCGTCCCGCTGGTCGTCCCCGACGAGCACACGGACCGGTTCGGTCGGCTCCGCAGCTATCTCGCCGATGAGATGGCTGCCACTGGTGACGAGGCGATGGAGCAGGAGCTGGAGTTACTCGATATGCTCTCTCGGCCGGAAGCGGTACAGGAGGCGGAGCTTTCGGAGTAATGCTGGTCTTTGCGTTTGACAGGGACTGGACGGTCGACGTGAACCCGCACCCGCGTCACGACGCCGTCCCGCTTGAGTGGGTGCGTCACCTCGCACACGAGACCGACCACGCAGTGTACGCCATCGGAAATCAGACGCTTGCCGAGGAAGCAGCGATTCCCGGCGTTGTCGATATTGTCGGTCGGCACGGCGACGCGTGGGACGAGTGGCTCGGCGACAAGCAGCCTGACGGGTATTACGAGCAGTTCCCGACGCGTCGTGAACGCCTCTCGTTGATTGCGGACGTACATCCCGACGCAGACGGGTACGTCGTCGTCGACGACCTGGATCTGAGCGATGTCGACGGGTGGGAGCATTACCACGCGTGGGACTTCGTCCCGGCCGTCCAGCAGGGCGATATCGACCCTGGCCTCCCGTGGGCCCGTGACCCGGTCACCGACGGTGGCCGCCCGACTTCGGCCGGTATCGTGCCAGTAGACGCGTCGCACCTCTCGTCGTGGCTCAGTGAACACCGCGATGCGCCGGGCTTCGAACTCACGTACACGGACGAAAACGGCGAATCGACGGTCCTACTATCCGATATGTCGGTCGATGCAGTGTTCATCGAAGAACCGTCACAAGCACCTGGCGCGCTCTGTACACCGTTTGCTCCGGGAAGCGAGAAGTTCATTGTGGATCTGGAGGCGATTGAACTGGTGTCTACCGTCGATATCTCGCCCGAGACGGTAACGACGCTTACGGCGCAAGCGGATACGCTGACGGAGGAGGCAACGCTGCTTCGACGAGTGACAGCAGCCAATCCTGCTGCGGTTCGTGTGTCCGCTGTGCTATCACTGCTGGACCGTGAGGAGACGAGTTCACTCCAGCAACGTGACGCTTTGCGCGCACTCCGACAGATTGCTGTTGCGCGTCCTGCGGACTGCACGCCAGCCATCCCGATTCTCCGGTCGCTAATGGGGGACTCGAACCTGGTCGCGCCAGCCGATGTCCTAGCGACGCTCAGTGCTATCGGCGAACAGAGTCCAGGTGATATCGCGCCGGCAACGGCTGACATCATCCCGTACCTCGGTTCCAATCGCGTGTCCGCTCGTCGGGAAGCAGCCGCATGCATCTCTCATATCGCGTCAGCAGATCCGAGCGACGCTGTCGATGCAGTTCCCGGGTTAGCGACCGTCGTCGAAGACGATGCTGACGGGACCCGGGATGCCGTGTCGGCGCTGGCGGCTGTGGCAAGCGAGTATCCGGAGGCCGTCACCCCGGTCGCGGAACTGCTCGGGTCAGTGGCGCTAGATGAGTCACGTTCAGATGCCGTTCGAATGAGTGCCATCGCCGCGCTTGGTCCGTGTGTCGAGGTTTCACCTAGTCTCGCTGTCGAAATCGTTGACGATATCGCACAACTGCTGACCGCTGAGAACCATCGGCTCCGGAACAACGCGGTAGCGTTGCTCTTTGAAGTCTCGGCAATTCACACTGACGTCGTCGAGCCGTTCGTCGACGACATCGCCGAGCACCTCACAGTCGAGGATGCGTACACGCGAACCAATGCGAGCGGGACGCTTGCCCGCGTGGCCGAGGACTTCCCGAACGCTGTCGAGCACGTAACCCCGACGTTCGTCGAGTTACTGAACGACGACGAGTCTGCAGTTCGGGAGAACGCCTGTTGGGCGCTCGGGTACCTCCGTGCCGCGGAACGCACGCCCGAACTGGAGAAGCGACTGCAGGAAGACGACGAGAAGGGTGTCAGGGCACGGGCGTCGTGGGCGCTCTCACGACTGGAGGAGTAACGTGCGGGTAAACGCTTATCAGAGTTTAGTAAAGTGATAGGTACGATGGATAACGTGTGGGTGAGTTCGGGGAGTACGACCGTCGAGGCGATGGTGAACCCCATAGCCGCGGCGTGTGCCGGGGACGGCTTGGATAGTGCGTTTGTGCCCGACACCGTGTATTTCCTTGACAACCCCGGACTCGGCGATGCGCTGTCCGATACGAAGGTACTGACCCGGACGCTGCTGGAGCAGTACGGTGTCGAGAGCCCAACGATCAAAACGGGCAACGTTGACCACGAGACGGACTTCCAAGGCATTGCGACTCACTTCCAAGAGGCAATCACCGAAGCACACGACGCAGCAGCGAACGTCGCCGTCGACGTCACGCCCGGCCGTAAATTCATGTCTGTCATCGCGTTCAACGCCGGGATGACCTACGACGCTGACCACATCTTCTACTTCTACCTAGAATCAAGCGACTACTTCAGCCGCATCTACCCCGAAATACCCCGAACGGCCGCTCGACTGTACGACTTCACGGAGATCCTCTGATGCAACTCGCACACGACGACCTGATGCTGCTGTTGAACGGCCTGTACGAACTCGGCGAGGAGACGTTCTCGGTCGTTCACCCGGCTGAGGAAATCGGTGAGCTGTTTCGTGTCGACCTCGGCGACGCCACGGACAGCACAGTTAGCATGACTACCGGTGCGGTGACGTACGAAGACGCGCTCGACGAAATCGAACGCGAACACGGCCCGACAGTCCGGAAGGAACTCCCGAACGAAGCGGCGTACGTCAAAGCCGTCACGGCCAGTGGACTTGTCGATATTCAGAACCGCGACGAGCTGGACAAATTCATCACCCGATACGGATACCAAGACCTCCAAGAAGGTCACCCGCCACGGTACGCCGGCTTCGACACCAACCTCCTGCCATGGCGGATGCACGACGTCCTCGGAATCGACCCGGTGTTACACACGGAATCAGGTGGCCGGGCACCAGTCAACGGGTACGCGCTACTCGAAGGCGTCGACACGGAGTTGAGCATCAGTTACCGATACGGCAAGAAAGCGATGCCAGCCTCAGCGTTAGCTGACGCGTTCGGCCACGAGTACGAGCGCCTCGCCGGCCAGCCGACCGAAGACAATCGAGAAACACGACTCGGACTCCGGGAATTCCGCCGGTTACGAGAGACCCGACCACACGACATCATCCCGACCGAGACCGGCGACACCAATATCATCGACGGCTGTGCCGAGTACTATGCCGACAAGCCCACTGGCGTAATTCTCTTCTCGAACGACTACGGGTTCGTCGACGAAGCCCGCGAGCGGAAAGTCCCGGCCGTCCACGTCGACTTCAGCGTCGATTTCCCACGCCGCGTCACCGGAACGTGGGGGGAGATTGCGACGCTACTGTATCAACTCGCTGTGCTCTTTGGTGTCCTCGTTCTCCCGCGAGCAACGCTTTACGGTGTGTGGGAAGGTAAGACCGAACGTAACTGGAAAGACGAAGAGATCGATATCGACACGCGAAGCGAGAAGTTGGCTGCTATTTTAGAAAGAGACCAGCCACTTGTCCAAGCTCACGCTCAGCGTTAGTAAACTCAGTTAGGGGACAGCCAATTACAACGCCCCGTATGGCCGCTGGAATGTTAGTGAAACGTTATCATACTCTAACATTGGTTCGATACCTGCGTCCATAATCGAGTCAAACATTCTCTGCGTATCTCCATAGGAATCTCCGAACGTATCCTCAGGATCTTCGATTCTGTAGAACTCGTACCGCTCATATTGACCATCGTTTTTTACAGTTTCAAAAACGAGCGGCCCCTCTGGAATCGTGAGTGAACTGGTCGACGATGGATCTTCAGGGTGATCCAAAACGAGGGTATAGCCGCATGTTTCGATCTGCTCATCAGGACTTCTATCAGCCTCTATCAACCGTTCTGATGCGTCATCTACTGTCTCACACCCTGCGAAAAATTCATCCGGGTTCTCTATGTCGTAAATCCAGAATATCTCTCCCCCATTCCCGTTCGGGGCAATCTCGAAAACCGTTATCGGCGAAGTAGACGATTCAAACATACCAGCCTCTTCTAAATCCAATAATAAGAGTGTTAGCTCTATATCACGGTTAAGCAACGGCCATATCAAGCAGTCCTTCGAGATTTCGAAGCAATGGACGAGACACTGCTATGCTCATTCTGTCGGGAGGGACGCTGCACACGGTAGCTCATTGTGGGTACACCACTGGCAATGCGTGTCTGCGACGAACTCGTCGTATGTGAGATTACTAATAGTCGAAAGCAAGCCTTCGATCTCCTGCTGGATGCACTGCAAGTCACTCTCGGAGAACGTTTTCGACTCGACTTTCGGACCAAGCGGACCGACGTACGCGTACCCGGCTCGATGGATTGGTTCGTCGTACAGGTCGCGGCACGCGAGCAAGTACAGTGGTAACTGCCTGTTGCCTTCGATGTCGCGTTCGCGTTGCGTGGCTTTGTAGTCGATGACGACGAGTTCGTCGTCGGGGGTTCGGTAGACGGCGTCGATGTACCCGACGATTTCCTCGCCGTCGATGTCCATGGCGAACTCGCGTTCCGCGTCGACGACGTCCCACTCGCTGAGTTCGAGTTCGAAGTACCGATCGATACACGCCTTCGCCTCGAGGAGTGCGTCGCGGGCCCGCTTTTGATTAGCGAGTCGCTCACAAATCTCGTACCACTCAGCTGGTGACGACGCGTTCTCGTCGGCCGCGATTTCGGCCGTATCGTGGAACAGTATCCCGACGGTTTGCTGTGACGGGCCAGTGTCGTTCTCTGTCCACGCCTCATCGCTTGGTGTGTAATCCCGGAAGGCGTTGACGACGTAATCGAGGTAGTGTTGCCGCGGGCAGTCTTCGAACGATTTGAGCGACGTATAGCTGTGCTGGATTTCCGGGGCAACGTCGGGCGCGCCGGTAAGCGACTCAAGCGTGAGTCGAGACGGTGCAGTGCGTTCCACGGCTCCTGCTGCCAGGTCGGTGCCGAGTGTGAGGACTTCCTCCCGGGCAGTTTCGGGGGTAATAGCATCGCCGTCGTGCGTCACCGTCCCGCCGAGGTCACCGATGACGGTCGCGGCCAGTGATTCGGTCCAGTCGGCGGATTCCGGCGGGAGACAGTGCTGGATGTCCCGCCAGATAGGGAGGTGGTCGGCGTCCGGTTCCCACGGCAGTCCCGGTGTGAGTGTTTCCCGGAGGAAGTCCTGCATTTCATCGTCACTCGCGTCATCGTCTTCGCTCGATCCGTGCAGGACGAGTACGTCCTCGGCGCGTGTCAAGCCGACGTGGAGGACACGCCGCGTTTCCCGGGCGTCGTTGGCGACGAAGTCCTCTGCGAACGCCGCTTCAGGGCCGTCGGTCAGTGAGGCTTCCAGCGCGTCGTACGAACGGCCGCGCGGCCCCCACTCGTCGGCCGTGAGTCGGGGCATCAGGACGACCGGGAAGTCCAGTCCCTTGCTCTTGTGGATCGTCATGACGTTGACCGCGTCGTCGGCTAACTCCGGCTGGTCGGTCGGTGTCCCGCCGTTCTCGGCGAACACCTCATCGTGGTGCCGGAGCGCCTCGACGAACTCCCCGGTTAGTGACGGCTGAACCGTGTCGTCACCGAACTGCTCGATGACGTCCTCTAACTGGTCAAGACTCCGACGGTCCTGTTCGCTGAGATACCACTCGATGTCTGTCACCTCCTTCAGTTCGCGGTAAAGGCGCGCAAGTGACGCGCTGTCCCGAAGCTCCAGTAGATGCGACACGTGGGATCTCGCGGTTTCGACGCGGTCCGGTTCCTCGAACTCCGACAGTGGCGCCTCAAGCAGGGCTGTGACCAGAGCCTCGTCTCGCGTGTTGAGATGCCGGAGGTCCGCGTCAGCGAGGCGGTACCGCATCGTCAACACGCGGTTCCAACTGACTTCGTCGTCCTCTGGTCGGGCGAGTGCTTTGAGGTACGCGATGACCGTGCCGACACCGACCGAATCCGTCGCTAAGTCCCCGGCCACTTCGTACGGAATCCCGAGGTCCTCGAACCGTTCGATGAGTGGTTCGGCGTGCTTGTTCTTCCGAACGAGTAACGCGATATCGCCGGGGTCGTACGCCCGGTCGATTTCGTCGGCAGCTCCTGACAGCATGTTCTGGACGACGGTGACGAGTTGGTCGGCCCGGTCGGATTCGTCTTCAGCCTCTTCGACCGTGACGACGCTATCGCCTTCATAGTCCGGCTCGTCGACGCGCGTGAGCGTCTTGTCGCTTTTCCGGTCGTCGAGTTCCGCAAGTGCGGCGTTGGCGAGGTCGAGAATCGGTTGTCGGGACCGGAAGTTCTGTTCGAGGGGTTCGTCGGCGAGCGCGTCGCCGAACTCATTGTCGAGTTCGTCAGTGATGTTGGCGACGTTCGCACCGCGCCATTCGTATATCGCTTGGTCGTCGTCGCCGACGACAAACAGGTTCTCGTTGCTGACGAGGGAGGTGACGAGGTCGAACTGTAACCGGTCGGTGTCCTGGAACTCGTCGCAGAACACGTAGTCCCACCGGCCCGCGATGTCGTCGACCGCATCAGTTTCTAAGAGCTTGACCGTCTCGACGACGAGGTCGTCGTAATCGAGGAGTCCACGCTCGGCTAGTTCCCGTTCGTACGCGTCGTACCCGGCGACAAGGTCGCGGGCGTGCAGGCAATCGTCCAGGAAATCGGCGAGGTACTCGGGGAGTTCTAGGCCGACATCGGGGATACCTTTCGGCGCGCCACTGGCGTACCCGCCGAACAGGTACTTCGGAATCTTGTGCGCGTTCTCCGGCAGGTCACTGTCACCAGACTCGGCAGCTTCGAACGCCGCGATAAGCGAGTCACACACCGCTATAGCACCGTCGAGGAAAACCGATATGCTCGCCTCAACGCCGCCGTCGCCGATAGCTTCGCGTGCCTCCACCAGTGCTTCCCTGACTGCCGGCAGACCGTCGAGTACTGTAGAGACGGACCGCCCGCCGAGATTGTCACTCGCGGCGTCTTCGATGGTTTCCGGGATGTCTGCGAGTTCGTATAGTCGGTCAGCCGAGCCGAGGTATGCGTCGATAGCGTGCGGGTCGATACCGCTGCGTTTCATCGAGCTGATGAAGCCGGTGAGTGCGTCAGCTGCACCGCTGCCGTGTGAGTTCGGGCCGTAGACGTTCGGCTTGACTGCCCGGTACTCGATTTCGTCGAGCACTTCCAGTGCCACGGCGTACTTCTCGGCGTCCGTTGCCACGTCGAAATCCGGGTCGATCCCGGCCGTGTACGCGTAGTCCTGCAGGATCGCGTTACAGATGGAGTGGTACGTGTACGCGTCAATGTCGTACCCGGCGGTCCCGAGTTTTTCCTGCAGTTTTTCTTGCATCGAGTCGGCCGCGTTGTTCGTGAACGTCAACGCGAGAATCCGGTCCGGGGACACGCCTTCCTCGTCGATGAGGTGCTCGATTTTCCGGACCATCGTGAACGTCTTCCCGGTCCCCGCACCCGCCAACACTCGCATCGGGTACTCGCCCGATCTGATAATCTTCTTTTGCTGGTCCTTCGGGTCAACGTCCTCCTCGATAGTGGGGAGCCACGCCGGCAGGTCTCCATTTCCGTCGGTCATTGCTGAACCTCCGTAGCGATGTAATCCGCACACATTGACTGGTAATCACAATCGTCGCAGGCTTCGGCCTGGATAAGGTCAAACGGGTCCGGGGCGAACCGTTCAGTTGTGATCCCTTCGTGCGCGGCTCTAATCAGATCCCAAATCGTCTCATAGTACTCCTCGTACGCTTCTGTCGTCTCCCGTTCCCGGCCGCTCGCCGTCACGGTGTACCCGGATGGAGTGCTCTGTGTCTCTGTCGAGTGCAGCAACCCGTAGAAGCTGAACCGAACGGACATCCCTGGCTCGTACAGCGGGGAGTCTTTGATGCCTTCTGTGTACGCGGCGGTCTGGAACGCGTTCTTGACTCTTTGGGCCTCGTAGGCCTCCTCGTTTAGGTGCTCTTCGAGCCGATCAGCACTCCAGGACCCGAGCACACCCCTGACGTTCCGTTTGTAATCAATCAGATGCAGCGTGTCACCGTCACGCAGCACGTTGTCAGTGTACCCGTGTAGTCCGATGCCGTCATGTTCACACTGGATTCGTTTCTCCGTCGCCACCGAATGCTGTGCGTGTTCGATTCCGTCGCCGTCCTCCGGGTCGAAGAACGATTTGATGCCAGCAAGGGTCTCCCGGCGCTGATACTCTTGATGGGCGTTCGACGCGTAGTCCTCGGGGTCGATATGTTTTGTCCACGTGGCATCGAACACGTCCATTGCTCGCTCGTAGATGACTTCAGGGTCATCGTCGCGGCCTGTGGCGTCACAGACGCGCTCAATCATTTCGTGGTACGCTTTCCCCTGATGGAGGTACAACTTCGTCTCGTCGGGCGAGGAGACGCTCTGGACGTGCTTGTACTCGTATTGGCGCGGACACGTCGCGTACGTTGCGAGTCGCGTCGGCGACACGGACACGACGTCACTCACGGCGCACCCTCCCGGCCGCAAAGTCGACGCGAGCCTGTAACGCCTCTCGCATCGCCTCACCGCGTTCGCCACTCTCGTCAAGCACACGGTGAATCTCACCGATATCACCCGACAGGTCGTCGAGAGACACCGTCATTTCACGACTCTGCGTTCGCCGCACGTCAGCCAACGCACGGTCAATTCGTGAGAGGACAAACTCTTCGGCGCGCCGTTCACTCCGAATCTCATCATCAGACTCGTCCTGGATCCACGGCAACCGCCGGTACGCATCGGTGAGGAACCGTGACGGCTGTACTTTCTCGTCCAGCGCGCTGCTCTCGTGGTCGTACAGGCAGAAATACAGTCGCTCCGACGCGGCGTTCGCACCGACCGCCAACCGCCGCCGGGATTGCTCGACGTGATACTGCATTATTGGGTCACTCGACGCCGTCGACTGCGTCTGGAACGTCGCCGCGACCTCGCTCGTCGTCACGTCTGTCACACCGGGGAAATCAGGCATCTCTACGACGCGGTCCTGCGGGAACAGTCGCGTCAGGAACGGCTCACCCGGGAACGCTTGGTCGACAACATCAGGAACGAAGACGGCTCGCCACGACCCGTTTTTCAGTGACTCCAGCCGGTCGACGCGAACGCCGCCGTCGAGGTCCGTTGAACTCGTTCGCGTTTCCGAGTCAGCGTGTTCGTGAGCACGTTCCAACATCTCAACGAATACGGGCCACGACGCCTCGATGAACTCCGTGTCCTCGATGAACTCGGCCATCGAAAACACCCGGCGGACGTTCCCGAACTGCGACCGCGCGTCCAGCGGCGACGCTCGCGTCGCAATCCGATCTTTCAACCCCGACGCCGTCGCCCACCGACGTAACACATCCGCAAGCGAGTCCTCCGCTGTACGAATCGTCGACAGCAGCGCCGTATCGAACTCACTCTCGTCGACAGACGGAGTCTCCTCCCCCTCACTCTCAGCAGCGTAGTACCGCGTGACTTCCAACAGTTCCCGGATCGCCGGATCATCACCGAACCCCGTGACTGTCGTCGATTCAGTCGGGACACCTGCCTGCGTGAGTGCACGAATCGCGTCCGATACCCCATCAGTCCCGTGCCCGGTTGCGACGGCGAACGAGTCATACTGCCACCCGTGAACCTCACGGAGTCGCTCGATCTCGTCAGCAATCCGGCCAAACTGCTCATCGCCAGACTCAGCACTCATCACCGTGACAGTACCGCTCCCCGGGTCGTCCGGCACGTTCCCGGTCGCCAAGTACCGGGCTGTAGCGGCCGGCCGCGATGCAGGCGACGCCTCTGTCTCGGAATCACTGTCGGTCAGCGGGACGTAGTCTGTTACCGGGCCTGTCTCTACGCCGGTGCGGCGAACGCTACTCGCTCGCTCACGCACACAGACCAACTCAAGGTCAGTGGTCAGTGCAGCCAAGTACCGCCGATCAAGCGGAAAGAACTCCTCGAACTCGACAGCGAGGACCGCATCGACATCGACCGCGACGTCTCGCTGCGCAGGCTCACCGAGCTGTTCAATTGCGGTCGACAGTAACTGCCCACGTTCGATGTGCCCGTGTTCTTCGAGCCACGCTTGGAACTCGCCAATAGCCTCTTCGACCTCGATTAGTTCCCGCGTCGTATCAAGCGTCGCGTCTTGCCACGTCGCCGTCTCCATGAGTTGCGCCACGTCTCCGGCAAAGGATTCTAGTTCAGCTGCGGTCTCGAAATGCTCGGTCTCCCACTCCCTGTCAGCGAGGAACCGATGCACGAGTTCCCGCCGTAACGTATCCGACAGAATCACTTCGTCAGTCACTGCGTTCACCACGTCGGTCGCATGTACCACGAGCGATGAGACACGCGGCACACTAGCTCCCGGAACCTCCGGGCCGAGCACTTCCTCAAATGTGTCCATGCTCGTCGGCGACCCCGTCAGCACGAGTACGTTCTCAGCCCCGTGCGTTTGGCGTAGCTCCCGGTACTCCTCGCGGACCGTCGATACTGTCCCCGACTGTCCGAACGGAATTGAGACGAGTCTCCCGTCTAGAGCTGCTTGCTCGTGCATCAAATTCGCCCTCGCCGACTAACACCTTCTCCGTTTTCTGTTAAAATTGACATACTATAATTCGGACCAACCTGTTGATTAATGCACCGCCGTCCGGAGAGCGATACCTGACATCGCAAATGCCGTGTTATGTGCTTTGGCTACCTTACTTCCCGGACCGCTCAGCGACGGACAGATACAATGCGTAATTGCCAGTGTACTGTTTGGTGTCGCGGACTTTGGTTCGTTGTAAATTGAGTTCTAATCGCGTTTCATCATTCTCGAGATCCAGAAACGGCGTTAGCAGACTGGCAAATCGCTCAATGAACCTCGCATCGCCAGTCACACGGATATTTGAGATATCTGTCTCGAAGGTGCTACCTGTGAAGCCGGCAGGTTTTGGGAGAACGGATCTCTTCAGATCCGTTGAGGAAGCGCGTGATAGGTTCTCTAACCACTCCATTGCGTCTCGTTTTCGGATAGACCCGCTTTTTGTCGAATTTAGGTTTTCTAACCCTGTATCGCTTGCACTGGCTTCCCGAGACACGATCGCGGCACCAATTTCTGGATTACAATTCTCACATATGTCGTCAGTCGCCTTCGGAACTACGAGTACACCACACTCTGAACAGAAGTTCATGTAGCATCAATCACACCATCGGATATAAACCATATAGTAACCAGTTACAAAGTCAAAGCCGAAAGCGACCGATTCAGCGCCATCTGGAAAAACAACTTCAGTCAAGATCACCGCGATGACATCGATGAACAGCTCAATGGGTTCGAAAACGAGGTCGAAACGTGACCCACAGACATCAGAACCGGGCGACGGAGCGGTAGCGATACCTGAACTAACGCAACGATTTCACAGCGAGCCACACTGGCTACAAGACCCTGCCAGTTGTACACAACAGGACGTATGATGGATTCGGTAGATCCCGCTACGGGCGTGCTTCTCGGTCTTGCCTGCGGGGATGCGCTAGGACGACCTGTCGAGTTCCGTTCTGCCAGGCAGATTACGGAGCAGCACGACACGCTCACCGACATGGTTGGCCACGGCACGCACGGCAAGCCGGCCGGAACGATAACCGACGACACCGACCTTGCCCTCTGTATCGCTCGGAGTCTCGCCGAGCAAGCATCGTTTGACGGGGAAGATATTGCCGACCGCTTCGCCGCTTGGTACGACGAGGGTCCGTTTGACGTCGGCCTCATGACCGCCGACGCCATCAGCGAATACCAGACCGGGACATCGTGGCGAGACGCCGGTCGGGAAGTCTGGCAACGACGCGCCGAAGGGTCCAACGCGGGGAACGGCAGCATCATGCGGTGTGCCCCACACGCCATTGCGTTCGCCGACGATCCTGATTCACTCGAACGTGTCAGTAAGCAATCTTCCGCCATCACGCACTACGATCCGCGGTGTCAGTACGGCTGCGTACTTCTCAACCACATTATCGCTGGCTATCTCAACGGTAACGATGAACCACTGACTGACGCAATAGAACGCGTCGAGGGCGAGGCTCCGGATGAACTCGTTGAGACCATCCGTCTTGTCCCCGACCTCGTCGACGAAGGCCAGTTACAGAACACCGGGTACGTCATCCACACGCTTCAAACGTCCCTCTATGATGCACTCACGGCGGACACCGCTGAGGAGGCCATCGTCGCGTCAGTGAACCGTGGCGGAGACACAGACACGCTCGGCGCAGTCACGGGTGCGCTAGCAGGTGCACGCTTCGGAGCTGACGCACTTCCCGACCGGTGGCTTGAGACACTGGAATACCGGGATGATTTGCAACTCCTCGCGCAAGCACTCGCTACAACTGATGTGGACGCAACTGTGTGACTCCCGATTCCAACAAGTTGTACAAGATTGAGAACGCTTCTGTCGTCAGCGAATCAGTTCAGATCGCGTTCTAGAGCCTCGGTGAGTGTTTTTTCGATATGGTCTTCGACCGATATGTCCGCATCAATCTGCGAACGGACTGCCGCTGATAGCACGCCGTCCAGCGATATTGTGACACTGTCAACAGTTGCTTTCAACTCTTGTCGGAGTGCGATATCGAGTAGGTCACTGACTCCATCGATTGCTGATTCTTCTTCAGCCAGTGCCTGAAGTAACCGCTCATGTCTATCTGAAAGTTCGACATCTACCTCAGCCCGGGAGTTGGATTCGCTTGCCTCACTAGCGATGCTATCCTTCTCAATGGCTTCTTTCAGGAAACCAGTGACCGCTTGTGAGAGGGTCTCGTCGAGAGATTCGTCGCGGTCTCGGGCAGCGGCTAGCAACACCGCGTCAATAGTGTATCCAGCGTCTTCCTCGCTGGTTGGTTCCTCGGGCGGGTCGTCGGGGCTTTCGGTTATCCCGTCGACAGTCAAATACTGGCCGTCTGGTAGCGGTAACGCATACATCTCCCCATCGACGTATGGGAAGAAAATCGGGTCAGCATCCGCGTACGAAATCCCGATTTCATCAACGACCTCACGTGGAAGCATTACCCCTTTGTCTCCTGGCGGCTCTGGCCACTCACTCTTGTACTGCGGTAGCGAACCCGGTTCACCACTCCCGTCACGATTGTCACAGCGTTCCCGCCACTGCCGATAGCTATTGAGCCACCGCTCGAAGTCTTCGTGATACTCAGTACCAGCTAACTCGTCGTCCTCGAATTCGACGTGGTAACGGCCGTCCCGTTCCTCAATATCAATGGTCGTGTCGTAGTACTGCGTTGCGACGGCCTTTGCAACGCGGTACGGGCCAAGTGAGAGTCGATACCGCTCGTACGCTGCATTTCGCTGTGGGAACGTTTCCTCACTGGTTTGACCAGTTCCCGTTGAGGCGTCTCCCCACGATTCCAGGACCGGTCGGTCACGGGCCGTGGGGTCGTCGGTGTTTGCGGCCGCATCGTAGACCATCGCTTGGAGCGCGCGGACGTGTTCGTGCGCCTCGTCAGCTGTCACTAACTGCGTTTCGTCGTCGATTCGCTCGAACAATTTCACCCCTTCGTTCTCCAGGGTGACGACCGTCGAAGCCACATCATCATGTGCCTTGTAGCTCGGCACTTCGCGGAAGGTGTCACCCAACGCGCGGAACTCCGCTGCACGTTCAAGCAGTTGCGCACCATCCTCAACGGCATCTATTGCATCCGTCTCAAGCGGTTGGGCAACTAAATGATAGAACGTCGCTTCTTTGTCCCCTGTCGGATTGCGAAGGACTCGACCGATGCGCTGGACAAGTGACGCGTTCACCCCTCCGCGAGAGACGTTTACCGCGACCTCTGCGTCCGGCATATCGACACCAGTCCCGAGGAGATCGCCAGGACCGATTATGACGCCCTGCGAAAGCTCGTTAAACCGCTCGATTTTCTCCAGGCGGTCCTCCGAGGAATCGGTAAACGCCACGATTGCATCATCGCTGATACCGTGTCGCTCTGTCAAGATAGATCGGAGTTCCGCCGCAGCATCGTACGACCGGACCAAGACTACCGTTTTCTGCGCCGGGGCGTGTTCAGCGACGAGCGCTGCGATGGCTTCCGAATCTGGTGCCGTGTTCCACCGGAGTGGCTTGCGAGCGAGCAGCGCTGACGCAAACGCGTCAAACTGTGTTGAACTAGATCTGAGGTCGCCTCCGTCGTTCGATTGCACGAACGATCGCAAATCGTTATAATCGACGATGTCCGTGGGGAGTTTTGTCGCGTCTACGTTCAGCCGATCAGCGTCTATCGTTCCGGTTTCGGAATCGTAGCTCGCCGAAGTGATTCGAGTTTGACTCCCGAGTCGGCCCACGCGGTCGCCCGTCACAGGCAAGTATCGAACCTGCCAGGTGAAGTCGGCGATCACACCTTCGCGGCGAGCTTTTGCGACGTCGAATTTATAACACTGATCCAGATGTTGTTCGAGGGCGTTCTCAGCTGTCTCGTCACCAGTCCAGCCACTGTCGACGGACCCGGACATCGCTAGAATCGCGTCCGCTCCGGCTGTCAAGTCCTCGAAAAGGTCCCCCCATCCGCGCCCATCAGTCTTCCCACTGGAGTACCGGTGAGCTTCGTCGAGAATCACGAGGTCATACCGCGTAAACTCCGCTGTTTCGAGGAGGCCCTGTGCTGTCCTAAACTCGATATCTCCCCACGAGAGCTCGATCATCCGATCATCATCCGAAACCGGTTCGGTACGGTCACGCGGGATATCGAGATGTTCGTCTAACTCCGCACGCCACTGACCGAGCAACAGCTCCGTGCCGGCCACAATCAGCACGCGAGGGCGAGTCGCGGCTGCAGGGATGTCACTAGTATCTCTCAGTTCCGGTGCTTCCGACGTATCTGTCGGATGTAACGACCCGTATCGCAATGCGATTGCTGCGAGCCCAAGCACTGTTTTGCCCGTTGCCGTCGCCATGTCGACGTATCCCCGCTGTTGATTGGCGTGCCACCGCTCCAGCGCCTCTCGTTGATGATTCCACAGCGGCGTAGTCATCCGAGCTTCGTCTAATTGCTCGACCAGTTCGGCAGACTCAGTGTCCGAAGCCGGTATTTGATCGACGAGCGCCTGTGCATACGCATCGACACGCGGGTCCGAAAACAACCGAGCCGTTAGATCACTCACAGAGTCAGTGTCGCGTAGTGCCCGGAGCCCGGCTCCGTCGTTCCCACCCGACTTGACGCTTCGTTCGATTGCTGCCGCCGCCGTCTTTTCGAGTAACGCTTCCAACGCCCGGTCGATATCCATCGAACTGCCGGTCTCGCGGAGCGTATGCCGCAGCGAATTGAGCTGGAACGCCAAGTCTCCGATTGTCTCATAATCGTATTCGCGGAGGTTCGCTGCAAGCGGGGAATCCTCGCCAGCGATCTCGATCAACCCCTCAGTGTAGAATTGGCCCGTCGCCGAATCGAAATTGAACTTATCGATTGTCCCACCGATGTCTGTCGGGTCATCAGTTGCCCCGACAGCGATACCACGAAGAATATCAGCAGCAGCTCGGTCGACCTGTGCCGGATACGTCGTCGGGTCAATCTCGTCACGTTCGAGCCTATCTTTCCTGAACTGTTCGGACGGTGTCGTGTGATCGTCCCGTGACTGAAGTGGGTCGTTACCTGGCATCTGTGTGGTGTGTCCCGTATGCTTTCGTATACCGCGCTAATTTAGACTACTCGACAGGATGTTAGTACAATACAAAAACCTTCCCGCGCAATTTTCAGTTGTAAGTACGCCAAGAAACGATTTCCGGCTAATTTCGCAGCAAAATAGTTACGGCTATGTATCACATCTGGCATGGCATGACAGGTGTAAGCCGCGAGCAGCTCCTCGCAGATTTGCGAGCTGCGGACAAAGAAGCGGCAGGCCCGCCCACCGTGTCGACTGTCCCTGCGGAGTGTGAAGGGACTGTCAGAGAGTACGTTTCGACGTTCGACACGTGGTATGGAGCGCTCGAAGCCGCGGGCCTTGCAGCCGACATTTCACCGCCGGGAGTTGATCGGGAGACGCTGGTTGCAGATCTACAGCGCGTTGCGTCCAAAATCGATCGGTCTCCGACCGGTGACCATATCGCTGAACACGGCGACTATGACATCGAGACGTACGAACTCGTGTTCGGTTCGTACGTACTCGCCTTGGAGGCGGCCGGCATCGACCCCGAGACGACACAGTATAATTTCAGTGAGGTAGAGCCGCCCGAACACCGTGACACCACGAAGAATGTTCGCTATCTTCGTGAACATGGTCCGACACCGAGTTCAGAGATGCCTCTCGGATCAAGCGTCAGCGATCGGAAACACGGTATGTGGCGCTTCGTTATGACTAGCGGCCAAGGTAGTACTGATAACGGTGGCGGGGCGACTGAAGCCGTCTACTATCTAGATGATCAGCACGATGCCAAGTCGGTTTTGCGAACGTTTTTCGAAACGAACGATGCGCTCGTGAGGAACAAATCGCGGCACGGAATCATACTCGGTGTCCGGAACCACAGCCCTGATTGGGTCGATACTGCAAAGGACCTGCTCAATGACATAGCCGCGGCGAGCGATCACACCGATGAGACAGACGTCGGTGTCCTTGTCGTAACGCCAACCGATGACACCCTCGTTCAGGGCGTCGCACGGACTGTAGAAACACCGGTAGAGAATATCAACGTCATCGAGGGGGTTGACGCGGACTCCGGGTACGTCCTCGGCATGCCGGAGGAGCAACAGGCACTCTGGAATCGCGTCAACACCGGCGACATCGTCATGAGTCAGACGGAGACAGGAGTTTACACGTTTACTGTCGAACAGGCAGTCCGCGATTGGAACGCCACACCGGACCTGTGGGCCGAGTACGACGATGGTGTTCGCGTTGCCGGTCCAGACCGCCCCTGGCCCTACCTTCTTCTCGGCACGACCGGTAGCGAAATCAATCTCGACCTGCAGACGTTCTGGAACGCGGTGTCCGCCGACGAAACATCCGAGCAAATCCAGTACGTTCCCGAAGAAGATCTCGCAGAGCTCAGAGCGGAATTCGACACGTTCTGGAACTTCGTCTCCGAACGGGCCGAGCACAACGACGTTGCGGCGAACCAGCATCGCGCGGATGACGCCGAGAAGAAATCGCCAGCGAACAGCACTCGGCAAACTACCGGCGCTAGTGGCTCCGAGAACATCACGGTCGAGATCGATTCTACAATCGCATTCCTCGTATCAGACCAGCAATCCGACGATGTTGCGAGTTTGGTCGGAGCGCATCTCAAACAGGCAGTCGATGGTATCGACCCTGCAACCTCAGCGGTAACGAGCACGTCCACCTCAGCAGTACGGGTTGAACTCACAGGGACACAGCGAACACTTATCAGAGCACTGTGTGGAGAAGATGCTGATTACAAATCGATAGATGCCTTCGTCGAAGACGCCATTCGCACACACTTGGAGATCCCCGACACAGAAGAGGAATTCTCCATCAGTCTCAGCGGAACCACAGCCATGGCGCTTGAACGACTTGTCGAGAGAGACGGAATAGAGATCAACGATCTCCTCTCGGAACAGATAGCTGAGCTGGTGGCGGAAAAGCTCTAGAGACTTGTAGTGTGCACTCTACTATCTATACAAAATCTCGAAGATTGGCTTGCAATCTACACTCCATGCTATCCGCCCATCTCATCGAGAGAGAAATCCGATTCATCGGTCAAGCTACCACCAGAGCTCTGTTGATATTCGATATCTGTCGGGTCTTCGACGACGCCGACAAAGACGAGCGACTCACCGAGGAAGGTCACTGCGTGATTGGCTTCGTTAACGATTACGCTCCCGCCTCCCTTCTCAGCATGGATGAACGAGGCGACGTCCCGATAGCTTTCTGATTCGATAAATTTCCGCCCATCTCGACTTCTGGTGAACGGTCGACCGTCGGCATCGACACTGAATTCGAACCCGTCACTTGGTCCTGGATACGGGTCGCCTTGGGCTAGTTCCTCGGGATCTGGAATCGTTTGACTCGCCGGGGGATCGGGTATTTCGCTGTCAGTCGCTTGCCTGAGATGCCCGGTAATCGCGTCTTCTTCAGTTTCCCACGTTAGATGTCGGACCTCTGCCTGTGAGAGCTCCTCCCGCCAGTCGTATCGCTCGAAAATGTTCGCATCGACGGTGTCTCGCGCATAGAGAACGAACAACTCTGCTTGCTTATCCGGATCTTCGCCCGTCCGAAGGATACGGCCGAGAGTCTGGATACGCTGTCTAATACTCCCTGATGAGACACGTACGATACCCACGTCAGCAGATGGGACGTCGACGCCTTCGATTAGCGCCTTGACGCTCAGCATCACGTTTGCAAACCCGTCGTCGCCGAACCATTCGATAGCAAAATCGTTCCAGGCCTTATTCCGATGTCCCGAATGGTACATCACGGGGCGATAACTCGCAGTGAAAAACAGTTCTTCCAGCTTCTTGTCGATTCGTTTCAGCGCCGGGTATCGCTCGTAGAGTTGTGCGCGGTCGACATCCGTATCCGAGAGTTCGCCTGTTCGAACGTCACGGCCCCGTGTTTCACTCGGAGCGACCATCCGCTCTAACTGCTCGATTCGTTCCTGGAAAACAATCGCTTTCTGGTCATTGTCCACACTTTCTGAGAGCAGTTCCAGCGTTACGGCTTGCCGAGCAACGGCGTCAGCCACCAGTTCCCGTCGCTCCTGCGTGTATTTGAAGTAGTCCGAGATCGCAGGCGTCGCCCTGTCAGCGTTGTTCCGAATGACTTGCAGTTTCCGGGAGAAGCTCCCACTGAGTTCGTACAAGCGGTTCTGGTATTGCCGCTCGATGTCCGTTACCGCGTCTACTACTGCATCGGTCAGCCGCTGATACGCCATCTGCTCGGCGTCGGTGAGGTCAAATCCGATGTAATTAATCCGGAAGTCAGGTATCAGGTCACGGCGTTGTCCCTCGTCGTACGACAGTTCGTAATAGATCTCGCCGAGATTAGCGACCAGCATCTCGTCTTCCGGACTGCGCTCGTCAGCGGTCGGATCGGATAGCGGGGTCGCAGACAGGCCTAAACTGGCTGTCCTATCACAGTCGAACACATTCGAGAACGTATCGCCAGTGTAGCGATGACATTCGTCGGCGATGAGGAGATGCTCACTGACACCTGCGGCTTGCAACGTCTCTGAGAGTGCGTCGTCTTTCACTGCGGAATTGACAATTGAGACAAGGACTCGACACCCATCTTCGAACCCGTCCTTGTGCCCGTCACCTAGCCATCCGATATCGTCGGACGGGACACCGAGTGTCTCGGCGAGTTCCTCCAGCCACTGGTGCATGAGTACTTTCGTCGGAACGACAACTGTAGCTACGCCGTCCGGGTGATTTGCGAGCCACTGACGCAAAACTTCCAGCGCCATCACTGTCTTCCCCGCACCAGTCACTACCTGTGCGATACCACGCTCCGAATCTGTCTTCTCACCAGTGAACCATTGCGTCGCGGCTTCTTTTTGCCACTCGTACAGTTCGAACGCCTCGGGGAACGTGTACGGTTGCCGGTCTGGCACCATCGCTTCAATAGTGGCTCGTGAAAACCCGCGACCTGCGCTGGCTTTCGCGCGCACTGCCGCGGTCTCTGTGTCCGCCGCGGCTATCTGTTCCAGAATTGTTGTCGAAAGACCTGCGAGGTCTTGCGGAGTGAACGATTCGAAGTCCGCACAGATTGAGTCCCGAAGTTCCCGACGGTGGCGTCGTTGCTTGACATACGTTTCTGACCGCTTGAGTCTCGGTTTCGATGTATCTGACAGTACAGACTCGTCCAGATACTCTCGCCTCGCTGTATCGAGCAACTGCCGGTGTTGGCCGTGGCCACCGGACTCACGGTACATGTAGTATTTTGCCAGGTCACGTTTCACCCGATCCGATGGCGGTGATGTGTTCGGCCCTTCCCGTTTGAGCCACTGTTCGAACTGCCACAAGATGTCGGCGTTGCGGAACCGCTCACTGAATCTGTCCGGGTCCGTCGTTTCGTACCCATTTTCGCCGTTTCGCAATGCTCCCATACTCTCCAACAACAACGGGTAGCCACGAATCCCCTCCTCGTTGAATTCGTATCCGTATTTTTCACCGAGGCGCGACCGGATAACGCCTTGACGCAGCGGCTCGCTGGCTTCCTTGACCACGTGGTGGACATTGTACAGTCCCTCGATTCCTTCCGGAAACGACCCTTCTAGCGCCCATGATTGCTTGACGGCATACCAGAGAAACGTCTCGAAGTCGATGTCGTTCGACCGCCAGTCGTGCGCAAATTCGTACACCGTGACGCCGTCGGAAGTCTGTCGAAGGACACCGAGCTGAACGTACGTCGATACGATGCGCTGAAGATACTGTTCTGAATACGGTTCCCCATCAGGTTTCAGCAGTTGTGCACGAGCGCGTCGAACGAATTCCGGTTTCTCGATTGGATCGGACGAAGCCCTCGCAATATCGACGAAACACCGTGCCCGGTCCGCAGTCTCTTCGACGCCGAACAGTGGTGGTGGAAAGCGTCGCCCCATATATTACCAGTCGATCGGGTCATCGTCGGGAATATCGACATCTTGGCTGCTCTCACCCTCTTGATCGGTGTCTGTGTTGTCCACGGTGTGGTTATCGACTTCTGTCTGTGACGTTTCGCCGAGGGAATCAAGCCAACTGTCGACGCCATCACTTTCGTTCTCGAACGGATCGGTCAGCGATGGCGGGTCGTCGATGGAGAACGGCGTCTCATTCACTTGCCCGGCATATATTGGTAGTTTCTGCACGCCGCCACGGTCACGGCGAAGCGCGATGAGGTTCTTCACCACTCGCGGGAGCGAATCGAACTCCTCTCTGGTCTGTGACGGGAGTTTATCCAGGTCCACGAGTGTCAGCACATCGTTCCACGGTGTGACCCGCAAGGATCCTCCCTGTGGCTTGTACCGTGACAACGTTGTCACCAACTCCTGCGAGAGGGACTCTTGGACTGGATGTCGCTTATGCGTCTGTGGATTGTCCCACCAAATTCGCTCGACACCGGCCCCAAACGAGTATTTCGCGCCGTCATACACACTTGGCCAGAAATCACCGGGTTCCAAGCCGTCAGGCTGTACTGGTACACTGAACTCCGGGTCCTCAGGCGGGACTAATTCTCCGTCAAGATCAAACGACCCGATCCAGTACGTTTCGTACTCGTCGTCATTTTCTGCCCGTGTGAGTACATCAGCACCCTCGGTAATCCGAATACGGCCACCGAGGCGTTTGAGTTCGAGCAGTGACTCTACGAGGTCTTCAGGAGCAGGCTCTAGGTACAGTCGATCAGTTCCCTGGTAGGCTTGCCACCAGACATCGCCGTCAGGGTTCGTCCGAAGTCGATAGCCGCGATAATGCTCAGTCCATCTGTCGCCGGGATCGTGTCTCGATGTCATCGGTAGCTGGTGACGGTCAGAGGGACCGTTTCATGATGTATTCACAGCCCGAGATATATGTCTGACGACAGAATTGGCAAGATACCGCGAACGCCGAATTGGGATATCTACCCTCCCGGTGCCATTATCATACCATGAAAGAGCAACGTGGTGTTTATCATCTACGTACCAAATTGTACGTGTAGATGTCACAAGAGGTGTCGAAATCCGGAACCGCACCGGAGCTCTCATATTCTATTGACGAACCTTCAAGTGCAGTAGAGGCGCTTTCGGCCGACACTGCGAACGTGACAAGCCATCTCCTCAACGTGCAAGCTCGTGAATTCGAGATCGCGCAAGGGCAACAGGAGCTACTGTCCGTTGAGGAAATCAAAGATCGGATCAAACTGCTGGACCACCAACTGCAAGCCGCTCACCGTGCCCTGTTCAAAATGAGTGGCGGGGCGCTGTTCGCCGACGAGGTTGGACTCGGGAAGACCATAGAGGTCGGGATGGTTCTCAAAGAGATGGATTTCCGAGACACCCGGGACAGCTTCCTCATCTTGACCCCGGCACAGCTGGCCCCACAATGGCAGAAAGAATTGAACGAGAAGTTCGGACTAGATTTTGTCTGTAATTACGACGAGGAGTTCCGCGGGTTCGATGCACATGATAAGATCATAGCGAGTGTCGACACTGCCAAGTCGAAAACCAATAGAGACGATGTCCTCTCACGCCGATGGGACGTGGCTGTTCTCGACGAGGCACACTACGTCCGGAACGCCGATACGATGCGATATGAACTCATGGACGAGCTTAGCTACGGGGAGGCGTTCTTTGCGACCGCGACACCGATTCAAAACGATATTTCTGATCTCTACAACATCATCGATCTCATTCGACCGGGGATGCTTGGGACCAGACAACAGTTCGATAATCGGTACGTCGTCGATAGTGACGATGCCCAAATCAAGCGCAGCGAGGAACTACAAGAGAAACTCAACCGTGTGATGATCCGGAACCGGCGTGAAGAGACGAAAATCGACTTCACGAACCGGAACGTCCACACGAACGTCTTTGAGCCGTCGGCAGCGGAAACGGAGTTGTACGACGCTGTTACGGAGTATGTCCGGTCGAACTACTCCAGTGCCGATGCTCGCCACCTGGTGCTGTTCACCTTACAGAAAGAAGTCGTTTCCAGTCCGTACGCGGTTGATAAGACGATTGACAACTGGTTGGCTGACAAAGACAAAATCATCTCGACGAGTGAACGGAACGCGCTACGGGATATTCAGTCGATTATCGACGATATCGACCGGACGACCAAGCAGCAACGGCTCCGGCATATCATCGAGACGATTCAGGATCAAATCGGGACGACCAGAGCGATCGTGTTCACGCAGTTCCGGCCGACCCAAGACGCCATCGCGGACAGTATCCGCGGATTAGATCTCCCGGTCCACATTGTGAACGGCGATCTCTCCAGCAAGGCGAAAGAACGCAAAGTGGCGCAGTTCAAAGACGAGGGCGGCATCATGGTGGCTACGGACTCGATCAGTGAGGGGCGGAATATGCAGTTCTGCAACGTGTTAGTGAATTATGACTTGCCGTGGAATCCGATGAAAGTCGAACAACGGATCGGCCGCGTTGACCGTATTGGACAGGACCGTGAGGTCCACGTGTTCAACATGGCCTTGGAAGACACGATCGAGGAACACGTCCTGAACAAACTGTTCGGGAAAATCGATCTGTTCAACCAGTCCATCGGAGGCCTCCGAGATATCCTCTCCCGCATGGAAAAGTCCGGGTCTGACTTCGAACGCGAAGTATTCGACCAATTACGCCACGCTGATTCCAAAGTCGAACTCGAAAACAACTTCGAGGACATGGCGGTTGACCTCGAAGAGAACACGGAAGCCGCGGAGAAAATGAACGATTTCAACCGCGGCGTGTTCGACGGCTTCGAGTTCGGTGAGAACGCATGAGCGTTGACGACGTCAGTACACTCAATCGGCTCGAAGTCCGTCGGTTCACTGCGACAACGATTGAGGCATACGGTGGCGAGGTAAATCGGCGAAATGCTGATACATGGCACGTCACACTGCCGGACCCGCTCCGTAATCTAGCAGAATCCCCGGAGGTCGCTGTCGTGTTTGACCCCAAAGACCAGGAACCGGGACGAGACGAGATCCTCGTCCAGCCCGGCTCCCTCGCGTTCAACCAATTACTTGAATTGGTAAAACAGGAAATCTCTGTCGGGCACCTGTACCTCACAGCGGCCGATATGCAGGTCACGCTCCCCGACGTTCTCGACGTCTCCGAAACGACAGCGAGGATTGACGAATTCAACCCTGAACAGACCGCTGACGCCATCGCATTTCACTTTCTGGTCGAGATGGAGAGTGTCTCATCGTTCCACCGGGAGCGATTCGAAACCGTCACGCTCGACTTAGCAAACGGGAGTTCCCAACCAGAGCTGACTGAACGGCTCTTAGCTCACACAAGTACACTCAGCAGAACACACGAAGAAACCGATATTGACCCGTCTGACGACGTTATAAAAAAGCGGTATGACTTGGCCGTTCAAGAGATCGAACAACGCATCGAAGATGACGCGGCTGAATTACTTGACGAGGCCACTGAAGCCGCATCGACACGGGCGGACGAAATCAGCGACCTGTACGACCAGCGACGGGAAGAACTCGCAGACGAGCTTCATGGTAGCGCGCTTCGCCAGCGTCGGAAATCGTTCGATAAACGCGAGCGAAACGAAATCGAGGACATGGTCGGCCGGCACGATGTCAACATCAACGTCTCCCTGGTAGGGATGACGCTGCTTTCCCACGATGTCGGCAGCCTCAAACTCTCGATTGACGACGGTGACCGCACTGGTACGGCGGTGGCTCGCTACGCACCTGCTACAGGGGAGACGCTTCACTTTGGTTGTGCGACCTGTGAAACGTCTTTTGACCGAGAAACTCGGCCACAAGTCTGTGAGTGCGAGAGCACTGTTTGTGCCGGTTGTATCAACGTTTGCGAGGAGTGTGGTGCAACGGGCTGTCCGGACTGTGACACACCGGTCGCGGCCTGCGAACTGTGTGGCTGCGTGGAATGTCATCAGTGCGGGTCAGTCTGCGAAGAATGCGGCCGAGCAGTGTGTAGCAACCACACCGAAATATGTGAGGAGTCTGGCCAAACCACGTGTTTAGCCTGCGGTGAAGACTGTACCAGCTGCGGGGCTTTCCATGCTGACTCACAACTCCACCGATGCCGTGTCGACGGCGACCTGCACTGTGACTCACATTCCGACACCTGTGCCGAGTGCGCAGACACGATTTGTGACGATCACCTCCGGTCCTGTACTGCGTGTGAGATCGAGATTTGCCCTGACGACCGCGTGACCTGTGAGACGTGCGGTGATACGCGTTGTCACGACGACGCCATCGCCTGTGACGGCTGTGGTGGGTATCACTGCGCTGAATCGGTCGACCCGTGTGAGATCTGCGCGAATCAATTCGGGGCCGCTCACCTCTCGACGTGTACCACCTGTGACCGCAGTGTGTGCGCGACGGACTCAACGACCTGCCATGCCTGTGGGGAGACGGTTTGTACGGACCACGCTATTGACTGTGGTGGGTGCAGTGGCGCGCTATGCGCTACGCATAGCCACGAATGCGAGATTTGCGCTGACTCGTTCGGCACGCGACACTTAGTAACGTGTACGACGTGTGATCGACAGGTCTGCGAATCCGATTCGACGACGTGCGGGACGTGTGGCGAAATTATCTGCGATGACCACACTACCGACTGCGCCAGTTGCAGCGAAAAACTCTGTGAGACCCACAGCAGCGAGTGTGAGATTTGCGCTGATTCCTTCGGGACGCGACACTTAGCGTCGTGTGACACGTGCGGGCAGGAGATTTGCGAGACTGACCGCGGGGACTGTCGAATCTGTGATGACATCGTCTGCACTGATGACTCCGCGACCTGCACCGAGTGTGACGATGTCGCTTGCCCAACTCACACTGACCAGTGTGATCTGTGTGACGAACCGTTCTGTACTGACCATCTCGAATCGTGCACCACGTGCGGTGACGATATTTGTGAAACCGACCGGATAGAATGCGCCATCTGTGACGCGGTCACCTGCGATACGCACGCCGAGACGTGTGACACGTGCGAGAAGGCCCTGTGCCCGGACCACAGCGACACGTGCGTAACGTGTGGGGACGTCCTCTGCCCGGCTGACCAGTCCCGGTGTACAGACCACGACGACGTTCTCTGCGATACGCACGTCGAGGCGTGCACTCAGTGCGACGAAACCTACTGTCTCAACCTCGTGACCGATTGTGCGTACTGCGATGGCGTCGTTTGCCACCACCACCAAGACACCTGCACCCACACTGGTGACACTGTTTGCGCCGAGCATAACCAGGTCTGTACCGTCTGTGACAACGCGTTTTGCCCGGCTCACTCCGTCGTTGCCGATGACACTGACGAAGTCCGTTGTCTGGACCATGCAGCGGAATGTATTGACTGCGGCAGTCTGTTCACCCCTGACCATCTGGAACCCTGCAGTCGATGTGGCGAACACGTCTGTCAGGATGACCGCGCTGACTGTGCTACGTGTGGCGAGGTGCTCTGCCAGACCGATCAAACCACGTGTACCGTCGACGCACAACCACACTGTGCATCGCACATCATTGCCTGTGACACGTGTGGTTCGGGCGTCTGCGACGACCACGTCAAGACCTGTGCCGATTGCGGCGATCTCCTCTGTGACGACGACGCAACGATGTGTACCACGTGTGACGAGCCGCATTGTGAAACCCACACTGCGGACTGTCTCGGTTGCGATGAACCCCATTGTGTCACGCACTCAGCTACCTGTGCAGAATGTGACTTCACGTTCTGCACAGACCATTTAGAGGAATGCCACAACTGCGGCGACCTCATCTGCCAGACCGACCGAGAAACCTGCGAATCATGCGGTGAAACAGTGTGCATCTCAGACAGTGCGGACTGTATCCACTGTACGGAAAGTTTCTGTGCAGACCATCACTCCCGTTGTGGTACCTGTAACAACGCAGTCTGCACGGCAGACAGCACTGAGTGCGTCGACGACGAGGACCGGCACTGCCACGAGCACATCGGCTCCTGCAGTGTCTGTCAAGACGAGACCGGCCACGAGCAGCCCCGGTGCCAGAACCACCTGCAAACGTGTGTCATTGACGAAGCGAACCTATGCTCCGAACACGCGCACATGGACCCGATTCTGGAATCGGCAGTGTGCGAACAGCATCAAACGACCTGTAGCACGTGCCGGCAATCCATCGCCACAGCTGCTGTGGATGACAGTGAATGCCGCACCTGCCACGCGTTAGCTGAAAACGACTCACTACAGTCTAATGTTGAAGACCAACTTCCGGACTCCGTCACTTTCCGTTCCATGCTAATCAGCATCAACTCGTCGTACGTCGTTGTCTACGGAAAGCGGCTCGTGCGATCGAACGAGATCGTCGTGCTTGAGCGGGACACCGGTGACATCGTCGAGCAGTACAGAACCGGGCTGCTTGCCCGGCTCTCCGGAGGGCGATTATGAGCGACAGCGAGGAATCCTTTTCCTGGTATGACCCGGATGACGTCCGTGCAACTGTCGCTGATGGGAAGCAGAACAATATCGGGATAGGCCGTATCGCGGGGTATCTGGCCGAACGTGAGTTTGAAGACATCCCGCCATCGCGTGTCCAACGCATCGTCGAGAGCATCTCCGCTGCTGAGAACGACTCAACGACGGACATTGACCTCACGCAACCCGAAGCCACGGACGCAGAGCCACGAGATAGTGTAACTAAACGACTCGCAGTCGGTGACTTAGAGTACGTCTCGAACCGTGAAGCAGCTCGACTTCTCGGGCTTGCACTCGAACAGTTTGACGGGAACACGGTACGACCGCCGGGAGCCACGCAAGTAGAAACGGATCTCGTGTGGCATCGACAGCACATGACTGTCGCGTTCCGCATCGTCCCATTTCCGTCAGGGACGATCGATATCAGCCACGTCAATGCCTTACTCGACGGGACAGTCGTGCCGGACGACGTCAGAAGCCCGTCCAAGCTGGCAATCGTCACTAATCGGGCGTTCACTGACGAAACCCTTGATCTGGCCGGCGAACACGACATCCACTGTTTCGATGCGGGCCACGTGGAAGAATGGCTCCGTCGAGCCAGGATTCCGATGGATGCCGTCGGTACGGTACTCGAAGACGGGGAATCCCACGACGGGCCGCTGACAGATCTCGTCGAACTCCCACCGATTCCAAAACCCCGAAAATCAGCCGACCCGCTCGAAATCAATCGGGCGTTCGATATCGAATCACTCACCACGCATGCCGAGGAGGGGGACCCACCCGTTACAGATGGACCGACGGGTGGGGACCGGGGTCAAGAGGGAACCGGTCCGGGGCGGGCGACCGCTCGAGACGACCCGCTTGGCGGCACTCAATCTCCCACCGGTGAAACCGGGACATTGTACGCAGACCCTGGCGAAGACGGTGACTTCGACGCATTCGATCGGTTTGTCGATGATATCAAAGACGACAAGCAGCAGTCGAAGTCGGCAGATGATGAAGGCACAGAGACAGGCAGCGAGACATCGAGTAGCTCCGATGACGAAGATACAGAGAGGGGAAGCAAAATATCGAGCAGCTCTGCTTACGAAGTTTCGGAGACGGCCAGTAAGACATCGAATAGCTCCGGTGATGAAGATACTGAGGTCACCGAGGCGTCGAGCAGTTCCGATGAGGAACTGGTTACGTATGCTGATATTGATCGCAAAGAGCTGGTGTTCGATCTCTTAGACGCGAAAAAAGACGCGGATGAATTGATGTCGTGGAACGATATTCGAACACATGGTTCATACCCGGTCGAATATTATCAGAAAGAGTTCGGTTCGCTGGCTAATGCCCTGGACACGGTAGGGATTGACTATACGGGAGAGTTAGAATGACGGCAAAATTAAAAGAAGAGTCGACCAGCGTTCCGTTGGAAAATCAGCAATCAGTCACACTGCAACCCGGGAAACCATGGCCGTCCGCGTATCGTGGTTCAAAATACAGCCTCGTCACTAACGACGACTTCGACGACGCCGTGCTCAAATGGGAACAACGGGATCTGGCGATTTTCACAGACCCACCAGACGGGTTGCGTCGTGCGCTCGTGCTCCTCGGGAAAAGCGGCGGGTACGGGAGTTTCCGAGTCACCGCTGACAACGAAGTCCTCACGAAAGTCAAAGCAGACGACTACAAACACGTGGATGAAGCGCCCGTCAGCACGGGGTGGATTCCCGTGTACGTCGGGAAATTCTCAGGAACCCTCGACTTTGATGAAGTCGACTCAGACCCGCTCACACCACGGCAGAACAATATCAAGGTGTGGAAAGGATTCCCGTTCCACCACGGGGAACGCTGGAGCGTCAGCCAAGACGGGACACTGTTCTGGAAATGGAAAGACTACCGGTTCGACTCGGCGTTCGACCATCCAGAGCTCGTCGCTGAGTATCAAAAATACCGCGGAACAGCCGGCCGACTATACGTCACAGAAAACGCCCACGTATGGGTGAACGTCCCGAAAAACGATATCGCACCAGCGAAGCAATCCGCCGTTCGGAACGCGATCAAAAAGTGGCAACAAACAGCCGAAAAAGAGGACGATACAGCCACGCTCCGCCTCGTCAACCGACGACTTGTCGCCACCAGCGGTGACGACGATCCCTCTACCGGGCACTTCCCAATCCACCTCGGACAGCTAAGCGACTTCGACGGCGGCGTCATCCCCCGACCAGTCGTCGACGAACCAAGTTACTTCCAGGCCGTCTGCCAGTACGAACACGTGTGGGAATGAGTCTTGCCGGCTCCGTTCGAACAGGCAGTGTTGCTAGTCCGACCCGGGCACAAGCCTGTACGCAACCGCATCATCTACGTCCCATAACGCTTGCTCCGTCGATTCTTCATTGACCTCGTAGTAAGAGAGCACGTACACTTCAGCGTAGGCGTCCAGGATCTCGTTCGTGATGCGATACTCGCGTTCCTCCGTGAATTTCAGGTCATCTCCGTCTTCAGCGCGAAGAAACGTCGACGACGCGGTGATTCCAGGGTGGTCGGTTGGTTCGAATTCCACGGCTTCTGGAATTCCGTCCTCGTTCTCGTCAGGGTCTGGTCGATCCAAATGCCGGCCGTCCGCATCTCGGTAGAACAACTCGATGATGTGCCCTTCGCTCCGTTGGGACTTCACGTGCGGTTGCTCCGGGTCTTCCTGCCATACTCGCCGACTCACCGCATGGTGGAACTCGATCGGGTCATCACCCACGGGTTCCTCGTCGATCGTGAACCGCTTCTCCACCGGGTCGAACTTCTCCGGCGGACCACGAGCCTGCTCAATTACAAGCTCATCCATTGTTTGTGTCACGGCGAACTGCCACGGCGTCGACTCGTCACCGCGATGTGTCTCTATTGCAAGCGGCTCATCGCTCGGTTCCGTTGCTGGTGCAACGTGCCCGTCGGCAGTACACAAATCGCCTGCCGCAACGAGCGAGTCCAGTTCAGCTCGTACAGCATCTTCATCGTACCCGGCCGATCGGCACTGTGCGATGATCGTTTCCTTCGGGACCATCCCACCACCGCCCTGCAAGGCAGCGAACAATGTCTGATAAATGTGATTGCGAATCGAAGCCATACGAAGCAAAGACACACTACTGAAAAAAGTGTTTGCAGCCGCATTACAGGCCACACCGGTCGATACTAGGGATCTTCGGCACTTCTCAGACACAGAGATCTATACCGGTTCGAACAAGCCTGTATCACTCCTTCTCAAAGTATGTCGGTCAAATAAAGACGTGCGCTGGTCTCTAACACATCGACATAGTCGCTATACGACGGTGCTGCTGCGTCCGTGGCCAACTCGACAGAGCGAAGCGAGTATTCGTTCATCACTGTCGATTCTTCGCCGTCCTGCCCGCTGTGTCCTGGATAGACGAGCGCCCCGCACGTGTCCAGGGCGAGAATGTACGATGTGAGTTGATACACGTCGCCGGAAGACCGCGATCCGGTCTTCCACTTGGCGTCGATGACGGTCGCTGGCGTCCCATCATCGTGCCTAACGAGCACGTCTGGTTGCATCGAGACGGCGTGTGGGCCGTCGATGATGTTTTGAATCGATGCTTGCCCTTCGACAGTGAGCCCGCCGATATCTTTCGCGGCAGCTCGGAACGCCCGCTCGACGAGCCGCTCGAAAATCTCGTTCATATTCACGAACAGTGCCAGTGAGCGATTCGTCCCGGCGCTGATATCCTCGAAGAACTCTCGGGCCAGCACTGTTCGCGTCAAATCTAACAGGACCTCGTAATGCTCGTTCAACCGCGATAACTCGATTCGCTCGACGGATTCAAGCGGCACTGGTTCTACTCTCGTGAACTGTCGGAGCCGTTGTTCTTGATGTCGTAGCTGTCCTGCTAACTCATTATCTCGCACTAATCCGGTCAGGACGCGGACAGCGGCAAGCACAGCGCGGTTCAACACTGTATCCGTCGTGAACTCGTTGTACTCGACCGCGAAATCAGTCGGTATAGGGTTCGGCCGTTGCAACTGTCGCTGTACGTCGATCCGGCCGCGAACATGGTCTTGGACAGCCTGCGTTCGAACGTAATCCCGGTGCAGGCCCTGGTCGAGGACCGTCTTGAGTTCCGTCAGGAACAACACGCCGATCGCGTCGAAAAACGATGAGGCCGTAGCGAACTCCGTTTCCTGCCCCATCGAATCAACCGGCGTGTCAAACGCATACTGCAATGCCCACAGTAACCGCGTCACCGACTGCTTCGGCGACACCTCAATCTGAACCCCGCTCGGCAACGTCAGGACACCAACGTACGAGCTGCTGCTAACAATCGCTTCCCCGTCACTCGTATACGAAACACTGAGCGGACTGGACTCGTGCACTTCACCTAACCGGTCGAGAAACGCCGAGTCATCAGAGCTAATCTCGAAGGGCTCCGACTCATCGTGTTCCCCCAATACCAGTGGGTTCGACGGCGGCACCGTCTCAACCGTCCCGCTCGTCTGCACTGGCGACCCGACGAGGCTGATCTGAGAGAGGTCAGCCATCTTGGAATTCTTCTGCTCGCTGTGCGAACTTCTTGTAGCCGTCCACTAAGACATCCATTTCATCCTCGGAGAGATCGGCAATCTGGATATTCGACACGGTGAATTCTTTCTCGTCGTCGCCCGGGTCGGGGCGTCGCTCATACGAGTACGCGTCGATCTCGTCGAACACACTCGCTGCTTCGTCGACAAACTCAGCGGTCAGGTCGTTCTCGTCTCGACCAGCGAGCCAATCCAACCTGAACTTCAGTTTCCCATCTTGGTTGAATTGGATAAGCCCGACACCAGGGTCTATGAGATCCGTTTTCAATTGAGCAGTCGCATTGTGATCCCCATCGCCTGTATCAGGCCGCCCAATCTCTTCACCAGTCGTCAATAGCCGCTCAGCGCGTGACAGTGCCGTCTCGTCTAACGTGGACGTGATCAGTTCACGGAACGCTTCAACCGACTTGTCGCTTTCTCTCCACCCTTCTATGCCGGGTGAAACACCGGTTCCATCGGCAATCGCTTCGACAGGAGCCGCAACCAACGGGACCGGATCGTCGATACCAGCCAGCTGACAGAGCGCAGTGTAGAGAGTCGCAGCGTCAAACGACTGGATCTTTTCAGCTTCCCACTGGACGAGTCGCTCACCGGTCTCGGTTAACAAGTCATCGCGCAGTCGATCGAACTGCCCGAAATAATACTCCTCCAGTTGCGGGAGAATATCGTACCGCCATGCGTCCAGAACATCCGTCGTCGAGTCGTGGCCGAGGAGATATGTGTGCCCGAGTTGCTTGCCTTTGCCAAGCTCCGGGGCACGCAAAATCCGTTCATTCAGCGTTTCAACTGCTAACACACTCGCACCGAGCAACTGCTCTCGACGCGACACTTCCTCGTTCGGTTGCGTGACTGCCGAGCGTGCATCTGCAGCGACCACGTCGCTTTCTTCCCACACGACATCGAGATCCGGCGGGAAGTCCACGAACCGGAACCGGCGGCGAAGCGCCGTGTCGACGAGCGCAATCGACTGATCCGCCGTGTTCATCGTCCCGATGACGTACAGATTCGGCGGGAGCGTAAACGACTCACCTGAATGTGCCAACTCCACGTCGAACGATCCGCGTTTATCCGCCTCTAACAACGTGATGACTTCCCCGAAGATTTGCGCGAGGTTCCCCCGGTTGATCTCGTCGATTATCAGCACGTACCGGTCCGGTTCCGTGTCAGCTTCAACAGCACGCTCATACGCAGCCATCGCCGCCGCCTGCATGCGCTTCAGCGCCCCATCCTGCACCTCATACGCCACCTGCCCATCATCGTCCGTCTTCGCGCTCAACCCTTCGACGAAATCCTCGTACGTGAACGACGGGTGGAACGTCACCGTCGATACGCGATCCGACACCGCGTCACCGCCGTCCTGCTGCCCGACCCACCACTTGGCGAACCGCTCAGCAGTGTAGGTCTTCCCCGTCCCTGGCGGGCCGTAGAACACGACTTGCTTCTTCTCCAGTAACTGCCGTTCAATCTCGCCCGCTTGATCCGGGGCGTCCGGAATCTCTTCGCCTGTCCCACCGGGCTTGGATGATTGGAGTAGATTCCACGCCTCGGCAGTGTCCAATAGGAACTCCGCAGCGGGCAAGGACAACCGAGACAGGTACGCTTGCTTCAAATTCCCGTTCGAATCAATCGGGTAGTACTTTTGATGCCACTCCGGGGTATCTAACGAGTCTTTCAACCCTGAATCGACCGGGACAGACTCAGCAAACCACTCGAACTCAACCGGGACACGGTGATACTCGTCACCTCTGAACTCATACCGCGTCGGAGCACCCGTCACCGTTGAGAGCCCGATCAACTCATCGTTGAAATTATGGAACACAACGTCACCATCAGTCAGTTCCGCAAGATCGTGATGCCACACATCGTCGACCTTCGCCCGTAGATACTCGTCCTCGATCTCAGATTGATTCGACTGATTCACCCAAAAATACGACCGTTCCCCCTCCAACGTCACCCCATCCCGTTCCTTCTCCCGATTGTTCGCCCACACGAAAAAGTAATCCAGATCACGGAAGTTCGCCTTGAACCCGTATTCATCTCGAACGGATCGGTACGTTGCAGCTGTCTCCGGGAACTCAGAAACTGCATTCGACACGTCTTCATCGAAGTATTCTGCTAGACCAGTCCGCGACATCGTGTTCACGACCGGGTAATACTCCGGATGCAGGTATGACAGGATCGGCGACAACTTTCCGCACTTCACATTCGGCAGGTCAAGCTTAGCCAACCGGCGAACCGCGTCATCCCACACCTCCGGGTCCTCCGACGTCACGAGCGTGTCGAAACACTCTATCACCGCTTCGGTTTGCTCCGCCGGCACCTCGATCGGGAACAACAACCCCCCGACAGTCCCGACCTCCTCAGCAAGACGTTCTTTCAAATCTCGCTTCACCTCGCCTGGAATATCTAACTCATCAATCTCACCGCGCTTGCTCGACACCGGGTACGTGCTGTTATTCATACACAGCCGGTATAACGCCGTCACCTCCTGCTGCCCAAGCTCACCCGCCTCAAGTAACGCTGCCGCCAAATCCTGCACAATCCCTGCGGTCTTCTCCACCGGCGCTCGTTGCTCATCCCACTCCCGATCCGCAAGATACGCCGCGACTAATTCTTCGCTTGACGAATCAACCATCGTACCACTATACACCCATACAATCGCTGTTAAAACTACCCATGCAAGCCTGACTCATACCCTGGTCACACAATAACAGATTCTAGACCGCCAAAATCGAGGTGTTAGATATACCTCACAATAAGCTGGAAATGACAGCGGTAGTACTTTAAATGTAAACGCATACTTTCTATACTGTGTCATATCACCTCTACCAGGCCCGAAATTTTGAACCCCAAGGTACAGAATACTATGAAAAGGAAGATCTCCCGACAGAAAATCAAGCCGTCTTTGATGATTTAGATATACCATATCGAATAAAGTCTACACTGATTGGAGAGGATACTGACTCAGGAAATCTAACACAGGTCAAATTCGCAACGATGAATCTCTATCCCTCTGATAAAGATACAAATCCTAATGCACCGCGCACTTGTTATGAAAACGATATAATTGGGGTCGGATGGGGTGGCGCCATATCTGAAGACGAGGCGGCTTCAGTAGGTGCTCCTGAGTTTACGCGACAGGTTTTCGAAAAATATGGAGGTGGAAGTAACTTCCATGAAAACGATTTTGCTCATTTTGCCCTCTGGCTGTCACCGGGGGATATTGTAATTACTAAAAATATCGGCCCTGTAGCTAGTTATGCACGGGTGACCGGCCCAATACAACACAGAAGTCAGTCTGATTTCTCTGAAGAATTGGAGGCCCACGAAATTGGGTTTTATCGGCCCGTCGAGTGGATTGATGTTCGTCCGAAAGATGCCCCATCTAAAGTCCTCTCGACAGCCTGCAGAGGAACTTTATCGATTCCGACTTTGGATCGAATTTCAATGGAGCAGGTTGTTGACCAATTTGAATCTCCAATTGGTGATATAGATCGAGCCACTGACATCGAGACCGCTCGCTCGGTTTTCTCAAATTTGTCAGATGAACCTGCAGCCCCGAAGAAATCTAATGCAAACCGGCTGATTGATTCACTTTCCGCATCTGGAAGTCATAACGGTTTGGAGACCGTTGTCTGCACTTATATTCAAGAGCAAACTGGCGCTGTCATGCACCCTTCATCTCACTCATATCCCTCTATTGAAGCAATCTTCCGAAAAACAAATGACGAAACTCCGGAAACATTTGGTGTTCAAGTAAAACGAGGGGGATTTGGGGACAGTCGGGACAATTTGAAGCAGTTCGCAAAGGGCCACGAAAAACTGTTCTTATTTAGCTCCAGCGGTGATAAAATAGATGGAGATAATATTGTGAATATTTCAGCTAGTGACTTGTCGGATTACATGTGTAGTTCACCCTTCGATCTTCCACCGGTAGAAATCGACCGTTTGCTCCGGACGTATGATTACCTGAACAACTAGAAACCAAATTTGAATCGAATCACAAAGCGCTTTTAATATACGCCACGTCGCTCACCCATGACGACGAGGAAGCGGACCGAATAGTCTCTAGACCTAGAGACTAACGCAGCTCAGTAACAGAGTTGCAAGACTGTCTCTTCAAGCTCTTCTCACATACAGTCCCGACGGGCCCCCATTGCAGTAGAAGTCATACCATTGTCTGTCTGTAGCAAAACCACCACTCCGATCGGTTGTGCTTTCTTTTTGATAATCAGGCCATGAGTTATATCAGGAAAGATATGTTCGATGAGTATAGAGATGTCCTCACAAAAGGAGTCAGCCGTCACTGTTCATGATGATAAAGTCGTAATCGAACGTGCCGAAGTAACTGATTCTGAAGTACAAGCGTATTTTTCTGAACTCGACAAGCAAGAGTACGAGGATGCCCTGAACAAGGCGCTTCGAGTCGGGGTTGTAACGCTTGGACTCGCCCAAACTTCCGAGCAGGAGGAGTACGTCGAGCGTCGTTTCGAGGAGATGCGGCACAACTTCGAGGCTGAAATCGAACGCATCGAAGACCACGTCGAGGAGAAGTTCGGCGACGACGGTGACGTCCCGCAAACACTCAACGAGCACCTCGGCGACGACGGGACACTTCGAAGCCATATCGAGGACGCGTTCGGCGAAGACGGCGTGTTCGCCGAACGGCTCGACGAGGAACTCGGGGAGGACGGCGACCGCATCCAGCAAGCCCTGGACCCGGACACAGAAGGCACGCCGACGTACCGGCTGAAATCCTCGATTCAAGAGCAAATCGATCGGCTCAGAGACAAGATCGAAGAACAAGCCACTGAGGAAGAAACTGAGGAGCGAATGAAACGACGCTCGACGCTGAAAGGCGAGGACTTCGAAGACACCGTCGGCAACCTTCTCTCAGACCTCGTGTACGGTACCAGTCACGAAGTCGAAGCCACCGGCGAGAAAATCGGGGAGCTGACCGACCGGAAAGTCGGTGACTTCGTCCTCACACTCGCCGACACAAACCAACGCATCGTCGTCGAAGCCAAAAGCGACCAGAGCTACACGCAACCAAAAATCAAAGACGAACTCGAAGCAGCAATCGACAACAGAGATGCCGACTACGGCATTATCGTATTCGAAGCCGAATCACAAGTCCCGGACAAAGTCGGGTACTTCCACGAGTTCGACACGGACCGCCTTTCAGTCGCACTGAGTGGCGACGAAGAAGAAGACCCCGAACCAGGCTACCTGCGCATCGCATTCAATTGGGCACGAACACGCGCTGTCCAAGCCCACGTCGACACTGGCAGCGACCTCGACCCCGAAGCCATTCAAACCGAGGTCAGCGAAGTCGAAGCCGAAATCGACCGGTTCAGCACCATCCGAAAGAAAACAACCTCGATCAAGAACACCGCGAACGAGATCGACGAACAACTCGACGAAATCGAAGGCGAAGTCAAAACACGACTTACAGACATCAGAACCGAGTTGCGGAGCGGTAGCAATACCTAACCCGGAACGGTTCGGAAGCGGGCCTTCCAGTTACTTCGACTCGTTAGTCGATGTCAGTCCATTCAATGTCGAGAGTCACGCTCGATGCTGTGGGGCCGTTCGCGTCACCATCCAGGTCGACCTCATCTCGTAGTGCAGACTTGAGCTCACTCTCCCACACGTCGAGGACACGGGACCACCACTCGTCCCACAACTCCCCCATGTCGTCTTCCGCGTCCAGTCCGTGGGAGTCACGGCACTGCGCACGTTGATCGAGTCGGTCCGGGTACTGTGCAAGCTCGGGCGTTTCCGCACGACGCTCGCCACCAACCAGAAGACAGGGGTGGATGTCGATGTGTGGTTTCCCGTCAGGGTAGACGGTTCGCGTGTCTTCCCGTTCAATTCGTGCGGTCTCGACGTCGTCAAACCCATCCATCGTAGGGGAGATTCGAATAACTGCGATGGTCTGATTTTGCTGGTCTTGCCGGGATCTGATTGCCGTTTTCAGAGCCTCGAAACTGATTCGAACCGTGCTTATTTCACTGCCCTTTGCGTCTGAATCGTCGGTAGTTGCGTGAGTCATGTTTGAATATTGCTGGTGTCAGGAATTCTTGCGTGCAAGTACCAGCCCGGGAATCAACACCGAACCCGGGTCAGAGGTACTTGGCTAATAACGTCCGAGCCGTGTCTTATCGGACTGTAACGGACACGAGAGGCGATGGGGGCACGACATCGAACAGACCAAAGAGCTCGCGGATCGTTATCATGACCTCGCTCCCGGTTCGGTACTCAGGATGACTCACAACACCATCCTCTGACCGGAATGACACGCGGAATGGATCAAACGGAGACACCGGGATACCGTTATAGTCCTCAACACGCTCCGGTGCGCGCCTCTCTGCGAATTCTTCAGCCTCCTCAACCACCTCTTGCGGGTTATTCTGAACGTATTGAAGCACGTCACTGACCGCGTCGTCGAATTCATCGGCATGGTCGCTTACGTAAGCCAGTGCGTCGCTGAGGCCATCCTGATCAACACTCGCCTCAGCACTCCAACTCACACTGCCGATTTGCTCGACGATGTGGTAAGCGTCAACGAGGCGGTCATTCTTATGAGTGAGCGTCAGGAGAACTGCGTCGCCAGACTTTGGAATCCGGTAAATGCCTTGGTCAGGTCCGTACTCTGCTTTGAGACGGTACAGTTGCGACCAGTTATCCGGAATACTCCAAAGTTCCTCGCCGACCTCGACCATGGTCCGAGTTGCAGGGACGCGACGCGTCCACCTGTCACCCGCATTGCGGCCTCTTGACTTGATTACGTGCTCATCTGTTTCGTGGTCTCGCGTGACGGTGAGCGTTCCATCAGCGCTGTAGTGTCGGACGGTACTCCGGTCTGCTTGCGGCGGGATTTCTCGGGTCATAGTTTTCGTGTGCCATCGGCTGGTACTACTGCTGACACACGACGTCCGATGACGCGCTGGCCACGCGCCGGCGGTGAACTATGATACCGGGGAGAGTGGTATCGCCTTGTTTAGCCAGTAAGGTCTTTGCATCGTCAGAGGATAGATGCGGGGGAGTATCGGCCGTCGCTTACCTAAACAAAAGCCGCTGAGACATTTAAAACCTTGTCAGGTAATGGGTAGCGATTTAGATTTACACTGGAGCGACATCAGGAGAGTCGGTTACGGAACTGTTTGAACGTCGCAATCTCATCGATGCCGTCATCCTGTAACGGCGCGATGTGGTCCTCATTCAATGTCTCGATGTTCATCGTCGCGTTCTCAACCTTCTTAATGATGTCAAGCGGAAACGTGAATCCGATATCGTCGCTGTTACGTAACGCTCTGAGAACAGTTCCCACAATTTCGAAGTTTCGCACTAACCACACAGAATCACCTTCTGATTGGGCTAGCATCCAGTAATCCTTCTGAATTGACTCGTGGTTATTGCTCCCTGGTTTACTATCAGTCTCATATTTATCAGCGGTGATCCACCCTCCTTCAACTTCCACAATCGCGTACCGTGAATGATTGTGTCCGTTCACAATGAGATCAGCAACATTCCCTCCTTTCCTGACAGTGGGTTCAACGAATTTAATTTCATCAAGGGACTCGTAATAACGCTTGGCAAGCTCAACGCCTACTCGATGTGGCGTGTCAGCACCGACATCCCCAACCGCAATCCCCTGTTTCTTCTGCGTTCGACAGGCCTTCTGACCTGACGACGTCACTGAGTAGTAGATTTGCCCATTAGCACCAGTGTGGCGCTTGAGGTGCCCGAGATCAATTAGTTTCCGCTCATCAATCTCATACTGGTCCCTAATGGCCCGCATCGAATCAGTGAGTTCATACCCTTCTAACTCCCGATTCATCGCTTTCACCACCGCCCGCATAAACCGTCCTTCGTCAACCGTAATCCCGTAATCACTCACATGACTCCGGATCAAGCCCACGCCGCTGACCACTTCGAGGGGGAGGTCAACCTCACTCAGTGATTTCTTATCACTGCGTTTCTCCGCGTTAAAACGAGGATCGTCGGGTACCTCCGTTCCAGCAAACGGCTTTGGATTATATCCACCCGGCGGACCAACATCCTCAGGATAGGGATATGCCTCCCTCTCTGGTTCTGAATGACTGTGTGTCTCTGGAGTGTCGCTGTCAGAGTGGTCTTCACTCGTCATATTCCCTATTTCTTATGGTTACGGTTAAAATTCAGGGAGCAAACCGACTTTCCAACAGATAAGAACCTATCCGGATGTAAATCTGAGACGTAGCTAGAGACTCCAGATAAGGCAAATACTGTACAATAGGCTCCTACTTTACAATAGGTGAGACACGCGACTACTGTCCGAACAGCTGCTACTTCTGAAATGTTAAGAATTACTATGAATCCGCGTTTCGCACCGAGTGCATCGTAGACTCAACGCCGCTCGGAGACAATCTTAACCAACACTCCGAATCGCAGTTAACCAACAGAGACGTATCTACGCATTCGGCGAAACCTGCACCCTCAAACCTGGATCAACCACACGAATTAACCAACGGCCTACAATTACACTCGCAACAAAATACGCTGTCAGGCCCATGATTACACACTCATGATATGACTACAGTTGATTACCAATCGAAGATCTGGAGACACACTATATGATGCAGTTGAGGAACCCGTAGACCAGTCTACTCACTTGGCGGTTAAACCTGGAGGCTGGATCTGAGTATCCCGCTATTCAGCACCGGTATCAACGTGCAGCCGTACCCGGGCACATAGTTCCAGAAGCATCTCGATATCCGCTGGTAAGACCCGTACTGATATCGTTTCCACTGGTTGGTATTCTGATTTGCATCGGTGTAGCGAAAGCTCCACCCATTCACCGTGTGTTCGAGTGATGGTGCAGTTGACTGGCCGGCCTCGCTGTGCAAATTCGTGCGACCAAATATCAGTCCCATCAGGATTCTGTGGTTCTAATGCAGAGACGAACGCTAGTTCAGTACACACTGTGGCCACGAGGTCCGTGAACACGTCGACGATACCCTCCTCCACCGAGACGGACAACGCGTTGTCAGTCCGGCGTTTCTCAACGGACAACTCTACTGGTTCCCCTGCCGGTGTGACGATGAGTTCGATAGTGCACGGATCCCGCGGCCCGCCAGCAAACCATTCGTTCACGTAGCAATTCCGGTCGGAAGATTCTGTAGACTCTCGATAATCCTCCACCGTCTGGATCACGTCTTTCTCCTGTTCGAACTCAGCTATGAGGTTGCGGAAAATCTCTGCCGTCAAATCTTGAACCGTTTTGCTTTCCGGGGTCAGTGCCAGCGAGATAGTCCGCTCCAGTGACCAGCCCGGCGCTGTGACATCCGCTTGGCCTGTCCCTGCACTTTCGGCAAACGCACCGAGCGTGCGCTGCCCCATTTGCCCGTTCTCTACGAACGGCGCTAACTCCCGCTCACTTACCTGTACGGACCAGTCACCTGCTTCCCCCGGACGAGACTGCTCCTCGATCAGTTGCGGCACAGCATACGGCCACACCGGCACCGGATCCGTCAACGTCACATCGTCATACCCCGGATGCGTTCCGTCATAATCCACTTCAGACAACCACAACACGCTGGACCCTGCACTCAGATAATCCTCTGTCACAGCTCGAACCGACTTCTGACGATGATGCCGCTGCACTTCCACAGCGATCCCACGACCGAACTGCGAATCCGGTTCTGCAAACAACACGCGAATATCAGCCCGTCGCTGCCCATCCACCATCGAAGACTCGATGGTCACCTCTGCGTCAGGATACCGCTCAAGCAACTTCTGCGCCGCAATATGCTTCATCTCAACGTGCGCTGCCGACTCCCCACCACACTCCGAATCATCCGGGGCATGATAGAAGTGCCGCGCAACCTTCTCTCCCTCCCGCACCTTCATTTTCTCACCACAACTCGGGCACCACACGAACCCATCATCAGCTACCTCCAACGGTAACACCGGCCGATCATCACGAACTCCGATAAACGGCATCAGGTATTCTACTCACCCGACACGTCAAAAGTAGTTCCCACTCGCATGTTATTGGTACCCAAAAACATATGATGGCTACCTGAGTATATCGAGTATCGTGGGTATCTCAGTAAACAGCACGCACACCGGCACTGTCTCTGACTTCACCAACTCCGGGAATCCAGTCGTGGAGCTACCACAGGCAACGCGACGAATCGTCGTCAAAGCCCGTAAAGAGAAGAAAATCGAAGAAGGCGACAACCTGAAATTCAGTATCCAATCCACGAACCGAGACCATCACTTAGCCAGTCTCCTCAGCCACGCCCCGGACGGCACGCACCACAACCACAACTCAACGCCCAACATCCCGATCCACCACGACGGGAACTCAGCAACAGCCTCCCGCAGCGAAAAATCCGCGACGCAATCCGTCGACGACCGGAAATTCGACCCGAAAACCCACGGCGCACCGAAAACCTCCAAGGAAAAATCCAAGCGTAAATTCCTTCGCACCGATAAATAACCGTGCACACCATTCGGAGTTATCTCATTCAACTCTGCTAAACGTATTTTACATTGGTAAATCACCGCCAGGATTCTGGTCATAATAATCGGTTTCGAAGCGCTCGGCTACCGCGTGCAGCCCGATCTCGCTCGCGGTATCAGCGTCGTAGGCCTCGACAATTATCGCCCAATATTCGCCCTTGTGACGGACGAAGCCACGGTGTTCGAGCCGACAGAGTATATCCCCACTTCTCTGCGACATATCGAATGTCTCGACGAGCCCGCTCTAGCGAAAGCCGAGATCCAGGTCATCGGCAAGGAAGTCGGGGATGTACTGACCGTTAGTATCCTCGTTAGGAAAGCCAATCGGGAGTGACTCTCGAAATTGACGGGCATCGTACGGCGCTATGCTACGTAACCGAATCTAATAGTCACTCACGTAGAACTATTAGCGCTCTGTTCATACTCTGCTATATGATAGTCACAAACGGCAGCTATGCACTGCCGAGAGAGAATCGCTTGGCGACCGGCAAACCGACGAGGAAACCGGATGACTGACCGCACGATTAAGGGATACACCTCTGATTCCGATGGCCAGGCGGGCGAACGGAACGTCTATCGTGCCCTCTCCGATGAGGACACGGCAGTCGAGTTAGACCCACGACTGGATTTGAAAACCTATTCTGACGAGTTCGCATGGGGTGCGACAAGCGATGCAGCGCTGCAACTAGGTCTAGCTATCCTTGCGGATTACTTCACCGACGATATTGCAATGCAGCACCACGAGGCGTTTACCGAACAAGTGATTGCGAGGAACCACGCGGACGCGCCCCTGTGGATCCCGGCTACCGAGATAGAAAACGCACTGCAAAATTTTGAGGCTCGTAGTAACGCTGGACAACCACAAGATAGTGAAACCGGTGAGATCGAGTCTGTGACAATTGTACCTGGTGATGAGGGCGAGCCCGTAGTCGAAGATATCGGAAGAACACATCGGTTCTCCGAAACCGATTTCGTAGCTGTGGATGCCGGTCAGCTACACGTCTGGCACGAAGATACCCACTATGTCGGAGCCGGAACAGCAAACAAAGTCGAACCAGGTGATGTCTTCTATTTCCCTCAAGGATTGGGTGGAGTAGGACCACCAGTGGTTACAACAGTTGAAGACGTAACGGAAAGTCAGTCCGGGTCGGCGGAGTATCCCGATGCCGTTCTAGATGTCGGCGACCGAATGAACATCGGGTTTCTCATCGGTGCGCCAATGAGCATGGGCCAACAGTCACCACCGGAATTCCTCGTCGAACGCTAATCCAGCACTTACCCCCGGCGTGTCATCGATACGTAATGCTGTGTGTAACTTAACCAATCAGCCACGTACGAGACTACAACGCAAATACCCTTCAAGCGACCGTGAAGAACCTCATAGAAGTCCCTTCTGCGGAATCAGCTTAATTACTAAATGATTAGATAGATTACTATTATTCATGGATGCAGACCGGCCAGTCAAACCGTACTCTGAAGTCGAATCGGAATGGATCAAACAAGAAATCAGTGAGAGAGATTTCGATGACGATGATGACAGAGATTTTGTCGACACCTTGGTCTACTTTGAAAAAATGATTTTAGAAGGTCCCTCAGGATTTGCTTCTGGAATGGCATGGGGAAACGCCCGGAACAGTCATCCAGACATTTACGATCGACTCCAGAAAGAACTCCGACCCGAGAAGTTCGCCGAGCGAAAACAACGAGAAACTCAGGCAAGCCAGCTAGAAAAGAAAGAAACTGAAACACAAGAACCCGACAGCCAGAACGCGCGCGAAGAATGGCAACAGATTAGCGAGAAGAAGAACTCCTAACACCGGTCTACTGGACGAACCAGTAAACATCACTGACCGGTCCTTTGAACGAGGATTGGACACTCTGGTCGCAGATGGCCGACGGAGCCGTCATGTGCTGCGTCGAATTGGGCGGGTGGTTCTAGTGAAATTCGTAACTGTGTGCATCCGCCGGCTACTACAATTACACGGCGTGTCGCCGCGTCCGCACTCCATCAGCCCCAATCGTGAGCTCAGTCACGAACGCGTCGCGGTTTTCGTACGCGTCATTCAGGCGGATTGCCGGGCCAGTGTAATGGACAGGCGTTCCATCGCCAGTTGTGAACGCGTACCCGTTGTTGAAATCGTCGTGTTTCGGGCTGTGCTCATCCCCGATGAGCACACAATCAAACTGTACGCGTGATTGGGCGAATAGTTCGTCGATGTCGACATCACCGTCTTCCCCTCGGTACAACGACGTTGATTCGTGCAGACACAGGATATTGGGCCCCGGCGTAGCGGCACCGAATGCGATCTCTGCGAAACTCCAGTCAAGTCCTTGCCCAACATCGTCAATACCGACGTTACTCGCAGAGATACCGTACGCGTCAACCTGACTGTCAGCAACTCGCGTTGGACTCATCGTCAACTCTGCCAGATACCCTTGTTCAACTTGCCGTTGCAACCACGCCACACCATCTACAGACCCGGGATTTGACGGGTGCTTCGACCCGTGATCATGAGACCCGATAATACAGTACACCGGGATCTCCTCCATAGACAATATGTGCAACGTAGCCTCGGCGGCGTCAAGCGTAATCTCCCCCACCTCGTGGTCCAGGATATCCCCCGTGTGAATCACGGCATCTACATCCTGAGCCAATGCGATATCCACAATACGTGACATCGTCGTCTGACTCGAAATCACCCCAATCCACGAGACTTCCTTCCCACTCTCGGTGTCCGCCCGGTTCTCAAACCCGAGATGCGTATCACTCACAAACAACACTGTCACATCCTCCGAACTTTCAGACTCCGTCCTTGATGACCCCGACCGTGAGAGACCATTACGTGATTCACCTAATTCATTATCCACGTAGAAACCAGTCCTCACACCCACGACCACGCACAGCCCTATCAACACACAGGGTGTTTCACCACGACCAACCGGACTACCTGTCGATTCCACAAACGCGACCCTTACTCAACATATTCATCCTCATACTGTCGGTTGAGCGCGCTCGCAACACGAAGTTTGTTCACCGCAGCCGACTCGGTCGTATCGACGACGCCCACTGCAGTGTCAATAGCCATTCCCGGGTCCGTAGCAGCAACGGGGACTTCCTGTTCGTCGAACGCTTCGACACACCACGCGGCTAATTCCTCGGCAGTCATCTCAGACGGGTACTCCCCGAGACGCTCGTCAAGTTCCAGCTGAATCGCAGCAGCAACCACGGACAGTTCCACTGACCGAGTCTCCACAGCCGGTAGTTCCGCAACGAGATACTCAGCAATGTCCCGCGAATCAAGATCTGGATTTACCGACCAAGAGACACTCGTCGACTGCTCCCACTCGTCTTCAGGCGCATCCTCCAAGAACGCGGACACAGTTGCGTTCTCCTCGATTCGAGGAGCCGACGAGTGTTCGGCAAAGAACTCGTACAACATGTCGTACACGGCCTGTAACGATTCAAGATCTGTATTCATCACGACCCGTTCAGCTAATGCTTCTAAGCGTAGTGACTGATCAACGGACACGTCAACCGACACGACGTCAGCGACCGTCGCGTACAGGTCCGCCGAGTGAACGGTATCGAAGAGACTGTCGCCATCAACCACGTGTACGTCGAGCTCACCGGCCAACGTCACCGCATCATCAGTGAACCCCGCGTTCGTCACGAGCACGACATCGTCCGCATCCGCCTGGCGACGCAACGCCGACACTTGCTGCACTTTCGCACTCTCTACCAACTCACCCTCACTTCGATGCGCAACACACACCGCCTCCCGCCGCGAATACGGCCGCGACCGTGACGCCAACAAATCCAACCCTGTCGCCGTCGACTCCGGCGACTCATCCACCGTATACCCGTACTCACGCCACACCGCCGCCACAAGCGACTCAAACGCCGCCGCCGGCGCATCCCGGAATTTCTGTTTTAGATATCTAAACGACATACACTAACGTCACACACCAACCCGGGTATAGCTTCATGAACAGCTTCGGTGCGATGAGTGCTGCCTGGTGATTCCTCACTCATCCTGATGACAAATAATAAAGTAGGTCGCTCAATTCAAGAGTTGTATGGATCCTGCTCCCGATGGTGGAAAGATTTCTTTGCCGCCTGTCTCTCAGCGGTTATCTTCCGCAGAAGTAAATATGGATCTCACAATGTGTGGGCTCCTAGTTCAGTCACCAAAAAGAATCGAGGATGTTCTTGAGGTGATTTGATGCAAGCACATATTTTTGCAGAGGGTTCAACTACAACAGCCGATAGTCGTGATCAACCGGTGAAAGAGTATTATAAAGGGCTATTCAGTATTATTTTGGGCCTCGATAACGATCTTTCTGAGGTCACAGAGACACATCTGCACGTTCTCTCAGAAGATTATGGTATTGCCGAGGGTGACGAGAGAATGTCCGCGGTCTATGAGAAAGAACAGGTGCCAGTTGGAAAAGACGCCATGGCAGATAGGGCAAAGTCAACACTACTCAGTGCAGCAGCTGAAGCAGACATAATGGTGATCTTATTATCGACCGATGTTTTCGAAAGTACAGTTGGTGATGTGTGGGACGAACTCGCCGAAACAGCCAAGTCAGAATCAGTGTGGTGTATCGGGGCGGCCCGCAGTTCTTTGAAAGGTATCGAGTTAGGCCAGTTGGAGAGCAAGGGATGCGCTATACTAACTTACCGACGGGTAGGTGTAGCCCCTCTAGGTTCTGACACACGAGAAGAGTTACTTGGCATAGTGAGGCAAAGAGCCTCTCAGAAATGATTTGTAATCAGAATATTTCTACAGCAAGACATTCTTGTGCATCCAATAGGGGATCTTCGCTCTAACGCTGCGTATTGAAGACCGGCAGAACAATTGTAACTAGAAATGGATAGGTGTATGATTAGGCCCGAAAGCGTATTGCTGTACAAGAAAATGGACCAGATATCATCATACAATGGCAGAGCTAAGGACCCCTGATTGGTTAGAGCCCCGTGATTATCAGACGGAGGCGGTCGAATCATGGATTCAAGCTCAGGGACAAGGCGTCCTTCACATGGCTACCGGAACGGGAAAAACAATCACTTCACTTTTAGCAGCAAGCGAACTCACAGACCGCCAGCAGGGCCGTTTAGCGCTTTTTGTAGCAGCTCCGTATCAACACTTGGTCGATCAATGGGTGGCAGAACTCGGAAATTTCGGAGCGACCCCAATACGGGCATATCAATCGAGAACCACCTGGACAGACAAACTTGCTGGCCAACTCACGGAGTTTTCCTCAGGAGCCAGAGATCTCGTTTCTGTAGTGACCACTCATGCCACATTTGGCTCAAGTCATTTCCAAAAGCTACTCAAACGACTTGACGGCACGGAAACGTTATTGATAGCTGATGAGGTTCACCACTTAGGAGCACCTCATCTTCGCCAACATTTACCTAACACTGTGAGCGCCCGTCTTGGCCTGTCAGCAACTCCTAATCGGTGGTACGATGATGATGGAACCGAAGCGATTTATGACTATTTCTCAAATGGAGTAGTATTCAACTTTAGACTTGAAGAAGCAATTGACCGCGGCTACCTCTGTGAATATTATTATATTCCACATATCGTCGAATTGACTGAGGAAGAATCGGAACGCTACATAGCCCTATCAAAAGCAATCGGAAAACGGATGGGCTCAGTTTCAGGGGATATCGGAGATGTGGATTTGCAGGAAGATGACCAATTGAAACAACTGTTATTCAAGCGTGCGAGACTGGTCGGAGTGGCTGAAAACAAACTCCTCAAATTAAAGTCATTAGTCCAGCGTAGCGGTGATATCCATCACACGCTTGTCTATTGCAGTGATGGGCAACTCCAGTCTGAAGGGGAGGCAACGAAACGCCAATTAGACGCCGTCACAGAGATGCTTGGAAAAAATCTCGGTATAAAGAGTCATAAGTTCACTTACGAAGAAAACCAAGAAACTCGTGAGCGACTGCTAAAGGATTTTGAGGACGGTACCTTAGACGCATTAGTCGCTATTCGGTGTCTGGATGAGGGTGTCGATGTTCCTGCTACCGAGACTGCCTTTATATTGGCGAGTTCGTCTAACCCGAGACAGTTTGTTCAGCGGAGAGGGCGTATACTTCGAACCCACCCATCGAAAAGGCACGCAATCATTCACGATTTTATTGTGGCTCCACCAGCTGATATCAGAAACAGTGAATCAGACTCTGCTTTTAACCTTGAACGAAGGCTGGTTCAGAAAGAGTTACAGCGTGCATCAACGTTCGCAGACTCGGCAAAAAATCATCCGGACGCGGAACTCGCATCTATTCCAACCAGTCCAGAATCGTTAGCTGACCTGAAAAGCGACTTTAACCTTCTAGATATATGAATAATACCATGAGTCAAACTGATCCTCCTGAGGGTGTTGATAACGAGGCCATCAGACGAGCGATGCGGCGTATTTTACAAGCCGAAGAGGACAAATTACACATGGACTTGCCTCGCGGCATCAACGACGAAATCGAAGCGATCATCGAGGATGAAATAAAGTAGATGGAGCTTGAGAAGCTCACTCTCCATAATTTCCGGCAGTTCTACGGAGAGCAAGAATTAGTCTTTTCGGGTGATACTGAAAAGAACGTCACCGTGATACATGGGTCAAATGGATCTGGCAAGACAACAGTACTAAATTCATTCCTCTGGCTGTTCTATGGGGACGTCAAACTACCAAAACCTGACCAGATCGCAAGTGAAAGGGCGATGGCAGAGGCAGGGCTTCAGGGTACTGTAGAAGTCGAAGTCCAATTGGAATTTAGCCACGACGGGACAGAATACACCGCGAAAAGGTCTAAGACTGTCCGACGAAACGGGGAGAACGATTTCGCAGGTACAGAAGTCACCAGCGACCTCCATTTAGAATTCCTCGACGAGACTGGTAATCGGAAGGTCCGTGGTAACGCTGAGGATTCCCTTCGGCAAATTATGCCTGAGCGGCTTCGAGAAATATTCTTTTTTGATGGTGAGACTATCGATGAGCTCTCAGAAATCGGGGGTCAAGAAAAAATTCAAACGGCGATACAGAATATAATGGGTCTCACTATCTTAGAAAGGGCTAAGCGGCATCTTGAATCCGTCCGCAAGGGATTCGAAGAGGAAGTGAGCCGACATGGTAGTGAAGAACTCTCTGAGCTATACCAGAAGCGGACAGACTTAGAAGACCGAATTGATGCTCTATCTGACGATCTCAGCGATGCCAAGGACTCAAAAGAGAAAACGAAATCAGAACTGACGGATGTAAAACAACGGCTGAACGAACTGGAGGACAGTCAAGAGCTACAACAGGAGCGAGAGCGACTGGAAGGAGATGTTGAAGGTCTCAAAGAAGAAATAGAGCAAATAAATGATCAATTATCTAATACGATTTCCAATAAGGGATATGTCCCGTTCGCCGGTTCTGCAGTTGAAAAGACTGCAAAAATGCTACAGCAAAAGCGAGAGCAGGGCGAGATTCCTTCTGAAATCAAGACTCAATTTGTCGACGATCTCCTTGAGATGGAGGAGTGTATCTGTGGCCGAGAATTAGTTCCTGAAACGGAGCCGTACCGAAATGTCAGTAAATGGCGTGAGTCGGCAGGCTCTTCGGAACTCGAAGAAGCCGCGATGAACATTGCTGGCCAGCTTACCGAAATCGGCGAGGATGAAGAGGAGATCTATGAGACGCTCAAAGACCTGTTGAAACAGCGCAGCGATGTTGGCGACGAAATCCAGCGGAAAGAAGAACGGATCTCTGAAATCAGTGGGAAGCTCGAAGGAATCGACACGGAGAATATAAATCAGCTTGAGAGACGGAGAAAAGATCTTGAGTCAAAGCTAACCGAATACGACCAACAGATCGGGTCGGTCCAGGGTAAAATTGAGTCAGTTGAGTCGGATCTGGAAGAAGTAAAGCAAGAGATCAATGAAGCAGAAGAGCAGAATAAGAAAGCTGATCTCGCAAGACGCAGGGCTCAAATGGCTGAGTATCTTCAAAACCGGATCGAAGAACTCTTCGAAAAATACCAAGACGAAGTGAGAAAGAGCGTTAATGAGCGGGTGAACGATATCTTCCGGGACATCATCGTCAAGGACTATTACGCAGAGATCGATGACGACTACTCTCTCCGCATTCTCAAGGACATCGGCTCTAATGAGACGATCCCCGTTGCGAAATCGACCGGTGAACGGCAGATAGCCAGTCTTTCATTCATCGCCTCTCTAGTTTCCTTGGCCCGAGAGCGGTACCACTCTGATGAAGAGTCAATTTATTTCAGCGGTGGAATCTACCCTATGATTATGGATTCTCCCTTCGGCTATCTTGACCCGGAATATCAGAAACGGGTGAGTTCAGTGCTTCCAGAGATGGCCGAACAAGTCGTCGTCCTCGTGACACAGAGCCAGTGGACTCAGGAAGTCGCCGGGGAAATGGATGCAATAGCTGGAGAAAGATATCGGCTGGAGTATCACGACCCTGCGGATGATCCGACAACTGAGTATGAGTATACAGAGTTGGTCCGACAACATCAGGGGGCTCGATAATGCCTCCCGCGACGTTCTTCTACGAACAAAACGAGGCAGTTGAGCAGCTCGCAGCTGGTGAAGATGCGATATTTGAATCTCGAACACCGTTTCTCGTGTTTGCGGCTAGCGTGGGGTATAACCGAGATCATTGGGTCGAGAATCACGACGAAGACGGCGAGATGCGATGGAACTACATTGGTCAGAACAAGCGATTGGCGATGATCACTGCCGCTCTCGCCTACGCTCATACAGAGGACCCCGATGCCATATCCGACCCTGAGATGCAGATCAATGTTCTCACTAGCTTTGCCGCTGGTGGGGCCCGAATACTGAAACGCGAAGTTGTGGACGAACCTGGACGCAATCTCGATAATTTGATCACCTTCATCCAAGATCACCGCGAAGCCAAGGCGACAGAGGAACGTGTCGGAGTCCTCGAACAGATCGAAAACGAGGTCAGCAGTTTCCGGTCGTCAGAGTAACTATCGTTTCAGGAGAAAGGATAAGTAGGATTATTAGAGAATAGAAGTATGAGCGACGATTCTGAGAAAGTTGACGAGATTTTAGAAGATTTGGATTTAGAGGGGTCCTCAACTGACGACGATATTATCGGCCAATCTCAGGAGACTGAAACTCGGTCAAAGAGTAGAGGTAGATTGGAAAAGCTACGGGATGCAGGCGCACTAACTGAAGAGGAGTATGACATCCTCCAAAAACATGGAAATGATTCAGCGGAGCCTACCGCGAATTCACCTGACTTTGGCCAGCCAATTGTGACCAGCGAAGGGTCAGATATGGATTTCTCGATAGTCGGAGTGTTTGAAGACATAGACTCTTCTCCGCTGACCATTCCTAAAACCGCGAAAGTGGCCAATCTCGGTGACGATCAGGTCTCCTCACTTCTTAGAGGAGGGTCCAGCCGAACTTTGATTTGTTGGCACATTCATAATCACAGCGACACAAATATAGAATTCGACCACGACAATATTGAACATATTGGGCAGGATAAGTTCTCATATGAAGATTATGATAGCGAAATAGGTTCTCACAATCTCAAATCTGGATGGAATTGTGATAATTCTATTAACATCTCAGCTGGTAGCCGAATAAAATACGTTTCCAGTATCGAGATACCCGCAAAATTGTCTGAAGTCAAACTCGCTGGCTACTGGTCGGACATCCACAATATCGAAATTACCGAGGAAATGAAGTTCCCGAAATCGGAGCTACCTGCAAACGTCGATCTCTGAACGCTATTTTCGAGCTACAGCGTGAGTAGCGCCGATAGTCATTGGTTCTTCCACGAAGAGCTGCCCGACATCAAGGTACACACCTTCTCCACTCCGTTCGATACGAACCCGAAACTCGACGTCGTCAACAAGCTGGCCATCGATCAGGAACTGTACAGCGTCCCCTGACGTGAGCGACCGTGTCCCACGAAGAGTCTGGCGGAGCTTCGAGAGAACGCTGCTTCGGTCTGTCTCGTCGGTATTGTAGAGCAGGTCTTCGAGACCAGTCACGGTTACTGGCGTCTCCAACGTCTCGTCATGCTTTGCTCGCCGGAAGAACTCCAGGGCAGCTACCTCGCTATCGGTGTCCGCAATTCGCTCGGTCACGATATTGTAGCCTTGATGCAGTGGCATCGTTAGAACTGAGAGAGCCCCATCTCCATGACACTCTCATAGCGGTCGTCGTTTGTTACCTCTGCCATGAAGTCGGCGAGTTCTTCGAGATCGTCGCTTTTCCACTCCTTCAGATACTCCACCGTGTTCTGGTCGGATTTGTACAGGTGGTAGAGGTACTGCACCTTATCGATATCCAGCAGTGTGTCAGCTCCTTTACCATTCTTATTGAGCTTTGATTCAATGTAATGAATTCTGGCATCGGCGCTAACTGGCTCCTTTTTATCTCGCGGCCCCTCAACGAGTTTCTCGTCTTCGAGATCACTGACGTTGAGATTCTTCGCAAGGAGATGCTTATTCAGATCATCGTAGTCCTCCCATCCACGTTGAAGGAATGCGGCATAAGACTGTGTGAGAGTATCAATACTACTTGGGAGATTAACCGTACTTTCAACAATTTGTTCGATAACAGAATCAACGGTATCCAATGCTTCATCAATCCCGACCGGCTCGCCATCCGAATAAATATTCGGATAGTGTTTAGAGTAATAATACATACATTTTCCTCTGAGTATGACACCAAGGTCTGCCTGACTGAGGTTTTGATGTCTTTCTTGTTCTTCCGCAATCATATCTTGTAATTTAAAAAAGAGATCCTGGCGGAGTTGTGAAAGTGTTGTCTGTTCACTTGCTCTCTCTTTATTAGCAAATATTAGGATATCATATTCTGCGTTATCAAGGTCCGAGATGTGGGTGCTATTTGATTTCTCAGACTGTACAGGGTAAGCTCCTGCAATCGTGAAACCACTTTTAATCAAGGATTCCAATATTACCGACCAAGCCTCATTCTCATTATGGTGATAAGTGAAAATCAACTCTCCGTCGTCTTTTAATACCCGATAAGATTCAGTGAATACGTTCGTTAGCGCATCAACGAAGAATTTTTCATCTTTTCCTGCATTTGTATTTGAGACAATTTCTCTGGCTTTTGGAACAAGTTCCGACTCAAATTCTTCATATTCATCTTTAAGTACTTCTCTCATCCAAACATAAAAATAGTCGGATAGTTCGGAGTATTGAACATTGTCATAATAAGGCGGGTCGGTTATAACGTAATCAACTGAGTTGTCTTCCTCAGACATCCGTTCGGCCGTTTTACATTGCAGACTCTCACTGCGACTTTCATCTATTTTTTCGTTTTGAATATAGATATTTTCTGTCTTGCCTGTGTTTGAGTTCTTTGATTTTTCAAATGGATTTTCGCAGTAATCTTTGGCCTTATAGACTCTATCAAAGAAATTTTGAATACTCGTTCTTCCACCACGTTCATTAAGCGGGTTAGCTTCGACAGGTTGAACACGTGGAATAAACGCGTGACGTTTAAATACCCAATCGGCATATTGGCGCCGAGCATCCCATAGTGTCAGCAGCCCATTCATAGTGAGCATATTAGAAACAGCAGTAATGAGGAATTCACTGATATTCTGATTATCTACCTGTTTCGCCCTCTTCATCAGCTTACCATGGGTCAAACGATGTCTTGGAGTGAACAATTCATAAAAATGTTCATAATTGTAATTGAGAAGAGCCTGCGTTTTATCTCCCTCTGGAATCTTTTGATGAGGAATTGGGAGATCATGTTTTACTGAGTGATATTTCTCTTCTGTCTTCTTGACAAGTTTTAAGTCTTGTTTATCAGGATGTTTAAATTTCTCTTCGCCACTAGAAGTTTTGTATTTTATAGCGTAGTAGTCAAACTCAGGTCGTTTGTCAAGCCGATCCAAAGTTTCCTTAACATCGTGCTTGTGACCTTTACTACATGTGTACTTTCCACGCCCGTAATTCCCGTCAGACGGATCAAATTCTGTGCCACAGGTGGGACAAGTTTCTATATCTTTGATATCACGATCAAAGGTTATGACTGGACTATCACAGTCGAGATTCGGACAATAAACTCCTGCCGTCGATGTAGATTTATTATGTCCTAACTTATAATTTTTAAATAAATTCACTTCCTCATCACAGGTTAGACATGGAACTCGTTGCGATTGTAATGAGTACTGTATTTCTTCTTGATCCCCTGTATCAGGATCAGTTGTCAAGTAATATTCTCGGATATCTTCTCTGACATCCGAAACCATCGCTTTGAACTCCGATTCAAGTTTTTCGAGATCTACGTTCTCGACTGATTTTTTTGTTGTCCACCAAGCTACTGGATTTAATTCGTATCCTCTAGTGGTAGCATTCAGTCTATTACTTTCTACAATTGTCGTCCCGCCGCCCATAAACGGGTCTAGTATTGTAGCCTTTTCCAGTCCCCCACCCTCTTTCTCAAAAAATTTGCCCTCAAGCCCACCGGCAGAAGTGCGACGAAGTATATCATCCCGCTCGGTGGAATCTTCTGACAGCGCGGCTATACCAAGTGTTCTGAATGTTGTTCCTGGTCTCCGAGCCCACCATTTATGTAAAGAATATATCGGCCTGTAATGATGGCGACTATGTGATTCTCTTTCAGCGAACTCGTCCATTAGGTTCAACGGTAATTTGTCCCAAGTATCCATTATTAGTTTACTCCTACGGGGTCAGTGTTAATGTGGAGCACTGGAGTCATGCACTCGGGTAGGCTCATCCCGCCGTGCATAATTTTCTTTGTCGCACCACGCTTCGTCCATTTATAGTGCCCACGTACCATGTAATGCTCGCGTACACGTTCAATAACCTTTGCACGCTCAAGCAGCTGATACGCTTGTCCGTTCCCCACTTCGCAGAATCGACTGTTGAATTTGCTTGATAATGCTTCTTCCTCCTCATCGCTTAGCGAATACGGGGAGTTGCCGAGGTGGTTGACGTATCCGTGATCGCTCGTCACGAGGAATTCGTCGTGGATGCTCTCGTGAACGATGTCCTCAAGAAGCGTCTTGACATCCTCGTAGATATCCTCGACTTCTTCCATCGAGTAGTTGCCTTTCAGCGCTCCTTCGAGGCGTTGGTCCGGATGTCGAGTCCAAACGTATTCTGGCTCTGTTCCAGGTAGTTTTGGGACGTCCATGTCGCCAACAAAGCGGAAGTCATCCCGGGAAACTGCTGACGGGCTCTGTGCGTCGAACCACTCTCGACAGATGAACTGTGTCTCGCTTGGGAGTCCCTCAATGGGTGCCCATGTGAGTGAGACAGACCAGTCGTGGTCAGCAGCTAACTCGCGTTCGAGCCTGAACCCCTCGCGGAAACTGAGCGCATCCATGATCACGCCACATCCCTGGTCGAGTTGTGTGACTGGATGATCGCCCATCTGCTCAAGCAGATCATCATACAGGGGCGGATAGAGCTGTTCCAGTTCGTATTCGAGCTTGCGGGTTCGGTACTCCGAATCTGCAAGCCTCCTGTCGCTGAGGGCCTCCGGATCCCCCCAAATGCGCCGGAGACACTCAAACGTGCCATCTAGGATATCGTCTTCATCAAGAAGCGCATCAAACTCCTCCGAACCATAGAGGCCCTCACTCATTTTTGTCCACCTGGAGCTTGACCGATAGCGACGCCTTCTCAGGGACGTTTAGGTCCCACAGGAGGCTCAAGAATCCCTGCCGTGAGATCGGTTCGTCTGGATCAACCTCTAACGTCTCATCCAAGTGAACTTTCTCATCAAGCGCATCCTCGTTGATCCCGTACTCTTCAAGATCATCACTGCTGAGCTTTCCTTCAACGGTGATAGTGGCTTCATGGATCTCCCATTCGATACCGATCTCACGCTCAAGCTCGTCGATGAGGTCTGGTTTGTTATCCGCTCGGACATCACCCATGATGGGGTACGACTGGATCTTGGAGTCGGGCTCATCCAATCCGAGATCCTCAAGGAATTTGCCAACCATCTCATCGGAACCTCCCTCAATCTTTACTGTCCCATCCTCAATATCTGTGGCGTCGAATTCGAATCCACACTCACATTCTTTCCCATCAAGATCACGCTTACACTCAGGGCATTGGAGCGCGCTTGTAGCAGTGGTTTCTCCATCTCCGTCACCGCCACTCGTGGAAGATACACCATCACCTCCATCCTCACCCTCGTCTACACTTCTCGCATCGATAGTGATGGTCCGTCCCTCGTCTTCCTCATCTTCTTCCTCTGTGACGTACTGCTCGTGGACGAGATTTGTGTCATTTCCGAGGCTCCCGACTCGTTCTTCGAAGTAATTGCCGACTTTGAGTACACCATCACGACAGAGTGAGCCGATCGCTTCTTCCAGTTCCTCCTCCGTGGTGAGAGTTGTGTAAACAGCGTTTCTGTAGAAATCGTTCTTGAGATGTTCGTACTGGATGCCGCTCCCCTCCGCGTCCTTGACAGCGTCTTCGACTTCGGATCGGAGTTGGCTGCTGTCTGGCTTGACGACTTCTATGGTAGCGGCATAGAAGTCCATGTTTCCACCCGTTGGGAGGTCCTGCGGGAAGAGACCCCGATCGGTCGAGGTGTGTACCGTCCCGTACTTATCCCGAACGCGATCCCTGAGATTTTGGAAGTTCTGATTGTGGATTTCAGTAAATCCGTCCGGTAGAACCTCTTCTTCTCTATCGAGCTGCTCGCCGGCAACGACTTTACGAGCAAGTTCGATAATTCCAGTATTGGTATCGACGCTGGAGCGCTGCCCGGGTGTCACAAGGACCAATGTGTTGTTGAATTCCCGTTCTTGTCCCGTTGTGAGTTCCTCGAAATCCTCGTCGTAACTTCGTTTAGCGCCGAGGGTGACGATGATCTTCAGAGCTTTGTTGTCGGGAATGTTCTGATCCGTGTTCACCGGATCTAATATGTGGACGTTGTTGTGCCCATCAAAGAGATCCTCCGTAACCAGTGACTCTACCCGGTGGATGGCGTCGTGTTTGTGTATATCCTCGGCCTTCTTTTCGATTCTCGCGGCAGGATTTTCATCTACGTCAAACGCGTATTCACCGTTAATTCGGTGTATATGCCATGCGTGACCATACACAACCTCGGTGAAGGTTTGAATAATTCGATGGGCATTGATGCCTTTGCGCATCGTGCCCATCAACATCTGACGTTTGTTCGCACCCTCATCGCCGGCCCGTGCCAGGCTGTGTAGAAGTACGATCCCGAGAAGCTCTTCGACGAATTCGTCAAAGGTTTCGTCGGGCTTCTGGAGACGGTGATAGTCGTTGACGTACTTCCCGACCAGCTCGTTGTCAATGTACTGGAACCGGTCGGTATACGCGAAAACGTCCACATTGCCGGTCAATATGAGATCGACATTCCGATAGTTGTCTCTGAAGATTTCCGTAAGGAATCTAAGCAAGCCCCGGGCGTCGGAGCTGATGCGCTGCTCGGAGTACTTCTCCATGAGCAGGGTAAGGAGGGCTGGATGGAACGGATAGTACCGCTCTATTCTATCCTGTAAGTCCTGGTAGTCCTCCAACTCGATCTGGTCGTTTTGCCGATAGACGTCGGTGTATTCCTTAGCGAGAGCGGACACTCCTTCTGGATCCTCTACTTCGCCCACCAGACGGTGTAGAATGAAATCGATTTTCTCGTCTCGACGGGAGGAGAGGTCGTGAGTAAAAGGATTTGTCCGTTGCGTGATCGCTTGGACGTCTTCATTTTCATAGAGAAGAGAGATTAGAACCGACAGGCGAGTGTCGTCTCTACCAGCAGCCTCTAACAGATTTTGGAGGAAAGCGAGGTTATCGTCACGATATTCACTGCGATCGGCCATCCCAAACCATCGCTCGAACTCGTCAATCAGGACTATAGTTGGCTTCTGATCGAGTGCGTCTCTAATCTGGTGTACAGTCGGAAGGTCAGTATCTTCGGTCCACTCGTCAATTCCGAGATAGTCGCCAACTGCCTCGGAGAGTCGATTGTACTCCTTGTCGAGATTGAACATCTGCAGAGCAGCAGACCGTGTTTCACTCGGCAGAGAAACATCGATCCCCTGCCTGTCTAGCCACCGCTGGCCAAGCTCCGGAGAGTTGAATAAATGATAGACGACGAGCTCAATGTGGCTTTTACCGCTGCCGTATTCTCCGCCGATAACCTGCCCACCTTCCGAAAAACCATCTTCCCCATCCAGCTTTTGCGCGCTGTTTTTGATGATAGAGGTGAGAGTAGCTGTTGGATACGTGATGTCAAGAATCCGTTCAGCATCTTGCTCTGGCGAATCACGGTCATCATAGAGGTTGTACAAGCTCACCTCATCCAATAGGCCAGTAGGATTGATATCGCCATTTTCAGCTTGTATCTCCTCGCTTGGAGAGATATAATCTGAGATCACTTTGTCAGTCATTCAGATCACCAATGTCTCAAACCGTGGATGAATCGTCATGGTCTACTTCTCTGATTCGATAACTATAGTAGTTGCTGTCATCTACGACGAAATCCTCTTGCCGTACGGTTATTGGAGAAGAGAAAGTGTGGCTGACGGTTTGCCGACGGGAAAACTATGAATCAATTTCCCACAACATAGAATTCCCCACTTTACGGCCGATAATCTGATCATCTTCTTTGAGTTGCTTCAATCTGAGATATGCCGTCCGGCGATCGCAACTGATCATATTTGCTATTTCAGACGTAGAAGCAGAACCATCCAGATCTTCAAGAGCCTGTATAAAATCCTCGTCAGTGTATTCTGTGGTAAACTGGCCGGTATCTTCCTCTCGATCCCGATCCGTCATATTTGTGTGGTCAATCTGTGCCGTGATATGACTACTGATCTAATCAGCTATCCATTAGTCACGCGTCTAAAGGGAAAGAACTATACCAATAGACGTATGACTAGTGGACAGAACCCGGTCGCAGAGGACATCTTTGAAGTAAGGTGTCCGGGTGTTGTAGCACCCGAACCGGGTTCTTAGGAAGTAGCCAGAGAACCCATGAACGAGTCATCATCGACAAGTCAAGAAGCTATCGACACACGGCTAATTGAAGAAATATCACAACAACAGTACCATTGCCCGGTTTCTGAGCAGGGATTGCGGGACGGCGCGGCGGTGGTTGCGTATGCGGTACGGTCGTGTCCGCATGCTCCATGGTTGGTTCACCAGATGCGGTGTCCGCAGCACCCACCGTCGCTTGCTTCTCTTTCTACGCTTGGCGTTGCTGAAGTGGTGGTTGAGGGCCGGGTTGGCCGCGTGGTGGATACGGGGGTGCAGCGTGATTGGGTGACGGTGGTGGCACCCGAGGTCGTGGCGTGGTCGCCGGCGCATACGCGCGAATCGTTGAGTATTGATTCGGGTGAGTGGTCGTCACCAGGATGTGCGGCGTGTGAGTTGGTTGCTGCTGAGGGTGGTGAGGCGTAATGGTCGATTTTGACACGGCTAATCTCCCGGTTGAATTCGACCTGCCTGTCGAGGAGGAAGAAGAGCTAATGCTTCCTGACCTGTACGTTGGCCTCGATGCCGGGTTACTCGCGCCGGGTGATGGGATTGTAACGGATCGGCATCACGCTTCCTCGGATCGCTACGAAGCTGACGACCCACAGAACCAGATTGCAGGGCAGATTTCCCCGTTCGCGTTATCTGGATGGCTGCGCCATGGCTGCGAGGCGGTCCTGCAGGCGGCTGGTGCGTCGGCGTGTCATCCGGGTGAGTCGAACGCGAATTTCCGGTTGGAGGATGTGTACGACCGGGATTTGGAGGCAGGGTATCACGAGAAGGGTAGCTGCACGGACGATGTGGATGCTGGCTGTGTGCTGTACGATCTGTTCGGTGGGTTCGGGGGCAGTCCCGGGAAGTTGATTCGGCGTCCAGTGTCGTTCTCGCCGGTCCGCAGCCAAGTGGACGTGACGAAGGGCGAAGCCGAAGCGCACTACCGCCAACTGCACACGCAGGTCCGGTCGCGGAATGAGGAGGATGGTGGGCAACCACTGCGACACTCGACGCGGGACGTGGTCGGGAATCTCGTGGGAACGTGGAAGTTGACGCTCAGAGAGGTTAAGCCGGAGTTCGTCGGTTTGCTGTTGGAAGCAATCGCATTCCTGGATGCCCACAGCGATGAGTATGCGTTCCAACTCGGTGGTGCGCGGAATTTCGGGGCCGGGATGGTTGACGCGGAGATTCTGAATCCACTGTACTCTGAGGCTGAGGTGAAGTGCGTGTATGATCGGCGGAAGTCGCCGACGAGCGAGATGGAGCGGAAAGACGAGCTGTGGCAAACGCAGTGTCGGGACAAGTTCGTGGAGGCGCTTCAGGCCCGCACAGCGCGTCGTGATGGGGAGTTACCGGTCCCGGATGGTGATGAGCCATGACTTCGGACGTGCCGTTCGAGTCGCTGCGTGACGCGCCTGAGTCGGACGTGGATCCGTTGGTCGCGGCGTATCGCCATGATGTGCATAAGCTGCGGGGCCGGTCGCATGATGCCGCGCAAGAGGTGTTTCGCGGGGCGCGGGTGAACGAGTCGGTGCCGTTGGGTGCGGATGGGGATGCAGCCAGGCTGTCGCGGCCGAAAGGCGCGCCTGATGAGACGGTGGCGAATCACCGGTCGCCGCGTCGGTTATCGCTGGCGACAGGTGACACGGCCGTAGCGTCTGACCGGATTCCAGCGTCGGAAGATGCGCCGTTGGACTGGTTGGTGTTGTCGACGGATCCCGAAGTGCTGCATTCGCGGTGGTTGACGAGCGACGCCGCGGCAGCGTTCAACGAGTCAGTGTACTACCCGTACACCTCGCTCAGATTCCACGTGTTGCTCGTGGCGGCGCTTTTGGATAATTACCGGGCCGGGCATGACTTCGAGGACTTGCATCTTGTGGCGACGCCGTCAGGCTCGCTGCCGGACGAAGGTAGGACTGCTGCAGCGGCGCGGGAGTCCGAAGTCGTGGAACCGTTTCGAACGGTGTTGTGGTCTCCGGTCGTGTCGCTGCACGTGACGGGGGAGCCGGGTGACCGGGCGTCGGCTCCGTTAGGGTCGTGTCCGGCGCGGTCGTTTGCGGATACGTGGTCGCGGTTGTCGGCGCATCCGTTCGATCAGGGTGATCGGCGGTGGCGGCGGTTGGACGCGCAGCTGCGCCGTATCAGGTCGTGGTCGACGGCGCTCGCGTACATCGAGGATTCCGTCGCGGTGTACGGGGATGGTGATGCGCGGTGACGCCGATATTCTCCAGTGGAACCGCAGGGGGTGTGGTAGCGTGACTCGCATCCAGCAAGTCCTGTTCGAGTTGGAATCGGACTACCAGGGACACGCGTATCACGTGACGGGGAACGCGTTGTTCAACGCGATTGCGCGGCGCGTCGACGCTCGGACTCGCAAGCAGTTGCACGTGAGTCACGGCGTGTTCGTCCCGGGCGAGTACGCCGAGTACCCGGCGGCGCATTCCGAGGTCGGGTACGCCGGGGTGCTTGGAAAATCCCTCCCACCCGTCGAGAACTACGCAGACTTGTTCCTCTACAGGGATGCAGCCCAACGTTGGTTGCTGGATTCTCGGCCGCGAGATGCGCATAACGTGCATGACGTGACCCGGCACGGTGACCGACTTGCGTTCGCACCGACGTGCTGGTTTGGTCGACCAGAGAACGTTCGGAATTCGAAGCGGTCTGTCCAGTGGTTCGTGCAGTGCTACCTGCACGCCGGGCGCGACGATGATGTCCTCCCGCTCGACAAGGACGTTTTGGACAGGCTTCGGGTCGGTGCAGCCCGGAATTACGGACTTGGCGAGCTGTCCCTGAAAGGCACGCAGCTTGTTGAATTGGATGAATTAGACTACTCCCGCGTTGAGGACACGGCGCTCAACTTAGAGCTCGTGTCGCCGTTCGTCCTGTCGAGTGAGTACCCGGGGGCTGACGGGCAGGATGTGCCGTGGTGGTGGGGAACGGACTCCGAGTTGCGTCGCCGGGAAACCAGGCTGGTGAACGGTGAGGAAGTGCATGCATTGGAGACGGTAGATCACGGGCAGGTAGTCAAATTCACCGGGAGTGACGGGGACGCGGTCCGCACGGCGAAAAACGGCGTATTGCGCGTGGGGACACACGCGAAGTACGGGTTCGGTGAGTTTAGGCTTCGACCAGCTGAGCGGGATCGCGTGCCTGAACGCGCTCTCGGTGTTGGGGGTGAGGTGTGATGAGCGACGCGTTAGAGCAGGTGGCGTTCGATATCGAGACGACCGGGTTCGACGTCGACGATGTCGTGACCGTGGTCGGGTTCGCGTTACCGTTAGGAGCGCGGGTGTTCTGTCAGACTGCCGAGCGCACCTGTGACGGCGTGGAAGACGCCGTACAGGACCGAGTGGACGAGCACGTGATCGCGTCGATCCACGACTCGGAAGCCCTCTTGTTAGAAGCAGTTTCGGAGTTCGTCAAGATGCGGTTGCGAGAGGATGACGTACTCCTCGTGGCGTTTAACGGAGAGACGTGGCAGGGCGGATTCGATGTCCCGTTCCTCAGGACGCGGTTTGCAGAACATAGCTTTGACTGGCCGTTCGTCGATATCCCGTATGCGGACTTGTTCCCGGTCGTGCAGAAGCTGTTCAACACGACCGTCGACGGGGAGCCACAGTCGAGTCTCACAGCGGCGTACAACCTGCTTTGTGACGGGAACTACGACGCGCTTGACCCGTTCGAGGACAGCGCGGAGGCGGTGACAGCGTTCGAGGACGGGCGGGTCACTGATGTTGTACTGCACAACGTGGCGGACGTATTGCGAACAGCGGCGCTCGGACGGGTTGCGGAGCGGTATTGCAGTCGCTCTGATTTCAGCGTGAAATCGTTGACGCCGACGAGTCACGGGTAAGCGCTCCTGAGCGGTGAATCGATTCGGCGAATGTGCGGTGTGGGCGGTATTGAAGCGATACACCACGAGGTCGGGCGATTGCGCGCAGTGAGCAATGCGGTTGACTCAGTAAACATGCAACGCACAACGCAATGCGAGAAGCGCGGCGTATCGACGACGAACGATCAGCGACGAGGTAGTGACGTGGTGGTGGTAGCATGACCGAGGGGGTTTCGAACGAGACGGTGGATGCGGAGACGCGAGCGGAAGTGTTGGCTGCTGCGGCGCATCGCTGCCAGTGGTGCGGCCGAGACGGGCCGGGTGCTGGTGGGTCGGCGACGCTGCACGTGCATCACGCGTCCCGTGATGTTGATGAGATGGACGAGCACGACCCGGCGAACCTGACCGCTGTGTGTCGTAAGTGTCACAACTGGCTGCACAACCAACCATCCGAGGCGGATGCGCCGGTCGAGTTGACGGACGCTGACGGGCAAGTGCTGCTCCCGCAGGACGTAGAGATTCTGCAGGTCTTGGCGCGCCACGGCCCGTTGAGCACCGGCGATATCGCGGATGAACTCACGCCTGATTTGACGGTGTCGTCAGTCCGGGAACGCCTGTGGGTGTTGATGGGGCTCGATAACACGGTCGCTTCGCGTACCAAGCAAATCGTCGATCAGTCTTCGGAAACTGGTGAGTGGGGACTAGTGGGGCAGATATCTACGTCGGCGAGGGGCCGCATTCCTGACGATCCGCAGACACTTTTGCAGCGTGCGGAGGATGAACGCGTCCGGCAAGCGCTCGACAGAGGGTGTGACCGGGGCGCTGTCGCCGACGTGATCGGGATCGTTGAACGCACGACGTGGAATAAGGAAAAACGCGCGAGAGCGTTCGCGTTCCCCTTGGATGCGCTTGACGATCGAGGCGGGCGGCCGCCGGCCGATGCAGACGCTGATGAGACGCTCACGGATCTTCCGACAGATGAGGCGGACGCCGACACCGAGATGCAGCAACGGCTTGACGCTGTAGAAGACGCTGCTGATGGCGAAGCAGGGATGCTGAGCGATGGTGGCGAGGCAGACCAAGAACCGACCGAGGAAGACGACGAGGAGATTACGTGGTCGGACGCGAAGACGCAGTTGCAGCAGACGATCGAAGCGTTAGAAGAGCTGGAGAAGGCGCTGTAGACTCTTACGCGGGCGGGTTACGCGTCTTCCAGTGGCGGGAGTTTTTTGCGTAGCTGGTCGTTGAGCTCGTCACTGTCGACGCCGTGGTGGATTTTGTAGTGGCAGTTCGGGTCAAGAGCGACGACGGTTGCAGGTGTGTTTGACCCGCCGTCACTCAGTTCGTGGATGTGGGGGTGTGGAGATACGGCTGCCCTGGTTTGCTGGTGAATGGGGCTGGTTCGCCGCAGCTTCTGTACTTCCTTTCTGCGTGGGCTATGGTGGATGTCGTGGTCGTGTGACAGTGATGGTTTGGTAGTGATGGAATGAAATATATCGGATGAGTGTTAGCGTGATAGTATCCTGTTGATTTGATGGCTCGGACGTTGTTCGTGCATGTTGATGAGAGTGGGAATCCGTCTAAAGGGTCATACTATGTTGTAGCGGCTACGTGGTGTCTCTCTGAGCGGGACCGGGCGAATGAGGTGTTACGGCATACGGCTGATGAATTGAAAACAATTGCTGAGAGTGCGTTGCATGGGTCGCAAACGTTGTCTGAGCTGAAGGGAGCTGCGTTGCCAGTTGCGGTTGTTAATACGACTGTTGGGTGTTTGAATCAAGTTGAGTATGATGACCCGACGATTGAGCAAACCCGGTTGCCGTGGGGGATTACGTACCCGATTCGATTGTCAGTGCATGCGGTGAATCCGGATATCGGCAATGACGTGTTGACTGACGTGATTGGGAACTTCGATGAGTCTGTGCAGGCATTGAAGACACTGGCGTTGTGCAGCGTGCTAAACCCGATATTTCAGCCGACGCACGTAGATCTACGTACGGTTGATTCGATGTGCGTCGTGCTGGATTCTGCGGTGTGGCAAAACCCTGCTGAGAAGGTAGCGACTGTGTTGGACCGTGCTGCGGATGAGGTTCCGCCGATTGAATTTGACACTCGTGATAGCAAGGATGCGGCGGGGCTACAGGTTGCTGATGTAGCGGCATACAGTTGGGCTAGACATCAGCGGAAAGGAGACTGTGAAACGGCCGTCGAAACGCTTCATCCGCTTCGGTTCGCAAAGAAGTAACTCAGAAGTATGCTCTCGGAAAGGCTACCAGGTAGCCTCACGGAACTCAGTACCCTCAAGGAGGGATCATTGATCCGTGCGCCACCTGCTCATATACATATATTCAGCGAGGTGGTTTAATTCTTCCTACTGCCCTGTGGCGAACTTTGCGTAGACAGGAGTTAGTGACTGTGGGTGTGGTGCCCGTAGCGGTTTTTACGCGGTGTGTTGTTGCATGCGTATGGAGTCCGGGAAGAAGTCTTTAGAGGAGTTGACAACGGCCGGGGTATTTCACGTGCCGGCGTATCAGCGGTATTATTCGTGGAAGAAGCCGGAGTGGGATGACTTGTGGACTGACTTGTTTAATCTGCCGAGTGAGAAACAGCATTATTTCGGGACGATCATCATTCAGAAGACCGATGAAACGGTAACTGGCGGGGATGCAAGCGGGTACGGCACCTCGGCGGAGAAGCGCGTGAACTTACTGATCGACGGGCAGCAACGGTTGACGTCACTGGCGTTGTTGGTGACCGCGATGACCGAGTGTTTAGCTGAACTCGCACCGTCGACAGCGCATGAAGACGAGATTATAGCCGATGTGACAGAGATGCGCGAGACGTTCTTGTGTGACGATAATATTTATCAGTTAGAATTGCTGGATGAGGCGGACAATGAGTACCTGCAGCGGATTATCGACGGGCGGAATGTCCCGGAGCCCGAGCGGCCGTCACAGCGGAAAATGGTTGATGCTAAAGCGTACTTTGATGCGCAACTGGCGGACCTTGTTGAGTCGGCTGATGGAGACTTAGTCGGGGTTGCGAACTCAATTAACCAGCTGTGGCAGACCATCGTCGAACTAGAGTTGATGGTGTACGTGGTTGACGCTGATAACCCGGAGAAAGCGACGTTGATTTTCGATAGTGTGAACGATCGCGGCCGGTCACTGTCGACGTTCGATAAGACGAAGTCGTTCTTGATGCGGACGGCGTATTTGGCTGCGCCTGATGAGCCTACCGCGCAAACGGTTATTCAGCGCATTCGACAGGCGTTCGGGAAGATGTACAGTTATCACCAGGAAATGTTGGAATCACCGTACGTGGGTGGGATTAGTGATGACGCGGTGCAGCGATATCATTTCATTTCGTTTTTCGATTGGTCGGACAGTGACCAACACAGCGACCCGACGTTCCTAACGGAATTGAAAACCCGGATTCGAGAACTTCGATTAGAAGACCCTGAAGCGTGTCTCGAATACATTCAAGAGTATACAGCTGATTTGGAACGCGGATTCAATGCGTTATCAGATGTGCTTGCGTATCGCGGTGACGATGAGATTGCATCGTTAATCGACCGGATACATCGCTTGCGTCACGCCCGGAAGTTCTACCCGTTGGTACTGAAAGCATGGCCGGGACTTTCCAATGATGAGCGACTGGAATTGCTGGATGCGATTGAGACGTACATTTTCCGCGTGTATTCCATCGGGAATCACCCGAGTCACACGGGCGAATCGAGTCTGTACATTCGGGCGCGAGATATCGGTGCTGACAGTCCGATTGACGTGTGGGTGAGTCGTCTCGTGAACGTGATGAACCGGTACGAAGATGACGCGCAGTTCAGGCGGTCTGCCGCTGCGACTGATTTGTACTCAAAAGCAAGTTCACAGGACCTCCGGTACTTTTTCTACTTCCTCAACAGGCATCGTGCCGCAACAGAGGGTGAGCGTGGCGGCCCCTCGTTAGCGGAAGCAATGGGTAGTGAGTACACAGTCGAACACATCTGGCCGCAGTCACCTGAGGAATTACCATTGACCGATGGCGGGGAGTACCCGAGTCCTGAAGCGCGTTACAACGGGAATGTCCACCGGCTTGGGAATCTGACGCTGGCGAGCCGATCATGGAACTCGTCGTGGGGGAACTGTTCGTTCGAAACAAAACACGACGAAGGGTACGGGAACTCACAACTATGGGTCCAGACAGATATTCAAGACCAGTACGATGAGTGGTCGATTGCGAACCTCGAGGACCGAGAAAAGCAACTCATTGAGTTCATGCTAGAGAAGTGGGCGACACCAGAGACGCGTTTCGGCGGGATTGACGACCCGGCCACCGCTGTTGCAGCGCTGACTGAGATGGAACGAGTGGTCCTCAAAGCGTTGTGTCAAAACCCCGACGGTGCGATTCGACGAGACATCCATGCGGATGCCAGCACGGTACCTGACTCACCGTTCACAAACCCGAACGTAAACGGAGACGAACGCAGTGACGTCGGATCCATCTTGAGCCGACTCCGCAGTGTTGGACTCGCAGACCGCAACAAGTACACGTGGTATCCAACCGAGGACGCCCAAGCCGTCGATATCTCTTAACACGGGATTTTATCGGGATAGCACGCTGCTTGGCGTTGTGAATTAAGACTACCGTGAGGATTATTTGCTGGACGGTGTCGAACTCCACCGCCTCGAAGAGTACGAGTCTATCACTGAGAGTGGTCCAAATCCTTCAGTGTCGGCCAGTAGAGCAGGGATGCATCGACGTTAGCTTTCAACCGCATCACGAATGGACGCAAACACTACTGCAGCGCGCCGAAGACGAACGTGTCCCGCAAGCCTTAGACCGCGGATGTAACCGCGACGCAGTTGCTGAGGTCATCGGCATCGTTCCTCGGACGACGTTCCACAAAGGGAAACGAGCACGAGCATACGATCTGCCGCTGGACGCGCTCGACGACAAGGGTGGGCGGCCACCTTCTAGTGGACAGGCTGAGTCACCGGGTCAAACACCGGCTGGTGACGAGGATGCTGCACAGCTCCAACTGAACAGCGCAACCGAGCAGTCAGTTGAGGGTAGTGGAGACGAGTCGGCTATCAGTGACGAAGAAATTCGTGGCACGATCGACGACGAGGGTCCTGTGTCCGATGAGCAACCAGTCGCTGACGGTGGTGACGTGCAAACGCATCTACGGCAAGCAATCGACGCGCTGGAGGCGCTGAATTCGGAACTCTAAGACAAGTCTGAAAGAGTCGGTCAATGGTTACACGGTGATTAGTCGGTAGACTTTCCGAACAGCCGAGTGGTCGCAAAGCATTTTGTGACTGTTCTTGAGATCCGGAAGTCAATTACTCTCGATTGAGCGGCTGAATTAAGTCCTGAGTTTTTCCGTTGGCATGCATATTTAGCGTCCTGAAGGCCGCTGTTACTTTATTGATCGAAGACAGTTGATTGCTATGGACGAAAGAATATGGGTTTACAATTCAGATGACAGAGCTGAAAAGTCATTTGAGGACGCTTTTGTAGAATCCAAATTTACAGCTGGTATTAAGCGAGGGATATCGTCTGATGAAATTGCTGTAGAGGACCCCACCAATATCGAAGAATATGAGAATATATCCGTTCTAACACCGAAATATCAAGGCCCAAACACATGGACACAAGAAAATAAAATATCGAAAGGAGATATATTTCTTATTTTTCAAGATGGCGAATATAGATATTTTTCTTACGTTTTGTTTACAGCTGTGGATGAGAATGGATACTTTTCGGAGGAAGTCTGGCAATATTCCCAAGCGGTCAAGAAAAACCTGCTCTGCCTATCGAAACCGATTGAGATTAGACTGACGACAGGAAGAGTCACTTCATTGTTCGGCTATGAGAAAGGGGGTCCTACAGCAAATTTAGCGCCTGGAATGGCCTCGTCACCGTCAGATACCCATCAACGGCAATTTCGAAATAATTGCTCGGATATAACTGGTCTAATCGACGAAGTTGCTGTACGTAACATCTCTGAGAGTGTGGATGAAGAAAGCAGGGGAAAAGAGGACGACCGCACGGTGGGTGTTAGTTCCTCTGCTAGCAATACTAATCGAACAGATAATCAAAGCGAGGCGGGTGCCACCCCTGATTCAGGGTCTGTTAATACGGATTATGACACTGAACAACAGGAACTGAAAAGAGAGGCCTTGGCTGATGCAACAGAAAATCCGTCGAAGGATATTATACCAACATCGCAACGTTCGGACTATTCCCGATCTGAGAAAATCAAGCGGTTCGTGTTAGCACGAGCTGATGGTACGTGTGAGGGATGTGGCCGACCTGCTCCTTTTGATAGAAAAGATGGGAGCCCATATTTGGAGGTCCACCATCTTGATGAGCTCGCAGAGGGAGGCGCAGATGCTCCGGACAATGTGGTTGCTTTGTGTCCTAATTGCCACTGTCAAATACACTATGGCAAGAATGGGACAGAGTACAATGATGACCTCAGAAAGAAACTGGAAAAGCCTTGAGAGTGGGTTCTGTTACGTGAGGCGAGCCTTGGAACGAAGTTGATGTTGGAAGTTCTTCATTGAGGTTGGCACTAAACCATGCTGGCTGAGTTGGTCCCGGATTGATTGCCGGATTGAACCGTGTTCTGGTTTCGTAACATCAACAGTGACTCCACCGTCCTGTTTGTACCTCCATATTCCATCACCAATGTGTTCAAAATCCGAAGGCATCACCTCTTGTAATTCATCAGCTGAGGTCACTGGCTCCGTTCCGGCGAGCTCATCAGCTGCAGCGATGAATTCTTCTGGACTATCTAGTGTTGGGCGAAACAAGCGGGCGTTTCCACCCTCTTGACCGGGAAGGGGAGCATCCCCGTGCTCATATACAATGCCGTGCTCTTCTAGTTCTTCTAAACGATTCCGGGCAGTTTGAACGGTACATCCAAGCACTGCAGAAAGAGTGCCAGCATGAACAAATACTTCATCCGGATGCGACGTTTCCTCGATACTCATATCTGGACTTTCAAAAATATCGGCTTCAAGTCCGGTAACAACCTCAAAGGCAGAGAAATCATCTTTTCGGTCGGCTGGCCGTTTTGAGTGCTGAAGTACAATCTCGTTGTTTCCGTAGAACAGTGCTAGTACACACATTATTGTGCGATATGGTTCGCGCATCAAATTTCAATTATAGCGCCAGCGGCTTAATCTTTGCCTCACTTGGATTCTAAGACAGGATAATTATCTTAGTTCAGCGAACAATCATATACTCGCCAAGAATTGCTCACGGTACGTTTTGTCGAATCAGTCTACGGTTATCTGACGATATCAACGATCGCCGCTGATGGGATGTCCCCGTCGATGATGAGTTCTGCGTGGCTGATGTCGCTGGTGAGTTGTGTGGCGATGTCATCCGGGGTTTCGACTGGCGTGATGCTGTTTCGGTATTGTTCGATGGCTTCGTCGGGCGTGTCTGATTGAATCATAATGCGGGAGCCGACGTAGTGGTAGTCGAGGAGGTCTGAGATGTGGCCCATATCGGCAATGTACATTGGTGCGGTGGTTTTGGTGGTGTCGATGACGATAGTTACGTCCTCGTCGAGTGGTACCGTGTCGGTCTTGGGATCGTGTCGGTCAGCGATGTATTCGTAGTTGACGTGGCAGTACGTGACGTTGGTCCGGTCGAATGGGAACGGGTTGTCGTAGCCGAGGTCAGCAAGGGCTGTGTCAGCATCTCTAGTGTTGAGTCCGGGTTGTTCGGTGGCTTTGATTCCGTGTTCTTGGATGGAGGCGGTGTTTTCTTTGTGAGTGTTGTGGAACGCGTAAGCACCGACAGGGTGTTCGTATGCTGAGAGTGGGTTCATGATGAGTTGGGTAGACGAGGTGTGTTCTGTTGTCTGGCCGGTCTGGACGATATCAGTCAGTCGAGTCGGTCGGTAAGCGTGGTGGCGACGGCGTCAGCGTTCCGGACGGTTGCGTTGATGACTGGCTTGGTGGCTGTGCCTTGGTACTGCATTTGGAAGGAGAACTTCGGGGTGTGGGAGTCAGTGGAGATGGTGGCGTAGAAACTATCGGCATCGGCTAAGTGGTCAGTCATCGTGTCCGTGACGGTGTCGACGGTCCCGTACGCGCTGTGTTTTCCACGTTCTTGATGCGAGGGACCATAGCTGGCGGAGAGGCGTGTTGTTTCGTCGCCGTTGAGGAGATCTGGCTGTTCGGTTTCGAGTATGTGGATGTCTGGTTCTTGCAGGTAGTACCGGTGGTCTTTGCCCGGGGAGAAGTTGTTCCGCGCCGCGTCGGCTATTTGCGTTTCGTCGGGGTCAAGTCCGAGGAATTCACTGATGCCTTTCGAGGACTGTCGCCAGTCGTTGAGGTCGTCGGGAACGCGGTACAGGTAGAAGACGTTGCTGTCGCGGACGTTTGTGCGGAGCCAGTTGTCGAGTTTTGATTCTGGTTGGTTGAGGGTGTTGGCGAGGTCGCTGCGTTGTTGCGGTGTGCCTTCGAGGGCGTGTTTGACGCGGCCAACGCTGCTGCGGGTGAGTAGCGTGTCGGTGTTGATGTTGGTGATGTCGAGGCCGGCGCGGTGGGCTTCGTCGATGCCGCGTCGTAGGGCTTCGTAGTCCGGGCTGTCCGGCGTGGCGAGGTAGATGGCGTTGCGTGGGGCGTCGGTGCCGTCGGGACGCATGATGCGGCCGAGGCGTTGGATGAAGCGGACGGAGCTGACGACGTTGCTCCAGACGATGAGGAGGTCGGCGGCGGGCAGGTCGATGCCTTCTTCGCCGGCGGCGGTGGCGATGATAAGGTCCGTGCCCTCAGCCTGTGCGTTTTCGACGGCGGCTTGTTGCGCGTCGCTGCTGGTGTGTACGCGGCCAAGCAGTGTCGTGGTGGTGTACTCGTTTAATTCGGCGTTGAGTTGTTTGGCGATGGTGACGCGGTCGACGAACAGCACGGCTTTTTCGAAGTCGTGTTCGTCGAGTGCAGCGCGGCACGCGTTGAGTTTGTGTGTCGCCGGGCAGGTGTCGAGCACGGGGAGTGTGTCGTCGCGGAGGATGTCGCCCATGACGGTGTCTCGCCGCAGCGTTTCTTCGAGGGCGAGTGCGCCGTCGCGGCACAGCATGCGGATGCCGAGCGTTGGGAGGCCAGCGAGTCTGGTTCCGGCGAACTCACGCCGCGCATCTTCGAGGATGTCGACGACGTCCGTGTAGCCGTCCGGGTACGGGGTGTCGTAGATTTCCCCGATCCACTCCGGGACGTGTTCGTCGGGAAGGTCGGTCCAAGACCGTCTGTGGATTGGGCCGATGGCGGTCGTGATGTCTCGTTCTTTGCTGGCGGGGATGGTGGCGCTGAGTCCGAGTTTGTACGGGTACGCGACCTGGTCGAGGAGCTGCTTGAAGGCGTGTTGCCCGGTGGTGTGGTGGCACTCGTCGATGATGACGGCGTCAAAGTCGAGGTGGGCGGTGTCGTTCACAGCGGTTTGCGGTGTCGTGACGACGATATCGCCGTCGCCCCACTGCTGGACTCGGTTGGTTGGTGTGGTTGTCCCGTCGAGTTTCGTGGTCGGAATGTTAGTGTACTCCTCGTAGTACGCGTGGGTTTGCTCGACGAGGAACCGGGACGGTTCGAGGATGAGTACCCGGTCGACGGCAGGGCCGTTCAGGCGGGTTCGAGCCCACATGCACCCGACGAGGGTTTTCCCGGTGCCGGTCGGGAGACACACGACGGCCTCGTCTCGACGCGTCGCAAACTCGTGTGCTTCGTCCTGATACGGGCGCGGTGTGATCCCGGTGAGTGCTGCGGTCACGTGTCTGACTCCAGGTCGTCGTCGAGTGAGACTTCATCGACTGACACACCGGTGATAACGGTTTGTGGTGGTCGTTCGACCGGTCCCATCGATGTGGCTAGGTCTGCTTTTTTGTCTCGCGGTATAGTGACGTTGTGTTTCGAGGCGATGTCTGCGAGGATGTCTGGATTTGTCCCGGGTTGGTAGAGGAAGTGCTCGAACAGTGGGAAGGTTTCGTCGGTGGGTTTGTCGTCGGTGAGTTGCGCGGCGAACTGTTCGAGGGTTGGGAGTGGGCCACGGCGGAGGTTGAGTGTCACGTTGATTTCTTCGCCGTAACTCCTCCCGGCGTTCTGGATGGCGTCACGGAGTCGCGTGTCGAGCATATCGTCGCCGTGGAGCATCCCGAGAATGAGGAGTGCCAGTGCGTCTTGTGTCCCGGCCCGGATTGGGGCGAGTGTCTCGGCGTCGTCGGCGGTGAACACGGTTGCGAGGTCCTCTCCTGGTAGCGTCGGGTACAGGGTCGTGCAGTCCTGCAGCGTTTCAGTGAGTCGATCCCGGATGCGTTCCCGCAGTTCGTCGTGCTCGTCGAGGTCGGTGTCTGGATCCCGGAGGAGTTCGGCCTCGTCGTCGGTGAGCAACCCGGCAGGGTGGTTGAGTGCGTCGGTCATTGTGGGCCTCCGGCGCGGTAGCGGGCTCGTTGCAGTGTTGCGTATCGGTCGACGAGGGTATCGATGGCCGGTGGCGTGTCGCACGGGCCGAACGCGGTGGTGGCGAGGAAGATGTTGCCGTGGTACTGGTACCGTGTGAGTTCGGTGAACACCGGGTCTGGATCGTCCGGCTGGTCTTTGAACAGCGGTATTTGATCGATAATGAGTCGCCAGTCTGTTGTCTCGTCGTAGTGCTGCCAGTCTTGCTCGAACGTAACGAGCAGGCTCGTTTCGTCGTCGTATTCCTTAACGTACTCGTCATGTGCCTGTTCGGCAGCGGCTTCGAGAGTGCGGCGAGGCAAGTCTTCGTCGCCGACGATAGCATGGGAGACGAGGACCCATTCCGGGTCGGATTCTGTATTGCCGTGCCAGTACCCGCGAGTAGCTATATCTGCATCGGTGAACATCGAGTCCATGGTTTCGAGCGTCTCGGCGAACCGCCCGGGACCAGTCGCGGGTGACCGTGTGAATTTCGCTGGCGTATCTTCCGGCGGGATGAGGAGATCTGCAGCAGCGACGGTCGTGTCGTCGGTCGTGGTTGAGAGGACACTGAGGCTAGTCAGGGTCGTACCGGTGAGTCCTTGCAGGTATTCGCGTCTGCTGGTGTGGTTAGTCATGAGAGGGTGCAGGGGTGGCGGGTGACGGGATTTGCTGTGCGTGTCATGCTGTGATAGTGTAGTGTGGGATTCGAGGTGGTTGCGGGGAGCGGTGTAGGCGTTGTTCGTCGGTGCTGGTTGGTCGTGCCTGTGGTGTCACTGCAGGTCATGTGAGTTGGATAGCGCCGGCAGTAGCGTCCTTGATTTCGTCGTTCGCTTCGAGGACGCGGAGTAGTTCCGCGGTTTCGCGCCGCGTAGCGCCGTACTGCTCGTGAAACCGGTCGTTAAGATTGGTTAACGCGGCTCCTGGTTCGGGGGTGAGTGGGCTTGGTTCGGCAGTGAGTTCGGCAATCGTCGTTCGCAGCTCGTCTGCGAGTTCGGCTTTGGTCTCCTCGTACCCGTAGAACAACGGCCATTCGGGGTCTGTCTCTGGCCGTGGCAGCCGTGACGCTCGGCTCATAACCGTGTCAGCCAGGTCGGTGACGGTAGCCAGTCCACTGCCGGGGTCTGGATCCGGCCAGTGGTACGTTCCAACTTCGATGACGCCCCACGGCGTTGTTTGAACGACGAATGCGGTTACGAGGACCGGGCGGCTGACGTCCCGGTCCGCTGCCGGTGGGTACGATAGGATTGGCTCACGGCGTGTGAACGCTGTTCGCTGGTACCCGTTGACGGTGTCGTGTGTGAGTGACGCGTCGATCCAGTCGGTGTACGCCGCTCGTTCACCGTCCTCGAACGCGTCGTCGATTTTCTCCTCATGGAACTCATCGATACTGTCACTGTACTCTTGGTCCTCTTCCAGGATATTGATACGGCAGGCGAGGATGCGTTCCTGGTAGTCGAGTTCTCCTGTCGGTGTGTACAGTGCCGTGACGGCGTGACTCGCATCGCCTGAGTGAGACCGGCAGAAATCTCGGTTACACGAGCACCCTGCATGCGCACCGGCAACAGTGTATAGCGGGTCGACGTGAGCTGAGTTTGGGAGGAGTTCGAAGAGTACGGGGCCTGACTCTGTTGGTCGTCGCATGTAGTCATCGTCGACTGCCATCAGTGACGAGTTCCTGAGCGTCCCACACCCACCGACTAATGGTAAGTTGTAACTGTCAGTCATGACTTGCCCTCCGCACTCTGCCGGTGAACCGTTCCGACACGGTCAGTTTCGCATGGTTCAGTAGAGGCACGCGAAAACAGAATCGAGATGTGATATAAAAAGTGTAGTGTCGAACCGTATCTGTTTCCCGTAACGATATACGTACTAGCCTTTATCGGCCTTGACAGATCATATAGCATATGCCTGATTCTGATTTCAACGCGTACGACGTTGACCGGCCGCGCGGCATTCTTAGCACGGAGGACCGGAAATTCCTCCTTGGGAAGACAGAGTATACGAGTTCGTCCGGTGCACGCCGTCGACGACAGAAGATTCGAGAGCGAGTAACGAACGCCATGCTTGATTTTAAGATTCTTCAGGAGTTGGAAGCGCGGGATCGGAACCAGATTTTCGAAGGCGAAGAACGCCGGGACCTGCTCGCAGGCGGGTTCTCCAGCGGATTCTTTTTTCTGTACGATGCGCTGGCACGGTCACGGGAAGACAGCGAACACATCGATCTGAACTTGACCGCGTACCTGTCACAGGCGATCGAACACGTTGAGAAGGCCCGCGGGCACCGAGCAACGCTATCCATGGAGATTCACCGCGAAGAACTCAGCGACCCTGAAGAAATCTTCGAGCGAGTCAAACAACACGGATTCCAGAGTCTGAACGCAGCAGAGTTAGATACGCTGTGGTTCAGCGACGAGGTCGATGCCGCCGCATTTGCAAGTTTCCTGAATCAGGTCTTCGAAGACGATGCCGAAGAGATCCGCGCACTCGACATCGAGAAAGAACGAGATTGGTACAACAAACTCAAAGACGACGAAGAGTAACGATTCACCACACGCAGGAAGGGGCTCTGGAGCTTACTAATGGTCCTGTACGCAGAAACCGACATGACCATCCACAAGTACCACCTGTGTAACGAGCGCAGTATGAAGGTGAGCAGGGGGATTAGTCGATAGTCTTGGGTTCGGGCATTAGGCCTATTACATTCACTGTGCGGCAGGCTGTTTTATACATAACACGCGATATTTCAGCTGTGGTCTACCCGGCATCTCGTATTTCGATTACGCGGTCACGGGAAGAAGCGTTGCGTGAGGATGTGCAAGATAGAATCGTCGACGGTGTCCCGAGTGCGGCCTATGACGAGACGAGTGAGGTTGCGCCATTTAGGTATGATACGAGTCGGGCGACGATTGCTGCGGCGCTGTACCCGTTTACAACAGGAGAACCCCGCACCAACGCGGTATACGTGCTTGAATGTCTCCAGAATAAAACACCGGCAGGTACCGCGTTGAGACAAGGCGTTTCGTCGGCTAGCATCACCCGGTATCAAAGTGCAGGAGATGCTCGGCGAGTACTGTACGTTGGAGTGGCTCAAAACGTGTTAGACCGCATCGATCAGCACCTCAATTACCCTGGCCGTGAAGGAGCGAACTTCACTGCTCTGTACCCTCCTGTTAGGGTCCTGCAAGTAGGTTGGTTTACCGGGCAAAGAACTGCGGAAGATGCTGAACGTCTCACTGCGACGCTCCTACGGAACCGATTTCCGGATGACTTCGTTGCGTATCCAGGGTAAGCATCGGCACCGCGAATTGACGTCGGTGAGTGAGAGGAAGCCGGAGACTGCTCAGTATTGGTCGTCTGGTTGAACGGGATTGTGATTGCGCTGCGGTCTCATCTTTGGAAGGAGTCGGCGCTGCACCGGTAGCGATGCTTGCTGCCGGTAGCTGTGCTGACAGAGCGAGGTTAGAGCGGATTGTACTCCCATGTTTTATTTTGTGACAGGGATTGCTGTAGGGTAGTATGGTTTCGTGGAGACGTTGATGTAATGCCGCCAAGTGATGAGTTCGACCGTTCGGGAGTTCCGGAGATTGATGCAGCTGTTTCGAAGATAGCGGAGGGTGATGCGCTGGCGGAATCGGGGGAGCGGGTACTCGCGGCGGGCCAATATCATGAAGCCATTTTGCAATTGAAGAGCGTACGGCAACGCAATGATGGGCGGGTTCGTGAGATTGCTGGTAAGCTCTTGGGATGTGTAAATAAGCGCGGGCGGCGACTGATCGATGAAGATTCCGTGCCTGGTAGTGGGGATGTCGATGCAGTGCTAGAAGAGGCAGGTACGGACGGGGAGTCTGGTGTCTCGCGTCAAGACACGGGAGAGAAAGCGGACCAGGGGCAGTCTTACGTATCGAGTTACAGAGCTGTTCGGGAACGGATTGCGGAAGGCGACCGGTTCCGGAGGGATGAGGAGTACGAGGCAGCGATTGAATCGTATGGGGAAGCGAAAACCATTGTTGAGCAGCAGTTGACGGGATCCAGCGGAAAAACGCTGGAAACAGAGATCAACTTAGGTCTACGTAACGCTCGTCGTAACATCCAATCTGAGTCGAGTGCCTAGCTGAAGGAAATTTACCGGGATATCCGGGAGCGAATGGCGGAAGGGGACCGGTTGCGGAGTAGAAACGAGTATGCTGCAGCGATTGAGTGTTATGAAGAAGCGGCTGACGTTATCGACCAGCGGTTGACGGAGTCCGGCGGGAAAACGCTGCAAACGGAGGTGGAGTTGAATCTGCAGAAAGCTCGGCGTCAGAAACGAGTAGTGGAGCAGCGAATCGCAAAGCTGGACAGCGCCGTTCAACAACTCGATTATGAACTCCTCGCGCGACACGGTTTCGAGCTTCCGTATCGCCGCGCAGTGATTGCCTCAGAGACGGTCGAGGAGCCGCCAGAAGTGGTGTACACACCGCCGTCCAACTTGGAGGTTATTGATGCGATGACGGCGTATTATGACGAACTCGGATCGTTCGAAGAGCAGCTTGCTTCGGTCGCTACCGAAGGTGGACAACCGACTGCAGTCACGGAACCACTCGGAGAGATGCTGACTGCGAGACACCCGAACGTGCAGGGAGATCCTGACGGTGAGCAGGCTGTGGTTGGTGCTGCGAAAACTGTGCTTGAGGGATACTCGATTCTCCTCCAGAAAGACGATCACAACGGTGTGTCGGAACTTACGACGCGACTCGAAAAGCTCCGTAACGACAGGGGTGCTGATGCGGTCGACATGGCTGCACAAGAAGTGGTCCGCCGCCTGCATGATGTGCGGTCGTGGATCGGTGAGCGTGCCCGGCGCGTTGATCTCCAATCGCAAGCTAGTGATGTTCGTAACAAGTGGCCAGGGACCGCCGGGACGCACCTCAACCTGGACGTTGATGTCGTTGCCCGCCTCACTGGTACCGACGCTGGCGAGCCATCACTTTCACAATTCAACTCCGGGCTTGAGGTCGCCGAGCGACTCGTTACGCTTGCATCTGAAGTCGAGACTGTGCGGGAAGATTACCGAACGCCTCTCGTCGACGAACTTCCAGCGGTGTTCGGCGAGTATCTACACACAGGGGGTATCAACGGTGCGCGCATCGATAGATTAGAAGAGATACTCAACGCTGTTGAGGCGGCGCTTGACGCACACCGTCAGCACCCGTCGCACCCATTCGACCGAGTGGTTGACTACATGTACGCGGAGCTAAACGCGGAGAGATTCGACGAGGACACTGCTGCGTTACTGCAGTTAATCGAGAACGCGGTCGCTGTCCTTGAATTCCTCAATCGCGTAGACGCAGCCCACCCAAGCGTCCAGCCAGCTGAGTGGAAAGAAAGCGTCGACACCGGATTAAAGACCGTTTCCCCGGAGCTCGTCGAACCGGTAGCGGCTCTCGTTGACCGGATGAGCGAAACGTATTGGGAGCGGCATCATCTGTACCAGTTCGAGTGGGAAGAGTTTGAGCGACTTGTCGCGTTAGTCTTCGAGTCGAACGGGTACGAGACCCGCGCGACGCAGGCGACAAGAGACGGTGGAGTCGATATTTGGGCACAGCAGCGAGGGGATCGTGTCGCTATTGAGGTCAAACAGTTCGACACGGGGAACCTAGTCGGCCGTCCAGTACTACAGAAACTCGCCAGTCACATCGCTACCGGTGACGCCGACCAAGTCATCGTCGTGACCAGTAGTGACTTCACTGACACCGCACGGCAGTACGCGAAGGACTTCAACCAGAAGATGCGCCTCATCGACGGCACACAACTCGCTCAGATGCTTACAGAATCAGATCAGCCGCCGCCCCTGACAGGATAGACGAAATGGACCGCCCCTCCAGTAGGTCCCCGTTCGCTCAATACCGGATGTCAACGCACGTGCGCTATGACCACACGTGCTGGACCGGGACAGTCCCCGCCGCAAAGGCAAGGGAGTGCCTGCACCCTCAAGTGAGAATCAAGCCCGGATAATTATAAAATCGATTGTCGGTGTTGGGACACACCCCCTATGCCACGCATACACTACAGAGAGCAGTCGCAATTACTACTCGCCTATGCCTCAGTCTCAAAGTCACTTGGCGAACCAACACGAGATCTCCCACCACCACACCCACGAATCACTATGTACCCGTAACGGACGCCGCTCGAATGCCCGGTGAATACTGTACCTTACCAAACTGATACAAGCAAACTTCAGCCTACCCACATGGCGTCTGAAAGCGGAAGCCCCCTCCGGCAACTGCGGTTCCAACGCTACGGGAGGTGAATCCTCCTCAACCGTCTATTAGGTCACCCATCTTGGGACAGTATCGAGGGTGTAGAACCTTTGACTTACCCCAACGACTCCCATATATTTGTCCGCCGAGCTTCTAAAGCTCTCTAAAGGCCTAAGCGAAATTCGTGATTTCAGAAGTCTGTTCAGAACCCCCGGTAATATCAATGTAAATCTGTTGGAGAACCGTTGAAATCGCAAGACTACAAGGGGGAAAATCTCGACCAGAATCCGCAAAAATCGATGAGGCGCAGAACAGGGACTCAGCCGGTAGTCGCAGCTGGTGTTAATAATACATTGGAATCTGTGACGATTAGTACAAAACCGCCGCACGGCAAGAAAATGAACACCAATGTAAATCTACACCGGTTTGTGAGAAATCGCAAGACGTGAGAATACGAGTATTTCCCGATTTCTCGATGTGAATCTGAGTTATTAACGGAAAATCCGTTTTCTAAGTATTCTATCAAATAAGTCATTCTACGTACTCATGTATATTTACTACATTATGTGCAAAACCGCAGGACAGCAGTGCGTTACTGTTTAATGTATTTCAATGACAATCCCTACAGAATCGCCTTACGACGTCGTACAATGAAATTAGAACAGTTCGTGCAAAAAGTTTCAGACTGATAGTTTCGAGTTCTTATATAATCTAAAGAGAATTTCCTTATAGCAGCCTTTATTAATTCTCTTCTGGAGTCGAATCAAGTATATAGGTATACTGATATTTGCGGAAAGTGCGGTCAATCTGTTCCGCCTCTGAGCTCGCTGTGCCACTCGATTGTTGGTCAGTGCGTTAGCATCAGACTTTGCAATCGATTTGTTTTCAGGACAGGGGGTTATTGTCGGCAACTGAATTGCGGACAGGGGGTTATTGTCGGCAACTGAATTGCGGACAGGGGGTTATTGTCGGCAACTGAATTGCGGACAGGGGGTTATTGTCGGCAACTGAATTGCGGACAGGGGGTTATCTTTGAATATCTTCGGGAATATTCTCTGAAAGTTCAATAGCACTGCAATATGCCCTTCAACATCTCCACCCCGGGGGGAGGGGGGTTGTCCGCAATTCCATGACGGGGTTTGTGGGGCCACATTTCATCGGAGAATCCGCCAGGATGACTAGATGGATGAGACAGTGAAAGACAGTGAGAGGGACTACAGCGGAAGTGCGGTTAGACGAGATAGTGTCAGAAGAGGCTGTAACGCCTCTTCTTCTAGTCTAGCGTCTAGACGCTAGTAAGTAAGTATTATACTTTATGGTACCGGCAAAATCAGCCACCCGGACAGCACAGCTAGGCAGCAAGTCAAACCACAGAATACAACCGACACAGCACCTCTAACCATCATCTTCTAATACCCTCTCCCAACAGCAGCATCTCGACTGTGGAATCCTGATCTGCTGGAATACCTCTCAACGGGTGGCATGGAATTGCGGACACACCCCCTCCCCCCGTCCCCGTCCTCAACAGAGACCGTAAGTAATGATCAGATATCACCACCACCAAACCCTTATTTTTGTGAGCGGCCGAGTTTCGCCTGGAAGGACGACTGTCACACGCTCCTTCCATTCCCTTTCCATGCCTGAGGACACGGAGCGGCTTGGTCACTGTCCGGACTGTGGTGATAGCATTTCTCCCGCGTGGGCGTTGGTAGAATACGAGCGAAACGATGGTTTGGAAGGTATATCGGCTGAGTGTCCGGCGTGTGAAGACGTGGTCGCGCTGGAATAGTTTTTCAGAGCGGTCGGCGCATCTGTCTCGCTTGCACTGGTTCGGCTTACTGGTTGTCGTCGTCCGCCATGTGTGCTTGAATGTCTCCTTTGAACTCTTGGACGCCTGGCGCGGCGTCGGCCCGAACCGGGTTGAGCGGCGGTTTTTCGGAAACGAGGAACCATCGTAGGAGAGAATCGCTCGTATCTCTAGAATGTCGCAGAGCTCGTCGAATGATTGGCGTGTCTTGATCCATGTGGCTGCCGCGAGCAGTGACAGTGGCGGTGATCCACTCTTTGCTTGCGCTGCGTAGCTCGGGGCGTGGAGTTCATACCGCGGCGATCGGTCCGACATATCTACACGCACGCATCGCTCCTCCGCTTTCGGGGCAAAGCGGAATACAACGTCTGCAGAGTCTAACACGAGTTCCGGGTGCCGGTCGATGAGTCTGGTGTTGTATTAGAGCCGTATGGGATCTCACGCAGAGATGAACCGCAGTCATGAGACAAATCTGGATTTTCTGGAGGGATTCCGGGAGGCTGTTTGCGACGACGAGTGAGAGACAGTTCTTTGAGTACTACCCGCGTGCCACGGAGTATGACCACGGGTGCGGACGACTACGGCGACAGGGATATGGTGAAATTGAACGTGAAGGTTCCGAAGCGGCTTCTGGAGGAGATCGACGAACTGGCCGAGGAACTGGAGTACACCAACCGCTCGGAGTTTGTCCGTGAGGTGCTGCGCGACACCACGGAGCCTATTCTGACGCCTGGCGCGCAAGAGGGTGTTTCGGAGGGCTACGCGTATGTGGCGGCAGGACGGACGATGTCGACGGACGAGGCCCGCGAGCGCCTCGGTATCGACGACTGAGGGCAGAACGGTGGCTCACGAAGTTGTTCTGACGGAGATGTTGGTCGGAACGCTGGAGCTGTTCGAGCCGGAGAACGCTGAGCGGATTATTAACAAGTTGGAGGACATCGGTGACTTTCCGGGCCGCTTTCTTGACCGGCTGAAGAATCACCCTGGTTACAAGCTTCGCGTCGGTGACTTCCGCGCCCTGATCGATTGGGACAAGGACAACAAGATGATCTACGCCATTGACGCCTTCGAGCGGAAGAAAGAGTACCGCGAACTTGGGAAGTCTCGGGAGGTATGGAGGGTCGTAGCGAGATGAGGAGTAGGTGGTGATAGAGCATAGCACAGGATGAAGAAGCCGGGTCTCTTTGAGTGAAGCGACGGCCGTCAGCGTACTCGCCTGAAGCGTCCGGTCACGCTTCGGTATTTGTGCTTGGATTGGCCGTTTTGACTAATTATTTGGAGTGTGTAGAAAGCGTATGACAGAGTTTCGCTATCACTTGCTCGCTATTTTTGCCGGGCTGGTTTTAGCCGCGTATAGTGTGCTCGGAACACTTGGTGGTGCGCCAGCGAGTGCGTACCAGTTGGCACTTCTGATTGTGGGGCTCGTAATCGCTGTGGCTTTTGCGTTCCATCTTGGAACGTTGTGGGAACGGCGAGACAATGAACCGCATTCGCGGTAAGATTGAGTCTGTGCTAGATCGTCTATCACCTATGGCAGCATTGATCGGGGTCGTACCTCGAGCGCGGGTTGGGTGGAGATGATTGTGTGGTGGGGGAGAAAGTGTGTCCGCAGTTATTCTGCGGTGGGTTTGGGACGTTCCTCTGTCATGTGTTACTCTTCGGGGTCCGGGTCATGTCCGGCGTCTTGGAGTTGGGTGAGTACTTGATTGATAGTTTCGAGCGTGTCGTGTAGGTTCTCAGTGGTTCGGCCGGAGCTGAGGAAGTCGTTGCTGTCGGTGTTTTCGATGAGGAGGTTGGCGTGGGCGACGTCGTTACGGAGCTCCGTGATTTCGTGGAGTCGCGTGCTTGCACCGCCTTTCGAGGTGAATCCGCAAGTTTGCCAGCAGGCTTCGACGCTGGTAACGATTGTTTCGAGTGTCGAGAACTGTGCGTAGTGCAGTTCGTCTAATTCGATGTTGGCGGCTTTCGCGTCTTCGTACCGAGAGTTGATGTCATCCAGTTCGTCTACTGTTACTGGCGTGTTTTTCCAGTCGGGTGCTTTGTCGAGGATGAGTTCGCGGAGGTGTTCTTCGAGGTGCGTGATGCGGTCGAACAGGTATATTCGGGCGGGGCCGGTGTTGAGGTCCGCGCGTGTGAGTACCCCATTGACGTGGTTGTGGCCGCCGAGGAAGTATACTGGTTTCTCGATGAGGGCGGACAGAACTGTTGGGAACGCTGCGTCGCCGCTGATTATGTGATCGATGGTAAGCGGGGTAAGGTGATCGGCGAGGTCGTCTCCGTCGGTGTCTGTGTCGATGTCGGTTATGTGGATGAATCCGACGGGAGTCCCGTCTCGATATATCGGGGCGGTATCGTACCCGTTGTTGGTGAGCCACGCGGCGGCGTCGGCGGGCGTCGTGTCGTACGAGAGGTGCTCGACGGAGCTTGTAGCGAGTTCCGTCGCCGTACAATGGTACAGTTCCCGAGGCATATCCGACAATTAGTTTCGAGTCACTCAGTTCTAGTGAGGGTCGCAGCGGCAAGAGCCACTGACTACCACCGTAATACTAATGCACTTTGAGCATAAATTGTAACTTAATTATGCTCAAGGGGCATTTCAACTCAGCAGGGGCGAGTATCTCCCATGGGGATGCGGGTGTGCTGTTTCCTGTTACGGATCTCATTGGGACGATCCATCAGTATCGAGAAGCTGAACTCGCCCTCGAAGCTGTCGATAGTTCTGATGTCATTGTGATCGCACCGACGAGTCTAGCGAGCAGTTACGCCCTAACGCAGCACATCCTAACTGCAATTGCTATCGAGACACTCTCACCAGCCGTTCAGTCGCACCTCGATGAGGCGCTCGAAGAACCAATCGAGGACTTCAAACTCATTCAAATCGGGAAGTGGATCGTGGACGCCTCGAACCACTCACTCGCCGAATTCGCTGACGCTTAACCGAGACGCTAATGAGGCTTAGAAAACAGCCCTGAAGTAACATATCTCCCTCAAGTACTGTTAAAATTTTTATTTTATCAAATTCTCCAAACTAACCCTTTAAAACAGGTGGTTACTCTAATTCTGTAGGTCAATGATCGTATCGTTTCACACGGCACATGATAACCGTCTCGAAGGGCCAGATTCGAGAACGCAGAATCAAAGGCAACTAACACTCCCCCCGGAACCAGGAAAGGTACTCACATGGGATGGTGGCGACTGTGAGTAGTGATTCCGCGGATGACTCAGAGGAGTCGTTCCCGCAATTAAACGAACGGCAAGAGGTCATTTTCGAATCGAAACTCGAAGATTTCAGGGGGTACCTCGAATCAGAAGGGAAGAATCCACGAAAAGAAATTGGGTACTCCGAACAGTCAATCGGGGCACGAGTCTCACGCGTGCTGCAAGCTATTGAGTGGGTCTGGAGAAACGACGAAACTTCTACAGATATCTCGCAGGAACAAGCGAACGAAGTAATCGAAGCCCTCGCCACCGACGATTTCCGACGCCAGGATGGCGATCGGTACGCCGAGGGAAGCAAACGAAAGATCTCGAACGCACTGGTCAATTGGTTCCGATTCAATGGTTCAGATTGGGAGCCGGATATTAGCTTCAACGATGAGCCGGCAAAGAACGGGGCAGATCCGTTCACCAAAGACGAAGTCAATTTGCTTTGGGATACGTCGCTGACTTACAAGTCCATCCCGAAGTACAACAACCTCACCCCCGACGAGCGCGACCGCTGGCGAGCATATCTCGCACAAGAACTCGGTAAACCCAAGAGCGAAGTCAGACCGGCGGATTGGAAGAAGGTCAACAAGAATTGGAAAATCCCGTCGCTCATCGCAACTCAGAAGGCTGCAGGGTGGCGTCCAGCGCTCGTCAATCGGATGCGAGTCCACTGGTACGACGCAGAAGCACAGAAGATTATCATCCCCGCAGAGCACGCAGTCAAGAGTGATAGGAAGTGGACACAGCCTCTACCCGATAAGGCCGCTCGACCGCTGGAATTGTGGCTTGAGCAACGCGACAATAACAGCAACTACGACGACACCGATCACATGTGGCTCACCCGGAAAGGTAACCCGTACGAGTCCAGCTCACTCAATTACCTCCTTGATAACCTCATCGAGGAAGCCGGAATCAACCACCGGGGTCGAAAGCTCTGCTGGTACTCGTTCAGACACTCCGTCGGCACCTACACGTATGAGAAGTACAAGGATCTCAAAATCGTCGCGAAGCAGTTGCGACAACAAAGTAAGTCGTCAGCGGCTCGATACGTCCACCCGACTGAAGAACTCCAACGCTCAGCAGCGAATATCCTCTAAGACTCGGTTGAAGAAGCATTACAGTGCCATATGAGTAGCCGCTTATTGTAGCTCTGCGTCTATCCCATCCGATCTAACGCATCCTGGCGGTCTTCCACTGGAACTTGATCGTACTTCATTGTCGTTTCGGCGCTCTTGTGCCTGAGCTGTGCCTGAGTGGCCGCGAGGTCCTCCTCACGAGTCATATATGTGCCAATCGAGTGACGTATCGTATACCAACTCATTTGCCGGTGAGTGGTGTCGATGTCAGCAATATCGCAAAGTTTGTGAAGCAGGTATCGGAGCGAGTTCGTGGTGTACGGATTCGATTTCCGAGTCAGCCAGATCGAGTCCGTGTTGTCGTACTCCGGATACGTCTCGCGCTCAGCGAGCCAGTTGTCGAGTGCTTCAGCCGTCCGGGACTGGAGACCGACAACCCAATGATCCCGGTTCTTCGCGCTCTGCTCTTTCGGGATGCGGAGAACCGCGTTGTCCGTATCCACCCACCCGACTTCCGACCGTTCCACCTCGACCGGTCGGAGTCCCGCATCAAGACTCGTCCAAACGAGCGACGGAACCTTCCACCCGTTCGCGCGGTCCCAATCAGAGGGTGAGATCTCCGATTTCGGTTTCTCAAACCGTTGGGCGAGGTACTGCTTCCACCTGTCTCGCTCCGCCGGCGAGAGGTTGTTGTAGTTAGGAACGGAGCCGTATTCGAGCGCCGCCTCGCGCACCGCAGATCGCTCCTCCCGGGTGAGGAAGTCCCGAGGGTTCGTACTAGAGTCGGCAGCGAACGTGATATCGGGGTCCCATTCACTACGACCGTACTCGTGATGTCGCCATTTGAACAGTCGCTTGATCGCTTTCTGGCAGTTGCGCTTGTGTGTCGCACTCGCGTCCCCACGCGCGAGTTCTTTCATCCACGCGTCGGCGTGCTCGTGCGTGACGTTTCCCGTGTACCCGTCCTCTTGGTCCCACACAAACCGGTAGAACTGATCCATCCGATACGCACCTTGCTTCACTGTACCCACCGCGTATCCAACTGCCTCATCTGGTCGCTTTCCGAAGGTGAGGAGCCATTCGAGACAAGCCTCACGTTCGGTTCGGTAGTCGAGTAGTTGACGCTGGTTGAGGTACTCTTCTGACCTGTCGGTGACGACAGGGAGCTCGTCGAGTTCGTCCATTAGATCCACCCCCGTCTTGCGATTCGGACGTATTTGGCTAGTCCTTTGAATCGAATAGGTGGGACAAAGCGGCTAATCGCAAGACTGCGCCGGGGTAAGTGAATCCTGATTTCTGACTTGGCCTGAAACATTGGCTATCATTGCTCTATTCACGACTCAAAAAACGCAAGACGGCGGTAGAATTGGGATGCTCGGTCAGGGATTTGAACCCTGGTCCTCGGCTCGAAAGGCCAAGATGATTGGCCGGACTACACCAACCGAGCGTACTTCCGAGTTTCGAGTGCTCCAATTTAACCCCATCGAAATCCCCACTACCTGTGGCGGGGTAACACGGGCACCGGCGGCCGTGCCGTGTGCGAGTCGACGGTGGGTCGCGGACCTACTTCCCCTCGAACTCGGGGTCGCGGTCCTCGGCGAAGGCGGTCAGTCCCTCCATCAGGTCCTCGGTCGCGAACAGGTGGCCGAATGCCTGTGACTCGACTTCGAGCCCGGCCTCCTCGTCGACGCGGCCGGCGTGCATCGCCCGCTTCGTGAAGTCCATCGCGACGGGCGGGCCGGCGGCCAGGTCACGGGCCAGTTCGGTGGCGGCGTCAACCAGGTCGTCGCTGCTGGTGACCTCGTTGACGAAGCCGTAGTCGGCCATCTCTTCGGCGTCGTAGCGGTCGGTGGTGAAGATAATCTCCTTGGCCCGCCCCTCGCCGACGATGTTGGCGAGTCGCTGGGTGCCGCCCCAGCCCGGCAGGAGGCCGAGGTCGTGTTCGGGCTGGCCGAACTGGGAGCTATCCGAGGCGACGCGCATGTCGGCGGCGGTGGCCAGTTCCATCCCGCCTCCGAGCGTGTAGCCGTCGATACCGGCGACGACGGGCAGCGGGGAGTCCTCCAGTTTGCCGAAGGTCTCCTGGCCCGTCTTCGAGAGTTCGACGCCGTCGAGCGTCGTCGCGTTCGTCGCGGCCGACTGGACGTCCGCCCCGGCGGAAAAGGCCCGGTCGCCGGCGCCGGTCAGCAGGATGGACCGCACGTCGTCGTCCGCCTCGAGCTGGTCGACGGCGTCGGCGAGTTCGTCCAGTAGCTCCGTGCTGACGGTGTTCATCCGGTGGGGCCGGTCGAGTTCGACGTGGCCGACGTGGCCCTCTAGCACCTCGACGTTGATGGTGTCGTAGCTGACTTCGCTCTCGTCGTCGCCGCCGTAGAAGCCGCCCTCGCCGGCCGCGTCGGCCAGCCCCTCGGCGACCTCGTAGCGCGCCTCGCCGGTCTGCTCGTGGACCTCGTTCAGGGTGTCGACGAGCGTGTCGAGGCCGGCGTTGTCGGCCATCTTCGCCGGGCCGTCGGGGAACCCACCGCCCAGCATCACGGCCTCGTCGATGTCGGCGACCGGCGCCACGTCGTTCTCGACGAGTTTGCCGGTCTCGTTGGCCATCACGGCGAGCAGGCGGTGTTTGACTGCCTCGCTGGTCTGGTCACGCGGGACGTCCGCGCCGCCGTTCTCGTAGTCGTAGAACCCCTCGCCGGTCTTCTTGCCGAGCTTCTCGTCCTCGACCTTGGCTTCGAGCAGCGGGCAGGGGTCGTAGGCCTCGCCCAGCGTCTCGTGCATGTACTCCAGGACGTGCAGGCCCACGTCGTTGCCGACCTGGTCCGAGAGTTCGAGCGCGCCCATCGGGAGGCCGATGTCGAACTTCGTCGTCGAGTCGACCTCGGCGATAGTGGCCACGTCGTCGTGGACCAGCCAGCAGGCCTCGTTCATCAGCGGGACGAGGATGCGGTTGACGATGAAGCCGGGCGAGTCCTTGCGAACCCGGACCGGGCTCTTGCCGAACTCCTCGGCGAGTTGCTCGACGGTGTCGAGCGTCTCGTCGCTGGTGTGGGCGCCGGTGATGACCTCGACGAGTTGCATCCGGACGGGCGGGTTGAAGAAGTGCATCCCGCAGAACTGCTCGGGGCGCTCGGTCACCTCCGAGAGCTCGGTGATAGAGAGACTTGAGGTGTTGGTCGCGAAGATGGCCTCCTCGGGGGCGTGTTGCTCGACGTCGGTGTAGACGTCCTTCTTTATCTCCATCTTCTCGGGGACGGCCTCGATTATCACGTCGGCGTCGCCGACCGCCTCCGCCACGTCGACCAGCGGTGTGACGCGGTCGAGCGCGTCGTCGGCTTCCGCCTGTGTGAGCCGGTCCTTCTCGGCGAGTTTGTTCAGCGACCACTCGATGTTGTCGTAGCCGTTCTGGACGAACTCCTCTTTGATATCGCGCATCCTGACCTCGTAGCCCGCCAGCGCGGCGACCTCGGCGATGCCGTGGCCCATGTTGCCCGCGCCAAGCACCGCGACCGTCTCGATGTCCTCGAAATCCATGACATGTGTCCCCACTGGCGGCCCACGTTTCAACGTTTCTCTCCCCGAGAAACCGCCCCCGAGTTTATCAGGCCGCGGCCGTCGGCGCCCACCGGGGCCGGGGAGCAAAGACCATCTTACTCCGGCGGGTCCCGGTCCGCCCGTCGGAGCCGACCGGATACTCGGTGGCTAACTAAGCGCGCCGTCTGCCAGTTGCGACTATGGACCGACAGTCACCGCTCGACAGCATGGAGTCGTGGTTCGAACAGATGAGCAAGCAGTTCGAGACCGCCGCGGACCGCTGGGGCACCGGTATCGAGCCGTGGGGCGAGGGGATGGACCAGCCCCGAATCGACCTGGCCGAAGACGGGGAGCAGTACACTATCGTGGCCGACATCCCCGGCTTCGGCAAGGACGACATCGAGGTGTACGTCACAGACAACACCCTGGCAATCGAGGCCGAACAGCGCGAGGAGATGGTGACAGAGGAGGCGAACTACATCCAGCAGGAGCGCACCCACCAGTCGCTCTCCCGCCGCATCACGCTGCCCAGCGACGCCGACACCGACGACATCTCCGCGTCGATGGCGGACGGCGTGTTGACTATCACCGTCGCCAGGGTCGAACCGCTCGACAGCGGCCACCAGATAGACATCGAATAGCCAGCGGACCCACAGAGAGGTACGTTCATCACCGGCGGGCCCGTCCCATCGGGCGATGACGGACTCGCCCCACGATTGCCTCCGTTCGGACCCCGACCTCGGGCCGCTCGTGGCGGCCCACGGCGAACTCGCCCTCGACCCCGCCGACGACCTCTTCCAGCGGCTGGTCGTCTCTATCTGTCGTCAGCAGGTGTCGATGGCGTCGGCCGCGGCCACCCGCGACCGCCTCTTCGCCGCCGTCGAGATGACGCCGACCGGGGTCCTCGACGCCGACGACGCCGTCCTCAAAGACGCCGGCCTCTCCAGACAGAAGACCCGTTACCTCAACGAGGTCGCGGCCGCGTTCGACGAGCACGGCTACTCCGTCGATTACTTCGAGGGCGTGGCCGACGACGCCGTCAGGGAGGCCCTGATCAGTATCACCGGCGTCGGCGCGTGGACGGCGAACATGCAACTGCTGTTCTCGCTCGGTCGCGAAGACGTCTTTCCGGTCGGCGACCTCGGCGTCCGAAAGGGGTTCTCGAACGTGGTCGGCGACGGCTACAGCCGGGCCGAGATGGTAGAGTACGCAGAGCGGTGGGCGCCGTATCGGAGCTACGCGACGCTGTACCTGTGGCGCGCGGAAGAAGACATCGCCGAGAGCGTCGCGGAAGTAAAGGGGGAGTGAGTTCGCGCCGTCGCGCGGTGTCGGTGCGTCGCGCTGGGCGTGCGGGCCCGTCGAGAATGCAGGCACAGCCCCTATTGGTGAGAGCTGGCAATAGCACGTGATGTCACTCCTCGGTGCCGCGTTCTGGCTCCTGGTCCTCGTCGCCGGAGTCTCGGTCGCCCACTGGGGGGCCGACAAGCTGGCCCACCCCGTGAAGAAGCTTCGACAGCGGTGGGCACTGGGTGGGACGGCCGGCGGCGCTATCGTCGGCCTCGCGGTCGCGATGCCGGAGGTCAGCCTCACCGCGTCTAGCGTCGTCCAGGGCGCCTCGGATATTGGCCTGGGGCTGATGGTGGGCACGAACGTCATCTCGCTGCCCCTGCTGACCACGATAGCCTACGTGGCGTCGCGACCGAACGAGTCACCGGCCGACGGTGAGAACGACGTCTCGGTCGGTGACCCCGGCCGGGCACAGCGGACCGCGGACGCCGATACCGAGTCGAGCAGACACGCGCTCTACATCGATAGCAGCGCCGCCACCGTCGTCGTCCTCCCCTACGTGGCCGTCGTCTCGCTCGTCGCGCTGCTCACGCTCCCGGCCCCGTGGCGGGGCCTCCAGCCGGTCGACGGCTGGATAATGCTCGGCGCGTACGCCGTCTTTCTGACACAGAGTGTGGTCAGGGGGCGAGCCGACGCCGACCCGGCCGACCCCGACTGGTCGCGGACCGAGTTCGGTCTGGCGCTCGCGGGGCTCGTGACCATCGTCGTCGCGGCGTCGTTTATCGTCCGGTCGACGGACCACCTGGCGGCCGCGCTCGGCGTCTCCGACCTCGTCGGCGGCCTGTTCGTCACGGCGCCGCTCGGACTGGCCCCGGAGGCCTTTGGCACCTGGAGCGTCGTCAGGAGCGGGCAGGTGACGGCGGGGTCGATAGACGTCTTCACCGACGCCGCGGCCACGATGACGCTCGGCTTCTTTCCGCTCGCGGTCGTCGGGCTGCCGATACACAACTTCCGGCTCTACTGGGTGAGCCTCGCGTTCGCGGTCGGCCTCCCGGCCGTCTTCGCCGCGCTGCTGTACTGGCAACGGCACGGCTACGGCCTCGAACGCTGGCAGGTCCTGTTCTACGACGGCCTGTATCTCCTGTATCTCGCCGTGGTCGTCGGCTGGGTGCTGCCTCACTGAGAGGCGAGGGCTGGACCCAGCTACTCCGCTGTCTGCTCTTCCTCTTCGGTGTCGACCTCGCGGTCCGCGTCGGCGCGGTGGTTGACGTCGACCTGATAGTGTTTGAGGATGTCGCGGCCGAGCAGGAGTGGGTAGTCCATGTGCGAGCGGTCCTCGACGCTCGCGGTGACGGTGTGCTGGGTGCCGCCCAGGCCGACCACGAGGTCGACGACGGGGCGACGGCGGCCGGACTTGAGGCTCCCGGACTTTATCTTCACGATGTCGAGGATGGGGCCGGTCCCGATTTCGGCGGCGAGTTCGGCGTCGATACTGGTCCGGGTCGCGCCGGTGTCGGACTTGGCGAGTACGTTCTTGTTACCGCGGGTCCCCGAGACGACGACCTCCTCGATGTAGCCGACGACGACGTTCTCGGAGCGCTTGCGCTGGGGTTTCGGTGGCTTCGCGACCGGCATCGAATCGTCGAGGGTGTCGGCCAGGCGCTCGACCTCGCTGTCCTCGACGTGGCCGCCGGCGCGCTCGATGGCGCGCTGGGCGATGTAGGGCGCGGGGCTGATGCCGCTGGCGTCGAAGAGGCCGCGGAAGCCGGCGGTGGGGTTGACTTCGAGAACGTAGTAACCGTCCTCGCCCTGCACGATGTCGACGCCGGCGTAGTCGAGCCCGATGGCGTCGACGGCGGCGAGGGCCATCTCGCGGACGTGGTCGGGGAGCCGACCGGTCATGTCCTCGACGTCGCCCCCGAGCGCGACGTTGGTCCGCCACTCGCCCTCGGGCGCGTAGCGGTTCATCGCGCCGACGACCCGCTCGCCGACGACGTACACCCGGAGGTCGTGGTGGCGCTGGTCGTCGTGGTCCAGATACTCCTGGAGGAAGGCGTGGCGGTCGCCGACCTGGGCGTTGACCGGGTCGTCGAGGTCGACCATCCACGTGCCGCCGCCGTGGGTGCCGATGGCCGTCTTGTACACCGCGCGCTCGCCGAACTGGGCGCGCTCCTCGTTGAGGCGGGCGTTCGACAGCGCCAGGACGGCGTCGGGGACCGGCACGTCGTTGCGGGCCAGCGCCGCGGCGCTGGCGAACTTGTGAAGTGCCGTGGTCGCCGCCATCGGCTCGTTGAGCATGGGCACGAGGTTGTGCAGCGTCAGCGCCAGCCCGACGCCCTCCATGGGGTGTTCGTCGTTCGAGAGTAGCAATCGGTTGGCAATGACGTCCACGTTCGGTTCCAGGGTCATGCTGCCCGCCGTGGCCCGCACCGTGGTGTTCTCCTCGCGGAGCCAGGCGGTGTCGTAGCCCATCGCGTCGGCAGCGTTGAGAATCGCTTTCGTCTCCTTGCTGGAGTGTAAGCTCAACACGCCGACGGTGATGTCGTCACTCATTGCTGGCTAGTTCCGGCGGTGCCCGCAAAGCTCTGGCGGGTTCGCCGTCCCGGGGTTTATATAGTGTGTATCACACTTGTAGCAGCATGGACGAGGCCGAACCGTTCACCTACGACGGGGGACGGGTTGACCCGGGCGAGACACAGAACCTCCGCTACACGGTCAGTGAGACGTACCTCGGTGACCCCGTTCGGATGCCCGTGACAATCATCAACGGGGCGCGACCGGGGCCGACGGGCTTTCTCTCGGCGGCGGCCCACGGCGACGAGCTAAACGGCATCGAGGTCGTCCGCGAGGTGGCCCACGAGTGGGACCTGTCCGGGCTCTCGGGGACGCTCGTCTGTCTGCCGGTGCTGAACGTCCCGGCGTTCCTCGCACAGGAGCGCTATCTCCCCATCTACGACCGCGACCTCAACCGCTCGTTCCCGGGGGACCCCGAGTCCACGAGCGCCAAGCGGATGGCCCACCGGGTGTTCCGGAACTTCATCGCCCCGTGTGACTTCGGGCTCGACTTCCACACCTCGACGCGGGGGCGGACCAACACGCTCCACGTCCGGGCTGACATGAGCGACGAACCCGTCGCTCGCGTCGCCAACGCCTTCGCCTCGAACGTCATCATCTCCTCCGAGGGACCGTCCGGCTCGCTCCGGCGGGAAGCGAGCAACGAGGGGGTCCCGACTATCACCATCGAGATGGGCGAAGCCCACCGCTTCCAGCGGCCGTTCATCGACAAGGCGCTCGACAGCGTGCGGTCCGTGCTCGCGGAGTTCGGGATGCTCAGCACCGAGGTCGTCCGCTGGCCGGGCTGGCGGACCGTCATCGAACACGCCGACGAGAAGACCTGGATTCGCGCCGACGCCGGCGGCCTCGTCGACATGCACCACGAGCGGGGCGGCCTCGTCTACGAGGACGAGATAATCTGTACTATCGCGAACCCGTTCAAGACCGACAGCACGGTCGTCCGGGCGCCTTTCACCGGCCTGCTGGTCGGCGTGCTGGAGAACCCGCTGGTCTACCCCGGCAACCCGCTGTGTCACTTGGTCCACCTCGACGAGCGCACGCTGCGGGCGCTCGAACGGAGCCGCGAGGAGCCGGTGTTCAGCGCCAACCCCGAGCACCCGCCGCCAGTCTGAGCGGCCCCCCTCATCGACCCCGACTGTTCAGCACGCGCCCAGTCGGGAGGGGGCACGACCCCCGATTCCGGCGAGGGGCACACGCGGTAGTAACTACTATCTGTCCCCGGACTAAGCCACCTGTATGAGTCAGTCTTACAACCGTGGCACCGTCGAGGACTTCGGACGGTGGCGGGAGTTCTCGGCCGGGATGTGGGCCTGGATATTCCACAAGTTCACCGGCTGGGTGCTCGTGGGCTACCTGTTTACCCACATCGCCGTGCTGAGTACGTCCCTGGGCGGCGCCGAGCTGTACACGAGCACGCTGCAGGGACTGGAAGCCCTGCTCGTCGTCCGCTTCCTCGAAGTCGGGCTGCTGGCCGTCGCCGTCTTCCACATCCTCAACGGCGTCCGACTGCTGATGGTCGACCTCGGCGTCGGGCTGGAGGCACAGGACAAGAGCTTCTACGCGTCGATGGTGCTGACGGGCGCTATCGTCGTCGCGAGCATTCCCACCTTCCTCGGGGGGCCGCTGGCATAATGGCCGAACACTACTCCTCTTTCGAGCGAGGCGGCCGGCGCTGGCTGCTCCAGCGGCTGACGGCAGTCTTTCTCATCGGCGTGCTGGCGTTCCACTTCCTCCTGTTGCACTTCGCGAACCACGCGGCGGATATCACGTTCGCGGGGACGCAGGCGCGGATGAGCCAGGTGGGTTACTTCGCGACGATGTGGCTGTTCCTCGTGACCGCGACGTTCCACGGCGTCAACGGCGTCTACAACGCCCTGGTCAACCAGGGTATCAGCGGCACCCAGAAGAGCGCCGTCAAGTGGGTGCTGGTCGTCGCCGGCCTGCTGCTGGTCGCACAGGGCACCAGAGTCGCACTCGCCATGAACGGGTTCCTATAATGAGCACACAGATAGAACAACAGGAGACGGAGACCGAAGAACAGAGCGAGGAGCAGGCCATCGAGTCGCCTGGCGAGCGCCGCCGCGCGGAGAAGCGCGAGCGCGAGGCCGAGCGACGGGCCCAGCGCGAGACCGAAGAGGCGACACTCGACGACGAGGAGACCGTCCTCCTCAAAGTGTTCCGCTACGACCCGGAGGTCGAAAGTAAGCAGGAACCCCGCTTCGACGACTTCCGCGTCCCGTACCACAAGGGGATGACGGTGCTGGACGCGCTCATCTACGCTCGCGACCAGTACGACTCGTCGCTGACCTTCCGACACTCCTGTCGGCAGGCCGTCTGTGGCTCCGACGCCCTGTTCGTCAACGGGCGCCAGCGGCTGGGCTGTAAGACCCAGCTCTCGGAGCTCGACTCGCCGGTCCGCATCGAACCGCTCCCCCACCAGGAGGTCGTCAAGGACCTCGTCGTGGACATGGAGCACTTCTACGACCAGATGCACGCCGTCGAGCCGTACTTCGACGCCGACGAACTCCCCGAGGACAGCCTGGAAGAGCAGCGCCAGACCCGGGAGAACCGCGAGAAAGTGAAGATGTCCACGCGGTGTATCTGGTGTGGCGCCTGTATGTCGAGCTGTAACATCGCCGCCGGCGACAACGAGTATCTCGGCCCCGCGGCCATCAACAAGGCCTACCGCTTTGCGATGGACGAGCGCGAAGGCGAGGACCGCAAGCAGGAGCGGCTTCGCATCATCGAACAGGAACACGGCGTCTGGCGCTGTCAGACCCAGTTCTCCTGTACCGAGGTGTGCCCGAAGGACATACCCCTCACCGAGCACATCCAGGAGCTGAAACGCGAAGCGGTCAAGAACAACCTGAAGTTCTGGTAGCCCCAAGCGCTGCCAACAACCCTTTACAATACAATGTACGAACACGACGTTATCGTGGTCGGCGCGGGCGGCGCCGGCCTCCGGGCGGCCATCGCAGCGGACGAGGAGGGCGCCGACGTGGCCCTCGTGACAAAACTGCATCCGGTTCGCAGTCACACCGGCGCGGCGGAGGGCGGTATCAACGCCGCGCTCCGGGAGGGCGACTCCTGGGACCTCCACGCCTACGACACGATGAAGGGGTCGGACTACCTCGCCGACGCCCCCGCCGTGGACACCTTCGCGCAGTCGGCGCCCGAAGAGGTCATCCAGATAGAGCACTGGGGGATGCCCTTCTCCCGCGAGGACGACGGCCGCGTCTCCCAGCGCCCCTTCGGCGGGATGTCGTTCCCGCGGACGACCTACGCAGGCGCCGAGACGGGTCATCACCTCCTGCATACGATGTACGAGCAGGCGGTCAAGCGCGGCATCGAGGTGTACGACGAGTGGTACGTCACCAACCTCGCCGTGACCGACCACGAGGACCCCGAGGACCGCGAGTGTCACGGCTGTGTCGCCTACGACATCAAGTCCGGCGAGATTCACGGTTTTAGAGCCAACAACGGCGTCATCCTCGCCACCGGCGGCCTCGGGCAGGCCTTCGACCACACCACCAACGCCATCGCCAACACCGGCGACGGCTGTGCGATGGCCTACCGCGCCGGCGCGCCGATGGAGGACATGGAGATGATTCAGTTCCACCCGACGACGCTCCCCTCCACCGGGGTGCTCATCTCCGAGGGGGTCCGCGGCGAGGGCGGCATCCTCTACAACGACGACGAGGAGCGATTCATGTACGAGTACGGCTACGCGAACAACGCCGGGGAACTCGCCTCCCGCGACGTGGTCTCGCGCGCGGAACTCACCGAGGTCAACGAGGGCCGCGGCATCGAGGACGAGTACGTCGACCTCGACATGCGTCATCTGGGCGAGGACCGTATCCTCGACCGCCTAGAGAACATCCTCCACCTCGCGGAGGACTTCGAGGGCGTCGACGGACTGGACGAACCGATGCCGGTCAAGCCCGGCCAGCACTACGCCATGGGCGGCGTCGAGTGCGACGAGAACGGCGAGACCTGCATCTCGGGGCTCTACGCCGCCGGCGAGACGGCGTGTGTCTCGCTCCACGGCGCGAACCGGCTGGGCGGCAACGCCCTGCCCGAACTGCTCGTCTTCGGCGCCCGCGCGGGCTGGCACGCCGCCGGCAAGGACATGAAGACCGCCGAAATCGGCACCGGACTCTCCGCCAAGAGCGAGGACGGCGCCGTCGAACCGCCGGTCGAACCCGGCGCCATCGACACCGGGAGCGAGGACGCGGTCGCGGACGGCGCCGCGGTCGAACCCACCGCCGTCATCGAGAACGCCGTCGAGAACGAGCGCGAGCGCGTCGAGACCCTCCTCGAAGAGGACGGTATCAACCACGCCGAGGTCCGCGCCGACGTCCAGGAGACGATGACCCAGAACGTCAACGTCTTCCGCGAGGAGTCGGCGCTGAAAGACGCGCTGCGGGACCTCCGTGAGGCCCGCAAGGAGTACGAGAACGTGGCCGTTCACGACCCCTCCCGGACCTACAACACCGACCTCATCCACACCATCGAGACGCGCAACATCTTAGACGTGGCCGAGGCCATCACGCTCGGCGCGCTCGCCCGCGAGGAGTTCCGCGGCGCCCACTGGCGGGCCGAACACCAGGAGCGCAAGGACGACGAGTGGATCAAACACACCATGCTGGCCTGGTCGGGCGGCACGCCGGAACTGTACTACAAGCCCGTCATCCTCGAAGGCGCAGAGGAGACCTACGAGCCCAAAGAACGCAGCTACTAGGGCGCGCCGACGAGGACGAACAGGCTCTTTTCCTCGCCGTTGTGGATCTGCCGCGGCGCTGCCGGGTCGATTCGGATGGCGTCGCCCGCGTTCAGTTCGACCGACTCGCCGGCCACGTCGACGGTCGCGGCGCCCTCCACGAGCACGTACACCTCCTCCTGGTCCTGCCCGCTGTGGTCGTGTTCTTTCCCGGTCCAGCCCGGGTCGCACTCGACGATGGTGACACCGAGATTCGAGCACTCGAGCGGGTCCCGCATGAAGTGCATCGCGTCACCGACCGGCTCGACGTCGTCGTAGTTGACTCTGGTGTAGCTCACGTGATACACTTTGGCCGGTCGCCACAAATACGCAGTGCCAGATGGTGCCAGTTCGACGCGGCTGTCGCCGACCTGTAGTGGCGCACCCGACCGCGCCTTGAGTGGGCAACCCCGTCACATACTTTAGCGAGCCGTGCTAACGAGTACCCGTCTGGAAGGGTGGCTCAGTGGTAGAGCGCTGCCGGCCAGAATGCCAGAAACGGCCTGGTAGTTACCCTCGCAGGGCTCCGCGTGGTTCGAATCCCGCCCCTTCCATCGTGCTCCGAACGGACGTGAGGAGCCGATGGTAAAGCGGGATTCGAACACGCC
>NZ_JAMQOS010000006.1:0-325601 GCF_031624605.1 Haloarcula onubensis | reverse complement strand
GGGCCGAGCCGCTCGACGCCATCGTCGAGCGGCGTCTCAAAACGATCTGGGAAGAACGCTCCTGTCCACACTGCGGCGCAGACAGCCTCCACGCTCTCAACGGCTCTGACCGTATCTGGTGTGGCCGCTGTGACTGGAAAACCACGTACACGCGAGGGACACCCTTCTACGATTCGGAACTCACCCCAGGTGAGTTCCTCATCGCCTTCATCCTCTACGCTGACACACTGCTCAGCATTACCCAAATCGCTGAACTCCTCTCACCGTGTTACACGACGCTTCACGACCAGCTCAGAGAGTTTGAGACCGCGTTCTGTCAGGGATTTCCGACTGTCTGGGAGCGCGTCTCCCAGACAGTCGATGGGCCAACACAGGTCGATGAAACACAGCAGGTGTGTTCGGGCTTCAAAGGCCAAGATCCGCCGCGGGAGGGACTCGACCGCGGCGGGTCGCCCGAGGGTGGACGTACCCGCTGGACAGGGGATCAGGGTGACGAACTGACGCTCGTCGCGGCCTGCCGCGACGTGCTTCGCGTGGTCTCAGCTCAGGAAGGAAGCGACTATGAAGATGACCTTGGGCCAGTTATCGAGGAAGCGACTATGAAGATGACCTTGGGCCAGTTATCGAGGAAGCGACTATGAAGATGACCTTGGGCCAGTTATCGAGGAAGCGACTATGAAGATGACCTTGGGCCAGTTATCGAGGAAGCGGACGACCTCTCCCAGCCGCTGGGAGAGGTCTGGACCGATGGACTGCCAGCTTACCGAGGGATGGAGCATGATCACCGATACGTTGTCCACGACGAGAGGTACGTCTCCGACGAAGGCGTCCACACGAACCAGGTAGAGTGTCTCTGGTCACTGCTCCGTCCGTGGTTGGCGAAGTTCCGCGGCCTGTCCAAGCAGGGCTTGGAGCAGGCCGCTCGGACCTACGGCTTCCTCCGGTCACTGAACCTTACTGGGGCACCGATCCACGGTCTCGTAGATTGCATCGCCGTCAATGTACTCCGCTAGTTCCGCCAGTCTACCGAAGAGCGGGTGTTGTTGACGCCGTGTGTCGATTACGTCATCACGTTCACCGAACTCGCAGGCGGTGACGCCGAGCAGATTACTGCCGCGACTCCGGCGCTGATGCTCATCCAGTTGTTGTTGCTCCCGCTGTATCTCTGGCTGTTCATGGGCCAGCAGGTGGCCGAATTCATCGAGGCAGGGCCGTTCATCGAGGCGTTCGTCGTCATTATCGCGCTGCCGCTGACGCTCGCATGGGCGACTGAATACTGGGCTGACCGGTCCGAGCGCGGCGCTCAGTGGCAGAACACGATGGGCTGGTTTCCGGTTCCGATGATGGGGGCAACACTGTTTGTCGTGATCGCCTCCCAACTGCCGCGCGTCCAGGATTCAATCGGACAGATCGTGTCGGTCGTCCCGATATATGTTGCGTTTCTGGTCATTATGCCGTTGCTCGGTCGGTTAGTGGCTGGAGTGCTCGGGATGGGAGCTGGCGAGAGCCGGGCCCTCGTGTTCACCTCTGTCACACGGAACTCGCTTGTCATTCTTCGGCTGGCGCTCGCGCTGCCATCGGGCTATGGGCTCGCACCAGCGGTGGTCGTTACTCAGACGCTCGTCGAGCTGACGGGTATGGTGGTCCTCACGCGAGTCGTCCCGGCGTGGTTGGTACCGGAAACCCCCCAATCAGCCCCTTTAGTGTGATGTTGGATGAATCGATAGTGGTTGATGTATCAACTGCGAGGTCACTCGGGATGAACCACTTCCCTCGGCGTACTCATACATCCAGCCCCTGCTTGAGCTCGCTGTCCCATTAGGTGGGAATCCGCCTGAGAGTTTTATTTGGTACCACTATATCTCCCGAACATGTCCAAAGTCGGATGTAGCCAAGACGAATCCAACACTACACAGGGGACTATCTAACGCGACACATGACGACCAAACTGTTGGGCCAAAGTACCGCTGTAAAAAATAATAGACTGCGTGAAACACTCGAATCTTTTTGCTGTGAGATATGCACGTTTCGATTGATGAGTCCCAGTAGAATATATCAACACCAATGATGAGAGAAAACCAGCAACGGATTACGCAACTAACTGTGAGCGTCCTGCTCTTAATTCTTGCAGCTGGGACAGTCTCTGCTCACGGAGCAAGTCTCTCAAGTGGTTCACGTGAACCCATACGCGTTCCGACATGGCTGTTTCTGAGTACGGGCGGAGCGGCAGTCGGGGCATCTTTTTTGTTAGCCTCCTTTGTGACAGATAGACAATTTATCAGACAGCTCCATCAGTGGGGCTTCCCGATTCATGCTGAGAACAGTCACGTGGCTGTTACTGCGGGTCGTGTACTCGGGTTGGTGGGCTATGTTACTGTCCTGGTCATCGGATTCATCGGTCCCTCCACGCCACAAACCAATGCGGCGATACTTCTTGTGTGGGTTGGCTGGTGGGCGGGACTAGCGATGACAAGCTATCTGGTTGGGAACACTTGGCAGACTCTCAACCCACTTTCTACCATCGCACTGGTGCTGCCCTCGCTAAATCGACGCTATCCCGACTCGTACGGGGCATGGCCTAGCGTAATTGGACTCTTGGCGTTAATCTGGATCGAGGTCATAAGTCCATTAGCTGCTGACCCACAATTACTCGCTACCGCTGTGGTCGCGTACAGCGTAGTGACCCTGTTTGGTGTCGGTATTTTTGGACGGGACACGTGGTTTGACAAGGCGGATCCCGTAGAGAGAGTATTCCGCTACTACGGTCGTGTGGCACCCATCGGAAAAACTGGACGGAAAATTAAATTTCGGTTGTTCGGTATGGACCTTTCCGTTCCCCGTTTGGTAGACGATTTCGATGAAGTCGTATTTATTATAGCGTTGCTGTGGGGGACAACCTTCGACGGATTCGTTACGACACCTGGGTGGCGTACCCTGACGGAACCTCTTGTCGCAGGCGGTTTCCCTCCACAAGTACTGTATCCGGTAGCGCTCCTCGCTGGCTTTGGCCTCTTCTTTGGAATCTACCTTATCGCGGTTGAACTCAGTCGACGAACTGCAGAGACCTATCTCCAGTCACGCATGGTGGCAGTTCAGTTTGCTCCACCATTGCTTGCAATTGCTGCTGGGTATCACTTCGCTCACTATCTCGGGTATTTTCTTGAACTCGCACCAGCTCTCTGGTTGGCACTCCTCTCACCGTTTTCAGATCCCGGCACAGTCCCAGTATATCAACCGCCAAGTTGGTTCGGTGGAGTTGGTATTGCGGCCGTGGTTATTGGCCATCTAGTTGCTATCTGGGTCGCACATGCGGCGGCCTATGACCTGTTCCCCAGTCGGATTCAGGCGATCAGGTCACAGTATCCGTTTATCGCGGTGATGGTGTTCTACACGATGACCAGTCTGTGGGTCATCACTCGCCCCGAGGTGGCACTTCCATACATATGAGCAATCACGAATATACAATTGGAAAGGACCAATCGCCCCATGTGTGTGAGTACTGCGGTCGTCCTTTCAGCCAGCAAGAGTGGCTAGACTTACACCGGGGGCTAGAGCATCCTAACGAATTATCTGAGGAGCATATTTCAGCGTTTCAGACAGCGTACGAGGCAGAGGAAGGAGAACTCGGACGATTCCGCCTCCGAGCTCTTGGTGTGCTTATACTGCTGTATTTTTGCTTGCTCATGATTTACGCGCTTGTCTGACCTGATACATACGACAGAACCCTCTAAAACGACAATACAATGAAACTGACTCGACGACGACTGATACAGACGGCCAGCGCCTCAATTACAGGACTGATCGCTGGATGTGCAAGTCGAACAACCGATACGCAACGCTCATTTAGTATCTCGAGTCCTGCCATGGAAAACGGGGGGACACTCCCAGCCCGGTACACGTGTGATGGGGCTGGAGAGTCACCCCCGTTCGAGATACGGAATCACCCGGATCCGACAGCGGCACTGGCGATTACCGGAGAGTACGACCGTGGGCCGATAAATGAGCCAGTGTTCTGGTCGATATGGAATATCCCTCCTGAGCGGACCACGATCCCCGCCGGTATACCGCGGACACCGACTGTAGAGACACTGGGTGGTGCTCCTCAGGGTCGACAGCGTGGCGGTGAAGTAGGATACAAAGCACCGTGTCCACCGCCCGGCCAACCGTACGAGCACCGATTCCAACTCTATGCACTCGGTGAGATATTGGATATCGAGGCGGGCACGAAACATGACGACGCCGTCGAAGCGATCGGTAGTTCTGTCCTTGCCAGTGCTCGACTAACTGTAACTTTGCAGCGGTCCGAGAGGACGTCTGAACGAACGACCCAACCGATGGAATAGCGACGGAGAACACGGAATCTCGAAAACGAGATCTTATCGATGGCGTATTATTAACTTATGCGCATATTGTTAATAGTATCTATTGTCATATGCGGCTTTTATAACAGCTAGTTTAATAAAATACGATTGTCTAGAATTCGCTAATGACCTCATCAGACGAGAACAGTGACGAGTCAGATGAAACAGACGACTCGCATGAACACGATCATTCACATGACCATTTTGATCGTGAACATTCAGAGAGAGATGAAGTATCGGATCCTTCGATAGCCCATGATGGAAGTGTGGCACAGCTCTCAGTGCCCGATATGGACTGCCCGTCGTGTGCGGGGAAAGTTGAAAACAGTGTTAGCAAGGTCGAGGGAATCAAAGAAATCGAGCCACAGGTGACGACAGGAACTCTCACAGTAACATACGAGGCCGACATCACGTCGACGGAGGCTATCACCGAGCGCGTCGAGAAAGCTGGCTACACTGTCGAAAACAGCGACGAGGTCACGGAGAAGTTTTCTGTCCCAGAAATGGATTGTCCGTCCTGTGCGGAGAAGGTCACGAAGGCACTGGACAGTCTCGACGGCATTGCAACGGCGGAACCCCACCCGACGACTGGGAAAATCACAGTCACATACGATTCTGCAACCGTGACGGGTTCAGACATCAGTGCCGCCATCGAGGGCGCAGGATACGAAGTTACAGATACGACCGCACAGCAGGGTAACAAAGATAATAGCGAATCTGGTGACAGTATCTGGCGAAGCCGCCGGGCTATCAAGACGTGGATTAGTGGTGTGTTCCTCGCCGGTGGACTCCTGCTGGAATTCTTCCTACCCGGGGAGAATATACAGGTCGCGAGCCTCCTCGGAAGCGACCTGGTGTTAGCTGACGCCCTCTTTCTTGTCGCGATTGCGCTCGGTGGCCACGAAATTCTCCGCAACGGGTATTACTCGTTGCGAAATAGGAACCTCGACATTGATCTGTTGATGTCCATTGCGATCTTGGGTGCCCTGGTGGCAAGTGTTGCATTCGGGGAGGGTCTCTATTTTGAAGCAGCGACGCTTGCGTTCCTCTTCAGCGTGGCCGAACTTCTCGAGCGCTACTCGATGGACCGTGCCCGCAACTCGCTGCAAGAGCTGATGGATCTGTCTCCGGATGAAGCGGTCGTCAAACGCAACGGGGGCGAAGAGACTGTCCCTGTTGCGGAAATAACGGTCGGTGACATCGTCGTCGTTCGGCCAGGAGAGAAGATTCCCATGGATGGCACGGTCGTAGACGGGGAGAGTGCGGTGAATCAGGCACCAATCACTGGCGAGAGTGTTCCAGTGGATAAGAGCGAGGGTGAAGAGGTGTACGCCGGGACAATCAACGAAGAGGGGTATCTCGAAGTGGAAGTCACCGCTACGGCGAGCGATAATACCCTCTCGCGTATCGTCGAGATGGTTGAGGACGCCCAGTCGAACAAAACCGAGCGCGAACAGTTCGTCGAGCGATTCTCCGCGTACTACACACCTGCTGTCGTCGCTTTTGCTATCCTCGTCACGATTGGGAGCCCCTACGTTCTCGGCACGACGTGGCCAACAGCTATCGTCTACGGGCTTACATTGCTCGTACTCGCCTGCCCCTGTGCGTTCGTCATCTCGACGCCAGTCTCGGTCGTCTCGGGCATTACGAGCGCGGCGAAGAACGGCGTGCTGATTAAAGGCGGAAACCATCTCGAGGCAATGGGCGAAGTCGACGCCGTCGCATTCGATAAGACGGGGACACTTACGAAGGGAGAACTCACGGTAACTGATGTCATCCCCCTCAATGGAAATTCCGAGGACGACGTCCTTCGGTGTGCCCGTGGCCTTGAACAACGTAGCGAGCACCCTATCGGAGAAGCAATAGTCGCGGAAGCAGACGGTGCAAGCGTCGCAGAGCGCGAAATCTCGGATTTCGAGAGTATCACCGGTAAGGGGGTTCGGGCAGAGCTTGACGGGACCGATCACTTTGCCGGGAAGCCCGGCCTGTTTGAAGAACTTGAGTTCGATCTGTCACACGTTCACGCGACCACCGATGGGGGCGTGGTTACCGACACAGCCCAGTCACTATGTGACCGGCATAATTGCTTCGATTTGCTGGAAGAGACGGTCCCAGAACTCCAGAGTGAAGGGAAGACTGTGGTGCTTGTCGGGACAGACGAAGAACTAGAAGGGCTCATCGCCGTCGCCGACGAAGTCAGGCCAGCAGCGAAACAGACGATAGCCCGACTCCAAGACCTCGGCGTCAAACGAACAGTGATGCTAACGGGAGATAATGAGCGGACTGCACAGGCTATCGCCGAGCAGGTGGGTATCGACGAGTTTTACGCAGAACTCCTTCCGGAAGATAAGGTCACTGCGATCGAGAAACTCACCGATGAGCACGACGGTGTCGCGATGGTTGGAGATGGTGTAAACGATGCCCCTGCCCTAGCCACCGCTACCGTAGGCGTCGCTATGGGCGCCGCTGGGACGGACACGGCACTGGAGACGGCCGATATCGCACTAATGGGTGATGATCTGGGCAAGCTGCCGTATCTCTACGAACTGGCCAATGACGCTAACGGCGTTATCCAGCAGAACATCTGGGCCAGTCTCGGAGTCAAGGCCGCACTGGCATTGGCAGTACCGTTTGGTTACGTCCCAATTTGGTTGGCAGTGCTCGCCGGCGATGCAGGAATGACGACTGCCGTCACCGGGAATGCAATGCGCCTCTCCAGAATTCGTCCACCAGAAGACAGCGGGGCTGAAACGATTTCCAGCGGAGGTTCACACCGATGAGTAGCACATCCGAAGACACCGAACAGAGTCCCACTGCCGATGAACAATCTGGACTCCCCTACGGACCATTTCTTGTCCTGCTTAGTGCCACAGTCGTCGCTGGTTCGGGACTGCTAGTCTACACCATGGAGCAGGCGAATCTCCCTTTAGTGGCCGATTTTGTGTGGATACTCGGCTATGGTGTCGCAGTTTGCATTATATGGGTTGTCTGGCTCCGACCGGTAGAACTCGTTGGGCCGGCAGGTCGAGAGACGGGCGATAGTTCTAAAAACGAAGATACAACTGCCGACTCATCAGCTAAAGACGGCCCAGAATGGGAAATATCAGGATGGGGCGAGTTAGCAAAAGTACCGAGCGAAAAAGGAGGAGACACTCAAAATAACACCCCGGAAAGTGTAGATACTTCATCTTCAAAGGACATCGAATAATCCTGAACTACCACTCCTTGATTGTGTGTTCTCATCAAGTAGACCTCGCTAAGTAAGAGATGTAAAGAGTGTTATAGAACAGTTCCACACACTGTAGTGTTCGCATTGCGAATCGTTCGATACAGTTGACCTATTGTCCACACGCGTCGGCTCTACGCGACTCTACTTCTACTGAACCGATAGAGCGTGAACGCGAGAATAACGAGCATGAGGAGAACGCTTCCCCAGACGACCGGGCTGAATCTGCTCATAGAGATAATGTCTGGATTCGTCGATAAACACTTTGTGCCAGCATCAGGTTCGCATGCTCGTTCTAATAGCTAGTTCACCTAATTGCGGATGCAAACAACACCTTGGGAATCGTTCTATAACATCATCGGGGATGAAACCTATTAAGCTCAATCCAGTCGCCGAGAAAATTCACTGCTGGATGTAGAGTGAATACATGATTACAGCAAGACCAGCAGCGACGAAGACACTATTTGCGAGCACGCCGACTGCAAGTGAGACGGCAAAGAACTGATTGGCGATACCCGAGAGAAACGCTCCGAAGGTAATAATTCCGAATCCGACACCGAGCACTCGTAACGAGGGGGAATTAGTATGCCGATAAGCCCTAAACGCAATATAGGTAATTGCGCCACCAAGGAGCAAAATCACCAACTTCACGGCCGCAATTGCGGTCAAAACAGCGTTCACAGCTCGTCACCCATCTTGGACCAGATATCTGCAAGCCGTTCGTCCGTCGTCCGCTGGTCTCTGTCAACAGCGACGGAGAACTCACCAGACTTGGTCATGGAAATGGTGATATCCTCGAAGTCCCGTTCATACTGCGTGACACGCCCACCACCAGGATTTATTTGATCCCGTTCTCGAACGAGAGATGCCGTGCTCAATAGGTCCAGTTTTCGGTACAACGTTGATTTAGGGATGTCACACGCTTCGGTAAGTTCTGTTGCAGTCATAGGGTCAACTGTTTCACGGAGGATTGCTTGACAATCTGGGTCATCTAACGCGTCAACAACAGCCTGAAAAGGGGGTGTGTCGACGGTAGAACCCGGATTGTCACCCATTTGCTGTCTGCCTCGTTTTTTTGCGAGAGAAGATGTGAGTTTTGTTATGGCGGTATTGAATGCTAATCGACCATCGGTGTATTCGATACAACTCGGTGTGTTCAGTCGCTGAAAGGGTCTCGAACATGCAGGCACTGTTATTGATGTTCCGCGTATACTTCGAGGAGTTCTTGATAGCGACTCCGGATAGTCGTCTGGCAGATGTGACAGACGTTACTCACAGTCTCTTGTGTTAACTGCTCGTTCGTAAGGTGGGTAGAAGCATACAATGCTGCGGCCGCTAATCCGGCTGGACTCTTCCCACTTTGAATCGCGTTTTGAGTCGCTACTTCTAGAATGTCGCGAGCCACTCGCTGTGCTTCCTCACTCACATCGAGTGCAGAAGCGAACTGAGGCAAGTATTCCGTAGGATCCTCGGGTTCGAGTGTCAGTCCGAGCTCACGGGAGAGATATCGATAGGCCCGTTGGATCCGAATCTCTTCGACTCGACTGACATCAGCAAACGCTGAAAGGGGACGGGGCATTCCCTGTTGCCGCGCGGCTGCATACAACGCTGCTGTTGACATGCCCTCTATTGACCGCCCCGGGAGTAGATCCTCTTCGGCTGCCCGCCGGTATAGTACACCAGCAGTTTCACGAACAGATTCCGGGATACCTAATGCGGATGCCATCCGGTCGATTTCCCCGAACGCCTGTTTGAGGTTCCGTTCAGTGGCGTCCTTGGCCCGAAATCGTTCGTCCCACGTTCGAAGACGCTGTAAGCGTGCCCGCTTCCGAGCAGCTATGGCTGCCCCATTGGCATCTTTGTCCTGCCAGCTGATTTTTGTACTCAGTCCCTTATCGTGCATCAGCTTAGTTGTCGGAGCGCCTACACGACTCTTTTTGCTGTTGTCGCCAGCTTCGAAGGTTCGCCACTCTGGTCCTCGATCGACGAGAGCTTCCTCGAAAACTAACCCACAGCTCTCACAGGTCTGTTCACCGTGAGCCTCGTCTTCAATTATACCACCACCACACTCTGGGCAGGCTTCGATGGCAGAGCCATCGCGCTCTGGTTCCTGCTTCTGGGACTCATGTTCACGGTCACCGCTGGTCCGTGTAGTGATATCATCAGACATCGTTACGTCCCTCCGGAAGTCATGGTGGTCCTTATCACACAGAAGGTGCCCGTATCGTATGAACATGCGGCGGTGTCCCAGTTGGTAGGAATCCGAGGTGCCACTATAGTATTGAACTGTGAATTACTGACTGAATTTGTTGGCCCAAAAATCGTGCTATCGGCGCATTACAATGTCTCAGAAACAGGCTGACAGCAGAGTCACTGATGATTCTCGCCAGATGTATAACCATGGCAAAAATAAGCAGTTGCTAGATGGTGGGGTTGCATTTTGAATAACACATCCGGGTTCGATACAGGAATCCGTTCTGTCGCAACTGCAATCGGACTGACTTTTGTCCCAATCGTTATCGGGTCGATGGTAGTCCTTGGAGCCTCGTCAGTGCTGCTTGTGGTCGGAATCGATGTCTCATCACGGCCATCGCTACGGCTACTCCTGAGTACAGTTCTACTGCAGGGACTCACCTTTGGCGGCCTTGCACTCGTATATCTCAAAATTCGAGGGCTCGGATTCGGATTCGTCCCCGTTTCGGTACCCAATAAGCGTGATATCGCAGTCACAGTCGTTGGGACAATCGCTCTTATCCTTCTTCTGTTGTCAGTCTCAGGAATAATCTCAATACTGGATATCGAATCAGCGCAGAACACCGTTGTTACCATCGGTCAACAGAACCCAGTCGTGTTTCTCATTCTCATCCCGCTCTCGTTTCTGTTAGTGGGCCCAGGTGAGGAACTGCTGTTCAGAGGACTCGTTCAGGGGACACTCGCAGAGTCACTCCACCCCACAAGAGCAGTGATATTGGCAAGCGCACTGTTCGCATCAATCCACCTCTTCTCGTTGTCGGGCGAGGGGAAACTTGTCTACATAGCCATTGCCTTTATTTTGGCACTGGTCTTGGGTGGCGCATACGAGTACACCGGCAATCTCACCGTCCCAGCCCTGATGCACGGCGCGTACAACGCATTACAGTTCGCAGGTGCATATATTTCTTCGACAGGTGGATTCTGATAGCTCGTATGTGCCTCCTTCTTCTACACGGTGAATCGACACAAGCTATCGGTCATACCGTACATCATCCGGTGAAGTCTTCATAAGATAGCGAGCCCTGATTAACGATTGTTTGACTCTCTGGGACAGAACCGTCCGGTGGCATACTCCCCTGAGCCGGTCCACCAGGTTCACCGACCACAATGCGGCCAACCATTCCAATGGTTTTGTGTGGGATACAGAAATAATCGTATGTCCCTGTTGTTTCAAACGTATGATTAAATGTGGCCCCTTGCGCATTGAGAGTGCCACTATCGAAAGAGTCAGCACCCGCAGGAATGCGCGTTACCGATGCCGAAGTAGCCTCCTCAGTGTACGCTGTCGCTGAATGACGGCCACCCCGGATTTCAAACGTGACAGTCTCACCAGGCTCGACGAATAATCCGATTGGGTCAAAATAGTACTCACCGCCCTCAGTAATCATCAGGACAGTGTTCGGCTCTCTAGTATTGGTCCGGTTGCTACCGTTTTCTTCCGCAGAGCTGCATCCAGCGAGGCCAATGACTCCACCGGTCGTTAACAAGCCGGTAGTTTTGAGAAGTTGTCTGCGCTCCATACTGGTCAATATACAGTACCTGATTATGAGACAGGTGCGGCTTCCCACATCATAGGACATCGCCATGCGTTGATATACCCGAACCGCGATAGCCGAAATAGAGAATAGCGCACAAATGTTGGCAGTTTCAGCGCTGCTAGCCCCAGTGTCGAGATACGAAGTGAATAGGACTTACCCAACTTCCAATGGATGCAACGCCTATTATGATTGAGCAGAGTGGCACAGACTATTCTGTGTTTAGAGAGTTCACTGCCATCGAAATCGTCGGAACGGTACTTCCGGTCCTTTTGCTGATTATCGTCAGTACGATTCTCTTCTCGTGGCCACCAACCGTACTGGCATGGTTCTCTTGTGGGGTTGGAGGACTCATACTGGTGATATGGACGGGCCGGGCACCCACAATTTCAGTCACTGTACTCGACTGGCCTCGTCCTGAGTCAGGAGCGGATATCGTCATAAACGCCATCGCGTACAACGGTGTACTAGTTCTTGGAACAGTCATCGCAGAGATTGTATGGCAAGTTTCAACGACGGTGCTACTCGCTGCACTGGTCGGTGTATTCCTCCCGTTTTGGTTCCTCAAACACATTCAGTTCATCGCCTTCATGGATTCCGGATGAACATGAAACGCAAATACAAGCGTCTAGCATACAAGCATCGCAAGCAAAAGAGCGAATCGACAGAGTGGTTTCAGAAATCCCGACGACGACAACGGAATTCGAAGGGTGTACCAGTGGATGCAAAACGATGGACCCAAATTCTATAGTACTATGAGTACGGGAACCCGGTCTCAGTGGCAGATACAACCTGGGTCAGCAAATACTCGCTCGACTGGCGTCGGGGTTCGGACAGGCACGGTGCTTGTCTCCTGTATTATTGCATTGACACAGGTCCCAACCGCGTCAGCACATAGCGTGACCGGAGCCGCTGGTCTCACAGAGATACATGGGGCCATGCTCACCCTCGTTGGGATTGCTATTGTCGGTGGAGCTGTCGGATTCAAACGACATAGTCGACTCACTCCCGAACAGGCCCTCACCGGTGTCTTTATCGGTATCGTAACAGCAGCGACGGGAGCTGTTCTGTTCGATGCACTCTCGATTGATGTCCAGTACTCGGCTGCGACTATGCCGTTTTCGCGGTCGTTGTACCCCTTGATAGCGTTCGCTGTCGGGCTTACTATCATGATTGGGAGTCTCTCAATCGGTTGGTTTAGATGGCGGACGCGCCCTCGATACACCGGACTTGGGTTCATTTTGGGGCTGTGGGTGACCTACCCATATCTCATCCCAGGACCAGCGAGTAACTCCCATCCCCTCGGATACTTGCTGGCATTGAGTCTCCCCATCGCTGTTGGGTATATCCTCAAAAAAGATGCAGCCCACGTTATTCGAGACGTCTTCCGTGACCCAGTGGCCCGGCGTTTCGGCATTGGTGTGGCGGTCGTCGTTGGGCTGTTTTTCCTCTTCATTACAGGATATCTCTCCGTATTTCCCGAAGAAGGGCTACCACACGAGCCGAAACTGGTCGTCTTACCGGTCATTTATCAACTGGTTTCTTGGCCGACACTCGAAGTTGTCCGGCCGCACATTCCGTTCTTCCTCGCAATCTCTCCAGGGCTGGTGATAGTTGTTGGTCTCCTGAGTTCGCTCATCGGATTCAATGCAGGGATTATCGCTCGGTACTGGCGAATCGAGGAGAGTGCTGGACTTACAGAGGGGACTGCAGGCACAGCGACAGTTGTTGGCTCGTGTACCTGTGGGTGCTGTGGCCCGCTGGTAGCGAAAATCGCGATTCTCGCAGCGGGGCCATCGATTGCGGCGCCACTGTACTGGGTCTTCGTTGACCCAGCATCACCGCTAGGTGTACTCTTTATCGCCGGGAGTATTGCTTTGTTCACTGGGAGTCTAGTCTACTCGATAGAATCAGCAACACGCTCCAGCGAAATTGCCGATTTCAGCCCAGCAGACTGAGAATGTAGTGAAACCGAGAGAGTCCTACGACACGCCCAAAAGTTTGGTCAGCAAATCCCACCCGACAAACCGAGGGGTCCGCTCACGGAATGCTTCATACTCTTCGCCATAGTGTTCCCGCAGCCATGGCTCTTCAGCAAATGGGAAGAGGGCAGAGACGACAATCGTCAACGTTCCGTGTATCGCTACTTTCTGGGAATCCGTCGCGATTATAGCGCCGACGAGAAACGAATGAACCCCACACTCTGGGGATTACGCGTAACCTGAGAGATTCTCATACTATCTCACCGTATTTGACCCAGCGAAGTGCTTCGTCGCGGTCATCGACATCGAAATACCGCATTTCCGTCGGTGCAACGGGCCAGAGAGGACGAATCACCTTCCACAATTCATAGAGTAGCCTCGCCCACACGTTGTCACCGACTGCAGCGTATCGCTCGATGGCGAACTCCGATCCATATCGTAGGTCAGGAATCAGGCCGGCGAGGTGTGTCAGGAACGTCCACACAGTCCAGTCAGTGGTCTCCTCGTAGACATGGATCGCCCCGTATTGGATGGTTTTCTCACTTAACAACTCGTAGAACTCCTGGTACCCTGATCGTGTTCCCTTGTGCATCCGGAGCGCGATGACATTATCTTCGGTTGCCCCCAAGAGTTCATACATCGGAGTGCCAGTGTGGTCCTGGTGCGTGTCGTCGTGAGTCGTAGTTGGAGTCATCGTCAGTGAGTGTGGGCGTCGAGGCGGTCGTCGTGCTCACTGTGCAGGAATTCGATTGTGGCGTGATTCACGCCAATATCGGCTAATGCCTCGTGGACCTCTCGGCGAATTCGGTCCGCTGCGGCGAGCGTCTCGACTGCCGTCCGTAGGTGTAACGTCGCGATTGTCAGTTCGCTACAGATCTGCCACGTGTGGAGGTCTTCGATAGCTTCGACGCCGTCGATACGGAGGACAGCTGTCTCCACTTCCTCACCGGAGATGGGGCCTTTATGAAGGAAGATGATACCGCTGCCTCGCAAGAGTTTCCCAGCCGACCAGAGAACGATACCGGCGATGAGAATAGCGACAACGGGGTCGATGACTCGAAGGCCGGTGAGGTCAATCGCCACCACTGAAACAATAACAGCGACCGATCCGCCGGCATCACCGAGCAGATGATAAAACGCGCCGCGTTCGTTGAGATTCATCTCACCACCCTGGACGACATAGACCGACACGAGATTGATTACGAGGCCAGCCACTGCGATTGCGAGTGTTGGGCCTGTTCCAATATCAATCGGGTTCAGAAACCGCTGATACGACTCGTAGACGATGTAGATTACCATTGGAATCAACAGCGCACCGTTCAGAAACGCGGCGAGCGGTTCGAGTCGGTGCAGCCCATAGGACCACTCCGGCGACCTATCGTACCGGTCAGCGACGGCCGCAGCTGCAAAGGCCATCACGTACGCCAGCGCGTCAAACAGCATATGCAGCGCGTCACTCAGTAATGCGACGGAACCAAACAAGAGCCCACCAGCTAATTCAGCGACGAATCCGACCAGATTGATACCTGCTACGGCACCGAGTTTACTGATGCTATCGCCGCCGCTAACACTGTGCTCGTGACCATTCTCAGTAGCATGATCATGTTCCATTGCAATCGTCTCGTCTCTCATCCTGGACAGCCCAGAATTATTAAACTGGCTGTTAATATATGCCCAAAGCAGCATCAATTCTAATAATATATTTTGATTTAGTTAATAACATTATTCCTATGAATATGCGATGCGGAGGGTTATCGCACAGTTTGCAGGTTTGCCTAACTACTGCTGATAGCGGTAGATTTCATCGCGAACGATAGTTCGAATTTCTTGCCTGGGGAGACTCGTATCATCGGGAATATCCGGCTTCTCTAGTGCCTCGAGTTCTTCTGCGGCGGCTTGGAGGCGCTCGTCTTCAGCTTCAGCGTAGAAGTAGAGGTCACGGCGGTCGTCATAGAGGACCCGCAACGTTGATTCCGCGACACGTGTTCCATCAGCTGCGTCAGCATAGGTATAGCCTTGCTCAATGCGTTCGAGCGCGCGTCGAATAGTCAGGAACTCATCGGCGTTGACCTGGAGATAGCCGTCTTTGACATCGAACCCAGCTGGGGGCCGTCCAGTCCATCGGCCAGCCTCTTTTGCAGCGTCGATACCGGATTGAATCCGACGGAGCTTCTGTTTGTGCTCAACCCGGGCGAGGTCACCCATCACACCGGCGATAAGCTGACTCACCGCTCTGTCAACGAGGCCATCCTCAAGGCTAATTTCCAGTCCGACTTCCAGATCTTGAACGCCAGTTTCGTGACTCAGACAGAACTCGAGGAACCCGTGGATTTCGCCGGCGCCGAGTCGAGAAAGACGTGAGAGTTCGTGGACAACGACGACGTCCAGGGTCCGTCTTCAATATCTACACGGAGTCGCTGGTACTCTTCACCACGCTGTGTTTCAGTCCCGCTGATGATATCTGCGTAGGTGTGGATCTCTGGCTCGTCATACGTGTTTTTGCCAAACTCTCGAAGTTCGTCGAGCTGTCGTTGTGGGTCCTGGTCTGTCGTTGAGACACGGGCGTAGGTGCCGATCTCGGGCATACTTCTTGCGGCCTCAACCGAGTGTATAAGTTATCCACCTTTTGCGGGATCCGTAGAAAGGACTTCCTTTCACACTTTTTTGAAGAAGCATCCCTCCAGAGATACAAACAGAAATGGAACCGCACTCACCGATCTACAAATACGGCGAACTGCCCACGTGTATGGGCGCCAACTATATGTATTGAGAATATTTTGGTGCCAAAGCATACAGATTCAGTCCTTCTTTATCGACTCTAACTCAACTGTCTCTTCGGTATTATCTGCAGAGAATATTGGGTTCTCTATGCCCTCCTGATAAGACCTTCTCTCTGCTAACTGTTCCTCAAATCGGTCCACAAGTTCCTCAAAGCAGTCTGCCTCTCCCTGATGTTGCCGGAAGTAGGATAGAAACAGGGTATACCATAACAAAGAAAACGCCGGATTATCTGCCTGCTCAAGGGCCTCACCACAGTCAAGTGCAATATCTGCGATCAAGCCAGATTCTAGAAAAGCCTCTCTATGGACACTATCAAACATATCCATGCCGAATTTTAGAGTTTGCGAGCGCATCTCATACATGTCCAAACTACTCATAACAGCTTTTTCCAATTCGGTTTCCATTGACTCAAAGTATTCCTCAATAATCCCTCCCGCTTGGTCCCCAAGCTCGCTATTAAGTAATACAGCCTCAACTTGCTCTTTGAACTCGCTAAGAACTTCTGGAGAGATGCCGTACCTATCGAAACTCTTGATAGCATGCTGACGGTGCTCTTCACTTTGATATGGTTCTTCCTCAAAGAAGAAGCTAAATGTATAGATAACTGACTGGCGTAAATGCTTGACTTGTTCGTCAGTTAAATCCACATCGCTGAAAGGCTCGGACTCCATCGGCAGATCATCAACACTGGCGTCTACCTGAACATCCGATAGTCCCATCGAGTCCTCACTATCGAATTGACTTAGCATCAATTCAATCAGCTGGACTAACAGCTCTGCAACCGGCTCATTTTCTGCTTCTTCAAGCAGCCAGTCACTGAACCGCTCTTGTTCGGCCCTAAACAGAGAGATGACCTCAGTGTTGAACAGCGAGAGACCAGTATGGATAATTACTGGTGCCCTTTCTGGATACGTGAGTCCGAGCCGGTCAATTTCTTGGCGATAGTCTTCTGGATTCCCTTCTCCATAGATCCCCTCCAAGTGGTGTTTGACATTGAATGCATGGGGGAGCAAGAGCCTCCAAACCTCATCTGAGTCGTCATTGAATATCTCCCGCAGCTTTTTTACGTGGTAATCAAAAGCTGATCTATGAATATCTTCGGAGTTTGGATGTTTCTGGACTAAAAATTCTCGAAAGTGCTCATTTATTTTATATAACTTATCACCTTCATCAGTCCTATTGACCTCTTGGACAATGACACGTTGTTCGAGAGATCGTAGGCTCCTACTGACCTCCGTTTGAGATTTGCCCTCCAGAATGTTGCTGACTTTCTTTTCATCCAACTCTGGAAGGGGCGCGATATCTCGAAGGAATTCCTCTGTTTCCAGGGGAAGAGATTCTATGTACCGCTGCTCAATCGTACTGTAGACCATCTCTTCTGGTAGTCTAAAGTCTTCTTCAGACTCAGAGCTCGCTGTCAATAGGTCAAGATAGAGTGGGTGGCCGTCTACCTTAGAATGGACACTGCGGACAGTTTCCTCTGAGAGGGATTTGGATTCACCCTGAAGAAATCTCCGGGTCTGATTCACTGTAAAGTAGCCGAGGTGTGTTTGTTGCACTTCAGAAATCCCTGAGACAGTTATTCGACCTGCAGTGATTAGGTGAACTTGATCACCTAGTACAGATGCGGCTTCACCAATGAAATCACAGACTGTTTGTTCATCGTCAGCGATTTTGTGGATGTCATCGAGGCAGACAATCAATGGTGTCCCGGACCAATCCGTGGTGAGGTCTTCTAATTTGTGTATATCCCGAACACGGTCGTCAACAGTCCCACCGCCACTTACTGGCCCAATTCCAGCAGAAATGTTGGTGACTTGATTAGGCTTGGAATCCCGTTCTGGCGCTTCTCGACGAACGCTGTGCAGGATGTCACGAGCAATACTATTGATATTATGTTGTCTCCGAACCACCTTCTCCACGATAGTATATTCTGGTTCTAGCCGTCTCTGTAAATGACATAAAAACTCGGACTTGCCCATACCAGGCTCCCCGGAAATGTGCAAATCTTTGCCATCCTCTCTGATTTTACTCTCCGCCCGCTGCAGTTTCTCGGATCTGACCTCAACCATCTACCCATGTATTTTAAATTACTGCCATTATACTTACCGGCAGCGTAGTGGAAGTGAAAAATACCCAAAGATCGCGTGATTGCGACCGAAGTCAGTCGACAAATATTCTGTTATCCCTATACTTCGTAACTTCCCAAGCGTGGTATAGCGTAAACTCTGCGGATACTCCTTGGAATAAGGAATCGGATTTTCAAGCTCCTAGAAAGAACTAGCTTTGGGTCCTGCAGTGGACAGTCAGGATTCTGCTACCAATTCAAGCATCGAACGCAGTTCAGATTCGATCACAGAGAGCTGGCTGGCATCCCACTCGAAGTGTTCTTCGACGCCGGCGTCAGTGAACCGAAGCGAGGCCCGCACAGTTCGGTCAGGGTCATGCTGGAGGAGCGCCAACGCGTACGCCAGCATCTGGGGCCGATAGTGGTCGGCCAACTCGCCAGTCGAAGTTGCCGAGAGGTCATTCGTCTTGTAGTCGATGATATGGTAGCTGTCGGGCGTCACGAGCAGACGGTCAATGTCCCCAACAATGCGTGCCCCATCAAGTCGGGCCACAACGGAGTACTCATCATAGGTCGCCTGGAGTTGCGTGGTGGCCTCGATGTGGTCGACAAATTCGACTGCATCCACAGCGTGAGTAACTGCATCATCGAGGTCACTTTCTGTCGGCTCTTCCCAGGCCATTCGGCTCAGCCGTCGAATCAGCGTTGGCCACTCGTCTCTCGGAGGGCGGAGTTCGTTGATTCTGTGTACGACCGTCCCAAATGTCGTCGGACTCAGCCCAGCCGACTCGTGGGTTTCCGTGTACCTGTGTCCGCCGTCAGCTGCATTTGCGACCGCATTGACCAGCGTCGTCGCAGCAATGCGTTTCGCAGGCGTCTGTGTCGGCGGTGACGGAATCGAGATCTTTGGGTCCGACTCCCCGGTGGTGTCGTCTCTGTCCCAGTCGACTGGACGGGGTGGCTTGCGAATTATATAGCTAGCGTCGTCGATCTCTCCACGAGCCTGTCCGTCTCGCATCGCCTGACCGATGAGATCACCGTCCAGAAGAGCTAGCTGAACCCAGTCTCGCCACCGAGTTGCATCGTCGAACGCAGCGGGCTCGCCGAGCTCGATGGCGCCGTCATCGGCAACGTCGATCTCAAGTGTCCCACAGAGCAGCAGGTGATCTCGCGTTCGTGTACACGCAACGTAGAGGAGTCGTTTTGCCTCCGCTCGCTCCTGCGGGAGTAACTGGCGGTTCGCGTACTCGTGAACGGCCGTCTTCTCGATGGCGAACGCATCACTTGGATTTGGCCCACCGACCGCCGGGACCGGGGGCGCCTCATCAGTACCGTCTACGAGTCGGACGTACCCATGCTCATCGACGGAGCGACCGAAGTTGAGGTCACTTCCAAGGTCAGGGACGGTGACAATCGGAAATTCCAATCCCTTCGCGGAATGAATCGTCATAATCCGCACACCGGCAGCGTCACCAGCGATATCAGCTTCTCCCTCACGGGGATCAACCTCGGCCTGGCGGTCAATCCGGTGGAGCAACCCGGCAGCGGTGTGAACACTATTCTCGCTCCAGGTCCGGACCTGATCGCGGAACTTTTCGACGTTCGCAACGGCCTGCTGACCGCGCTCGTCAGCGCTGACACTCGCTAGATACCCCGTGTCGTCGATCACCCGAGACACCAGACGGTTCCACGGGAGGACGCCATCCTCAGACGGCGTCGAACACCCGCTGAGGGTGCGCCACGTTGTGAGGAGGTCGAAGGCGTCCGCTAACTGTGGGTCGTCCGTCTCGGCGAGTGCGTCCCACACTGACTCAGCCTCTGCGACCGCCGGAGCGAGACGATCATCCGCGAATCCGAACAACGACGACCGAAGCACCCCATAAAGGGAGACGTCATCCTGTGGGTCACCGAGTACCCTAAGCAGGTTCGTGAGCGCCTGGACCTCAGGCGTATCGTAGAACCCGACGCCACCGACGACAGTGTAAGGGATGTCGTACTCCTCGAGGGCGCGCTGATACCGATCCAGATGGGTTCGCCGGCGAAGGAGTATTGCCGTGTCGTCCGGGGTAGCGTCACGATGAGCACCCGTGTCAGGGTCTTGGACTGTCGGCGGATCGTCGAACAGGTGGGTCAGTCGAGCAGCGAGCGCTTGTGCCTCGGCCTCGATGGTGTGGTCCAGCGCACCTTCGGCGACCGGATGGTCGTCGCCGAAGAGTTCCGTCGCAGTGTCGGCATCGTCGGGCACAGCGAGATACTCGACACTCCCGGTAAGCCCCTCGATGTCCTCGATACGGTCACGTTGCGTGGTCAAATCTTGTGGTGGTGCTTCGTAGGGTTCGTGCGTATCACCCTCCGACTGGAACAGGTACTCGAAGAGTTCGTTCAGGAACGACAGCGGCTCATCCAGCGTCCGGAAGTTCCCGGAGAGTTCGAGCGCGGTCGGACTCTCGGCCTCGCTGTCGGGGACATCGTCGACCCCACGGGCTGCGTTGACGGCCTGAAGTTCCGCTCTCGCCGCCCCGAACGTCGTCACGTCGGCCCCGCGGAATCCGTAGATGCTCTGTTTCTCATCGCCGACCAGGAAGACGTTCGAGGCCGTCTGTTCGTCGACGCCGGTAAGGAGCTTCACTAATTCCCACTGGCGTGGGTCCGTGTCTTGGAACTCGTCGACCATCACGGCCGCAAACTGTTCTTGAAGCCGATCCGTGACCTCATCGTTGGCTCGCAGGAACTCGAGGGTCGTCTCGATTACGTCGGGAAAATCAAGCGTATCGCGGCGGTCCTTCTCGGCAGTGTAGGCTGCGAGGACATCCTCGAAGACCCGCATCAGGGCGAGCGCGTAGTGAGCGCTATTTGTTTCCAGTTCCCCTGGCGTCGTCTCGACTGCATCCGCATGCGGTTCGACAGCCGCGATGACCGCGTCGATGGCATCCTTCAGGTCGTCGTAGACGTCACCGTACTCATCCCAATCGTCCCGGTCACCGACGACGTACCCCGAACTGCTGTACAGGCCGCCGTTCTTCTTCTCACAGGCCTCGTAGAGCTCGAGGATTGCCCGCTGACAGTCGCGGGGATCGCTTTCCTCGGGCTCGTCAGAGAGTGTTGTCGTGACCTCGGTGAAGGTACGGTAGGCCCGAAGGCCGTCCTCGTCGTTGATCGCGGCCTCACGGTCGACGCGGCCCGCGACCGTGCGTAACTGCTCAAGGAGTCCGTCCGCATACAGTATCTGTTGAGCGTCGTCGACGTCGAGATCACAAACGACCTCCCAGCAGATATCGACGTAGTCGTCGACCTCGGCGTCGCGCCACGCCTCGAGGACGGACTCGCTCTGTGGGAGTTCATCGAGTAGTCCAGCGAGTACATCGATCAACTGGTTGCGACCCCAGAGCTGAGCGAGCAGCCCGATGTCGTCACTATCCTGGTTGCGCTCAAGGAACTCGGTCACGACCTCGCGCTGCAGTGTCGCGGCGCCGTCTTCGTCGAGCACGTCGAACCCAAGCGGGACCGGGGCTTCGACAGCCCGCTCTCGCAAGAGCCGCGTACAGAACGCGTGAATGGTGTGGACGTAGCCGTCCTCCAGATCGTCGAGGACGTTTCGCCAGCGGTGGTAAGCCTCTGGTAAGTCGACAGCTTCGAGCCGATTGTACACTTCCTCCCGAACGCGCTCGGTCAGTTCGGCAGCGGCCTTTCGCGTGAAGGTGATCGTGACAATGTTCTCCGGCGTGAGCGACGGGTTCTCGGCCAGTATCGTCACGTACCGCTCCGTGAGCGTTGTCGTCTTCCCCGTCCCAGCGCCGGCAGTGATCGCGACGTTCCGGCCCTGGACAAGCGCGTCCTCCTGTTCCTCTGTGAGCTGAATCTCCTCGGTTTCCTCAGTCATCGCCCATCACCGCCTCGATGTCCTCGTCATCGCGAACACGGAGCGGTACGTACGCGGCGTCGTCTTGGTGAACTTCGTTGACGAACTCCCGCTTGCGGTGATGGCGGACATCGCACGCCCGCCGGTAGTCACAGTATCGGCAGTTCGCTCCGCGGGCCGACAGAAGCGTCGTGTGGAACCGTCCGTTGCCGATCGCCTCGTCGATCTGGCCCAACCACTCTGGAATGACATCGTTCAGGAAACGGCGGAGTTCGACCTCGGAATCGAACTTCGACTCGACTCCGCGTGGAACCTTGAGGTCGTTGGGGGGTCGCACCTGATAGTACGTCGCTGAAAGCGATCCCTGGTCGAACAGATCACCGTCGACGACATTGGCCGCAGCGAGCAGATAGATTGGGAGCTGGAACTTCGTGCCGCCAGTCGTCTTGGTCATATACGGTGCTCGCCCAGTCTTGTAGTCGTAAAGCGTGAGAGACGGGTGCTCACCGTCCCGGCTCACGTCAACACGGTCGATGTATCCGCGAATCGAGACGGTCGAGCCGTCCGGCCGCTCGACCGTGAACGGGCCAGCATCCGAGTCGGGAAGCCCCTCGCCAAACGGTGCTTCGAACAGGTGTGGGCGGGCGGCGCCGTCTCGTGAGAGTTCGTTGTCGAGGAACGTGGTGAACAATCCCTGTTCTGGCGCGTTGTGGGGTTTGCTCCCGGCCTCGTACGGGACGCTCTCGTCTTCACCGAGGCCCGCGAACAGCTCTGCTTTCCACCGCTCGTAGAACAGGCCGTCGTACTCGAAGTCAGCATCACGGAGTTTCTCGACGGCGATCTCGCGAAGGTGCGTCGCCAGGTCGTCCCCGTCGAAGTCCGTGAGATCGACACCATCCTCGGTCTCGTCCTGCAGATCCGCGAAAAACCGTTCGAGGACATCGTGAATGTACGACCCGGTTTCGAGGGGTGTGGGGACGACCTCGACGTCGTCGGGGTCCTCGATTCCGAGTACTTTGTCAGCGTAGAACTTGAAGCCACACTCGACGTATCGCTCGATTCGACTCGCGCTGTAGGGTTCTCGTTCCGACGGAGGATAGACCTCCGCGACTGTCTCGGGGTCCAGCACGCCGTCGTGTTCGGAGAGGCCAGCCGTTCTCCTGTTGTCAGCACAGAGAAGTCCACGATCTGTGCGCTTGGTTTGCTCGGGGGAGAAGTCACCTCGGTCGCCGGCGCGGCTGACTGCCGCACGCCGGTCGGTCGTTGCGGCGATGTGGCGCTGCAGGTCCTCGCGGGAGCCCACGCGGTCGTCGACTCCGGCTTCGGGTTCGATGCCGGTCACGCGCTGGAGTTCGTCGAGGACCGGCGACCGGACGACGGCGGACTCGTCGTCGCCCGTCTCTGGTGTGGTGATTGTGAGTTCATCGACGTTCGCGAGCAGCGTCGCGAAGAGATAGCGGCCACGGAGTCGCTCGTCACCGGTGTCGAACCGTGGATGGGCGTCGGTCATCTCCTCGAAGAAGGCCGGGCGTTCCGGTGTCACCGGGAAGTGCTCGCTCGTCAGTCCCACGAGGAACACCTTCTCGAACGAGCGCATCCGGGCGTCGAGCAGCCCCATCACTTCGACTTTGCCGCCGGCAGCGCGCTGTGGAACCCGGATCGGCACGCCGTCGAAGGCGCGGGTGAACAGTGCCAGCGGGGAGTGCTCGCTATTGACCGCCGCCAGCGACTCGAACGAGGAGAGAACCTCATCCACGAGGTCATATGCCGCTGTTCAACGGCTTGCTCGGCGCCGCTGGCGTAGTCCTCTGTTGCCGCTTCCAGCTCGAACCGGTCGTCCAATAGCCGTCGGAGCGTCTCGGTTGCGTCCTCGACGTCACCCGTTCGAAGCGTCTCCAGTGTGGCCAGCAGATCCTCGATCAGCGCCGCCGCCTGGCCGTCGACATCGTCGATCAGGGGTGACACAGAAACCGTGTCACGCCGGCGAGCAGCTGCCGTGACGGTATTGGCTTGGTCTGTATCGACGACGTCGACCAGTGGATTCGAAAGCAGCGATGTGAGATCCTCGGCACGGGGATCGGATTCGGCGAGGTTTAGCAGGTCATGTACGACACTCCCGATGAACGTCCGGTTCAGCTGTGAGGCGGCTGTTGTGACGTGCGGGATGTCGAACGTATCGAATGAGTCCTCAACGCACCCCGAATAGGCCTCGGTCCCGGGGACGACGACGGCCAGGTCGTCGGGATCGCGACCATTAGCCAACTCAGTCCGGAGCTCGCGAGCGACGAAGCGAATCTCGCGCTCGGGCGTTGGGAGTTCACGCCATCGGAGGGAATCAGGGACCGAAATGTCGTCGGGGGCCGGTCGATAGAGGGCATCGGTGATTGTACCGAAGTCTTTCCCGGTCTCATCGACTGGCTCGATTGCTTCCCTCTCGAAGTCCAGCGATTGATAAACATCCAAGGCGTCTGTCGCAACGGCGTCGACCCCGCTCTGGCCATTCTGATGAAGCGGGAGGAGTGCGATCATCGGGAAGTCGTCGGCGAGGCGTTCGATGAGGCGACGTTCGACAGGCCGGAACTCATGATAGCCCGAGAGTATAACCACATCAAGTTCCGGTGAGAGTGCTGATAGCGATTGGTCTGCCGTCGCGACGGTATGGAACATCTTTCCTCGGGTACTCACCCACTCGTCGAGATAGTCGGAGTGGAGATCCCGGTAGTGGCGGTAGGCGTCGACGGTCGCTGTTGCAATACGGTCATCGAGAGCTGAGCTCTCGAATTCCGCTGCTAACGCGTCGGCAGTCCCGACGCCGGCGTCGTCGAAGAGCGAGAAGCGGCTACTGAATGAATCCGCGAGAGAGGCCGAGGCGGGTTCGCCGGCGAGAGCTCCCTCTGTCTCGGCTGTCGTTCTGTCGAGCGCATACTCCGTGAGCCGGCGGTTCAACTGCCCGGAGAGCGGTTGGACCGGACCGTGGAGATGCTCATACCAGTTCCGAACGACCGCATCAAGCGTCTCAGCGCGAAGGCAGAGTGGGTCGTGTGACGCGGCCCAGCTATCCTCAACAGTACTGCGGCGAGCGTCGTTCCGAGCTATGTAGAGGATCGAACCAGGAAATTCACCAGCGATTACATCAGCCTGCTCAAAAGCAACTTGTTCTAAATTTGAATTTTGGGGACCAGTTAGAAGTGTATTACACATTGAATAATAGTCATCAAGGGATCGTCTCACTTCACTCTTGGCGAGGCTGACAGCTTAGGAGTGGCTACTGAGAACAGTCAAAATAAATCAAAGAGGTCTGAGAACTCAGTCGAGAGTCGCTAGTACCCGGACATCTTCAGAGTCCCTTTGTGGTGAGGCACCAAAGCGGTTCGAATCCTGGTGTCTGAAAATTGGCACAATATAATTGTAGTTGGGTAATATACTAGGGTTAATGCCAAGTTTCGTTGTTGATTTAGGGACACTTTCTGAAAACGATTCACCAAAACTGGGAAAGGTTGTTACAGATGTTCAGGTTCAATCTGGATTCATAGAGGAGTTGAAAAGAACCTTTGCAGATAGATTAAACTCAGAGGATGAGTTAACAACTAATTTCGAGCTCTCAAGGGTTTATCAGCAATCTTGGGCAGAGGATGGAAAGGAGGAGATAATTAAAGAGAATATCACATCACTGTCAAAACAGCTCCATCCAGTACAAAAGACCGATAAGGGATTGTTATTCCACAGCACGGACTCCGAAGTACTCGTGGCACACTACCATGCTAGTGAGGGATGGGTGAAAGATTCAAACGAACTGATCAGTGGAGATCGTGTCGACAAAGATAGCGTCATCAGCATGTTTGCATTAGAGCCATCGGCTGATGGTGGCGATTCAGCTGTGGACGCTGACTACTATACGGAGTCGACAACGTTCATGCAGATTTTCGGAGTCCTCTCTGACGATGTGCTCCGGGAGATTCCTGAACGGGAGGTATATATCAACGGGAATCCGCTCTACGACGACAGATATACTTTGACGTACTCTTTTTCACGAAACCAATGTTTGGCCATGCTCGAAGACAGTTCCCTATCGCTCAATGCGGATTCGAACTCGTTCTTGATTGAGAAATCACTCAAAGGCGAACCCCATATGCTGGAATACAATTTTGAAGGGGGATGGTTCGGACTTACACGGAGCGAACATGTTTCGAAATTCGAACGCGATGTCATCCAATTCAAGCACGGATGGCTGACAGCTAGCCGCATCTACCGCAACCTTGTTGGAAATGAAACAGCGTATACAGAACACAGCTCAAGGGTCGAGCTGTCCGAGTCCAATGTAAAGAAATTCGAACGGGAAACCGACGACGGAGACGTGGTGTTTGCAAAACATAATGATGAAGGAGTTCTCAGTCAGGAGTTTGCGGATGATATTCTCCGTGCTGTTGTCGGTACTAAACACTATCGCCTCTACTTCGCGTCTCACCAGACAGTATCTGAAAGGAAAAATCTAAGACTTGAATCTGAAGACCGTTCCCTTGTTTTCTCGAACATCAAGGCCGACTCTATCGAGGAGGTAAATACAATACTTCAGGTTTTGTATAATCAAGCTTCTGATGGGGACCTTCCGAGAAGCAGGAGATATCTGACCGCTGCTGGACTCTTGGCAGGTATCAGTCATGCATCGGACGACACTGCATCAGATTCACTGTCAAGTATAGTAAGGCAGAGCTCTTTCAGGGGCATCGAGGGGTTCATCAAAGATCAACTTGACTCGGGTGAGACAGCCGAGGCCTTCAGGGGATCATTAAATGCTCTCTTCGATGATGTGGGTACGGAGACCAGTACTGCCGACTTGGTGGATGGCGAATTTGATTACGATAGTTTCAGTCGGCTGGTGGAGATGATCGACGATGCCGGCGAAGGACTTGGATTATCTGCTGGTGATCTTAGCGAACTTGACGAGGAAGGGTATCGGAGTGTCATCACTGTTGGACTGGATCAACGCATCGACGGTAATCTCACCCGTGAGGCAGAAACCGGACGAGGACCCTCTGATATTCGCCTGCGGAATGATGAAGGGGAAGTCATCTACATCGGCGAATGTAAGTACTGGAATGAGAGCAATTCAGGCGTGAAATCGAATCTCGAAAAACCTCTCGGACAACTGGCGACATACGATCAGGGTGAGAGATTCAACTCTATCATTATCTTCTTTGAGTCAGATGATTTTCAAAAAGTCGGCATCAGAAGCGTGTGGGAGAAAATAGATGAGAGGTTGGACGAACTCGAGGGAGACTTCGAATTGGAGGATGAAATGAGCGATACCCCGTATTCACGTATCTATCGTCGGCCGGATGGAGGACCAGATGATCAATTACTCTCTATCCACGTGATCGATGTCAGTTCCCAACAACATCATCAAGTGAGTGCTGAAACCGTTAGCTGATTTTATAACAGAATTCTGTACGGGCCCTCGTTCGAACAAGCGTCGTCATAGGTTCCTCCCAAACTTATGATCTCTTTGACACGGAGCGATATTGGCACAAGATCTCCTAACTGAATCCAGACTTTAGGCATAGCAGAACTGAATACCTTGCACGAGGGCCTGTTCTGACCAAGAGCATTTAACTAATTATGGTGAATTCCGGTGGCAAGTTGCTGTCAGATGCTGGTCACACAGGTTCGAACTTTTAAGGTGGTGTGAAAAACACGTCTTGTTATACGATGAGTACACAAAATGAGGAGGTGACTTCGCTCTTCGAGGCCTGCCAGCCTCGCTCCGACGTTATCGACGGAACGTTGGAGGAGGAGCAATTCGCTGCAAACCTCGCGACCGTCGCCCACGAGCCTGATGAAGCCGCCCCTGTGTATCGTGATCCTGCGGAGTTTTTCGATACTACGTATCCGACAGAAGGGTTGACCACACTGTTGAGCAACCTGTCGGGTCGGTTTCTGGCAGCCGCGGACCGGGAGACGCACGGCTACAAGAGCAGTATTCTCTGTCTCGATACGACCTTCGGCGGCGGGAAAACTCACGACCTCATAGCCTCGTATCATCTCGCAAACAACCCGATCGAGATTGGAAATCTCTCAAAGTTCGTCGATAAGGACGAGCTGGCGACCGATTATCTGGACGCTGTTTCCGATGGACTCGAAGCAAATTCAGCCGTCTTCGTCGGCGGGCACGTCGACGCTCGCAGCGCCCGAAGTAGTCGGACTGACCCGAACGCCCCGGATACGAACACGATGTGGGGCGAGATTGCCTACCAGCTGTTCGGGCTGGACGGCTATCGGGAGATTGAGGACTACGACCGGGACCGGCAGGCCCCTGGTCAGAACACGCTGAAGGATCTTCTGGAACAGAGTGACCAGCCCTCCGTGGTCCTTATTGACGAGATCGCGGAGTACCTCGAGGACGCGTCGACGCTCGAGGTCGGCGGGGCTACCCTGGCCAGTCAGACCGTCTCCTTCATGAAGTCACTACTGGAGACAGCCGCCCAAGCTGACTCACTCACCGTCATTTACAGTATCGCGGACTCGGCGTTCAAAGAGGAGGCCGAAGAGGTCCGTGGCCTGGTCGATGAACTGGACGCTGTCGTCCAGCGCCAGCAGAAGGTGATCACTCCTACCGGCGAGACGGAAGTCGGGGCTGTTCTCCAGCATCGACTGTTCGACGAAATCGATACAGATGTGGCGACGACGGTGGCTGAGCAGTACTTCCACTTCTACGACGAAGCCCCCCGTCAGTTCCCGCAGGAGGTTAGCGAGGACAGTTACCGCTCGAAACTCGAACGGGAATACCCATTCCACCCTACTGTTCTCGAAACGCTAACCGAGAAGATCGATACGATCCCGGACTTCCAGCGGACTCGTGGAGCACTGAAACTGCTCGGGCGAGCGATTCACTACCTGTGGAATTACCAGCCCGAAGAGTATGACCGTCACTTCCTCCGTCTCTACGATCTCACGCCGGCAGACGATGCTCCGGACGGGAGTATTCGGGCGACACTCAACGAATCCCTGTTCGAGTTCGTCGATCTGAGTGCGGCGGTGACTGCGGACATCTATACTCGTGACGGGACCGCACACGCCCAACTCGAGGACCAGAAGTGGACGGAGAAGGGCATCCCCGCGCTCGGGTCCCACATCACGACGACGGTGCTCTGGAATAGTCTGGCGTTCGGTGAACAGGCGTCAGGAATCGCTCGACGAGGGCTCAACGAGGCAGTAGCCCATCCTGGCGTCTCCTTCGACCACTACGATAACGCCCTGAAGAACCTCGGTGGCGACGATATGAACGTCGCGTGCTACTACCTCTACGACGAGGATCAAATCCGATTCAAAGCTGAGCCGAACCTGATTCGGATCATCGACCAACGAATTCAGAACACCTCTGAAGAGCAAGCTCGGAGCCGGTTCGAAGCCCGACTGGATCGCGAGGTCGGAAGCGGGGGCTTCAACATCGAGATGTTCCCAGAGGAGCCTGCAGACGTAGCGGATGATGGCTCCACGCCAACACTCTCGATTATGCATATGCTCACGGCACCCGTACAAACCGATCGAGGGGAGGAAACCAAAGTTCCAGATAAAATCCAGGAGCTATACGAGAAGACCGCTGCGAAACATGGAGGGACAATTCAAAGCCGATCGTACAAGAACTACGTCCTGTTCCTTGCCCCCGATTCCGAACTCCTCGAGAATGCCGTCGACCAGGCGACGCGGCTCGAAGCCATCGAGGATCTTAGGGATGACTCCCAGCAGACAGCGGATCTCTCCGATGAACAGCTTCAAGAACTCCGGGACAGGGAAGACGAATCACGGGGGCTCCTCGGTGAGAGCGTTCGGAACGTCTATCGGCACCTGTTCTACGTCGAGGACGACGGGCTAACGCACGTGACCATCACGTCCGTCGACGCCGGTGGCGGGACGAAGCTCGTCGACGCGGTCCGAACCACGCTCGAGGACATGAACCGGATTATCCGGGACGACGACCAGCCCAAAGGAAAGGTCTGGTTCGAGCAGAAGCTGTGGCAGAGCCAGAAGCGCCGGATGACGACGGCGGACCTGGAAGCACAGTTCGCCCGGAAGCCCGGGCTCCCCTTCCTCTTAAGTACGAAACCGCTGCGAAAGACCATCGCAAGAATGGTCTCAGATCACGAGTACGCCTACTGGGATAGCGAGACGGGGACAGCCTACTGGAACGCCCAGTCCCAGCCAAACAATTGGCAACACGACGCGCCGCTCCCGGAGTCGCCGGACGTCACGACCTCGATTACGGATTCGCAGGTCAAGATCGGCGACGAGTACGAACTCTTCGAGAGTATCGAAGACCTCCTTGATCAGCACGCCGACGAGATTCGTCCGCCGGAGCTGACGGAATGTGCGAACTGCGGTAAGGACCTCCCACCCCAGAGCACCCACAAGATCTGTGAGGAATGTCGGAACAAACCTGCCGAGTGTGACAACTGCGGAGAACAGGTCGACGGCAAGACGAAAGCCGACGAGCCCGTCCTCTGCGAGGACTGCAAAACGGGCCCCGGTGGGACGTGGAACAAATCCACCGGATCGATGAGCGCGAAGCGGGCCTTCAGCGAAATTCGGGGGCACGCCGTCTCCCAAGCCGGTAGTGATGCGACGCCGGGAATCGACTCACTCATCGTCCAGATCGAAGGCGATCAGCCGTTCAAGCACGGGTCCTTCGTCGCGCAACGGTCGCCCGTGAAGTCCCGGAGTGAGTCCATCACTGTGGATCTCGACTACAAGAGCCGTGCGGAGATGGGTAACGGTGAGGCAACCTTCAACGCTAACTTCACCGGGCCGCTTGATGCCTTCACCACGCTGAATCAGAGTCCCGAAGGCTTTAGCGACCGGGCAGGTGGTAATCAGAAGGTCAAGCTGAGCTTTAAGTTCCAGATGGACGAACCGGAGGCCATCGACGGCGACGAAGACGACGTGCTCGCCCAGCTCGGTGAGGAACTCGACGGGACGAACATCACCGTCAGAGCGCAGGCCGGCGGACCGACGAACATCGAAGGTGACGACTCATGAGCATTCAACGAGACGAGGAACGGGCAGAGACCTTCGCGCTCGGGAGTAGCGTATACGGTGGACGTCCCACGTTCGCCCTCGTTCGTGACGAGACAGGGAACGAAGCGACAATCACACTCTACGAGTTCCTTCCAACTGAGCAGGCTGACGCACGCCAGCGTCGGCTGGAACGGCGCCGGCAACGGTCGTCGAAAACCCATCCGTTCCACGAAGTGATTGGTGAAAACGTAGAGGGTGCGGAGGATTGGACGTGGGATAATTGGGTCGCTATGAAAGTACGACGACTCTCCGGTCCCCACCTTCGGTGTCTCCTCCAGCTTATCGATGAAGCTCTCAGAGACGCGGATATTGATCCGTCGCTGGTCACCGGGACCGGATCTGCAACTGTCCTTATACCCGAAGAACCGGGAGTTCGGCTCTCACTCGGATTCATCGGTATCAAACCGATACAGCGAGTCGATCGGATGCGAACACTCACCCGTGGCGTTGCACGTATGAGTTTAGAAGAGTGCTACTATTGGCACGCCAAATGTCGTTCGCCGAATAGCCCGAGCGGAGAAAAGGCTCTTCGAACACTACTAACCCATCACAAGTAATCATGACTAAGAAAAATCGAAATCGACCACGGCTAAAGATCCAAGACCCACTTCCGATTAGAGCAGTCGGCATTGAAAATGAACGCGAGAGAAAGAATTACTCAGATCTTCCTCCGCAAAATTATATCCATAATTGGTGGGCTAGACGGCCGACTCCCGCTTCCCGACTAGCTATCTTAGCTTCAGTTCTACCTGATTCAGTCGACGATGACACTCTGCTTAGGTGGATGGAAATTAATCCAGATAACAAATCTGCTGAAGATACAGTAGCAGAACACGTTAGACAAAGAAAGGAGATGAAGGAGGAGTGGTCTGGGAGAGTCTACGATTTATATGGATATAGGAAATCATATAAAAGAGTCCCACAGGGTAAAGAAAGAGATCGTCTTCATAAGGCAATAAAAACAGCATGGGGAGGAGAACTTCCTACAGTAATGGACTCCACAGCAGGTGGGGGATCCATTCCGTTTGAGAGTCTGCGTTATGGTTTCCCCACCATAGCAAACGAGCTAAATCCGGTAGCCTCAGTCATTCTAAAAGCGGTACTCGAACATCCAAGAATTGAGTCTGATCTCTCTGATGACATTGAAAAATGGGGAGAGCGCATTAATGAGATTGCACGGAATAAATTAAAAGAGTACTATCCGACCAACCCAGGAGAAAGGGTACTTGAAACGATCTGGGCCCACAAAATTACTTGCCCAGACTGTGGATTTGAACTTCCGCTGGCAGGTAATTGGTGGTTAGATAAAGATACCGGCCCTGTCAGGGGAATAGCCATCCGCCCGATAGTTGATCAGGAGGATTTGAGGGCAGATTTTGAGATTGTACGTATTCCTGAAGATACAGAAACTTCAGAATTTAACCCAACTAGCGGTACTATCTCACATGGAAAGGCGACATGCTTGAATTGCGACGTAGTAATTGATGGAGAAGAAATAAACTCAAAGCTCCAGTCTGGTGACTTTGACTATCAAAGTATGGCAGTGAGATACGAACAACGGGGAGAGCGTGGCTTTCGGGTAACAAATGAGGAGGAAAAAGAAGCTATCTCTAAAGCAGTGGATCGGGTCGAGAATGACCCAGACTTATCCACATTTCTCGCAACCGAAATCCCTGACGGGGAGAAAACTTCCGAACCAAGACGCCGCGGAATATTTGAATGGCGAGATATGTTTTCACCCCGCCAGCTGCTTGCCCACTACACCTATTGGCAAGCATTCGAGGAATCCAAGTCTGAAATCCAATCGTCGTACTCTGATGTAGAGGCTGAAGCTATTCTCACGTTCTTGGCCATTGGTTCTGATAAAGCGCTTGATTATAACAGTAGGATGTCTGCTTGGGATGCTTCCAGACCAAAAATTGGCCATACCTTCGCAGGATCTGACTTTGCATTCGCGTGGGACTTTGCGGAAAGCCATCTCATAACAGAGGATCACGGGTATCAATGGGTACTTGACTCGATAGTAGAAGTGTACGAGGAGCTCAAAGAATTATCTGGGGAACCCGAGACACCTTTACAGATTTTCCAAGGGGATGCTGCTAACTTGTCACTAGAGGATGAGTCTGTAGATGTAGTCGTACTAGATCCACCGTACTATAGCAGTATTATGTACGCAGAATTATCTGATTTCTTTTATGTATGGTTAAAAAAATATCTAGATGATATCTATCCAACTTGGTTCCTAGATGATGTCACTGATAAGGAGTCAGAGGCAGTTGCTAATCCTTCGCTATTCGAAGGAATAGCCGGAGAAGGGACTTCGAAGAAAGAACTCGCTCGACAAAAGTATGAGAGTAGGATGACCGACATGTTTGACGAGATCCACCGAACTTTAGCTGATGATGGGGTCTTCACGATGATGTTTACTCATAAGGAAACCGAAGCGTGGGATACCTTGACTACCGGTCTCATTGAAGCCGGATTCGCAATTTCTGCGACTCATCCGATTAGTACTGAGACGCCAGATCGAGTCCAACAGCAGGGTCGAAACTCAGCAGAGAGTACAATTCTACTCACAAGTGAAAAGAGAGACAAACAAGATGAGTCTGCCAGTCTATGGGATGATATAAGAAAAGAAACTAAAAATGCGGCTGTTGAGCGAGTCCACTCGTTAGAAGAGAGGGATGTCGACTTCACGAAAGTTGACCTGATATTGGCGTCGTTCGGTCCTACTCTCCAAGTATTCACAGAAAACTACCCCGTTGTAAATTCACAAGGTGAGGAGGTTAGGCCCGAGGCTGCTCTTGATGAGGCTCGGGAGGCTGTTCTGGACTATCTGACTGAAAAATATCTGAATAAAGAAGTTCGAGATGTTGATCAAGATTCCCGATGGTATCTCCTTTCCTGGTTCGTCTTTGGAGCAAAGAAGTTCCCCTTCGACGAAGCAAATAGACTCGCTATCGGGGTTGGTACAGACATCGCTAAACTTAAAGACGAGAGACGGATGTGGAGAAAAAGCCAAGATAATATTATTCTAAGACCCCATGGCGACAGAGTTCAGAGCATCAACAAAGACCCAGATACTCGATCTGGACGTAAACCGGTCAACCCAGACTCATTATCTTTCTCCACAGATCTAGATAAGGTTCATGCTGCAATGCATATATACGACGTACGAGGGGCTACTGAAGCTTGGAACTGGATGAGCGACAGAAACTGTGATTCCGATCCAGCATTTAAGGCCACTCTGGAAGCATTACTGCGGGTTCTTCCTCAAAACCATGGAGACTGGGAACTAGCACGAAATCTTGCAGCAGGTGAGACTGGGGAACTTCTTAATTTGGATCTTAACGCAGAAATATTTGAGAAGGATGATGAAAGAGAAGAAATCCAAGGAACCCTCAAAGACTTCTCATCAAGCAGGTGAAACAGTTAGTTCGTGGAAACCTGTTTGACTGCCTCTATTAATTCTTTTTTTGTTTCAGTTGAGATACGGGCCACTCCAACTCTTTCATAAACAATAACAGATGTAGATTTGGTCCGAAGTTCCTCAAAATCTATTGAAGAAACCGCATTCCCGGAGGCACCAATACACCAAATACTGTCTCGTCTGGCTTGCGATATTAATCTTTTCCACTGATCGCTGACTGTCCCTTCGAATACAGATTTTGTTAGGAGGATTATCACCACATCAGCGGTCCTCGATGCTTTAGAAATCATATCCGAAAATCTTTGAGTGTCTTTAGCACTGGTACCTTCTACTACATTTAGTTCCGAAATAGGATCTGATCCTTGTAAATAACCGTACTTCTTTGAAAGAATATGTATTGAAATATCTCCATAAGAACTTAACTTTTCAGACAAGTCTTTTATAGATAAAAAACCCCCTTTGAAAAACTCATCAACAGACTCCACATTTACCCTATCTGCCGTAGTCCCAGAGCCATTCGTGAAGATCTCTATTTGCATAGAGATAACTGTAGCTTGGTTATTTATATAAGTATCTCACCAGTAGCATTACACCTGTTATTTATTATTGGCACCATCAAAAATGGATATCAAACATATATGAGCCTCCGTGAATACAGTTGGAAATCTATCTATGAAAGCCAGCCAAGCAACGATGTCGCTCATCTAATCAAGGAGTTCTACGTCCCGGCGCTCGAACGAAGCATCCAGTACGACCGGATTGCAGGCTACTTCGATAGTGGTTCTCTCGCTGCTGCTGCAAACGGAATTGAGGCTCTCGTCGAAAACGACGGCCGAATGCGACTCATCGTCGGCGCACAGCTTCAGCCGAAGGATCGGCCTGTGCTGGAGGCGCTTGCCGACGATCTTGACGAGAACCTGACGGACTTGGATGACGAAACGCTCGATCAGCAACTCCAGCTACTCGCCTGGCTCCTCCGAGAGGATCGACTCGAGCTCAAGATCGCGGTCCCCAGCTGCGGGGAGTGGGGTATCTTCCACCCCAAAGTAGGGATCTTCCGAGATGAGGAAGAGAACTGGATCTCGTTCGAAGGGAGCATCAACGAGACGGCCGGTGGCTGGACGCGGAACTACGAGCGGTTCAAAGTCCACCGCTCGTGGGACGACGGCCAAGCCCCCTACGTCGAAGGCGACCGAGAGTCGTTCAAGCAGCTGTGGAAAGACGAGCACGCGTACGTCGATGTCTACGATCTACCGGAGGCCCTGAAAGAGGAACTCATCGACTGGAAGGCCCCAGACAACGACGTCGAAGTCTCACAAATTGTCGAGAAACTCCGCGAACCAGAGCCCCCGACCGACGGCGACAAAGGGCGAATTCTAGCTGACGGAGCGCAGGCGCCTGGCGGCCTCCAACTCGCCGAAGAGGCAAGTACAATCGACCCATGGCCACATCAGCGGGTCGTCTCCGATACCGCCGTCAACACATATCCGAATTCATACCTCCTCTGCGACGAGGTCGGGCTTGGCAAAACCATCGAAGTCGGTCTGACACTCTCTCGACTCGGGTTGACAGGCGAACTCGAGAACTCACTCGTCCTCACGCCCGCCAGTCTCGCCGTCCAGTGGCAGGAAGAGCTCTGGGAGAAGTTCAACATCAACGCCTACCGGTACGACCGCGGAAGCGACTACGATTACGTCTTCATCGACGCGTTCGGAGAGGAGCATTCGATCCCCGACGCTAGCGACATAGATATCGACGCAGACCGACGAGATGAGGCGTGGACAAATAGCCCGCTGTGGCGGTTTGCACACACTCAAAAGGACGCTCCCACGCCGACCGTCATAATCATGTCCTGGCACACAGCGCGTCTCACAGGCCGGTGGGACCAGGTGGCTCCCGCTGACGAAGGGACTGTCCGAACGAGGAACGATATCCAAGCAAGCTGTCGAGGGCGCAGTACAGACGGGAGAGAAGGTGTCTGGGACGCAGTCGTCGTCGACGAGTCGCACAACGCCCGTCGTGGGAGCAACTTCTACAACTTCCTTGAGCGGCTCCGCGATCATACCCACTGCTATTACCTACTCACCGCGACGCCGATGCAGCTCCACCACCGGGAACTCTACGACCTTCTGACGCTCCTCGATATCCCGGAGGCCTGGGACGATCGAGACAGATTTGTCGAGTTCTACGAGACCCGCCAAGCTCTATCAACCGTTCTCGAAGGCGGAGCAGACCTGTCATCTCGCTCAACATCAAGTGAGCCCACGCAAGCAACACTCGACGGAACGTTTCAGGATCAGTTTGATTCCTCGGTTGAATACGCGGACGTCGTCCTCGAAGGGCTCGTAGACGAACTTGGGGTAGAGGATCAGGGTCGTGGCGTTGCGAAGCAGCGACTCCTCGCAGCCTGCAATCTGGCACGGGGATATGGACGGCAGTATGATGACTACCGGCGGAAAGTCGACGCCGCTATCGACGAGCAAATCGATCCATTCGGGGCTGACGAGAACACAAAAATCAAGCGGTTGCTGTATCCAGAATCAGTGCTGAATGAGGAGATGATTATCTCCTCACGAAGTGATAGGCTTGATGCGCTCGATGAACTCAGTGAAGACGGCTGGAACGTCCTGAAGGACGTGTTCTCATGGGCGACGCCGGTCGATGCGTGCATCCACCGGAATACCCGAGATACGCTCAGAAAATATCGCAAAGCAGGGCTGCTTGAAGCTAGGGTACCAACCAGAAAACCCGAGCGACGCCGGATCGAGCTCGACGAGCAGACTCGCCGAGTGTATGATCGAATCGACGAGTACACCCGGACCTTCTACAAGAAGGCTCAACAGTCGAGTGAGATGGAAACCCGCGCAATTGGGTTCGTAATGACAACGTACCGCCAGCGACTCACTAGCAGTGTCTATGCAATTTCACAGAGTCTCTCTACCCGGTTAGAAAAGCTCCGGACACAGCGAAAGGTGCTCGAACGACGAAAGCGGATTCGAGACGACCAGGACGAGAATCGTCAGGCAGCCCTGGATGCGTTGAGCGAATACAGTGAAGATGAGATTGCCGAGTTGGAAGACGCCGGCGAAGACGTACTGAACGTCGATCTAACTGAACTGGCACCGAGTCTCACAGATGAGGGCATCAATCTCCTCAAAGAGGAAATCGAGGAATTGGAGTCGTTCATTCAGGAAGTCAAGCAGGTCGATGGCGACCCAAAGATGGATCAGCTGTACGACGACCTCGACATGCTCGACCGAAAAGGTCGGAGTCGCATCATTGTCTTCACGCAGTACAAAGACACGATGCACTTTGTCCGCCAGCAGCTCCGGTGGAAGTACGGCGAAAATATCGCCTGTTACTCGGGTGACGGGGGCGAGATGTACGACGAAGAAGCGGACACCTGGCGGAATGTAGGGAAAGAACGTGTCAAGCGGGAGTTCTCCGATAACGATGGAGAAGTAGATATTCTGGTGTGTACCGACTCAGCGAGTGAGGGGTTGAACCTGCAGGAATGTGGTGCGATGATCAACTATGACCTCCCGTGGAACCCAATGCGAGTGGAACAGCGAATCGGTCGTATCGACCGAATCGGTCAGGAATACGACGACGTCTACATCCTCAACTACAGCTATGAGGACACCGTCGAATCAGATATCTATGACCGACTGGACGACCGCATAGGTCTGTTCGAGTACGTCGTCGGCGATATGCAGCCGATTCTATCCAGTGTCGGATCGAAGATTCGAGAGGCAACGATGGTTGAAGGGGTGAAAGCGGACAGCGAGGAATATGAAGAACTCGAACGAGATATCGAACAAGATATCGAGGAACAGCAAGGTGAGGACGATCCAGTAGAGCTCAAGGATTCACTATCAGAGGTCGACAGCGACCGACCCCTACGGGAACAGGTTATTCAAGAAGCCCGTCTGGATGCTTGGGAAACCTATTCTCATCCTGATCTCGGGAAGGTTGGGAACCCAAGTGAAAACCGAGATCCCGTCTTTACCGTAGAGGCCACCAAGGGAGTCTTCTTGGAGAACGAAACGCTCAGCGAGGCGGGAATCCAGTTCGATCCACTGTCGCAGCTGGATATCGAATTCGACCTCACTGAACCGGAAGACGCAGAATTCATATACTGTCTTCAACATCCGGGAGACGCGCCTATCACAGCGGAGGAAAGTGAGGATACCCTCGCAGCGAGCATCGCAAATCACCGCCAAGGAATCGGTGTAACCTTCGACCCCGATGCGGCTGAAGAGTACCCCTCACTCCGATTCCTCGCTCCGGGGAGTCCCTTGTTCCACTGGTTAGCAGCGACGCTCGTCGAAGCGTCGGATCAGCTGAATCTTACCCAATCCGCCTGTACTGCGAATTCTGACGGAAATATAGTCGGATCTACTGAGGAGCCGTGGATTGTGACCGGGTGGGCCGAAAAAGATGAAGCAGACACGTCACTCATCCAGCTTACGGACAGTGGCTCAGTTGAGGAGCGGGCAGAGACGGTGGAGTTCCTTAATCAATGGGCGCAGGAATTCATTGAGAACCGCACCAAATCGTCGTAATTCGGGCGATTAGAGGACATTTGCGATCTGTTCGAGAAACGCGATGGTGAGTGACCCCTCCAAGGCACTCTGCTCTTCGTGTGCTTCTACCCACTCAATTGGAGCCTCAACTTCACCTTCGGGTAAAACGGAGTGGTTGCAGTGTGGTCGTGAATATCGGCGAATGCTCAACTGGCCAGACTGACGGTCAGCATAGAGATTAATATACTATCGTGATATTCGTCTCGTTTTGTCTTTATCAAGCAACCAGTGCGAGATGTAGCCTATTCTCTTATCGGCCCGGTTAACTAGCGGCTCAGGTTAGCTTCTTTACTTCTCCTTGGTCAACTATCCTCAAATCTTCCCATCTTAATATATTATTCAAGTTTTTAATGATCTGCTCCCTTTCTTTATCATTTTCAATGTAGTGTCTAGGATGGATCAGCTTTTCAATAATAGATATTATATTTGAGGGATCTTCTTCATTCAAATCTTTGAGGTTTTCTAAAATCGTTCTCTTCCTTTCACTCTCTAAATCTACTCCCCTTTCTTTAGCCTCAACTGGAAATGTTGATATCCACTCGTCTATACTGCCTTCTTTTGCATCATCCCAATCAATGTCGAAATTCAAGCGCTGGAAAAAGTTTTCAATTTCCGTCCCTCGTTTTATTTCTCCGATTAGTTCAGCGATGTAGTCTAGGGTTTCAGGATCGAAATCTTCCAAATCACCGTTGTTGAGTGGTTTTGTACGCGTTTCCAATATCTCTTGATAGAGTTCTTGGGCGACCTCAGGAACAGACATTGAATCACCAGAAATCAGATATCGTTTGCCCAATAGCTTGTGATGGAACTGTACATCTTCTGGTGTGATATCATAACAAACAGGAAGGATAACCTTATCTTTTTCATTCACATCCCTTTGAATTAGTGAATCTAACTCTTCTTGCGTCCAACTCTTCTCAAAGAAAGCTTCAGAAAGGATAACAACACCAAAATCCGAGTTATGCAAACCGCGCCGGATTTCGTTGGGGATGCTATCTCCGACAGAAAGTTCAAAATCATCATACCATACGCTTAGACCGCAATTTTCCAACTCCTTAGCCAGAGGCTCAACAAAGGCAGTTTTATCTTCTCCCGCATGGCTTAGAAAAGCATCCCACATATTATCAGTTTCCTGTTACCATTTTACTACCCCATGAATTAAAAACTCACCTGTAGAATGGTCCATATCTGGTCCATGCAGTTGGTACGAGTTGAGCCCGCAATCGGAATCCTCGTTTTGGAACTGAGCGGGATTGGTTCGTTAGTGTATGCTGAATGTGCAGGCTCACTGAGCAATTGGCTCGTCCCAACCGTTCTGAAATCAACTCTGTGAGTGATGTCTTTTGGCTCCGTCTCTGTGTATTTGATCGTCGACCGTGGCTGTGAGGGTGATCAAAGTGGCAGCTCACCCTAGGGAACTGGTCGTGATTATCCCAGCATTCTCGACCGAGCAAACTGACGGTCAGTACAGTTAACAGCTCTCACAGAGTCCTCTCTCTATGGATCCGAAGATCTCGCTCGTAACGATTGGTGTCAAAGACCTCGACGAGTCCATCCAGTTCTATCGAGATGGTCTCGACCTCCCGATGCGAGATCGTGAGCCAGATAGTGATGTCGCATTCTTCACCCTCAAAGGGGCGTGGCTTTCGGTCTATCCGCGGGAGAAACTTGCCGAAGATGCTACCGTCCCTGACGACGGAACTGGGTTTTCAGGGATGACGTTAGCCCACAACGTGACCAGTGAGGACGAGGTCGATGCAGTACTTGCGGAAGCGAAGGCTGCTGGTGGTCGTATCGTCAAACCAGCACAGGACACCTTCTGGGGCGGATATTCTGGGTATTTCGCTGACCCCGACGACCACCTCTGGGAAGTAGCGTGCCCCGATCTTACCGACGAATAGCACCTTCTTGGAGATCTATTGTAGGCCTGCGGGTGTTAGATTCGCAGCCACACTGAGCAGCAGGTTCGTCACAACAGTGCTGAAATCAACTTTATGAGAACTGTCCATTGACTCCGCCCCTGCGTATTCGATTTCTGCTAGTGTGTCTCGCACTATTCGCGGTGCCAGCTCTTTCCAAGAAACTGCTCGTGCTTCTCGCCCCATGCTTGACCGAAAAAGTCAACTTTCAGATAGGAATGTCACAAATCAACAGACCAGTTGACTTACCCGAAACCTGTTCGGAATGTCGGACGAGATACAAGGAGGAGTTTAGCGTGGCGGTTTTTATTTTTGCCAGCTCGCTGAATTATAGGCTCTTGACACTCAATTTATCATGTCTGGTTAGAGGTATTGTCTGCTTGGATGTAGTGTGAAGCCATGGCGGTGCCCCGTTGTGAGGGACGCTGCCTCTGATAATGGTTGCTCATGGGGTTCTGGGTAATGATGCATCCCGCTACTTAGACAACACTTGGAGTCCGCCGATCTGTTCCAGCGAACCAACCACTTGACGACCGCTTATTCCAGTAGATGTCCCCGGTTTGGCCACCGATCGTCAATGGTAGCACCGTCGCGTCAGCGGCGGTCGCTGCCGATATTGACTCACTAACCCAAAATACACCAGATTTATTATTCATATAGCTGTTTGGGCATCAGTTGCACAGGTTTTATTCTGTGAGCCTCGTCAGAACTGTGTCAGTGTGATCGGCTGATACTAGCTCCACAGGCAATTTGGAGACTTTTGGTGATATATCTGCGATGAATGGTTCTGATGGCTTTTCTGTTCCAAATAGAGAGGTTGATGAAACGGAGTTAGTTTTTTCATCTATAAACTTAATTTGGTTTGTATGATTAGTAGACGTGATTTTTTAAAAGGTAGTTGTGCTGTAACTGTACTCATAGCAGGTTGTCAGTCTGATTCCAATAGATCATCGGAAACAGATATAACACCCACAGGTGAGTTTGCTGAAGTTTCAGAAGTTCCTCAATGTGGAGATATTGACGGCACGCACGTTTTATTAGCGACTCCTGAAGGGTTTAGTGTAACTGCTAGGACTGAGGAAGCAGCGGAGTCTTTTGTCGAAGAAGAAATCAACCCAGAGAATAACAATATTTTGATAGTAGAAGCTACTGATAGATATGTCATTGAGTTCAGGAATGAGGTGGTCAGTGAGGATCTGAGGCTCCTCATAGATCAATATGATAACATCACGGGTTATTTCCAGGGACTCAGTAGACCAACGCTAAACGAAGTCGGCACGCAAATTCAATCCTCATTAGCAGAGGCAGAAACAGTTTCAGAGTATGGCATTCAATATGTTTCTACAGAGGAGTCGTCTCCAGACCTGATAGCGGCTAGTATTACTGTTGCAGAAGGTGAAGATTTAGTGACTTCGCCGAGCGATATTACATACTATGTCGAAACTGACGATGGAGAGGAAACGGTTGCGGGAGGATCAGAAATTGAAATTATTCGGTCTGAAGAGTTTGAAAATAGACCTGATAGATTAACAATTGAGTTCAGTGAATCTGCACAAAACCGATTCCAAGAATTAGCAAACCAAGGAGCTATTTCCGCTGGGCCACCCGGAAATTTACGAATGGAACTAAATAATGAGACGATTTTTGAAGGTTTTGTCTCTTCAGAACTTCTTGAATCAATGAGGTCCGGTTCTTGGGAAGGTAGGCTAGTTCTTCCAATCAGAGATTCACAAACACTTTCACAATTCCAATCGGCCGTGGGGCTGGTTAATACATCTGTTCCTGTGAATACAGATATTGAAAATTGCGAAAGTTAATAATCATCCAAGCTAGGGATAAAACAAAGCCATATCCATTGAGATATATTGGCTGATTCAGACCGTCTATTTCTGGTAACTTCCTTATGTGTAATGGACACCCTGTACTTTGGACGAGTGTCAGAACATGCCAAGAAAAATATATATTGACCGACAATCAGTATGCACGTTAACTGAGCAGCGTATTCGCTCAACAGACGGTGCAAAGAAGAGGGATTCCCAGTACCGATTTGTTCAAAGAGGATTGTGGTCGTGCTTCTCGCGGCATGTTCGACCAAGCTATCTAACGATTAGTACAGACTATCCACTGAACAACGGCGGTAGCGCGCCGTTGCGTCCCAAACGAAAACATACGTCCATCGGATATCGGACGTAGCGCGGACGTGGGTCGGTTGGCGGATTGTCTACTCGAGATCGAAGCGATCGAGAGTCATAACCTTGCTCCAGGCATCAACGAAGTCCCTGACGAACTTCTCCTCGGCGTTGTCAGCGGCGTACACATCGCCGATAGCGCGCAGCCGAGAGTTCGACCCGAAGACGAGGTCGAAACGGGTACCCCGCCACTCGACCTCACCAGTCTTGTGGTCGCGGGCGATGTAGACGTCGTCCTCGTCGGACCGCTCCCACTCGATGTCCATCGTGAGGAGGTTCTGGAAGAAGTCGTTGGTCAGCGTGCCCGGCTCGTCGGTGAACACGCCGAGGTCGGAGTCGCCGTGGGTTGCACCGAGCGACCGCAGCCCGCCGACCAGCACGGTCATCTCGGAAGCCGTCAGGTCCAGCAATTCGGCTTTGTCGACGAGCAATTCCTCCACGACGTCGACGTTCGCCGCGTCGACATCGTCACCGATGTAGTTCCGGAAACCGTCGGCCTTCGGCCTCAGCGCCTCGAAAGACTCGACGTCGGTCTCTCCGGCGGTGGCATCAACGCGCCCCGGCTCGAACGGTACCTCGACGTCGTAGCCGGCGTCGGCCGCCGCCTGCTCGACGGCCGCGTGCCCGCCCAGCACGATGAGGTCGGCCAGCGACACGCGGACGTCGTCGGATTGCGAGGCGTTGAACTCCTCTTGGACCTCCTCAAGGGTGCGGAGCGCGGCAGTCAGCTTCTCGGGCTCGTTGACCGCCCAACTCCTCTGGGGTTCAAGCCGGACGCGCGCGCCGTTCGCGCCGCCACGCTTGTCGCTGTCGCGGTACGTCGACGCGGACGCCCACGCCGTTTTCACGAGCTGCTGGACCGACAGGTCCGTCGCAAGGATGGCGTTCTTGAGATCGGCGGCATCCTCATCGTTGATGAGCTCGTAATCAGCGTTCGGCAGTGGGTCCTGCCAGATCATCTCCTCATCGGGAACCTCGGGGCCGAGGAATCGCTCCGGCGGGCCCATGTCTCGGTGCGTGAGCTTGTACCAAGCCCGCGCGAAGTTGATGCCGAACTCCATCGGGTTGTCTTGGTAGCGCTCGATGATCTCACGGTAGTCCGGGTCGCGCTTGAGCGCGATGTCCGTCGTGAGCATCATCGGCGTCACCGTGTCGTCGCCCTCGACATCAGGCGCGGCCGTCCGGAGGTCCTCGTCGAGCGGGACCCACCGCCAACCGCCGCCGGGCCCCTTCTCCGCGGCCCACTCGTAGTTGAGGAGATTGTCGAGGTACCCCGTGTCCCACTCGGTCGGCGCCGACGTCCAGGGCCCCTCGATGCCGCTAGTGATGGTATCTTTGCCCTTGCCGGAGCCGTAGTCACTCTCCCAGCCCAGGCCCTGGTTCTCGATGGGGGCAGCCTCGGGTTCCGGACCGACGTGCTCGTCAGGGTCGGCCGCGCCGTGGACCTTCCCGAACGTGTGGCCGCCAGCAATGAGCGCAGCGGTCTCCTCGTCGTTCATCGCCATCCGGCTGAAGGACTCCCGGATGTTCTCCGCGGACGCCTCGGGATCGGGGTTGCCATCAGGACCCTCTGGATTCACGTAGATGAGGCCCATGACGGTCGCGCCGAGGTCGCCCTGGAGGCTGCCGTCCTCGTCCCAGCGCTCGGAGGCCTCCCACTCATCCTCAGGCCCCCAGTCAACTGCTTGATCGGGCTTGAACGTGTCCTCGCGACCGCCTGCAAAGCCGAAGGTCTTGGCGCCCATCGACTCGATGGCGACGTTCCCCGCAAGGACGATAAGATCTGCCCACGAGAGCTTGCGACCGTACTTCTGCTTGACCGGTTCGAGTAGCCGCCGGGCTTTATCCAGATTCGCGTTGTCCGGCCAACTGTTCAGCGGCGGGAGGCGCTGTGCACCCTCTGACGCCCCGCCACGGCCGTCAGTCGTCCGGTATGTGCCCGCGCTGTGCCACGCCATCCGGATGAACAGCGGGCCGTAGTGGCCGTAGTCAGCCGGCCACCATTCTCGTGAGGTGGTCATCACGTCCTCGATATCTGACTTCACCTCCGCAAGGTCGAGTTCCTGGAACGCATCCCCGTAGTCGAATGCCTCGCCGTGTGGCCCGAGATTGCGGGCATTCTCGTCGAGGATTTCGACGTTCAACATCTCCGGCCACCAGTCTCGATCAGACTGACTCATTGTCAGATAATCCGCATCCACACATATAATATTGTTTAACTCGAAAATAGAGCTTTGGGTAAGTGAATAATTATTTGTTAATCCTGATTTCTCAAGGACGGCGCAAACGGGTCACCCGACGAACAGTGATGCCTACCTAGCGGTTCGTCTCAGAGTTTCAAGCCACGAATCTGCTGACCGTGAGCGCGAGTGGACTGAGCAGCTGGTTCCCCCGATTGTCTCGAAAATAATTCTGTGAGAACTGTCCGTTAATTCCGTATCTGCATGTTCGAGTTACGCTTGTGTGTCTCTCGATAGTTGGCAGTGGCAGTTATCTTCAGAAAACTGGTCATGCTTCTCGCCGGAATCAGTGCCAAAAAGCGACTGACTCTTCTTACGGAGAAAGCTGCTTTGCGTAGAGTGAGCGCCGTTAGCCCTCTTGCTCAATGTCGCCCGGGCGGTCTACTACATCCGCGAATGCGACGTTTTCTCTTACATTCGTGATCTCAACGGTCACTTCTTCACCGAGAGAGGTATCACTCACGATGACGACGAATCCACGCTCGACGCGAGTAATACCGTCGCCCTGGTCACCAATACTCTCAATCTCGACAGTCCGCCGTTCACCCTCTTCAACCGGCGGGTTCGACTGGGCGGGACGACTGTCCGAATTTGACACGGTAGCATCGTCACTATCGCCGTTGGCCGGTCCCGGTAGTAGCGCTACGCGATAGGTTTCACCGCCTTGGACATCGCCAGTATCGACTTCGCCTCTCGGAACCTCAATAACGAAGTTCTCATCGTGCTGCTCAATCTGAGCCGAAAAGAGAGTAAGTAGTTCAGTCGGAATTTCCATACGTAGGTTCTGTAATTTCTTTCTCCGGCCGGTCTACTTGACTCCACGGTTCGAGATTTGTCGAGAAGCGCTTTCTGAGAAAGACCCTGACACGCGATACGAGTGTCGCCACCGTGGCCAGACACTTCGGACGGGGCAAACTCATTGTCCGACATGCCAGACGGACGAAGATCTATGTAGATCAGTTCAAGAGTTGGAACCGAGCCTTAGAGGCAAGAAAAAATGACTCGAATCTCGTCTACTCTGTCGTTCGTGCGGATATGCGGGATGAACTTTCTGTAAGAACACTACTCTCTCGGATTGACCGGAGCAATATATTCATTCTTCCAGGAGTCACCCTCTCTCCATTGCCAGTAGTAATATCTATAATTTGCATCATTTGTCTTCTTCGTGGTCTTCACCGTGATGTAGGCTCCACCCGGAACATCGCTGTAGTCCTCGGGATCGGTCGAAATATCTCGTTCACTAAGCTCTTCAAGCTCCTCTTCATCTACTTCTTCCTCAGCTCGACGTTGTTCCAGTTCTGCCTCTCGCTGTCCTCGTTTCCACTCGGCAAGGTCACTTGCGTAGGCCGCTACCGTTTCCAGCCGTTCCGGGGACTGTTTCTCGAGTGGCTCGCGAAGATACTTCGGGAGATCCGGAGTCGGAGGCCTCTCTTCCATAGTTACCCCACGAAGCGAATACACTTTGAATTTGTGGGGTAACTCGGGCTCACTCTCGTTGTACAGGCACTCTTGCGACTCACAGTAGGGAATATCAATGACTCCCCCTCCCCTTTTGCAACTTGAGCTAGGGTGAGAGAGTGAGAAGAAGTAATGGAGTATAGAGACGCAATCTGGCTCATACAGCGAATTTAGGAAGTTGAAGAGCTTTACTAGCTGATTTTAGTGTTGTTTCTTATTTGGAAAAGATTTAAATATACTAGCCTTAAATGATTCCGTAGTACTCAGAAATAACATCACAAACAACAAACAAGTTGTTGTTTTTGGAGACTCTCTCTAGTTTTATTTACTGTATCGGTATGCATCCGTACCTCCTGTTTTCACTGGTCTAAAACTCTCTAAGTGCCCAAACAACTTTCTTGGCACCTCACTGTATACCTCGCAACTGCTCACTAGCTCAAGTTGCAAAAGGGGGGAGGGGGTTGGACTTTCCTTCTCATCTTGTACGCGCTCTCTACTTGCACATGGTGGGAAAGCTTCTTGCAATATGCGCCGTTACCAGATAGTAACATGGTTGAGGAACTTGGAGAACAAAGCGAGCGGCCGTTGTCGATAACGGACCAACTTACAAGTGAGTATAATACTGTCTTCAACAACAAGGACCTCATTGAGCCGGACACGATTGTCGACGAGGACCGCATCGTCGGCCGTGACGAACAACTTAACAGGGTCATCAATATCATCAAGCCAGCACTCCACGGTGACCAACCTGAAGATATGTTGTTGCGAGGCCCGTCTGGAACTGGGAAGACGCTCATCGCAGGGACTGTTGCGACGAAGGCAATTAAAATCGGAGCCTCTCGCGATGTTCAGATGGAATTCGTCGAGGTAAACGGTAAACACAAAAAATCCGAGCACGAAGCTATCCATCAAATCACTCACGCTTTCGAGCGTGAACTTGACCTGGAGTACACTTCCAAGACAGGTGTCTCGACGAGCTCACGCTACGACCGTCTGTTCGACATCGTCGACGAGTATCTCGATTTTGGCATCGTCATCCTTGACGAACTGGACCTCCTTGTTGGCGACAGCCGCAATAAAGACGAACCTCCTGCCTTCTCCGATATTCTCTACAAATTGTCTCGTGCCAAGCGTATCGGGAAGATGGACAGCTCATTTACGCTCATTGTGACCACCAATAGTCCGAATAGCCTCATGAGTGGCCTTAATTCACGGACAGATAGCACGTTCAATCCTACTGAAGTTTCCTTCGCAGATTACAACGCCAACGAACTCCGAGAAATTCTCAGCCACCGCCGCGACGCCTTCTACGAGGATGCTCTCGATGATGATGTTATTCCATACGTCGCAGCGGTTGCCGCCCAGGGAGAGGGTGATGCCCGATTTGCAATCGATTTGCTCCGAGAAGCAGGGAACATTGCGAACCGCCGCGAGATGCAGACTGTCCACAAATCCCACGTCGAGGAAGCGAAAAACCAGGTCGAAAAGAACTATGTCGTTGATGTCATTGAAAACGTCTCCTTCCAGAAGCAGGTATCACTCTTTGCTGCGGCCGTAGTGAACCTCTACGGACAGACCGAACTTGGACGGTCTGACTATCTCACCGAAATGTCGGCGCCAGCAACTGTGGCGCACACGTTGTACAACTGGATCACTGACCACGAAGACATCGAACAGCGCTCGAAACACAGCTTCCTACGGTGGATGCGTGAACTCGACACGTATGAGGTCATTGAGCTCAATCGAAAAGGCCGTGGCAACGAGATGGGTGTCTTCGCTGAATATATTTTCCATAACCTCTCTGCGGAGGCAATGGTTGAGACGCTCGCTGACAAGGACAAACGGTTTGCGAACGTCTTGGAAGATGAGGAACTACTGAAATCTGTTGTTCAAACGAATCTCAAAAACTTCTGAAACCGGTTCCTCGTTTCTCTTCTATCTCAATGCCTCATTCATTCTCTGTCTCAAATATCACTGACCGGCTCAATTTGCAAACGGGGTGTGATCGGAAACACCTCTAACTGAGAAGTCACTCACACCACTCAAAAATCGACTTTCATCTCCTAGTCACTCAACTTGCAAACGGGGTGGGTGGGTACTTTGATACTCATCGTGAGCAATGCTATGCTCAATTTGCACATCGGGTGTGTAACTGATTGCAGAACTCGATTGGCAGCTCAAGTTGCAGACGGGATGGATTGGTACTTCGGCCTCCAATGAAAATCACCAACCGCTCAATTTGCAAATGGGGTTACGACCGATCTCGCGATCACGTGGTAGCTCAAGTTGCAGACGGGGTGAGTGGGGACTTTGAGATTCAACGATTTCATATATCTGCTCAGTTTGCAAACGGACCCCTTCTACTGTATACTGGCCAACAGACTCAACTTGCAAATGGGGGGTGTATACTGTATAGTATCTAATATCCTCATCTTGCAAACGGGGTATCCTCATGGTTGATCGGATCTCATCGGTGATCTATTATCTAAGTTACCCCACTTATCAAACTCTGCTCGGTTTTGTGGGGTAACTAACCGCAATGGATCTCTGTTTTCCTCGACTAAATCTCACTGGAACCCGACGGCAGAATCGTCGTCTGAAGCAGAGCCAGTCCAGTCGGTATCGCCAGAACGGACATCGGGAGTTCGGTTAGAGGAGGATGACCCACTGGTCACATTGAGGTCCTCGACGCTTGGGAAGTCTCGTAGAGAAATCCTGTCGGCATCTCGCGTCGCCGCATTCCGCTTCGCTTTCGTGACTACTTCTTCGATATCTGCACCACTGAGACCGCGACTCCGCCTTGCGAGCTCTGCAAAACCATCATCCGAGAGTTCGTGTGGAACCCCCTGCAGTTTCGACTGAAAAATCGCGTGACGACTCTCCTCCTCGGGAAGACCAATCTCGATATGCGTGGCTAATCGTCCTGGTCGAAGAATCGCTGGGTCGATGTCTTCGGGGCGATTCGTTGCTCCGACAACGATGGCCGTTCGATCATCTGCAGTGAGGTGAACCAGGAGTTCGCTCGTAATCTTCCGGTCTTCAGCGTGGGCTCCGCCGGCGCCGACATCGCGACCGCCGAGGAGATGTTCGGCCTCGTCGAGGAAGATCACGCACGGGCCAACCGACTCAGCTTCTTCGAACAATTGGCGAACTCGTTGAGGGCCCTCGTTGATCCACTTACTCGTGATGTCAGCAGGACCCAACTCGACAAATGGGACAGCAAGCTCTCCAGCTAGTGCCTTAGCAAACAGTGTTTTCCCCGTTCCTGGTGGTCCATGAAGGAGAATCCCTCTTGACGGCTCGATCCCGAAACGGTCGAAGCGTTCATCACCTTGAATTGCTGCCTGAATCGGCTGGAGTACCTCGTCTGTGAGTCGCTGCTTGACTTCGTAGTAGCCCCCGACGTCGTCGAAGCCACTTTCTGAGTTCGCCCAGTCGTACTCGAAGGCTTCGTAGTTAGTTGCTTTCGCTGGTGCTCTGGAGGGGTGAGAGTGGCGCTGACTCTCGTTTGAACCCGTAGCGTTCGATGAGCCAGCTTCCTTCTGAACGGTCTCATTCTCTTGCTGGATTTGCCTGAGCTTTTCGTAATCGACGCTCGGCGTTATATGACGGCCCATAGCATAGTGATACCCGTTTTCTCCGCGTGGGTTGTAGTATATCACCGAGACAATCGAGGCAGCAACAACCAATACGAGAGCCGCCTGTATCCGTATGTCCGTTGGAACGACAGCTGTGAGGTGGCCAAACGCTGGAACTGGGAGAGAGGAGGTGGCCCACGAAACTGCCTCGACACAAAGCAATAGTACGGCGAATATCTCATAGACCATCGCGAATGGGTAAAGTCCGATGGCGTCCACTGATTTGAACGCAGGGAGGCCAATTCCGCCTGCGATAAAGACGATTATAATCCCGAGTCCGAGTGCAACTACAGCGGTCGGTGGGAGATTGAGCCAGGGAGCGACTACCCACATGTGAATAAGCGCTAACGCCGACCAGGCGAAAACAAAGAACAGCCGGTATATGCTCCGCTTCTCGTGATCTCGCTCCATGAATCGGTAGGTCACGTACTCAACAGTGACGAATATACCGAGGAAGATGATGACGGAGAGTACGGTGTCGAGGAGTTTCATCAGCTCACAAGGATCCTATGGATGTACGCTGAGTACGGTCACTGAATGACGCACTCACGGGTTTCTACACACACTCTATGCCGTTACTACGCTATAACGTCTTGCTCTATAGGGGTGAACCAAGATCGAACCACCGTAGCTCCAGATATGCTCTCATAGCGTCTCTGATTGCTCACCCCCATCGTCATTCTCTCATGGGGGATCAGAAGCCTGGATCGATCCCTCTCTTTGGGTTGCCCAGTCAATGTCCCCTTCGTCTGCTGAATCAGCCAGTTTGTCGTTTCCAGGACCGATGAGATGTGTCCCACCACGCTTTCCCATATTGTACGCTGCGTAGGGGCTTTGAGTCATCGCTCCTGCAAAGACGATTCCCCCGACCTTTCCAGCCTTGAGTCCTGTCTTCCCGACTTGTTTGGTTGCTCGCCCGGTCGTGATCGCAGCTCGTCCTGGAGCCTTTGCCGCAGTCTGTGCAGTCCTAATCTGTTTTACACTCTTAGCCGACTGAGAGGCATCATCTCTCAGTGTCACAGCCTGTTGACCGAAGCTTTGAGCTCTGTCGTTAAGATCAATCGTAACTTCCCCGCCAGATGTAGCCTCGTAGATCACTTTCCCTTCCGAATCTGGGGTCAGAGTTGAGACACCTTTCGCTGGCTCTTCAGCTCCAGTGAGAATTCCCCGACTGGATGCCTCAGCGATATCGAATTCACCGTTTTGGTACGCCTCGGTCAGGAAGTCGCGGTTCGCATCTGCTTCGTCGGCGGCAGCAAGATTCTGATTGATTGCTCTCCGATGATTATCAATACTCTCCGACCCAATTGCTCTCCGAGCGCCACCCAGTCCACTACTCTTCGCCTTCGAACCCAGTTTCTTCGCGGCTGAACCTGCTTCCTTCGCGTGTGAACGTGCCGCGTTCACGCCAGGGGCACCAGAAATCATCCCGGCGACGGATCCCTTTCCTTTAGATATGAACCCGGGTGCGGAATCGACACTGTCCTCGACAGCCGATTCTCGCGTCCCCAGCGCATCCGAGATACTACTCCGCATCGTGCCACCAATGGTAGAGTTCCCAGTCGAGGCGGATGGATCAGACGCAGTACCACTGCTGTTGGCGGTACCGGCTCCGCCGCCACTACTACCACCACTCGCCGCTCCAGTTCCAGAACTAGATGCACTGCTAACAGCCGCTGAACCAGCGCCAGCACCGACAGCAACCGTTCCGACGCCAGTGGCTGCGATTGCGGCGGCCACTGTCATCGTGAACGCAGCGTCAATACCGAGTGGCTGGCCGGCCCAGCCGATTGTCTTCCAGATCACGACGAACAGAATAATCGGGAAAATCAATGCGAGCGCTGCCGAGACATAGAACTCAGCAAGGTCTCCGCTCGGAGCCAATCCACCTGTTGCAATCACGTTGAATACGCGCATTACGAGTGCGATTATCGGTCCCACCAGCAACGCGTAGACACCCATCCGGAGCCACGTCGAAGCAAAGCCACTCACAGCTCTCATCGGGCCCCAGTTAGCATACCAGAGGACGGCGAAGAAGGGTGCTCCCACAGCAACTGTAACGATGATGAACTGCCGAAGTACCAGTAACAGGGAGGCGACAATCGTCCCGATGAACATCAGCGGGACAGCTGCCAGTAGCGCCATCGTTTCGACCCCCATCCCGAACGTCGACCCCCATTCTCCTCCGACATCTGCGTTGAAGCTAAGCAGAAATGAGTCGGGAGCGAGTGCATCAGTGATGACATTCGATGCTTCGATGAGAAATCCAAACAGTGGCTGCGAGATTGCGATGAAAAACAGCACTGCGACTAAGCGGGCAACCATGTTCCAGAGGGACGCTTCTGAATCCTGACTGAACGGCATTGCAATCAACCCAGCGGCGATAAGAATTGGCAGCAGCGCTATCGAGAGTTCAAAGACACTATCCCAAGCGCCCGTGACTGCCTCACTCGTCATGATTGCTGGATCTATATTCAACAGCGGAATCATGCCGTAGTCGAACATGGCATTGAGCGTGTTCAGCAAACTCGTGTGGAAGAACTCCACGACCGCTCGGACGATCGCGTCGGGCAGCCAGCCCAAATCCAGCACATCAGCCATTGTACTCCTCCCTTGGAGCCAGTGTATTTCCGGTTGACAGGCGATCTCCCGTCCACTGTCGGAACATCTGGCTCATCACGCCTCCGACGCCATATCGTCGTCATCTGCGTCTTTCGGCTTTTCTGGATATTGGCTATCAGGGTCGCCGATATTGGGTTCCATTTCCACTGTCAGTTCCTCCTGATAGTCCGCTTCCATCGCCATCTGAAGGTCCATATCCCGATTCATCACGTGTGGAAGGTCGGTCATATCGAGGTCGTCGTGAAGCTCTACATTTCGGGCGTGACTCTCTCCCTCGGCGATGTCGACGCCCTCGACGCCGGCGAGCCAGTCCCACGGATCGAGCGCATCGTCAAGGACCGTGTGTTCGAACGGTCCGCTCCGAATTTCGAGCCGTCGACGACCGTGAACACTCGTCGCGAGCAGACACTCCGAGTAGTCGGAGTCCTGTCCCCGGGCCGCTGTCTGGATGAAGCGAATCTCGTCAGCAGATAACCCATAATACTCTGCGGTCTCCTCGGAGACGGATTCAGCGTAGAACAGACACTTCACGTCGCAGTTCTCGTACACCTCGCGGCGCTCAGGCGTCCGAACGAACTCGTGGGCTGTCTGGCTCATCAGCGTCAGTCCAGCCTCGTAGTGGCGGGCGTGTCGGATGTAGAGGTTGATCAGGTCTCGTGCAGCTGGTCGTCCCAGAAGGTAGTGTGCCTCGTCGAAGGTCACGTCCACCTTGTACGGAGAGCGCTTGGCCTCGAGGTACGCCCACGAGAGCATCGCGTGCAGGATGAGCGGCATCTCGCCTGTGTCGGCGAACGAACTCATATCCATCACGACCAGCCGCGAGGAGAGGTCGAGGTTCGTCTGCCCGTTCAGATTGTGGTTGATACCGCCGGGTTTGAACGACTCAAACTTTGGCTGGAGTGAGGTCGCAAGCGCGACGTGGTGTTCGGTCGGGGAGACGATCGTGTCCGAGAACGGGACACCCTTCCCAGCCGTATTACTGACGGATTCCTCATCGAGTTCGTCGTCGAACACACCGAGGGCTCGGAAGTGTTCGACCTCTTCGTCGTCGATGACGCCGGCCTCGGTTGCGGCTTCGATACCGCCGGTCGCGATGACGTTAACACCCCGAATCAGGTCGTCGATGATTGGTGACTCGTTGCCGTACGTGTCGAACTCTCCGAGGATGATGCCCTTCGAGAGATAGGCGTAATGGGCTGCCTGAATCAGGATGCCCTCTTCACCGGCAGACATCCCGTCACGCTGTTCGAGGTGCGTGTTCAGCATCTCGATGACAGACCGAATCGTGAGAGCATATGTGTCCTCTCCGCCTTCGTATTCGGCCTCAGCAGGCGGCGAGATGTCCAGCGGATTCACCGTGTAGTTCCCACCGAAACGGATTACCTCGCCGCCCAGCGACTGAGCGAAGCGTGGGTAGTCGTCGCCGGCGGGGTCGAACAGAATGCACTGGACGTTCGGGTCGCCGAGCAAGCGACGGTAGATCTCCATCTTCCGGAAGTAGCTCTTGCCCGACCCAGTCTTCCCGGAGATCGCCATCGAGTGTCCCGATAGAGCGTAGCGGTCGAGGATGACCGGCCGTTTCGTATCGTCGAATCCGAACAGGACACCCTCCGGGTCGTAGATGGACGGTTCGACCAGGTTGAAGAACGTCCCCAGTGCTTCGAGTTGGATCGGATGGCTGTTGTTGATCGTATCCGTCGCGAGCGGCGCGACGGAGCCCATCGCGTCCAACTGTTGGTGTTTCACCGGACTTAGGTCGACGTCCTGTTCGGCGAGGATGGCTTCGACGCGGTCGAGCATCTCATCCAGTTCGTCTTGGGTGTCGGCAACAAGTTCGAGATATATCGAGACATCGTAAAGCTTGGTCGTCCCTCGGATGGTACTCTGCAGGAGCCGTTCGAGGTCCTGTCGTTCAAGTTCGTCCTGATAGGTATCCGTCCGGCCGCGTTTCTGTTTCACCGCGACCGAAGTAACGGCCTGCGTGTATCGTTTCTGGAGTTGCCGACGAACGTCCTTTGCGGCCCGTGGCCGAACGTGCAAAGAGAGTCGCAGATCGACATCTGCGAGCGTGAGTGGGACGAGCCACCCCAGTCCAACCTTTCGGGGGAACGAGGTGACCGTCAGAATCTGTGAGATTCGGTCATCACGGATTTGGAACTCCGGATAGTCCTGTATGACTCGCGGTGCGATGAGTCGCTTGTCGAGTTCGCCACGCTCTTTCATTGTCTCCATCGGCGTCGCGAGGTCGACATCGTCGGCCTGGAGCTGATAGGCCGCCCATTCGATGTTCTCGGTCGTCGTCTCCTTGCCAAGGAGATTCAGGTAGTCGAGGGCGTGTTGTGTTCCTTCACCCGACAGGCCATCTATCGGGAGCCGTTCGTCACCGTCTTCCGGTGAATCGTTACTGAACGCTTGCGTGATTCGATTGATCATCTCTTACCCTCCAGCTCCGGTCGAGCCAGAGTAACCGCCTCCCGGTGAAGCCCGGGTAGCTCAGACATCTGCCTCCTCCGTCGGAGATTCAGTTTTCCGACTGTCGTCTATTGTCTCATCCAGATCCTCGAAGTGTTCGAGAACGTTTCTGCGACCGCGCACAGCGAGCGCAACACCGATGACGAGGAGTAGTAACCCAACTGCATAGACCTCGATTACGAACGCCGTCGACGCCGTCGGCGTACTATCCCACTGGAAGGGGTACGCCTGACTGAACAGGTAGACTGCAACAGCGGTCACGCCGACGCCGACGAATCCAACGATGGTCGCTCGCTGGCTCGATGGAAGTAGGACAGCAAGGCTCAGCAGGAAGGTTGGAAGGCTTCCCGCTGCGAGACCGAAAGAAGCCTCGCGGACGGCCCAGTAGGACTCAGACCCAGGTTGTCCGCTCCCGAGGAATACTCCGAGTGCTGTCACTGCGAATAGGAGGCTCGCAGTGAACAGCCCAACACCAGCGTACACCGATAGCGGAGAGTGATAGTTCGTTCCGCGACCGATGGGACCGACGGCTCTCGCGTACCAGGCGAGAATTCGCGAGTTGTCGACCTGTTCGACATACTCTGTCTGGACCCGCCCCTCATATGGGAGGTCGCCTGTCGTCTCCGGTCGCGGCTCGGGATCCTCGTCTGGTTCAAGCAGTGTCGCTTCTCGATCAGCGCTGTCGAACGCTTCTTCGAGATCTAACTGCTCGCCCGTCGCTGGGTCACTCAGCGTCTTCTCATCGGGCTGGGTGAAGACGCTATGCTCGAAGGAGATCGGCGGCTCCTGTCCACGATAGACCTGATAGAGGACATCAAGAACATCCGCTCGATTATCGAGGATCGAGGTTTCGACGCGAGTCCGGGGGAGCTGTGAGGCGACTCGCTGTACACGAGCCCAGACCTCGTCCAGATACTGGTCTTCGTCGTCGACGCTCTTTGCACCACCACCGAATGGGAGTGCATCCGCAATCGCGTCGAAGCGACCGCCTTCGTCGTCCTCTCCTTTCATCACCGCGACGGCAACGAAGAATCGCCGATCTCTGACATTCGCGAGCGCAATCGTTCGGTCGAGCCACTCTGCGTGAGCCACGCGCCCGTATTCGAGGAGCGTCGAGTCAGCGACGTGGTCGATATTTGGCTCGGGGGGCACGCCTGCTGCAGCGACGCCTCCGTCAGTGGCGTGTGCCTCGACGACGCCGTCGGATTGCTCTTCGCCGTCCTCTGCAGGGATGGCTGTCGGTTGTCCCGTCGGCGCTCCCAGCGCTTGCGGACCGATGAACCGTTGGAGGTAGTGGTCCCCGTCGAAACGGGTCGTCAACGTGAGGAACTGCGTCGGGAACTGCAATCCCCGCAGGAACGTCATGTAGGAGATATAGAGGCTGGTCCGTCGCTCTTCCGAGAGGGTCAGCCACTCACGGGGCTCGATTTCGACGAGCATCGTGTACGCTGTCGGCGTCTCGATCACCCCGCCATCTCGGACGTTCTCGAAGTTGAGCAGATCGAGCGTGGACTGCTCGCCACCACCTGTACTATTCTGTAGATTCATTCCTCATCTCCCGGCGCCGGACTGTCAAAATCTGGTCGCGTTGCGTCGATGACGCCTTGGTAGGCGAGATCTGTTCCACTGCCACTCGCTACGTGATTTGTCCATCCCGGCGGTCGCGGTTGGGTGAGCCAGTCGTCTTGGGTCTCTCCAATACCGAGATCACCATGTTCCGGGTCAGGGTGGCGCCAGACGTAGACGTTCGATCCAGTCTTGAAACGGAACACAGCATGGGCGTACCGAAGCGGTCGCTGGCCGGGCGGCGTCTTCACGAAGATCAACCCGCCGATCCCGATACCGATGACGAACAGCGGGAAGGTGAACAACAGCGGGAAGCCAACCGTGTATAGGACGGCACACGGCGCTAACGGGATTGCCAGCGATTCTGCGAGGCGTGTAATCGAGAACCCGAGGAACTTCGACTCTAGGAGGTTGCTCGCGACTGGCACAGGGTCGGGCATCTAATCACCCTCCGCGTCGTCACAGGCTTGCTCTTCGGTCGGAAGCACGCCACCGTCTTCTAACCGCTCGGCTCCCTTGATCAACATCCCACGCCAGTTGACGCCGTGATGTTCGCGAACCGCGTCTAACTGGGCGAACTGCTCGTCGTCCTTGATGATAATCCTCGTCGACGTCATCGCTCGACCTCAACTGGACTGAATTCATCCACGGATGGGCGTTCGTGATCGGCTCCGTTGTCGAGCGTTCGCAGCGCCCCCCGTGAATCGAACAGTGAGGTAGCCCCATTTTGATCCCCAGCAGAGCTATCTGGACTTTCGTGTCCGCCAGATTCAGGGAGTTCTTCGCCTCTTTGACTGTCGTGCTGGTGTGACAGATCGGTCGTGGAGGCTTGGGAAGATGCTGTCGCAGCATCGCCTCTGTTTCGAGCGGTGAACCAGTTCTCCCGCCCTTCGAGGCGCTTGGCCCCTTGCATTAGCATCCCACGCCACTGCACGCCGTACTTGTCTCGGATCGCTCTGAGTCGGTGGTACTCGGTCTCGTTTCTGAACCGAATCTCGATTTCAGGCATTCTCGACTCACCACCCTCAGCTGGCACACTCGACTAACGAGTCGGCACTCAGGAGCGAAAGTTCGATAGCAGTCATGACTGGTAGCAGCGTTCCGGATGGAAGCGATAGGACTGCCCCAGTTGTGGGTACTGTTTGGTAGTGCATCACACCAGCCATCGGTGAGGCACCCATTTGTTTATTTCAGGAATGCGTATGGCGTATTTCTGCGCACAGCGCACTGTTGCGGCAGGAGCAAGCGTGCTATTCTCGCATTCTTGGAGGACTTTTCTCAAGGTACCGCTTCCTCGATAGCGATGACCATGCCGACACCTTCCCCCCTTCACCTCCTGCTGCCGTTCGGTGGCGAACTTCCTGATCTGATGCTCCCGGTTACGGGACCACTGACAATACCACTCGAACGATTCCACATCGCTGGTGATGTTTTAGGCTCATTCGCAAGCCTCGGTTGGCTGTATCTCTCCGCATTCCAGCTGTCAAGTCCGGAGACAATATTAGCAGTCGTCGATTTCAGCTCGATACTCGATTTCCCGCCGTGGACAGCGACAGTATTCGTCTATGCCGGCCTCGTCCTGCTAGTACTGGGTATGATGGCCTGGCTCGGGAGCCACAGCCTCTATCGCCGTGCGTGGGGTCGACGGCTTGCGATGTCTGGCGGCGGGCTATTCGTCGTCGGGACTGCCTTCCGGACCTTTGTGGACCTCTTACAGTATGTCCTCGGATAACTCTCGTGAGGGCCGTTCGTCTGACTCGAAACTACGCCGAGTAGCCCGTGATATGAAATGGCTGAGGCAGTTTTTAATCCATTCTGTCGGGAACTTCGCGAAGAAACGACTCGTCGTCGGCGGCATCACTCTCCTCTTAGTCTCCAGTGCGGTCATTGGAGCAGCGGCAGGCGATCTACTTATCCCCAGTCCAGAACCCGGCGTCGAAAGGGACTACGACGACACGTTTCGGGTATTGGCGAGTAACGACCCCGACCCTGGTCGAGGATCCAGTGTCGTTCAGGTCTACGAATACGGCGAGAACGGAACAATCCGCGAAGTCAACCGGACCGTCGGTACCCAGCCGGTCCAACTCTGGGACTCGAACATCCAATCACGCGATGCACTGCTTATCGCGAACGAGTCCGACATGTACCAATCCGGCCTCAGTGGATTTGTCCAGGTACCCTACCGGGACCAGTGGACGCCGCTCCGAGACTGGTGGGGTGGGGAGTTCCGTATTCTCCCGATCTATACTGCTGATCCGAGTCGAGCCACGAGTAACGACGGCCAGTACACCGTCGAAGTCCGACACCCGAACGGCTGGTGGAATCCGGTGTACAACGCAGATGTCGAACGCGTCGACGGCGAACTTACCGTCACGGATACAGACGAGGCGCTCGTTCTCTCCTCGTACTACAGTACTGTCATCGATCGCAAAATCCAGATCATCGAGTCGCTGCTTCAACACTCCGAAATGGCACCCAGTGACTCTGCAGCGCGAAGTACCTCTGTCGTGCCTACACAGAACGGCGTGGAGGTATTCCCAACCACCGACGGCGCGGACGTTGACCTCCAGTGGCAGTCGGGCTCTCATGCGCTGGTCCGTGATGCGTATGTCGGCAACATCGACGTTATCCCCGGTGTCTGGCACGACGGTCGGTACGTCACTCAGAGCCAACAACTCACTACGTATATTCCGTGGGATTACCGCGTAGAGGCACCAGCTGATTACAGCGAGAGCGGAAGCTGCACCGTCACTCGTCGAACCGAGGAGGGGAACACGACGGTTACCTCCAACGGCACCGCGTCGTTGACTCGCTGGGCCAATTACCGGATTATCGACTCGAACGCGTCGGTCGTGAACGTCACAGCGGGTAATATCAGTCTGGACAGGACCCAGCCGGGTATGTGGACGACGATTAACTACACAACCTCTCGGCCCCGCCACCTTCCGCCAGGAACCTACGACCTCACTGCCACTCTTCGAACCGAGGTTGAGATGGAAACTCACTATGGCGTCTCTAGCTCGGAGTGCTCCGAGTGGGACACGCGACGGACGGTCAACCGAGTGGTCGAACTCCAATACTCCGTCCCCATTGAAACGGTCAACAGCGACGACCTCTCTATCGACGTCCAGGTGTACGACCGACCGGGTCGAGACATTGTCGCCGTGAACTGGAGCGGCGAGCAGGGTCTCGCGGCCGGCGCAGCTGCTTGGGAGGATATCGAAATCCAGATCGGTGAGAAGACGATGTACGTTACGGCGCCGTGGCGATTCTACTCTGTAGCTCGGAATACGCACATCGAAGAGCGAACCCGAAGTGGGACGACCCAGGTCGATGCCTCACACTCGTACGACGGGGCGTACCCGGCGATGCTTCGATATCGGATGAGTCCTGCGAGCGTAGGCGTTCTCGCTGAACAATCAGCAGACCAGCGTATCTGGTGGGAGACGACATACGCCGCTCAGAACCGTTCTGTTCCGGCAGCGTCGCTACCGAGTACCATCGTCGCCCCCGAGAACACGGAACCGACCTACCTCTACGACCAGTACGCAGGTATCCTGAAAAGCATGGACCGCACGATGGGCGAGACGGTAAGTGCTCAGGCGGGCGACGTCTGGGGGCTCCCCGTCGATACTTCTGTGAACGTCGTCCGCTATCAGGCGTCGGAACTCACGATCACGATGAATCATAGTGCCAGGACGGCCGAGGTGTTCCTCTCTGATTCTGCAGGGAACCCAATCCCGAACCGACTAGTGAGTCTCGATGGAGCCAGCGTACAAAACGTGACGACGGATGCCAACGGACGGGCAACAGCAGCTATCTCTGGAACACTGGTTCGTGCTCACTTCGCGGGCGATAACTGGCGCGAGTCTCGTTCCTCGTACTACATGGAGGCTCGCTCCTATGGCGTCTCGCCAGCGTCATTCGTTGCAGGGAGTACCGATCTCTTTGGCTATCTCGATGCGGCGATTTCGAATACGGTCGTCTTTGTTGAGTGGTTGGTGCTTGGAATCTTCGCGCTGTTCTGGATGCGGTTCATGCGCGAGAAATCTGTATAGTCTTACTCTCAAGGAGAGAATGCCGAAAATCAAATCGACAATGGCGCTATCGATTCTGAACGAGAGTTGAGTTACAAGGCTCAAAATCGGAACGAGTGATCTTATGCATTCACCTATTTGCTTGGGTTTCCCTATTGGCCCCTCCCGGTCACCGACGCGTGGTGAGCCGCTCTCGATTATTGAAGATCCGCCAGCCGCCATCACCCTCCTTGTCAGTGCGGAGTTCGTACGCTTTGGTGGTTCGCCGGCCATTCAGTTGCCAGTCGAACCGGACGACGACTTTGTCGCCGTCTTCCCTGAGGCGCTCCACCTCGCCGGCGATCGAGAGATCTCCCTGTGCGATTACCTGTCGCTCTTTGTAGCCGAGTTCGTCGAGCAACGCGCCGGAGTGGTAGAGCTCGTGGGCGCGTTCACCGTCGCCGTCGTCGAGCAACTCTATGAACTGCTCGACGACTTCTTCTGGTGATCGATCACTCACTGGCTCCTTGTCCGATTCGTCGGTGTCTGGCTCACTGCCGAGCGCAGTCCGCCCGTGCTGAGACTGGAAGTGCTTGGCGTATGCGCCGAAGTCGACATCGCCGAGGGTTTTACTGTGTGTGCCGAACTCCCGTTCGAGGGCCCGGACGACGTGTTCCATCTCGATCATATCGCCGTCGGCCGCCGCCAGCACGGCGGTCGTCTGGCCGACGGACTTGATCTGGCCGCCAGTGAGGTCGAGCTGGGCCAGAAGGTCGTAATCGATGTCCTCGGTCGGGGCAGCGTCGGGGAAGATCCCCCGCCAGATAGCGTCCCGCGTGTCTTCTTTCGGTTCCCGAAAGGAGATGGTGTGGTCGATCCGTCGCTGGAACGCATCGTCGATGTTGGTCGCGTAGTTGGTCGTCAGCAGGACGACGCCGTCGTAGCTCTCGATGCGCTGGAGGAGGTAGTTCACCTCCACGTTGGCGTAGCGGTCCGTGGCATCGGAGACCTCCGCCCGGTCGCCGAAGATCGAGTCGGCTTCGTCAAAGAGGAGGATGGCGTTGGACTGCTCGGCGGCCTCGAAGATCCGTTCGAGGTTCTCCTCGGTCTCGCCGATGTACTTCGAGATGACACTGGAGAGGTCGATCTTGTACAGATCCATCCCGACGTCGTTAGCCAGCACCTCGGCGGCCATCGTCTTGCCAGTCCCGGATTTCCCCTTGAACAGCGCGACGACGCCCGTGCCACGGGAGAATTTCTCTGCGAAGCCCCACTCGCTGTACACCCGGGCCCGGCGGGCGATGTGTTCACGCACCAGTTCGAGTTCGCGTTCGGCCTTCTCGCGGAGGTGGATGTCGTCCCAGTCACTCGCGGGGTCGATCTGCTGGGAGAGTTCGTCCAGGCCGTCCGCCGACTGAGCGCGACAGCCCGCGCGGATGTCTTCGGCACTCGGGTCGCCGTCGGCGAGCGAGCGGGCCGTCGCCAGCGCCGCCTCCAGTTGACCCTGGGTGAGTTCGAACGTGCTGGCCAGGACCTCGGGGTCGAGGTAGCCGGGGAGTTCGTCGGCGTGGTCGTTCCAGAACTCGCGGCGCAGGTCGATCGAGGGTCGCGGGAACGCGACGATGGCGTCGAGATCGAGCGTGGTGCCAGTTGGTGTCCAGGCGTCCGTGCCCGTGATGTAGAGGTCGTTCTGGAACTGTTCGAACTGCTCGAAGATCGCTTCGAGAGTAACGTCGCGGTCCGAGCGGTCGGTGATCGCTTCGGTCGCTGCGGACAGGTGGACGGGACAATCGAGCAGCGTCGCTTCGCGAACCAGGCGATTCAGCGCGTCGGCCGCGACGACTGCGTCGAGATCGGCCCGGAGATACCACTCGGCGTCGCAGACTGCCTCGACGGCGTCGTGCTTTTCCGAGCCCTCGGGTCCGTACCAGTAGTTGCGAGTAGGACCCGACGATGCTGTCCGAATACCGTCCAGTCGCTCCCGGAGGTCGTCACCGATGGCGAGGGCTTCGAGTGCGCGGTCGGCTCGGTGCTGTTCGAGCAGATTGTCGATACCACTCTCGGTGCTGTTAGCAGCGGTGAGTCCAGCTTCGAGCAGTGAATCGAGATTGTCGTGGTCGAACAGATACGCCCGGATTCGGTCAGTGACCCGGACGGGGTGGGTGAGCCACGACGTGTGTCCACTCGGTGGGTCATCGAGCGTGACGAGATCGTACCGAACCAGGGGAGAGTCGTCGCCGAGCAGTTCCGTTGCGACGAGACGCTGGCCGGTCGTATCGCCGAACAGGTCCGCAATGAGACCGACTGTCGGGCGGTCGACTGCCAGCTCCTCGTGGAGGTCACGAAAGCGTGTGGCGTGCTCTTGCTCGACATCCGGGAGCAGTGCGAGCAAGAGGATATCGCGATGGGCTGCAGAGAGATCGAACGCGTCGACGAGATGGGCGAGCCGAGACAGTTCGTCGGCACGTGCGCGCTCGCGAACCGTCTCGATGGACGCGGTGACGGCGTCGAGTTCGCTCTGTACGGCGTCCGGAAGTGTCGGCGTGAGCGTTGCCGGCTCCGACGCCCGCGCTGTCGAATCAGCGTTCGCCGAGTCAGGCGTGGGGTCCTGGAACCCCTGTAAGAGCACTTCGATGCGGTCGAGTTCGGCCAACAGATGGTCGAGCGAGGTGGAATCAGTCATCGGTAACGGCCCTCGACTTGGCCGACGAGACAGCCGGATGTGGCTCTGTGATTTGCTGTGGTTCTCGCTCGTCCCGCCGGGTCGTGCATATCAGGTGACAGTACCCAGGCCACTATAAATTTCATCTCTACACACTACGTTTAAATATTCGACAGTTCTAAATGAATCGGCTCTGAAACCGTGAGTAAGAACTGGCAGGGTTCCGCAATCTATGGGCTACAGGTCATCCCGCCGCTCGGAGTCGAACGAGGACGACAGCGAATCCTCGGTAAGCATCGCGTCTGGTCGGGTGAGCTCCGATCACGAGACGAGCCAGCAGGAACGGGCCCCATCGGCGACCGACATCGAGCACCGCTACGGCATCACACCCGACTCGGTGTCGGATCTCACCGCGATCCAGCGGCTCGAAGAGACGTTCGGTGCCCACCAGGTCAGACAGTGGGCCCAGGAGGGGATGCCCGTCGACGCGATGGGCACCCCGAGCAAGATGGAGCAGTACCGCCAAGAAGGGACGATTCAGCGCAGCGCGAAAAACGCCTCGCCGCTCGGTGCGGAGACGACCGCCCCCGACGCCGTCCACGAAGTGCTCGAATCCCGCGGTCGGCCACTCCCCGACCGGATTCAATCCGACATCGAAGAGCGGATGGACGCCTCCCTCGGCGATGTAACCGTGCATACGGGTGCCAAAGCCGCCGACGCCTGTGACGCCATCAACGCTCGGGCTTTTACCGTCGGCAACCACATCGCGTTCAACACCGGCGAGTACGACCCGGCCTCCGCCGAAGGCCAACACGTTCTCGCTCACGAGTTAGCACACGTCGAGCAACAGACCGGCGGCGCGATCTCGATGCTGCCACAGGATGATCTCGACTTGGAGATTGATCCTGACCCGCAGCTAGAGCGTGAGGCAGAAGAAACGGCACAGCGTGTGATGGAGGGCGGTGAACTAGGTGTGCAGCGGTTGGGGCAGACTGAGGTACACGTCCAGCGGTCAGTCAAGAGCAAACTGTCCTCGATCAAAGAGTCGGTGCTGGGTAGCGACGAGAAAGGCGTCGATCTGGAGGAGATGGGCGATATCTCCGGTATCGAAGAGCGGCTGTACGCACTGGCCGAGAATCAACAGGAACTCGAAGCGAAAGTCAACGAACTTTCGATGCAGGTCGAAGGCACGCTCTTCGAGCAGATGGGCGAGGCCGGGACCGGCGAAGGCCTGAAACTCGGGATGGAAGAGGCTGGGAAAGAATCAGGGCTTCCCGGCGGGGCGCTGATGGGCAAGCTCAGTGGCGCCGCGCTGCAGGCTATCTACAACAACCGCGAGAAAGTCAAAGAGATTCTTGGGTTGAAACGTGAGGCTACCGATCATAAAGGAAATAATAGCGGGTCAGACAGCTATTCGCCAGAGGATTATAACTAAATTTTATAACAATGAATGCAAAGATTGACGGTAAGCGCGAAAATGAGAAAAAAAAGGTGCGGATCGGGTTGAGGGTTGAAGACAACAATGCAGTTGTACACGGATTCGAACTGGATATAGAAGGAACGGTTCATATTCACGATCAAGACGGTTACCCCGACCACCCAAACAATCGGACAGATCAAGAGACAGAGTGGTTCGATCAAGCAAGAGATTACGCAAAGTGGTACGTCGCACAAGAAACGGAACACGACACGGCGCCGTGGTATCTCGATACCAGCCAATTGAAATCAATCAGCGACGCGATATCGAGACTCAGTGACGGCGAACTGAAACAACACTTCGGGCACTACTACCGGCAGTTAGCTGGTGAATATGACGGCGACATCACGCAACCCCACCCCAACCCTGTTCCAGCAGGAGAAGCGTACAACGAGTACCGCGAGTACAAACTCGATATCTATCTGACCGACGACGGTGATATCGACGCCACGTCGGGTGTCCACACAATGTACTATGCCGGGTACAACGACCCGACGATACTCAAGAGTACGGACCCATACCCGGACCGAGATCCGGATGGTCGGCTTGAGCATGTGGTGGTAGATATCGAGTGGGACCAGTTCGATACGTTTCTTGACTACCACCTCCGGTGCCAAATTCGGGACTCGTATCTCTCGCGTGGCGAAGAGCCTCCAGAGGAGTACCGCGTCGTCGGCCCTGGGACAGACCACATGATGAGCCGCCAGATGCATCTCGATGCTGTCCCGCCCTATCACGAATACGGAGCCGATATAGACGGCTATCGCGCCGACGATACGTTCAACGCAGGACCAGTTGCGTCACTCCTCAACCTCATTTGAGATGGCTATCTCAGGCGCAAACAGGTTCCAGCGTCTCGAAGAGACGTTCGGTGCCCACCAGGTTAGCCAGTGGGCCCAGGAGGAGATGCCCGTCGACGCGATGGGCACCCCGAGCAAGATGGAGCAGTACCGCCAGGAAGGGACCATCCAGCGCAGTGCGAAAAACGCTTCTCCGCTCGGTGCGGAGACGACCGCCCCCGACGCCGTCCACGAAGTGCTCGAATCCCGTGGTCGGCCACTCCCCGACCGGATTCAATCCGACATCGAAGACCGGATGGACGCCTCCTTCGGCGACGTTACCGTGCATACGGGTGCCAAAGCCGCCGACGCCTGCGACGCGATCAACGCTCGCGCTTTTACCGTCGGCAACCACATCGCGTTCAACACCGGCGAGTACGACCCGGCCTCCCCCGAAGGCCAACACGTCCTCGCTCACGAACTCGCACACGTCGAGCAACAGACCGGCGGCGCGATCTCGATGCTGCCACAGGACGATCTCGACTTGGAGATTGATCCTGACCCGCAGCTAGAGCGTGAGGCAGAAGAAACGGCACAGCGCGTGATGGAAGGTGGTGAACTAGGTGTGCAGCGGTTGGGGCAGACGGAAGTCCATGTTCAGCGGGTACCGGTCGGTGAAGATCCGTATGGTGAGGCACACGACGAGTTCATCGAAAAGCAGAAAGAGCGCCTACACGGGGAGGAGGCGGCTGCCGCGGGCGTCGAGACTGGCGCGCTCCTCGAAGCGTTCAGAAGCGGTGGGATTGAAGCCTTGTTGAGCGTGCTCTGTTGAATAGATGCTGAGTCACAGTTAGAGCGGTTCACAGAGCGGTTCTATGTTTGTGATGGCGAACATCAGGACAATTTCACGGAACTGCCGATACCAGTCAAGCGCTCGCACGGCATCGCCGAGCGAGCGCTTGATTGTCGAATACGAGGTTTCGGCCATCCACCGCTGAGAGTAGCCTTTTGTCCGGATGAGTGCGTTATTCGCGGTTGCGTTCAGCGACGAACCACGGTAGTGAACAAGGTAGTCGATATCTAGTGCGGCAATCTCGTACTCGGTGTTCCAGTCTTGGAAACCGTTGTCAGCGGCGACGGACAGCAGGTCGTCCGCGTTCCGGCGGACGACCTGCGGCCCGGTCTTAGTATCGTGTTGCCAGCGTGCCGAGATATGTACGTCAAGCACAGCAAGTGACTCTACATCGGTTAATGTCGTCACTTTCAGCGTCTGAACACTGTTTCCGGAGCGTTGGCGGTAGTACGATGAAGAGATACGGCGGTCGAAGAACGTGCTGTCGAGTGCGGCGCGACCGGACTGCGGGTGTTGCTGCGCTGAAACGCGCAGCAACGCCCGCCAGACCCACATTTTCATCCGATCAAAGGACTTGTAGATCGTCGTGTAATCCGGGAGTTCGTCTTGATCAAGGTCAAGAATCTCACGGATTTCAGCCATGTATTCCAGCCGATTCGGCGTTTCCCGGTAGCTGTGCTCTTCTTCGACCCGGAAACAGTGCAAAACAACGTGGACCCAGCGGGCGAACCCGCCGTTGGCGGGCTCGCCCGCGTGCTTCCCTAACGCTTGTTTGGCTAGACGCCGACACTGCTCAACGAAGTCGAGGATGTCGACTTCCATGGACAGAGTCAATTCCTCGGCTTCGTCCTTCTACTCCGCGATATCAATCGATTAGACCGCTATTCAACACGGCAGTTGAGCGTGCCCCTGAACCAGGCGCTCGTGGATGTACTGTCGAACCTGCCGATCCCAGACCCGATGACGACGCTGGCATCGGCGTTTGTGGCAGGTGGGACCGTGGCCGCCTACACGACGCTCACCAGCAAGCTTGACGGCGAAGATGTCCGTGAAGCCTTCGTGTCTGCTGGAGCTGAAGAGATGTATGATATCCTGTTTGGGACTGACAGTGAGACTGGATCCGGTAGCGCGGACTACAAATGAGGTGAAAAAGCATGCGAGCTTCTATTGAAGGAGAAGACGAGGAAGGATGTGGATTGGAAATTCTGGACAATGATGGTATAGAGCATTGGATCGAGATCAAATACGACCGTGGAGATATTTCATATCACGAACAAGACGGCTACCCAGACAAACCGGCAAAACGAACGAACGAGGGTAACGAACACGTCGAGCAGGCCCGGCGGTTCGCAAAGTATCACGTCTACCGGGAGCGGGGGTACGAGACCATCGCTCGTCGGCACTTGCCCGAAGTCGTCGCGGCCGTTGCGGTGACCGTCGCCAGTCTCTCGCCCGAAGAGTTCGACGAGCAGTTCGGGACGTACTATCAACAGTTCCGAAGCACGTTCGACGCGGACGTGGAACCGGTGATCGACCCGCCGGGGACAGACGACGACGGGACGATTGTCTATCTCCAAGATGTCTATCTCGATGCCGATCTGCCCGACCTGCTTGACGACGACCAGATAGACGCCATCCAGGCGGCACTCGACACGGAGACCAGTCTCGACGAACTGGAATCCCAGCTCGGTCAGGACCTCATCGACATCGACTCGCTGCTGAACCCAGCCAGCCTGAGCGTCAAGACGTCGGGCTTGGGAACGATCTATCAGAGGGCAGGCAGCGAATCGATTACGGAGCCGAGCGGGAGCTTAGACCGACCTACAGACGCACGGTTGCAGTTACCGCCGAAGCACGACAGCACGGACGAGTACATGTCTCCAGAAACGTTCCAGTTTCTCATTTTCCACCATCTCGTCTGCCAGGTCCGGGATTGCTATCTCCGACTGGGGCTGGAACCGCCCGAAGCCGTGCGTGTTCTCGGCATAGGGACGTATCGCCAGACGATTCGGAATCAGTACCTCGACATGTTTCCGCCAGTCCACAGTACCACGTCGCCGGTCGATGGGTACCGGCTCCCGGGGATCGGGAGCCATCTTGAGGGATGATAACTCCGGCAGCACCGTCGCTACGCGCCGCTGCCGAACCCGAGGTTGAGACGGAGACCCATATCGGGCCGGTCCCGAAAAACACCGACCTGTTCAACGGGCGGTCGGTCCACCGAAGCACCGCGGTAGCCTACGACGACAGTCGCACCGGCGACACCGGCGTCCCCGACACCGTCCGGGACGTAATCGCTTCGCCCGGACGCTCGCTGGATACGTCGATTCAGCGCGCGATGGAAGACCGGATGGACGACAATCTGGGGGACGTTCGGATTCATACCGGACCGTCGGCCGCTCAAGCCTGCGAGGACATCAACGCTCGCGCTTTTACTGTCGGGAATCACGTCGCGTTCAACACTGGCGAGTACGATCCGAGTTCGGCGGAAGGCCAGCACATTCTTGCGCACGAACTCGCGCACGTGAGACAGCAGACTGATGGTGCTGTCTCCATGCTGCCCCAGCCGGGCGAACTGGAGATTGACCCAGACGAACGCTTAGAACGCGAGGCCGAGGAGACCGCCCAGCGGGTGATGGAAGGTGGCGAATTGGGGATTCAGCGGCTGGCCGATACCGAAGTTCACGTTCAGCGCTCACCGAAAGATCTCTCGGAGTATATTCCATCGATGAGCGATACGGAGCAAGCAATCGTCGAAGAGGAAGCGACACAGGGTGTCTTACTAGATATCGAGCCCGAGAAATTAGAACAACTGCAGTCGACAGTTGCGGACCTCGAAGAGGTAGCGGCGGAGCTCAACGAGCTCAGCGCAGAGACGGGAGTAAACGTAGAACCAGCGGCTGGCGAGACGACACTGAGAGAGGAGACGCCGACGCCTCTTCGAGACGGCTTGGCTGTGACGGTTTCACACGACCACTACCTCTCCGAGATGGGACTCTCACAAGACCAACAACAGCTGGTTCAAAAGCACAAACAACTGGTCTCCGAGTTCGAGCGGCTCAGTAACGACGTTCTTGCGGAACTTCAGCAGGAGGAACTCCCTGACGAAAGCACGTTTCGCGAATTTCTAACTGACGCAGGGATCAGCACCGGCGTCGCAGCAGTGTTATACAAGGTCATCGAATCCCAAACCGACTATGCGACGTTTGCGTCGATGTTGCAATCCGAACTCGATATGATGGGTCCACAAGCAGCTGGTCTCTTCGAGAATATCACTGTCGCGTTCGGCGCAGTGTTGACCGGTGTAGCACTAAGTTACGGCAAGAACAAACTTACCACTGACGATGAGACGGGCTCGGATACCGTGGCCGGCCAGAGCAGGAAGTGATAATTATGGATGGGCAAATCACTGGAGAAACGGACGAATTAATGGGTGTAAGCATCATCGATAACAACGATGTAGAGCATGTATTGGACGTGAGAAAATCAGATGGTGAAATTACAGGCCATCAGCAAGACGGTTACCCGGACGACCCGGCCGAGCGCACTGGCAAAGAAAACGAGTACGTAAGCCAGGCGCAACGGTATGCCAGGTACTACGTCGACAAAGAGAAAGGGTACGACGTACTTCCGTGGGATCGAGACACTGCGTCGATGCAGCGGGTCCAGACGGCCATTGAGTCGCTCTCTGAGGAGCAATTCGAGGCGTACTTCGGGACGTACTTCGACCAGATCAACAGCCGGCTCCCGAAGGTGGACGCCCCAGTTCCAGAGCCCGATGCGGTCGGTGACGACGAGTTCGTCCTCTACATGCTAGATGTGTATCTCGACGACTCCAATCAGATTGAGGCGACATCGGACATTCACTTCCTCTATCTAGACGACAACCGGGAAAAGCAGGTGGTTCTGGGGGATCAACCTCTTGATCGAGAGCCGGACGCTCGATTACAACTGACACCTAACTACTTGCCATCGCTGGAGGTTGCCCGGGAGTTTTTCATCTATCATCTCCGCTGCCAGATTCGTGACTGCTATCTTCTTCGGGGAGAGGAGCCACCAGAACAGTACCGAGTGATTGGTCCCGGGCTCTACGACGCGGCAACGCGGTATCTCTACGAGGACCGTCCGTATCGGCTATATCATAAACTGCACGCGGAAATTCCGGGGTACTCGCTCGAATTCGACTACGGCCTCGGTGAACAGGGGAAAGCGATGGGCAAAATCGCCGGGGCAGTTGCGGACAACAAATAACCGATTCTCGTATGACCGATTCGTTGGGTGACGTGCACATTCACACCGGGCCACAGGCGGCGAAAGCCTGCAAGGAATCATTTTAGTTCGGCAGAAACCATCTGTGTGAGTGTTCTATGATAGACCATTCTATCGAACAATCAGATCCCGTAGATGCCTGCAAAGACAGAGAATAGAGTTCCTCCCATCGAGATGCCAATCATCACAAGACCCCATGTTACACCGCGGTATCCGCGAGCCCAGGTTCGACTGTCGCGTGAGCCACCAGACCACAGTGCAGCCCCTAGCGAAAAACAAGCCAGCCCCAGATAGGACAGGATTCCTGACGCTGCCTGGGCTATTGGGAGCAGTCCAGAAGTCCCGCTCGCCCCGTAAGGCCAAGTCGATGGGAGAAACCCAGTCCCTCCCATGATGAAGGCTACGAGATCATAGAACGCGTTGATACCGAGGATTGCAACGAGAGCGGCTGCGGCTCCGATCATCATTCCCCGATAGCGGATTGACCGACGGGAGTTTGATTTCGTGACGAAGAAGCCGATGATTCCGACGACGAGGAAGATCATCGCTAGATATCTGGCCGTCACCTCTGCGACAGTGAACAGCCGAAACGCTGGGTCAATGAGTTCAGAGACAGACGGCATTGTTCCTCCTATTCAGTTACTGGAAAGCAAAAACACTCAGAATGTGCGTACTCCGCACTCCACACGATTGTAGGGATATCTGCATTTCAATGCAGGTCGTGACATTCAAAATTCATAAAACAGATACTGATAAATACATCCGAGGAGTAGAACCACATTGCGGCAGATGAGTACACTAATCAGTATAAAACCAACCAGAGTGGACTACTGAAGGCCTTAGGAGGGTGCGGTAAGTCCACGGCGTTCTGAAATGTTGGCATCCCGATTCCGGGATTGCTGAACAGTGTCTGTTTGCCGCTGATCCTCTCAACTAGCGTAGCCCTCGCCAACAGTCCCGATATCGTGGCTTTGCTGTGGAATTTCCTGGTATACGGGCACGTTAGTTCAGTTGCTCTTCTGCCTGCATTGGGTAGAAATAGTAAAACCATTCAGTTCCACTTGACTCGCAGGATAGCTGGCAGTTATATGGGTTGACCAGACATGGTCATGTGGACACACTACCTTTCACTCGAACAGCTCCCAACCCAGTGTGTCCACTCAATTGTCAGAGGCAACCAAGTGGCCCCTCCTGACCCCGAGGGGCCATATCTCGTCTGTACTGTCCGGACATGGGAAGTAAATCAACACTCTGAAAACTACTCTGTGGCGTCTTCCGAGAAACCTCAAAAGTCGGGATATAAGTCGTGTCTCGGCCGATGGCGGCTGTCCCCCACTCTGTCGATGGCAGAATGAGGAGCTAGACGCGACCTCGTTCGAACGTTCTGTACTGCGCGTTGAGTTCTTCAGCGGAGGCGAACTCTATCTCGTCGAGCAGTTCGTTCACTGCTTGGTCGTAGGACTGTCGGTCGAGGAGGTTTCGGTTGCTGTACGCCCGAAGGCGGTCGCGCGTTCCTTCTTTCACAGGAATCGAGTATCGGCTCATCGCGACTGTCCCCGCTGGCTGTTCAGCCTACCCCTTTTAGTGGTATACGGCATGGTGGTCACTCTTATTCGACTACAGATCGGGACCGCAACTACTTGCTCAGTCTGTGTGGGTGTGTACCAAGCATAACTGTTTCCCCTCAATACCCTCATAGAGCGCATATATTGCCGAAAATCTGCGCACCTGTGCGCCAGCCGCAACCTTGCGGCCGCTGTAAGATTGCGAAAGCCGCATTCCTGAAACAAATATTATAACTTCCAGCTTACGCCCGGTGTGCAATGACGAACCAGCACACTACAGACCCCGACACCGATTCGAATAGTATCCGCCGTTTCCGGCGAGTCCGTGAATTCGAGAGCCTTCTCGTCACCGTCTTCCTCTCGCTGATGTTCTTCGTCAGCCCAGCAGCCGCACAATCGACTGGCCCCACCGGTGGGTCCGGTGGTTCTGTCGCTGGCTGGGAGACGATTCTTACGAATCTCTACGACGTTGTCTACACGACGCTCCAGTACGCTGGCCTCACTGTACTGGTACTGGGAATCATCGTCTGGCTCACTGCTCGGACGAACTCCCAGCGCTCCGAGACGGGAATGAAGCTGACGCTCGGCGGCGGTGCAATGGTCATCGCGTACTTCGGCCTCGGCGCACTCATTTCCCTCCTCGAATTCATCGCAGGGTGAGCCCGACGGCCCCAGAACGTGATTCCTTTCGAGGCGCCTCGTGACCGGATTTCATACCGCCGTTGCGGTGTACTCCATCCATCGAGACCAGCGCTTTGTCTAGTCGGTGGAACTGCTTCCCGGCTGGTTGCTCCACAGCATTGCTCACCGTTTCTGCCGTGACCCTCTTTCCAAACATGCACACACTAACCCACAATCCGCTGTATCGCCGCCTCAGCCAGCTACTCGCTGCGCGAGAATTCCCTCGACTGTGGTCGCTGACTCCCCTGGAATGGTGGTCCTCATGACGAGCGAACCGGGACCGTACCGTCGGTCTGGCTCTGGGGAGCATGAACCACGGCTACCAGATATCGATGACCTCGAGATCCAGAACGCGGTTTCGACACGTATCCACGGTCGGACGAGTGACAACGTCGGACCAGACGGGGATGATGGAGACGCTAGTGGCGGAACCGACGAGAGTCACTCAACCACTTCCCCGGTCGATGAACCAACCCAATCGGACGGTGATTTGGACGGGCCCGATTCTGGTGACTTATCCGACAACGCTGACGATGATGGGTTCCGCCCGTATATCAAAATCACGCCGGCTCGTGAGCAGGTAACGCCAGACCACGTCGTCAAGGGACTCTATGGCCTCTACCGGGCTGGGAGTGGCCGAGAGATGCCGTTCCATCTCGAACGCCGGCTTTCGTTCGTGAGCACACAGCGGACGTTCGAGTTCCTGATTCACAAGCCAGCAGATACCCGCCGATTCGACTTCTACCTCGGCGTTCGGCCCTACGAGGTCGAGGCTCTCGAACACCTCGCAGCGAACGTCCGTGCGATGTATCCCGAGAGCTTCCACTTCGAAATCGTCCCATTCGCCACGACCGATATCTTCGTCGACGACGTCGAGCCCGCTGGTGCGACGCTCGCGGACCTGGCCGCGTTCGAAGGTATCGACGAACTCATTGAACTGGACGGCTTCGAACCAGATCTTCTCGACACAGCTGAAGATACTGGCGACGAATCTCGACGTGGCGCGAATGCCGACCCGACGCCGCCGGCGATGGTTCGCTGGGAGGGCGTGGAGACGAAGAACAACGACTGGATGACGTTGCTCTCGCAGTTCAGTGAGATCTCAGTCGACATCGAGGATTCGTTTCGGTCTCCGCTGAGCGTCCTCCTCGAACAGGCCACGGAGACGGACGAACCGTTTGTCTTCCAGGCCGTCTTCACACCTCGTCGTGACTGGACGAAGGAAGCAGAGGTCCAGAAACGGAATCTCAAGATGGGGACGACTGGTGTCTTCAGTTCGTTCAAGCAGGAGGCAGCCGCGATGCTCCTTGGTACATCGGAAGAGGAGCGACGGCAGCGTCACCGGCCCGATACTCCTGAGCAGATCGGGGGGACCATCTCCGGCGGCGGGGACGGACAATCAACCCGACACAGCCGCATGGGACAGATAGACCTGAAACAGCCGACCGTAACGTTCGACGTCTCCCTACGAGCGGCCGGCGAACCGAGCATTGTGAACGGCATCACAGGAGCATTCACCGCTCTCAGTGGTCCGTACTACGGCGTCGAGGGGGCTAATGTCGGCCACGTCGGGCGTGAGTTCGATGTCTTTTGTCGGTCGCGACTGAGCACGACGAGTATTCGAGAGCGTTTCCAGAGCAAGAACCCGATCATAGTCGCTAGTCCAGACGAACTCGCGAACTTCGTAACTGTACCCAGCACGGGCGCCCTTCCGAAGGCGAGCCGTGGTGCGTCTGGTGGCGCTCCAGACGCACGCTCGCCACTCACCGCGACCGACGAAGAGTTGCTTGCGGAATTCGACTCGGGGATGTGCATCGGTGAGGCTGAAACGGCATCGCCCGACCGCGACAACATCCCCATCAGTCTCACTGCCGAGCAACTCACCCATCACGTACTCAGAGCGTCGACGACGGGTGGCGGGAAGACGACCGCGATGATAAACGACGGTCTCAGCGCGTACGACCAACTCGATGGGCCGACATTCATCTTCGACAAGAAGGGCGGCAGCATGGCGACAGAGTACAAACGAGCGCACTTCCGGCAATTTGGCGACCTCGACGACATCGTCCATCTTCCAGTTCCAGGGCCGAACGGCGAACTGCCTGCGTTCCCGTTCTTCGACATACGACCCCAGATCGCGGCTGGTATGAGTCGTGAGGCAGCTGTTCAGGAGAAGATCGACCGCTACAACGAACTACTGGAGTACGTCCTCGGTGACGAACAACACAATCAGGCGTTCGTCGCACAGGAGATTCTCAGCAACCTCATTGGTGCGTTGTTCGACCCGGTGTACGGCCAGGATGCGTACGCCATCAGCGACCTCCTCGATGCGGCCACGAAGATGCAGACCGACCAGAAAGTTCCAGAGGTCAGCGATCCGGAGCTTCACGCGACGCTCACGCGCCACTTCAGTGCCGAGGAACGACGGTTCGCCACGTCGATCGACGCCGTTCTCAACCGCATCACGAAGCTGAAAGAGCGAGATTTCATCTGGCGAATGCTGAACTTCGTTCCCGAATGGGACGGTGAAGCCCAGCGGTATGCTGACGAGCAGATGCTGCTCGACCTCGATGGGCTTCTCGACTCGAAGTCGGTCGTGCTGATCGATACCGGTGAGTTCCGACCCGCATCGAGTAATGTCTTCACGGTGCTGATGCTGGATTACCTCTGGTCGTGGGTACGACTCCGAAAGCGATGGAACCGGACTGTTCTCGACCCTGCCGACGGCTACTGTGTGAACCTGATCATCGACGAGGCCGCACCGATTATGCAGTCCAGTCTCGTCCGGGACGAGATGATTCCTGACGCTCGTGAGTTCGCTCTCGCGTTCGAACTCATCGTTCACTTCCCGGAGCAGGTCAAACGTGACGCACTCGATACGCGGGCCTACAAGGAAATCCTCCGCAACATCAACACCAAGCTCATCGGGAAACTTGCAATCGATGACGAGCTGGCGACGACGTTGTTCCACGAGGAACTCGACCCCGTCGCCCTCTCGAACCGGATAGCGTCACTCCCTCGTGGTGAGTGGCTTGCACAGTTACCCGACACCGGCTTCATGACCGACACACCGGAGCTGGTGACACTCAAGCCGCTTCCCGTTCCGGAGGGACACAGCGACGGAGAGGAGTCGGTCGACGCGGGCACGTACAGCCCGACGGCAGAGATGACCTTTCAGGAGGCAGATGAACTCCAGTGGTCACGTACCCGATTCACGTATTGTCTCGTCCCCGGCGTCAACAGTCCGCCGGATGCCGCCCAGCGTGCAGCCCGCTATGGAACCGGGCCGATGAACAGCGCGACAACTGAACGACCTCCGACGCCTCCGGACGGAGACCAGAATGCTGAGCAGCTCGACTCCGAAGAAATAGACGAGCCTCGGAACTCGGATGAACAGGACTCTCAGGTGGAGCCCTATCCCGACTCTGCTATTGGCGGGGCTTCCAACGAGTTCGGAACCGTTCTCGGAACCGGCTCGCCATCACAGGATCACTTGGATGAGTCGAAGGAGAGGGACACCTCCGGAACGGAGGGCCCTACCGCAGATGCCACACACCACGTCTCTGATCTTCCAGCGACACCGGGGCCTGCGAAGAATCTTGACCGGACAAGTGACCTGACAGACACAGCACGGCAGTTCCTTCGAGACGTGATCGCAGGGATCAACGGCGAACTGGACGGGTACGATCTGACACAGTCGATGACCGACATCCGAGACGCAATAAATGGGGAGATCGACGAAGAGCAGTTGGTGGAAGACGGATTCCTCGAAATCCAGCGCGTGTACGGTCGGAAGTACTACTACGTGCCTCCAGCGGGGCAGACCGCAGTCAGCAGGAAGATTTACGCCGGCCGGAACAACGGCGACATCTTCGAGAAAACGGCTCACAAGGTCTACGTCGAGTACATCGCTCGCCACCTGCGAAACCGGGGGCTTCTCGTCGAAACCTATTACGAGCCGATGGCCGGCGGGATGGTCTTCGACGTCGCCGCGTTCCTTCCGCGTGACGACGGAAGCCGAACGCTCGCGGTGATAGCTGAGGTGGTGACGAATATCCGTCCGGAATTGATGGTCAAACACTACGACGATCTCGCGTCTTTCGAGGGGGTCAGGAAGATGTGGGTAGTCCCGCATACGGACGTCGCCCACGAAATTATCAGAGCACTGGCCGATGCTGGACGCCTTGAGAACGCACCTCACAAAACTACCAAGAACTATGCACGTCTCTCCGAGGAGGCGTTCGACAATCCCCGCGAATGGCGATTCGTCGGCGGTCGCAATATCATCGAATCGGTCGACCAAGTCGAGGAGGATTCCGAGGGATGATGATCTGCGTCACTAGTTGGGCGCACCGGGCGCTCAATAGAGTCTCTAAAGCGATCTCCTGCCTTCCTGCGTCTATCGACGAAACACCTAGAATAGGTCTTGGGAGGGGAGGGAACGCAGGTTCGCACGAACAGCGCGCAGTCATACGGTTTTGGGCGCACGGGCTCGTTTCGGAGAGGGTACAGAGTGCACGGCGCCGCACTGAGGTTTATCGCGATACCGAATCGGCCGTGAATACGACAGAAATAGTTCCCCGTTCTATCCATGTCCAGCAGTGAACTCGACGAGCGTCTGATTCCAGACAGATTGGCCGAGTGTGAGCAATGGATCTGTTGGCAGGAGGTCGAACGTGATGGGAAGCCAACAAAGGTTCCGATCAAGCCCTATCACACCAGCGGGACATCGAACGCCAGTGCGACGGATCCTGCAACGTGGCGTGATCTCCAGATCGCTCTTGAGTTCCACCAGAGCGACCGTGTCGATACCGATGGGATTGGATTCGTCTTCGCACCTAAGACATCCATCGTTGGCGTCGACCTAGACGACTGCCGTGAGCCTGATACTGGCGACCTCACTGACTGGGCTAGTGACATCGTCGAGCGCCTCGATTCCTATACCGAAGTGTCTCCATCAGGACGCGGTGTTCATGTCCTTCTCGAAGGAGAACTTCCGCCGGGTCGTAATCGGCGTGGTGATGTCGAGATGTACGATGAGGCTCGGTTCTTCACCGTCACGACCGACCACGTTGACGGGACACCTGAAATGATTGCTCGCCGGCAAGACGCACTGCTCGGTGTCCACTACGAATACGTTCAGACATCACCCGATTCGGATACTCAGGCAGTTGACCTCGACCAGGCAGTCGACGCCGCAGCGGAGACTGGAAACGAGGCACAGGGTGGCGACTCTACTGGCGATGGGCCCGATGGAGAACCCGGTGATGGGAAACCACAAGCTCTCGGTTCGAAGTCGAGTCTGTATGCTCGCTACGGGCTCGATTTCCCGGACATAGAAGATCCGGCGCTCGAAGTCGCCCTGCATAGTTCCAGCGTAGATGTCCTGCCCGATGATCCCCCGACTTCACTCGACGAAATCGCCGGTCCCGGGGTTGACCTCGATGATGACGCACTCTTGGAGCAGGCGATGGCCTCGAAAAGTGGCGACACCATCGCGGCTCTCTACGACGGAGACAGGGAACTCTGGGCCTCCCCCGAGAGCCGATATCCGTCACAGTCGGAGGCAGACATGGGACTGTGTTTCTACTTGGGGTTTTGGACAGGTGGCAATCCTGAACGGATGGATCGTCTGTTCCGGGACTCCGGCCTCTACCGGGGTAAGTGGGATCGAGTCCACTTCGCGAACGGCGCGACCTATGGGGACGTCTGTATCTCCCGGACCCTCCTGACTATCGATGACTACTACACACCGCCAACGAATCAAGAGCGTTCAACACCTGACGACCGTGAGGAAAATCTGGATGAGGCGCCAGCCTCGGAGGCGTCGATTCATGATACTGGTTCTAGTCCCGTTGGTACCGGAGCCGTTGACGACGCTCGTCGTTTAGCTGCAAAGGTACAACGTCAACAACGTGAACTTGAGGAGAAGCGTGAGCGGATTGCAGAATTAGAGACTCTTCTGCGTCAGTATCGGACCGCTCTAGGGATCGACCCTACCAGTGAGAAGACTCTCCTCAGAGAACAGGGGAACACAGACACTGCCACCGGAAACGGTAGCCGAAGTCACTCAATACACCAGTCCTCGACTGAACGAAATGGTGACAGTGAATCCAACGACAGTGCCGAGCTACATTCCAATGGCCGGGGCGAGCACGACAGGGAGAATACGGCTGCCGATGACGGTCTCCCGTCTCGTGAAGAGGTTAGTGGGGTCTCAAAAGAGGGCAACCCATCCTCGAGCAGACTACTCGACCGCCTTCGCCGGCGACTATCTTGAGACGCCGTTATAGTTGGCTACTCTCACTGGATGGAACATTTGGCATCACGTGACTATGGCTGCATATCGACTCACAGTAGTTCGGTAATGGGTAGCATTTATTTATCAGTGACTTGTGGTTCTATCTCACCGTCTAGCTGTACTCATGAAGGAAGCCCTGGAACTACTTTGCACGGGAGATCTTCACCTCGGCCGTCACCCGAGTCGGATCCCGGATGATCTGGATAGTCCCGAGCTGTCGCCGAAAGCTGTCTGGCTGTCGACGGTCCAGGAAGCAATCGACCGGGATGTCGATACGGTCGTGGTTGCTGGTGATATTGTTGATCAAGAGAATCGCTATTTCGAGGCGTATGGCGCGTTCGAAGACGGGGTTGCACAACTCGACGAAGTGGGGATTCCAGTCGTCGTGGTAGCCGGGAACCACGACTTCGACGCCCTCCCTGATATGGTCGATAACCTCGACTCCGATACGCTCCAGTTCCTCGGGAGAGAGGGTCAGTGGGAACGCTGGACGCTCGAACAGAACGGCGAGCCGGTAGCACACTTCGATGGCTGGTCGTTCTCGGCTGAACACGTATACGAGTCCCCACTCGAAGAGCACGAGCTTCCGACGACCGATGACGCGCCCCAGATTGGCGTACTTCACGCCGACCTCGACTCGCGAGGAAGCCGATACGCACCGGTTCTGTCCAGCGAACTCCGCGACACCGCAGCAGATGCTTGGCTACTCGGTCACATTCACAGTCCGGGGATCCGGATCGACTCGCAACCACTGGCGTTGTACTCGGGGTCGCCGCAACCCCTCGATCCGGGTGAACAGCAGGCCCACGGCCCGTGGACGATTACGATACCCGAAACCGGAGATGTACGAGCTGAACAGATCCCTCTGGCATCCGTTCGATACGACCAAGTTACGGTCGACGTGTCCGAGGTAGACGACCCACAGGAAGCGACCGCTGTAATTTCGGAGGAGATCAAAGACCACGTTCGAGCCGAACTCGATACGAGGACGCTGGAGCTCAGCCTCGTTCGCGTTCGTCTAACTGGACGGACGGATGCGCACTCGGTGCTCGTCGATCAGCATCGATCGATGGAGCGTGACCTCGGATTCCGGGAGGGGTCGGTTTCGGTCCGGATCGAATCGGTCGATGTCGATACCCGGCCCGCAATCGATCTTGAAGACCTTGCAGAAGGGGACAATGCAGCTGCGTACCTCGCTGACCTCCTGCTCGAAATCGAGAACGGTGATCCTCACGAAACCTACAGCGAGGTGGTTGACGACTCGTTAGCAGCGGTACGGCAGGCTCATAGTGCGAATGCGTACAACCCACTCCGACGCGAAACCGAACTCGAGGATCCAGACGACGCTGACGCTATAGAGCATCTCGAACAGCAGGCGCGGGTACTGCTCGATACCCTACTCAGCCAAAAGGAGGGGAAGGCGTGACCAGGGACCCGATCTGCTTCGAGGAAATCCAGATCGTCCAAGCTCCTGGGTTCGAAACTGGCGGCTTCTCTGTCGACGACCTGTGCTCCGGCATCAATGTCGTTCACGGGCCGAATGCGGCAGGAAAGACGACGCTCGCTGAATCGCTCGAATGGCTTTGCTGGCCTGAGACCGCCGACGAGCGTGCATCCCTCGTTGGGCACCTCTCGCTGAATGGTGAGGACTGGCGAGTCGAAGTCGACAATGGGCGCACGAGCTACCAACGTGACGGCCAGGAGGCGAATGGTCCGAGCCTGCCTCCGGCCGATCAACGCGACCGCTACCGACTCTCGCTCCATGACCTACTCCAGCGAGACAACAACAATGAATCGTTTGCTGAGATAATCGAGCGAGAATCAGCTGGTGGCTACGATCTCTCTGCAGCATACGCCGAGCTCGGATATTCGGATTCTCCGAGTCGAGCTAATATGAACGTCGTCCAGAACGCCAAGGGAGCGATTCAGGAGTTGCGTGAGGCACGGAGCGAGGTTTCCGAACTCCGCAAAGAGCAGAACGAACTCTCTCGGTTACGGAATGAACTGGAGGCAGCGCGTCGAGCACAGGAGCGCTCCGAACTGCTCGAGCAGGCGATCGACTACGCACAGGCGAGGAACAAACTGGAGCAGGCTGAATCGAGACTCGATGAGTTCCCCGATATCTTAGATTTGGTCGACGGGGACGAAATCGAAAGCGTTCGATCCCTCGAAGATGACATCGACGAATGGACCGACAAAAAAGACGAGGCCGAGAAAACGAAAACGGACGCTCAGAAACGGCTTGGCGAGGCTGACCTTCCTGAAGAGGGCCTCCCGACAGGCCGTATCGACCATCTGAAAGAGCTTCGCGATGACCTCGATTCTGCGGAGGACCGGAAACGCGATCTCAAGGGAGACTTGGCTGACGCCAAACGGCAGCGAGAAACTGCACGAGAGGACATTCCTCTGGAGGTCGATACCGAGGACCTCGTTGACCTGGAGCCCGTCACGTGGAAGACCGTCTCGAAGTTCGCACGAGAGGCCGAGGAACTCCAGTCCGAGCGTGAAACTCGGGAGGCCGTCCAGCGACTACTTGAGGACGGTGAGCACCCTGAGCCCGATCTTCCCACGCTCCAGCGCGCGAGTCAGTCGCTGGAGGAGTGGTTGGCCGCGTCAGTTGCTACGGACTCGAACGACGGCTCAGAGGCATTCCGAATCGCTGTATTCTCGGCCGTCTCTCTCGCCTCGACGGGCATCGCGCTCGGTCTGCTGGTGCATCCACTGTTATTCTCCATCCTGGTCGTCGCCGCTGGTATCTTCTGGTATGGGCTGCGCGCTCGCTCACAGTCCCAAGACGGAGGGGATTCACGAGAACCGCATCGCGAGTCGTTCGAGAAAACCGATCTGAACCCGCCGGCGGCGTGGACCGAAGACGGGGTCCGGTCTCATCTGATCGGACTGTACGACGCAATCGCAGCGCACAAACTGGCCGAGCGACGGTCCGAATGGCGCGATAGCCTAGCGACGGACTCAGACACGCTCGAACAGAAAGAGCAGGATCTGGAGGAAACGCGTGCCAAACTTCAAGATCAGTTGGGCGCCGCGCCAGATGCGTCCGATGTTGAACTCGCCGTGATCTCCAAGCGAGTACTCGACTGGCAGGAAGCCCACGACGAGGTTGAAGGGGTTCGAGAGAACATCGAGACCGTCGACGAGCAGATCGAGAACGCCCGCGAAGAGCTCCAATCGAAACTCGACCCATACGGCTACGACGCCGTCCAGAGTTCTGGTGAGGCGACCGAGACCATCCGGGACCTCGAGAACCGCGAACAGCAACGCGAAGCTGCACAGAGGGACCTTGACCAAGCTACCGGGACGATTCAGGAAGCGACTGAGAAAATAGATGCATTGGAGGCCGAACGCAACGAAATCTTTGCGGATCTGGATCTCGACTCCGATGATCACGATCGGTTGGAGGAACTCTGTGAGCAGGTCGACGCATACGAATCGGCTGCGGAGGATGTACGAGAGGCCGACATCCGGGCAAGCACGGAGGCGGAAGAACTCGATAGCTACCCGGGTTTTGAACCAGACCTCAAGGAGCAAGAGATTGCTGACCTCAGAGAAGACCTCCGTGAAGCGGAACGAACTGCCGAAGATTTCGACGACCTGCAGGAATGGATTGCAGATATCAATGCGGAGATCAGACAGGCGAAGTCCGACGATCAAGTTGAAACGGCGCTCGCAGAGCGTGACCGGGCGCTTGATGATCTGAAAGACCAACTCGAGGACGACTGTGCTGCGATGGTTGGCGACGTACTGGTGGATCACGTTCAGGAGGCGACGATGGAGACGAGCCGCCCTGACGTCTTCGAGCGTGCTCGAAAAATCCTGGCGACGATCACTCGCGGCCGGTATCGGTTGGACTTCGACGAGAATGAAGCCGAGTTCCGTGCGTTCGACGAATCCAAACAGAAGGGACTCGCGCTCGACGAGCTTTCGAGCGGTACTCGGGTCCAGGTCTTGCTCGCCGTTCGGATTGCTTTCGTCGAACAGCAGGAACAGGGCGTTCGGATTCCACTTCTCCTCGACGAGACGCTCGCAAACACCGACGACCGCAGAGCGAAGACCATCATCGAGTCGACGATCGAACTCGCTCGGAACGGTCGGCAGGTCTTCTATTTCACCGCACAGGGCGACGAAGTGGCGAAATGGACTGCTGCACTGGAGAGCACGAACGGCGTCAACCACGAAATCATCGACCTTGCCACCGTTCGTGACGTCGACGATTCGGTCCACATTCCCGATCTGGAATCTGTCGAATCGTTCACTCCGAAAGCTCCCAGTCCCGACAGTCACGACCATGCCTCGTATGGGGACGAACTCGCGGTGGACTCGTTCAATCCGCACCGAGGCGTCGGGACAGCGCACCTGTGGTACGTGGTCGACGATGTCGAAACCATCCGTCAACTCTTGGAGCTCGGGATTGAGCACTGGGGACAGTTGAACAACTTGCTCCAGTGGGGCAACGGCGACCTCTCCTCAGTTGATTCCGACCAGATAACGTTCGCAGAGCAGAATGCTGCGGCGCTGAGCGAGTTCGTCGACGCCTGGAAGGTTGGTCGTGGCGAACCCGCTGATCGAGAGGTTCTCGAAGCCTCTGGTGCGGTGAGCGGTAACTTCATCGACGAGGTTACTGCACTTGCTGAATCGGTCAATGGCGATGGCCGGAAGATCGTCGATGCCCTGCACGATGGCGAGGTGAACCGCTTCCGTAGCGGGAAAGCGGAAAAGCTGGAGACGTATCTCGAAGAGAACGGGTACATCGAACCTCGTGAGACGTTGGACCACGGCCAGATTCGTGCCCGCGTTATCGAGCGCTACGTCGACGAAGGCGCCTCTCGAAGCGAAGCCAAGGACAGGACCGACGAACTGCTGTCACGCCTGGGTCAAGCCTGACCCCCTCGGACTGATCTCTGACTCCGTGGCCTGCTAGCGACTGATTCTGGGATTTATCATACCCAAGGGGATGAGGAGAATCAGAGAGGGAGCGACGAAAACACATCTTGCTAGCGAATCGGTGTGTCTCGAACGCTTACTCCAGTTCCTCCTCGGAGAACAACGATGTCCAGTACTGTTGCCCCTGACCTGCAGAATCGTATACAGACCATCAGCGACGTATTTGCGGAGTTCGACGAGTCTCAAGTTAACGATGGAAGTGACCCGACGTTCGTCCTCGACCAGCGCGATATCGAGGACCAACTGGAGCGGATGTGCGCCTACCGCGTGCCGGCGGACGAGGCTGTTCGAACCGTCGTTCGGAAGGCCTGCACCGATGCCAACCTCGACCGAGACGATCTCACTGACGACCTCGCCAAACTGGCTGGCTACAGCGGCCGTCCCCAGAAGGCCACTCGGACGATGCTCAACAGCATCGATGAGGCCGACAAGTGGGTCGACATCGTCGCCGAAGTCGTCGAACTGTGGGAGCCCCGGAGCGAAAAGATCGCCCAGGTCGGACTGCTGGGTGACGAGTCTGGCCGACTCAAGTTCGTCGTGTGGGCCAGTGCCGACCTGCCCGAACTCGAAGAGGGTGGTACCTACAAATTCGACAGCGTCGTCACCGACGAGTACCAAGGTCGGTTCTCGGTGAGTTGCAACTCCGCGACCTCGATCAGCGGGACAGACCAGTCCGTCGAGGTCAGCGACGGCACGACCGAAGTCGTCGGGAGCATCGTCGACGTCCAGGAAGGTTCGGGCCTCATCAAGCGCTGTGGACAGGATGACTGCACTCGCGTTCTCCGGAACGGCCGGTGTGCCGACCACGGACAGCGTGACGGCGACTTCGACCTTCGGATCAAGGCGATCCTCGACGACGGCGAGCGATCGGTCAGTGTGCTGTTCAACGAGGAAGCCACGGAAGCGGTCACTGGCATCTCGTTGGACGATGCGACGACGATGGCGATGGACGCACTCTCGACCGATGTCGTCGCCGACGAGATCAGCGAGCAGCTCCTGGGTCGCCGGTTTCGGATAGCCGGCAGCATCTTCGGGACCTACTTCCTTGTAGACGAGGCTGAAGAGACCGACGCTGTGTCAGCCGGGTTGGATGCAGATGCAGTCGCACCCGCGCTCACGCAGCGCCAGCCAGCGACGCGGCTGTTCGCTGAGGAGCTCAACGCGACTACGCACACGTTCCAGGAATCCGACGAAGACCGGGCTCCCGTATACGGCTTGACGCCAACCGGGATCGGCATCAACCGGGTGTTCGTCGTCGGGACGCTTACTGAGACAGCTGATGTCGGTAACGATTCGGAGTACTGGCAGGGGAAGGTGTTCGCAGCTAGCTCCCCCGTCTATGTCTACGCCGGCCAGTACCAGCCCGAAGCGATGGCAGCCCTCCGAGCAGCGGAGACTCCAACCTACGTCGCTATCGTCGGCAAGATTCGGACCTACGAATCGGGAGATCGAGTCAACGTCGCCATCGAGCCAGAGTCGATCACCGAGGTTGATGAGTCGACTCGGGAAGCGTGGGTTGCTGAAGCGGCGGCTCAGACCAGTCGTCGGATCGAGGCGTTCGAGGCAGGGGAGGCCCCGTTCGGTGCTCAGGCACAGGACGAATACGGTGAACGCCTCAATGATCTCCGAGAGGCCGTCGTCGCTATTGAGGACGGCAAATCTCACAACACCGAAGTATAGGCGCGGTCATTCAGAATTTGCTTTTTCGGCTATATTGAAATCCCGTCAGTTCGACATTTCTTACGCTGAAACAGCCGTTAGGTAGGTTTGCGAATCGACCGAATCAACTCTCCTACTGAGTGAGAAATTCAACGTCAAAGTCGGGAGTTAAAGTGATAATTAGAGATTCGCTTTCCTCACCGGACGGAGACCATTGGGTCGTATGGACACCGCTGTCTTGATCTGTTTCTACTGCTTCAAATTCAACCTGTACCTCGTATGTCCCCGGAGGAGCAACATCAGTGAGTGTTCCACGGTATCGCTCTGTCGGTGGTGTTCTTGTTCTTGTCTCATACACCGTCCCTGACTCTGAGAATAGCCCTCCGTTTCTCTGAACGGCTATCTCTTTCCATACCTCTTGATTTGTTTGATTTGCAATCTGAATATTTCCACTTTCAGAACGGTTTAACGAGCACCCGGATAGAGGAATAGCTACAGCAACCGAGCCAAGCATGGACCGTCGCTTCATTTCGTATTCCTGAACAGTCGATCAGTAAATATTTTGTCTGTTCTGAGCAATCTGTGCTTCACCTGTATTGACCACAACCGGAAGTGAATATCTCCCCTGCTGAGGATTTCAACAGAGCCGCGTTTTCCATTTTCCCCTCAGATATATGCCTGCTATCAACGAACTCCATCTATGCTCGTTCCTGAGAAGTACATCATTGAGGAGAACGAGATTGACGAGCAGGAGGTAGGGCGGGACCCTCCGGGGGTCCACCTTGGATATAATCATACGGAGCCGTCAGTCATCAGAGACGGCGTTGATTTCATCGCTGTCATCGATCAGAGTGACGACGTTTACCGGATCGACTACTGGGGATACGACTTCGGCCGGATGTACATCACTTCAGAGGGTGTTCAAGAACTCGGTCAGCGACTCGCCTACGAGGACGATGAGATCCCTTCGTGGACACTCGACCCCGAGACTGTCGACGCCAATGACCCGCCATGGTGGTTGCCTGATGACACCGCTATCGATCCCACAGCTGCTTGTGATAACTGTGAGGAGACCGTTTCGGTTCGGGAGGTCGTCACTCCACGGCATCAGCCAGTGGACGTGGACGGGACCGTATTCTGTCGCGATTGCTGGGAACAGCGTTGACCAATCTGGGCCACTGATCTGCTAAATGAGGCAGGAAAGTGTACCCGCCCCATTGTTACCCCACAAAATTGCAGTGTATTTGTTTACGTGGGGTAACTACACTGTCTACAATTGCTCTCGTTCAGGTGTTCGGAAAGAGGTGGTTAGATTTCTGAGTCCGGAGGGGACTCTGGTTGCTACAGTTCGTTACGGTTCAGTCGTTACCTTCCTGCCAGTCATCGTCTCCGCATCAGACGTTCCAACGCTCTCAACGTTTTCCTGTGCGAGCCACCAGTCAGGTGTCCAGTCCGTCACCGGGAACACCCAGCTCTCAGAACCTCGCCAGTACGCAATGGGATTCTTAGACACTGGTTTGCCAATCGTCTTTGGACCAGTTCGCTGATGGTGTCGGTGCTGTCGTGACTTTTGGGCCGTCGCAGCATTGGGTGACGGTTCGTCACGTTCCGATTCGTCACTTGCGCGTTCGAGAATCGTGAGTTCGCTGTCTCGACGAGTCTCGAAGGTGGCTTCGTTGCCGTACCACCCTTTAATGACATTCTCAACACGGACAACGTCTCCGACGTGCAGTTCGGGGAAGCGGTGTGAGCGGATGAGCGTTCGACCGCCGAAATCCGTTGGATCTGGCGTTGGTCGCGTCTCATCCCACTCGCTTTTCGCCCAAATTGCAAACCGTATCGTTCCGGTCTCGTCCTGAAGTACGCCGGCCTGCTTGATTCCGGGGTGAGTGTTCTCGAAGAGGATCGAAACACGACCCTGCGTGGAGAACCGCCCCTTCGTCTGTGCAGTCGACATATATCGGACGTTGCCGATCTTCTGGACGTTCTGGGGATCGTTCGCTTCGTCTTCGGCCTGTCTGAGCAGTGCATTCGTCGGCTTGACGCCACGGTTGACCCGCTCTGCGAGTGCGAGTGCAAGCGTCAGCGGACTCTTGCGCACCTCATAGACCTTTTCGAAGTCGTCACTCAGGAGTCGGTGCGCCATCGCACAGACTTCCTCGTGTTCGTCGGGATCCAGCTCGAGCAACGGGCGAAGGCGGTCCTTGTGGGCCTGCTTCGCTCGTTTCTCTCGGGCCTCAGCGAGTTCAGCCGCGGTGGGCCGGGTCGAAGCGAGTTCGTCGAAGCGGTTGTTCAGCCACTTCGCGTGACCGACTAGCTCGACGTCGTCGCTCAGTTCGCCAGGGTGGCAGATGCCATCCGTGACTTTGCGTTTCTCGGCCTCCAATGCGAGTGATCGCTCGATAGACTCCAGAGAGCTGCCTGCGAACTGCTCGGGCTCCGTGACCAGGTCACCGAGACGGACGTATTCGCCATCGGGGAGCAAGACCTCCAGATCGGCGGTCTCGAGTCCCGTGGTTGTCTCCGTCCGCTCAGCGTGGTCGTGGGTCTCTGCGTCGTCCGGTCGGTCGTACGCTTGCATCCGGCGGTCGACAGCCTTGGAAGTGGGTGTCGGCGGCGTGTGTGCAGTCGTGCGGCCGGCGGATTCGTCGAGGCCACTGGCGACACCAACGACTTGTTCGCCGGTCGGATCGACGAATTTCGAGCTGGCGTTACCAGGGTTCCACGATGCGAGATCGCCTGCTGAATCGGGCTCGATGAGCGCGTCAGCGGGCTGGCCGTTCGCGTTCGTTCGGGCTCTCATGAGCTGTCCTCGTTCTGGGACGATGGGGTCGCCATCAGACGTGTACCCGTACAGTCCATCGACGGGTTCAGCACGCGTCCCGAAGTCCGTCTTCGCTGCCGTCCGCTCCGTGTAGACGTCACCATCTCCGCGCTGTTCCATCGCGACCTCGGGGTCGATTCGGGAGTCAGCGTTGGCTGGGGTGTCCATGAGCGCCCAGAGAAGTCCTGCCAGTCTTGCGACCAGGCGAGTTCTCGTCGTGGGTTCAGTGGCGGAACGGCGCTGCTCTTGGTCTTCCCGGTAAGCCCGGAAGTACGGAGAGCGACCGTCTTCAGTACGCGTCGTTGCGGTCCCATGTTGTTCGTTCGTCTGCTTCGTCGCCTCTATCGTCGCCGATAGGTTCTTATCTGCTGTGTTGCTACTGTTCATTGCAATTCCCTAGATTGCAGGTGAGGCTTCTGGCCTCACACTCTACACTGCGTAGCGGAGCATAGGTATATCGCCGATTGAGCTGTTGATATCGGTGTTTTCTAAGGAATCCCCACACTTTTCCCACACTCAGATCTCCGTTTACACGACGTATTTGGTCCTTCGAACTGACCGCCTTGTTACCCCACAAACCACTCGTTGTCGTAATCTGTGGGGTAACACTCTCCGAGATTAGAACCGAATCCCAGGGCAAATCCATTAATGTGGAACCAGCCACTACGAGATGGCACGAGGCATATTCGATGACTGGCGAAGAAGATACTCAGAAGAGTTCGCTCGAAGCGTTCCTGAGCGGGTCTGGTCTCGATCCAGAAACGCTCGGTGAGCCCCCACTTCGAGATGGCGAAGACCCGCTACTTTCACGCGACCGTGTCGAATTCGAATCTGGCGACGAGTAGGTGGGTAATATGGACGGGATGGTTGAATCTCTCGAAATACTTAGAACCTGACAGGGATGTCGTGCGAGATATAGGGCTCAAGTCAGCATGACCGCTCTGTTTCTTGCAGCTGCTCTCAACTGGATCACCTGCTCACTACGTATGCGTAGTTAATTGTTTGGCTCTCCATCAGCAGATGGTCATCAACGTCACCGAAAGTACTTATAGAGTCAATAGATATTAATTTCCATGCCCGCATTCGGAATTGGAACCCCGCTATTCCTCATCGCACAAGCCCTCATCTCGTCGTTCGTATACTCCGAGGCGAAAAAGTATGGCTCACGTTCCCCGTTAGTCGTAGGAGTATCCGTATTCGTCGTGGGAGTGGGGCTTGCATTCATATTCAGTACTGTCATCGAATTAGTTGCAGTCGAACTTCTCGTCATTCTCATTTACCTTCTTGGAGTGAACGCTGCTAAACGACGTTCTGCATCCGCCTGACCAGTTCTGTTATCCGATTCGCCTGTGTTGACTGCCTTCCGGCTAAAGGGTTTACGAGTATGAATACGATATGAATATGTATGAGTAAGGGCGAACGGCGGAAAGTTGGGAAGCGAGGGCAAGTGACGATCCCCAAAGAGCTCCGCGAACGGTTCGGAATTGAGGGAGGAGACGATGTCCTGATTCACGAAGAGGCTGGGAAAATCGTTATCGAACGGTCAATCACTCGTGAAGAGTTGGCTGAGGGGTACCGCCAGCGTGCCCAACGGACCCGCGAACTCACCGACGAATTGGCGGGCGTCTCCACGGAGGCCAATGCCGACTTAGGCGATGTCCCAGAGTGGTAGCGGATGGGCACGTCTTCCGTCGAGGAGATGTCGTCATTGTCGAACCCGATCCGACACAGGGGTCCGAACAGCGGGGAACGCGCCCGTGTCTCGTCGTACAGAATGACGTCGGGAATGCCAACGCCCCGACAACCATCGTTGTCCCGTTCACCACCTCCTTCGGCGAGCAACTCTATCCGTTCGAAGTACTCGTTCCAGCCTAAGAGTTTGCGCTTCGGGACGATTCCCAACGGTCTGAAACGGCTGTCGCGTATGATCTACGAATCGAGCTGGACCCGAACTTTCTCAACGCCTGCTGCAGAGTTATATCGGTGGCGAACGAGAGGACGCCATGGATTCAGACTCACACGGCACCATTGCTCTCGGACTCGGACTGGGCAACGCTCTTGGAGCCGGTACTGGGGTAGCTATCGGCGCTATCACCGGTGACCTGCCCTTCTGGCTCGGCTTAGGTATCGGCCTCGGATCAAGTATGGGAACCGCCCTCGGGGTTGTGTTCGCCCGGGGCGGCAACGGCAGTGAAACAGATGGAGCAGGACGCTTCGAATCCGTTTAATCGACCACGCTGATACCAGTGGAAGACTCAATAAACGCTACTGTACCATAACAACCGGAGGAGCAGGATGAGTAGCAACGATACGAAACACGTTCAAATCGAGCTGAACAAGGAGGAATACGAGCGATTTCGAAAGTTCGCAGAGGAACATGGACTGACACTCAAAGAAGCCGGTCACGAGGCGATACTAGAGTGGGTCGAACGTCAGCAACAGGCTGGTCCGAATGATGCAGCCTTCACCGTCCTCGATGAGCTTGCTGACTCCTCGCTTTCGAGAGCAGGACAGACAGACGCCAGAGAGGAGGACGATCTCGTTGACGAGTGGGACAGCACCGATGAACCGTTCGTTCTCGCTGAGGATCCCTCCCAGAACCCTAACGTCGATAGCGGAGATGGACATTGATCACATCCTTACGTATGACCGGCACTATGACGTCTTCGACGTTACGATGCTTCAGTACCGGAGACACAAGTGATAACATGACTGAAACTACGCCACAGTTGCATCCAATGGAGCGTGAACAGCTTCGGATTGCGTCGACCCTTGCGGTAAGGCGGTTGCCGAGCACAAGAGTGTAATCTCATCTCTCGTCTGCTCGAAGAAATCCAAGACGAAGGAGCGGGTATATCCAGAGATGATATGCCTGCCAAGGAGTCCCTTTTTCGGAATAACTCACTGGGGTTCGACGACGTCGTCACACTCTGGGCACTCAGCCCACACACCTGTCTGGCCCTCGGTGTTCTCGTACTCGATGAGCATCCAAGCCCGTGTTATTTTCGTCGCGCAGTCCGGACACCGACCCAGAACGTCATCGTCAGGTGTCATGCAAAGGGAGTGGACGGAGCGTGTGACATGTTCCGTCCATACGATGCTGTGGGCCCTGATATTGTAAGACTTGTCCGAGAGTGTGTGACTTGCACTCTTGGTTAGGTTGAACTATCTTAGCTTCAACTAAGATAGGTCGAACGACTTTTATTCCGCAACCGCACTCTCTCCTGAATCTTCGGAATAGGGTCTAAGAGTCTGATTTATCGACCCTGAAAGGGGTGAGGAATAGAAAATGCATATGCTAATAAGAGTACTCGTCCCTGCAGTCGATGGCTCGGAGGCGGTTAGTACAGCTCGGTACGCACTCGACCGCTTGATTGGAATCGGTGACGGGGCTTCGACGGCGTTCGACTACTACAAAACGCTTGATGAATCGACCGCTCGGTATCGAGATCATCCCCGCTACGGCGGCCTCGAGCCAGCCCTGTCCCTACAGTCGGAGACGGGAAGGCAATTTCTCGAAGACGCTGTCGAAGCACAAGAAGCGTGGTTCCATGAGACACTCGACAAACTACGAGTGAAACTCGAGTCCCTCGACTCTGAGTCCGTAATGGACGATGTCGATCTCACTCGGTTCGATTGTTATCGGCTCGGTCAGTTCGCTGGCCCCTCCGTGTGGATCTACGACCGACACGGCGCCGGTCTTCGGTCTCGGCCCGCGGTCGAACAGCATCTCGAACACAACGGTGAGGACGAGTTCTGGGTGGTCCCCGCTGATGTCCACTACTGAGCATTCAATCCGAATTTTATCTTCGACGAATCGGCGCGGGTCGTGTGCTTCGGATTCGCTCACTCCAGAGTTCTCTGTGGAGGATCGATGAGCTTCTATGCGACAGTCGCTGGGTACATCCAGTACCGGAGCCAGACGTTCCTCGATGCCGCACTCGACAAGTTACGACATGGAGGCTGGCTCGACACCGAGAACCGATGGAGAACTGACGGTCGGTCTGGAGAAGACGCTCATCCATCCTCGGTGGATCCCGAGAACCTACTCCTGGTCGTTCCGTCAGATCTGTACCGAAATCTCGCTCGGATCTCGACCAGCCTGTTCGTCGGAGCAACTGACGGTGTCCTCGTGATTAGCTCCGTGGATGGCTGCTTCGATGCGTGGGTGGAACGACCCCTTCCAGCAGCTGCTGCTCCAGATCCCACGACAGACGCGATTACGAGTATCGAGGCAGTCGATCTCGAAGCGCTTGCTCGGAAATACGATCTCGGTGTGAAACGGTTCGGAGCCTCAACCCCTGTCGAATACGCAGCTTGGCAGAATCGAGTTCTCCGTGCATTCCACCGCGAATTCGACCCGAAACTGCCATCCAACCTGACTGGCCCCGACTTCGAGTAGTCCGCTCCCGGAGCCCTCCCTTCGATCAACCATGTCTACAGATTCATCCAGCGTCGCGACGGAACACACTGAACAGCCTGAAAAGAACGATGTTGAGACTCACGAACGACTCTCTACGACCGACCAGTGCCCCGAGTGTTCTGAGGTCAAGCTTAGACGAGATGGTACTGAGAGGTACTGTCCTGAGTGTGGGCTCGTCGTCGACGAGGACTGTATCGACTACGGTCCTGAATGGACGCCATACGACCCCGAAGAGCGACATCGCGTTGGTGGGCCAGTGACGAATGCCCGCCACGACTGGGGCATCTCTGCGGAGATTGGCTGGTACCGTGATGCACGTGGGCAGCAGCTACCAGCCGCAAAACGTCGGAAACTGAACCGGCTTCGGCGATGGGACCGCCAAGCCCAGTTCGAAGGGAAGGCAGAGCAGAACCTTGCACATGGGCTCTCGGAAATCCGGCGTATCATCGGCGCGCTCGATCTTCCCGAGAGCATCTGTACGCAGGCGTGCGCCCTCTATCGGACTGCTGCGAACGAGGACCTCATCCGTGGTCGCTCGATCGAAGCTATGGCGGCTGCCGGCGTGTATGCAGCCTGTCGATGTTCGGGACTCCCTCGGACAATCGAGGAGGTCGGAGGGGTGTCGACTGTCTCCAGAAAGCGGATCAGCAACGCGTACAGCGTGCTGAATAACGAACTCGATCTTCCGGCAATTCCGATGACTCCCGTTCAGTATGTCCCACGATTCGCATCGGACCTCGATCTCTCACGAGAAGTGCGCCAACGCGCCCTGAAGTTGGCTCGAGAAGCGTCCGAAGTCGGTCTCGGGAACGGCTGTCGACCAACCGGCGTTGCCGCTGCCTGCGTCTATGAGGCTGCTCTGGAAGCTGACGAGAAAGTCACCCAAACGAGTCTCGCTGACCTCGCGAATGTCTCCGCTATGACGCTCCGTGAGCAATGGAAGAAACTCCAATCGATGCTCAAACACCTAGCGGACTCAGGAATGGAGGTACACGGATGACTTCTTGCGGTGAACGGTCGTCGCAGCCGGTCACCAACGCGGAGTGGACGATTGATTTCGAGCGGGCGGGATGGGCCCCAGGTGACGAATGCCCCAACTGTGGTCACGGGGCGGTTCATGCTATCGTTCGAGCAGGCGTACTCTTCCATGACGACGGAAGTTGGGAGTTCGACGAAACTCTGGCTGTATACGAAGCTTTCTGTCCATCCTGTGATTGGCTTCCACCGGTTTCGATGTAGCACGAACTCGTCGGCAGCGGGATAGACGTGACACAGGAAGTATGTAAACAAAAATCCAGAAACATATTTAGACGAATTGAATATATTATTTATAGAGATGCTGACGAAGGCCGGCCTTGCGCTGCTAGACGCGCTTAGCGCTGGCCGTGAGTCAACGCCAGACGAACTCGCGACTGAAACCGAGTATTCTCAGGACCATATCTACGACGTCCTCGATGAGTTGCTCGAGGACGGCTTGCTCACCGAAACTCGTGGTTCGAAGAACCGACGTCTCGTCCGAGTGACGAACCATCCAGTCGTTGAGTCGTATCGAAATCTCCGTTCGAAGCTTGGCCACGTCGATTGGACTGAGATCCTTTCGCCAGCTACGCTGCGAGTGTGCTGGTTTCTGGGTGAACCACGTCGAGTGACTGAGATCGCAGATCGACTTGACATCACCCGGCAGGGCGTCTACAACGCGTTGTCGCCGCTCAAGCATCGAGCGATGCTGTCGCCATTTGGGCCCGAATATGGGTTGGTTGAAGACCTCTTACCACTGCTAACGTTCGCACGAGAAGTCGTTACCCATGAACATCGCTCGCGGGCTCGAAAACTCGCTCCGAGTGCGACTGTCGAGTGGTGCGACCCGAAGCGAGCCCTCGTTCGCGTCCAGATGTCCGAGGATACGACCGCACTAGAGTCGGCCGCGGAGTGGCGGGTGACTGGACTCGCACGATTCCAGGAGTACGGTCTACAGTTCTTCCTTGCTGGTGAACCCGCGTTCTGGTACGCTCCGGATGAAGACCTCACGCCCTCGGAGGTCGTGTGCCACACCCTCGTCCTCGATAGCGGCTCGCGACGCGTCAGTTACTCGATGCTGCTGATCGAGAAGTTGGATATCGACCAAGGCAGCCTCACAGAAACGGCAACGTGGTACGATCTGGAGACAGCGGTGGCCGCGATGTACCGACCCCTTCACGGAGAGTTCGAGGTTGCTGACGACCTCCCGGTGGTCCTCCCGAGTGAATCAGAATTTACTGCCCTCAAAGAGCAGTACGGTGTCTCGTAAGTGAAACACGGATTCTGTAGCTCAACGCGACTACTGTCTGAAGCCAGTAATACCTGATTGCTAGTTTTGCTGCGTCCTGTGCTATACCTCGGCTAGCATTCCCGAGTCGAGATTTATCTTCTCTCAAGAGAATGAGGGGAAGGCGAGTTGACTCAACGATTGCCCGTCGGACTCGTGCTTTCGCTCTATCGTGCCATAGAACCCTATGAGTATAGAAACATCCACAGACCGTTCTGACGAAGAACAGACTGAGAACAGCCGTTCAGATGCGTCCGCACAGCCAGAGACTGTCGCGGAGCCCTCCGAACAACTACCAGATTTCGTCGACATCTCTGGTCTCGACACGGAACAAGCGACCCGTCTGCGCGAACAGGGAATCAAAACGATCGAGGCTCTCGAAGCCGCTGACTCCGAGACAATCGCGGAGTTTGCAAACGTCAGCGTGGAACAGGCTGTCGATTGGCTGGAACAAGCCCGAGTCCTCGAATCTGAGACAGAGGCAGAACCAAAAGCAGATGTCGATACTGATGGGGAGGAAGCAACGGATGAGATTGCTTCAGAGCCACCGTCGACGTTCCGAGCAACCATCCAGGCAAGTCCTCTAAAAGCTATCCTCAAGGCACTTCGGGCGAACGTCGACGAAGCCCGATTCAAGATCGACGAATCTGGAATTCGCGTCCGTGCAGTCGATCCCGCCAACGTCGCAATGGACGATCTCACTCTGAATGCCTCAGCATTCGAGTCGTACGATGCTACTCCAGGTGTCCTCGGTCTTGACCTGGACCGCTTCGCTGATCCCGTGAACCTCGCAAAGAAAGACGATCTGGTCCAGTTCAGTCTCGATAGAGAGACACGCAAGCTGGTTGTCTTCGTCGACGGCATCGAGTTCCGAATGGCTTGTCTCGATCCAGCGACCATCAGAGCAGAGCCGACGCTCCCTGAGCTGAAACTACCAGCGAGCGCTACGCTCAACCGCGACGTTCTCCAGCAAGGGGTCAAAGCCGCAGACCTCGTTGCTGACCACGTCGGCTTCCGGATGGACGCCGACGATGAGGTTCTCACAATCGAAGCAGAAGGCGATACTGACGCTGTCGACTTCCAGCTTGATGCGGAGGAACTCGACCAGGCTACGTTCGCTGAAGCCTCGTCGCTGTTCAGCCTCGACTACATGAAGAAGCTCGTCCGAACCATTCCGAAGGGGGCTAGCGTCACGGTCGACTTCGGGAGCGGGTTCCCAATCATGCTCTCGTACGAACTTGACGATGATGCAGGGTCGATGACCCGGATGCTGGCTCCCCGTATCGAGACGTAACTACTCCCAGACAGTTTTCCACGTACTATGAAAACGAGCTACTCACAGTCAAAGTACCGAGCGCGGCGGTATCGCGGAGAACGCACACTTGGGGGCTGTCTCGTCTACGCCGGCGACGATCTCCTTGACAAACACCTGATGGTGCATACCGTGTCGCCGGGCGGGTTCGATTGGGGGCCGGACGCGTCACCAGAACGCGCTTGCCAACTCGCTATTGCCCTGCTTGCTTCCGCTTTCGGGGTTGAAGTCGCAATTGATGACTATCACCTGTTCGCAGAGAACTTTGTCAGACGCGAACTGAGCGGTGAGGAGTGGTCGATTCGTCTGCAGGATCTCCGAGAGTCGAGCTTTCGGGAACAGTACCTCCACAGGGATTATCCCGAGAACACCGCACCCCAACCGGACAACGTCGCCATCAAAACGATCGACTTGGATTCGATCACTTACGCTGATGAACTTGCCCTGGTCCGACGATACGACGAAGTCCTCTGGAAGAAGGGAAAAATCAGGGGAAACCTGCATCGACTTCAGGAAATCCGACTGGGGAACCGTGATCCTGCTGCCGAATCACTGCCGGAGCAGTGGCTTTCGACACATGGCCGACTGACGTCCGCTGCTGCCAAGCGGGCCATCGCTGAGGAGTTCGAGACGATGGGAGAGTTCGCGGCGTGGGCCTGCTACGCCACTACGCTCAGAACCGTCGATCACGTTGGTGAATCGACCGAGGAGAGAATTCGAAGTCTTCGGCCAACTCTCATTCGCTGGTTCGGTGGTGAAGAGCACATCCCACCCTACGATGACGATCAAGAGATGCTTGTGAGCGGTAATAATCGAGATATACACTGAATAAGGGAAGGAGCGACCTTCTATGTATGGCTCTGTTGAAATCCTACCATTTCGACGTCTGTCTCTCTGAAACAGTCGTTAGGTCGAACTGCGGACTGAGAGCTACAGATTCTGATTAATCCACCGACACCACGAGTGAAAGTCGCTTGCTCCACACTGATTGGCAATTGACTGGAGTGTCCCAGTTGGGATATCATCTGCTGATTTCATTGGCACCGTCACGATACGGACTTCATCTGTGTCAGGCGATTCGTAGCGGAGTTTTAGATGACTGCCAACTCGGCCTGTCCGGACGAACCCGTGGTCAATTAGAACAGATGCGATTTCACGGCCGGAGAAGTTCGTCCGGACCATCTACTGCATAAACTCAGGAAGCTCCTTATCCCCGAGCTCAACGTCTTCAATCCCCCACTCTTCAAGATCGGCGTCAGTGACTGGTTCTCCGCCACCCTCGTGCAACTCAAGGGCCTCCGCAAGCATGCGGAGTGCCTCCGTTTTGGTCTCTCCGAACGAAGCGACGCCAGTTTCGAGGTCACGAGCGGTGATTTGCCCATCGTCCTCGTGAATAAACTCCACGCCTTCTTCGGGAGACTCATCATTCGTTGCACTTGCCATACTTTGAGTAGGTAAAGCGAGGGAATAAGCGTTCGGTTGATGAGCTCTGCGAACCGGAATACTGCGATTTCGGGAGAGCCTGCATTCGGTCAAACTACTCCCCAATCCTGTACATCTCTTAGGATTTCAACAGAGCCGGTCGATAGTGTTTGTGAACCGCCTCGGAGTCAAGTTCCCACGCACTCGCTTTGTTTTCTCTGCAGATCCAGAGCCGCTCATTAGAAAAGAACCTATTCGTTTGCATGGTGCCGAGGGTCCTCAGAACTCGACCGAACCATCCGGGTAGATGCTTCCCGATCTTTCCGGAGCTGCTCTTCTGTCTGGCCAGTAATCTCAGCCAGTTCCTCAATCGAAGGGATGTCTGTCAGCACCGTTCTATCTGTGTCAAAATTTTGGACCTACAAGAATATAGCTTTCGTCAGCTTGCCAATCTGCGCTATCTCAGCTCAATCTGAGTTGCGCTAAATGACACGCATGCCAGCGATGATGAAGAGCAAACAGGCCCGAGAGGAGATTCATCGGCATCCGCTTAGGGGTAGTGCTGTATGAGACAGCGCCGCCCCATTTTACCCTCATCAATGGGTTGAGGGGAAGACTCGTCGAGTGTCCACTATGGCTAGCCTCGACTGTTTCCCATCTGATTCGCAATGTTCACACATACACAGTCAGAAGCGAACCGCGAGCGAGAACACTCCACGTCGAAGTCCCGTTCAGGGGAGGATAACCACCAATCAGCAGTCACATCCACGTCGATCCTCGATCTTCTGGATCAGGAAGCAACGCACGCGTTTGCAGGGTTGACACCGGCAGACGACGCAGTGTATCCAGACGCTGTTTCACCGGAAACGAGGTGTCTGGATCCGGATCCACAGTCGCTGAAAGACGTTCTCAGCGTCCTCCCCCAAGCGAGTTCGGGTGGACTCTGGGCCACAAACGAGTTCGTCGGTGTCGACGGGACCATTGACATCGAAGCTCTTCGCAACGTCGATGGGCTGGATATCGATACACTAGAGACTGCAACTGGCCAGTCACTCTCAGAAATAGCCACGAACGCGTCGTCAGACCCGTTGGTTCGTGTTCGCGATCACCAGGATATCGTCGACGAACGACGCAAAGCGCTCTGCGCACTCGGGTTCGATGTAAAGTTCCGCTGGCAGATCGCCTCTGATCGGTACTCCATCATCAATCCACAAGAGGCGTACTTCCCAATCGTGGGAGCACTCCAGCAGCGCGGTGAGACTGAGGCATTCGGCTGGGCAAGCTACCGGGACTGGGGCGGTCTCCTCAAGATGTTCGTCGTCTGTCCCGGCCTCGAGCACACTGTCACGGCAAGAGAAGACCCCGAGATAGAGGAGGATGCTGACGGTATCACCACCGTCTCTGGGCCAAACGAGTCAGATCTCGTCGTCTACGGTGGATTCGAGACTGGCTACGATTTCCGGGGGACACAGATGCTGTGGGCGAAACCCATCCTCTACTTCCCCGAGACCGGGACTATCGTCCCTGACACAGGCAAGCGCTACACTCGTCGGCACTACGGTCGGGCCACCGACGCCGACCACGAACGGGCGAACGACAGAGTTCCGATCAACGAGTGGTGGAAAGCAATCTACGACGATATCGCTGATCGCCTGGTGAAGGTCGATCTGGCGATTCGCAGAACGCGGGCCATCGCCTACGACTTCGGCGAGCTTCCGTTCGATGCGGCCGGTTGCTACCGCTACTGGGGCGTCGCCAACAGATATGCTGAGGCCGCTGCGGACCGGGCCACGACGCTGGCATCTCCATCATCCCGACCAACCGTTTACAACCTCCAGCTCTCTCTGTTGATCGCACTCCTCGACGAATACGAGGGCTCCTGGGCATCGAATACCCACCAGGAGTACCTTGAGATCGCTGGTGAACTGCTTCGAAAACCGGCGATGATGATTCAACTGGCGATGAAGGAACACGACCGGAAAACCGACGAGCCCGAGGAACGTGTTCTGCCAGCTACTCAGCAGACGCTCAGCGACGCGCTCGAAGACGTCGTCGATATTCCCGGCATCGAGGTAGATACGGAAGCGAATCTCACCGACGGGGCCGCTCAGCGACTCCACGATCGGGTTCAGCACCGCCTCGACGACATCGAAGGCTCGTCCTGAGGGCTGGGCATTTATCAGCCCGAAAGCGGGCGACGGGGCTCCTAACGGGTCTCGCATACGTACTATGTCTTCATCAGAACCCGACCCGACAATCGACCCGCCAGAACCGCTCGTCGTGCTTTCGCACCTGGTGCATCGCCTCCTCAAGCGCGAAGGCGGGACGATCCCGGTCGAACGCGTTACGCTTCGAGTCTGCGATTACGCCGATATCGGTGAGCAAGAGGCCGCTGACCTTATCGATGCTGGGGCAGCGGATGGGATGTTCACGCTCGACCGGGGGTCTGGCGGGAGCACGACAATTGTCGGCGTTTCTCCACAGGGATCAGAACCGCCCGTGATTACGGAAGCGTTCGGTGGTCCCGCTAGCACGTCTGGGGGTGACGATTTCGAAGTTCTCGATGTCGTCACGGAGAGTATTGCGACTGCACTCAGAGATGCAGGCTACAGAACATTTACCGAACTAGTCGACGCCGAAGTCGCTGAGCTTGCGAATCTGACTGGCACGCTAACAGAGAGCCGAGCAGAGGCGATTATTCAGGCCGCTCCCCGGCACGTTCCGGTGGGTGTGTGGCTTTCGCGAGCTGCCGACGCTCGGTACTCCCGTCGACTCGATGAAATGGGGAGGCACGGTGTCGCTCGAGTCCTCGACATCACGACTGCCGATGAACCCGTGGGGGAACCACGCTACCGCACGGATGGCTTGTCACCTGATGCTGTCGACGCACAGTACGTGTCCGATATCGGGCGGAATGCGCAGGACCCTGTCCCAACGGGTCTCCACATCCTCGATAACCCTGACCACCCCGACGTACCGAAGGCAGCGACACATCCAGACGCCGGCGATGACGCACTACCCGTCGACGAAGCGGGCGACGTCGTCCCGCCAGCAGTTCCGACCGAACCACGGCTTCAAATCCCGCTCGACGAACTGCTTGCGAAGAAACTCGCTCGTGGGCTGGTTCCAGTTCGGATTGTTGGCCCGCGAGGCTCTGGGAAGAACTACCTGATCAAGTACCTGTGTCACCGGACGAATCGCGGCTACGTCTCGGTAGACTGTGACGAGGCAACCCATACGGAGGACCTCTTCGGACCACTCACTCCCACTGAAGATGGGTTGATTGCGCCTCGTAACGGTCCCGCAAAGCAAGCGCTGCTGAACGGATCGGTGCTGGTGCTCAACGAGTTCCCGGTGATGCGAGCCGGGGCGGCGATGTCGCTCCATCGTCTGCTCAATGAGGGGAAACTCCTCGTGAAGGCCCACGGCGAACTGGTCGAACCCCATCCGTCAGCGCGAATCGTGATTACGATGAACCCACCGACGCGGGAGTACCGAGATTCTGAGCCGATGAACTCGGCCACTCGTGGCCGGTTCCGAGCGCTGGAACAACCCTACATCCAAGACGTCGACGAAGAGGTCGCCACGCTGGACGCGCAGGTGAATGCCAGTCACGAAGTCGTGGACCGTGGGACGCTCAGGAAGATTGTTCAGTTCGCTCATCAGACCCGGCAGAACGAGAACTGGCCGACTCTCTCGACTCGGAATCTGACGATTCTCTGTGAGCACATTGAGGACGGTGCTTCACCGAAGGCGGCGGTCAAGAACGAGGTATGGGCGGTCGCCGAGCCGAATCAATATCCGGAGGACACCTACGAAACGCTGAACGACTATCTATGATTGTTTTTGAACCTCTTGCCTAACCTGATGGAACAAGTATTGTCTTATTGATATTGTCTCAGGATGTCGTGCAAGATATAGAGGGTGGATGCAGCATCGGGGTCCGACAAATACAAACAGGCATTTCGCCAACACATACCATCACAGCGTCGGGACTGCAACATATGTCCTCCCCCGATTCGCAACCCGGATGGACGTGTCCAGAATACGTTACAACCGTCGTCGATGCCCTCGCTACTGGTGGTTTCGTGTTCTACAGCCCACTCGCGCAGTCCGGTCCAACACTCTATAAATTCTAATGGTAGTTGCTAATCACGCTTTTTTGGATCATATCAAACGGTATACTATTCCCCTAAGAATTATATTTCGGAGAACAAACAGTTAGTTATGAGAATTCGCGGGTTGGAAGTTCCTGAACCACTGGATACGAGGATTATCGAGGTGGAGATAGATCGGATCAGTAACTCTGGAACACCGATTGCATACCCGACCAAACCCAAGTTCCAAGGTCTGTTTTCAAGTGGTGATGGGATTCATCTCTCCGACGGAGAACCAGGCGATGTCTTGGAGGTTTTACTCACGGAAATAGATGAGATGCGAGCAATAGCTGAACCTATCGATAGAGTGGAGTCTTCCGAGGAAACGGGGCAGAGGTTATCTGACGAGGAACGTAAAAAACGACGCAAAGAGATCGCAGAAAAGTCCGAAGCAAATCGGAAAAAGAATGAACAGGCGATTGCAGATGCCGCTGAGGAACTCCCTGTTATCACGGATGACAAGGAGAATAAAAGCGGCGTAGACCGATCACAGGACGATGAAGAGCCATTTGCAGACGGGTTGCGGGACAGCAAGAACGATCTCCTGTAGGATCTCGGAGAGGGCTTTGCTCTCATTATTGGGGGCCGCTGAAACCTGATCCTACCCGGGGTAAAGCTCTGCGGGTCTCTACCAGAAGTGAAGTGCTTTTTATTGGCTATATTTGAAGTTGAGCAGTGACTGGAGAGGCCCTTTCTTGGAACCAGTGAAGCGGCCGTGCTTGACGGAGTCTGCGAGATACGCGCCCTGTATCTTGCACGGGCCTTTTTAACACATATCTGACAGACCGTGTCACTTAGTGTGGTGAGAGTCACATTCTCCGGAGGAATTTATCTCCCGAAATTGAGTGAGGGGCTACGCACTTCTCGTGTAACACCATGTTCAATACCACTACATCCGCTGAGTCTATAGCAGAGAAATTCGCCCCTGAGATGGCTGCTCAGGTGCGGATGTCACCTGGACGAACGGAGCGACTCCATGCATTCGTTTGTGGACACCTGCCTTCAGGCATCGACGTAGAAGTCGTTCTTACGCCAACCGTCAAGACCGCGGCGGTCCTCCCAGCAGAAGCCGATGCGCTCGTGAGAAGTGATGCGACCGAGCTTGAACGGCAGCAGGCCGCACAATTGGTCGAAAGCGTCGACGCTGAGTTCCTCATATTAGTAACGACAGACCCAGCACCGATAGACAGAATCCCCGTGAACGATCAGCTGACAGCTGACCACGCTCACCAGTTCGGTCTCGCCTTTCACGAACTGCTTCATATTCTCAAGACGGCTATCGGTCCCATCGCAGAACTTCTCGAATCCGAGATCGAGCCCAACCATCGCCAGCAGGTACACGACCTCATCAATATCATCGAGGACGGAGCTATCGAACAGGAAGCGATTGAGGGAGCAAACTTCAGCGACAACGCCGAGATACGCCTCGAACTCACCCGCAGAATCCACTCACAGGTTCCTGATGATATCTCTGACGGTGAGCAAGTCCTATTCTCCTTCTGGGATGCCGTGACGAGCGCCCTCTACGAGTGGGCAATCTATCCAACGGGTATCACAGAGGTTCTCCTCGACGAAGATGACCAGCACATACTCTTCGCGTCGGAGGCGGATGCCTCGGGATTCGACGCTGTTCAGGAGGCACTCCAGACGTTAGTACGGGATGCCCTCGCAATCCGGGGCACAGAATCCGACGACGTCACCCACAGCCACGACAAGACGGCATCAGTGCGGCGAGCTCAGTTAGTTGTCGAGACGTGGCAGACGGCGATCCTCCCGCTCCTGGAAGTGCGCTCTGAAGCATCAACACAGTCGCCATATCAGGACGAGTCTGGGGACTCTGATGTTGACTCCAACCCCTCATCGGACTCTGGCTCTCCCGGAGCAGCAGATTCTAACTCTGATCCAGAACAGCCAATCGACGAGGGGGCTGGCGGAGTTCACGATGAGCACCCGCAACTCGAACGGAGCGCGACCGACGACCCATTCCAAGACGTTCTCAGCCAGCCCTCGATCACTCCGGATTCGTTCGACAAGAATCTCGAAGCGACACCTTCCCCACAGACCTCTGAGTCCTTGGACGCTGGCACATCAGCCCCCAATTCCGACGAGGCATCAGGTTCGACCGACAGTGATCAAGACCAGCCGTCGCAGACCCCGAAGTCTTCCGACTCTAGAGCCCGGGCACTTGCTCGCTCTATTGACCAGCCTAGGACACACCTCGATTTACCGCAGAGTGGAGAGACCCCACTGGAGGAGAAGAGGGATGACGATTCTATTGATGCACGTCAGTCGACTATTGGAGACTTCGACGCGGTCGAGGCTGCTAATACCGACCACGAAGCGGGAGAGACAACCAACTCTCACGAGGACTTAGAGCAGGGTCATGACCGACGGGAGCCACTGATCACGAATCCCATACCCGACGACCAGCTAGACTCCATAGCCGATCCCGGCCCAGCGCATGCTGAGGTACTCGATCGAGATTCTGATGACGAGGCAGACACCTACGAAGGGGCACTCGAAGCGGATCGAGCGGCAGCTCACGACGAAGCAGATCGAGAGGGTATTGACACCGACACCCTAGAGCGGGAGCTGGAAGAGCTCGCCCACCGGCTATCCCGAGATGGTTCAGACGACCAAACAGCCGGCGGCAACGCAGGAGGACCAGGACAGCTCGACGAACTGGAGATCGTCCCAATCGCTGACAACCTCGCACCACCAGGCGTGTGGGCTGACATCGAAGACGGCGCTGCTCAGGTTGCTGGCACGCTCGAGAAACAGCTTCGTCTCGACCGACAGCGTGGTGTCCGGCGAGGCTTGACCGCCGGCAGATACGATACTACTGCGGGACATCGGCTTCTGATCGGTGATCCCCGGGTCTGCAAGGTCGACACGCCGGGGCGCGAGAAACGATACGCACTGGTGTTGGTTCTCGACCGGTCTGGCTCGATGCGGAACGGCGAGCCTCTGAAGATCGAGGTCGCAATGAAGGCGATGGCGCGGTTTGCTGTCGCCGCCGAAGGATTGGGGATCGATGTCGCGATAGTCGATTTCATCGACAGCCATGCCCGGCTCGTGAAGCCGTTCTCAGTCGAGACGCGACACATCCAGGCAACCCTACTCGACACGGACTGTGGTGGGGGTACGCCGTTGGCAGACGCGCTCCAACTGGCAAGTCAGCTCGTCGAAAACATTCGCGATGAACCGCTTATCGTGGCCGTCACCGACGGAGAGCCCAGTAGCGTCGACGATGTCATCGAACGGATCCGAGCATCCCCAGCCCCAATCTGTTCTCTCACAATCGCTACTGACACTCAGGCAGGGAATCTATCGGCTGATGCCTCAGAGCTCGCCACATACTACGAACGGGAAGCGACAATCTACAATGGGGATCAGCTAGACGACCGACTCGATCAATTCGCCAGTCTTCTCGTCGGTTTCTAAACTCTACGCTAACCCCGGTTTATCCGCCCGAATGGGGTACAGGGCGGAGTCCAGTTCAGCCCGTGAGACGAATGCAACGAAGACACATCTACGCCGCGTCGTCGACGCTACCGCCCCTTCGACTCCCACCAGGGTCCATGGGTGGAACCGACGCTCTACACGACTACGATGTCGAGAGCGATCCTCCGGCAATTGAACCAGTCGAACACCGTATTCGGCTCGATTTCATGGCTGGCGGCCCCATCCGCCGCGATCAATTACTGGAGAAGTACAACTCTTGGAAGGGCGGTCCTGAGAATATAGATCCCTGGAAACAGTCAGGAAAGGCGAAACCGGACGGTCTGAAATACGCTGAAGAGACGTGCCGTCGGACGTTCAACGAAGAAGAGCGATACTACGATTTCTTCGAGGACGATCGAGCTCTCAGTGAGGCACCTGCGTTTCTCGCTCACCGCTTGCGGCAGTGGCAGTCAGCTACGGATCCCGACGAAGCACTTCACTCTGAACGCAAGCGCCGTGCGAACTGGTACAGGAAGCTGATTCCCTGGCTCAATCTGTACCAAGTTCTGAAAGAATCGTCGTACGGGACGCTTTTTGGGAGTAGTGCTGGACCCCAGCCAAACGCTGAGGCCCTTACCAGGCAGAACACGCTCGTTGGGATGGTCGTCCTCGGAGATGACGACCAAACACCTTCCAAGTATGCTCAATCTCACCGTCTCCCAGCGAAGTACGTCATTCGAGAAGCAGATCTATCCTGTAGTGAGAGCTCTGCGGCAGCACCTCCGAGCAAGTTCGGAATTGAACTCCCGGCACCACTGCTCGTGGGAGAGTATACGACTGGGGGACGGTATCCGTTCATCCCCTGGTCGGATGGCCTTGTCTGTTCGTGTCCATACAAGCACGATCAACCTTGGAGAGTCCTCTGCAAGCACGAACTGCTTGCAGCTGTCGTCGCCGCCGATCAGAACTCTATCTTTCTACCAGTAACCAAGGGACTTGATATCCCGTATCGAGCACGGCGGTTCGTGAGTCCGGACTTTTCTGACTAGGATACTCCGGAACTCCACAGCTTGGAGCAGACGTGAGGCTTAGTTTTGATTTGGCAGATTCTGAGTTACCCCACAATTTGCAGGACTGTATCGGCTCGTGGGGTAACTATCGTGCACTATCAGATGAGCGCATAGTTGCGTATTCCGCAACAACTGTGTCTATTTCCTGTTTGCCAACGTCCCTTCCTTCGATTGTCGCTATGCCAGACCTCGATACCCGGCCTCAAGATGATGATTCCCGTCCGCTCTCCTTTTACGAGGAAGATAGCTGGCGCCGGCGTCAAGTTCTCTCAGCTGGCACAGTTACGGTACTTACGGCCCTCTCCGGCTGCCTCGGCTTCCTCAATCAAACTGGGGATGATGCATCCCCTGAACAAGAGACGAGTGTTTCGTCAGGTCAAGAGGTTGGAAGAGACGAGACATCCAGCTCAAGAGATTATAGGGAACCTCGATCCGAGATAGAGAGCCCCGACGCCTCTGAGTCAGCTGAAACAACTCTCGGGAATGAATTCGTCAATGGACCCGTCGATAGTCCTCTAACTAATGATCATCCCTGGATAGACGATCCTGAGGGAAATCTCCAGTTGACGGACGTGACTGTTCACATGGGGACACAGTGGGTTTTTGATTACCATCTGTTGGAAGACGATACATTAGCAGTATCAGTAGCTGGTGATCGATTCATCGTTGAAGGCAATGTCCATCTCGAGTGGGAGTGCGATACGTTTGGTCTGACGCATGTCTTGATGAACGGCCGGGTGGGCGAGATTTATCTCGAACCCGTCGCCAACGATGCTTGCCGCACGAATGAGAACAGTGCTGGAAGAGGTCCATGGCTGGCTCCGTTCTCGGTTACAGGCTGCTTCAACGGCGGACGGCCTGACGCGCTGGAGGTCCATCTCGAAGGACCGTTCATCCAAGGTGATGGTCCCCGTGGTGGTGCCTATACTTTTCAAGAGCTCTAACCGAATCTGGGCTCAAATGGAAAGATAGGGCCGTATCAGCGCTGGTTTATCGACCCGAACAGAGTGGAGGGGCCGGACAGAATCTGGCTTCTCCACGAAGCCATGGCAACGGAACAAGAAACTCAGAATGAAGCGGTTCAAGCGGACAGGCAATCCACACTGAAGCGAACAGTCTCCAGACAGACGGTGTTCGATAGCGGTGGACTCGCCGTCGACGGAACCCCGGTGGAATCAACCCTCTCGGATCACGGAATCGAACTCGCACCGTATCGGTCAAGCCGTATCGATATGCCTCGCTGCCGAGACTTCGTGGATGAGAGACCAATTGAGAGCAATAATGACATCAGCGAGAGTAATCATGCGGCTCTTTTCGCAGCGACAAGCTGTGATCAGCGTACGCTAGACGGACGTCTAGCGGCCATTCAGCCGCTTTTCGGCTCGTCCACTACAGCCGGTGAAGGAGAATAGCCTGTATGAGGCCGTTGCTCCTTCTCTTACTACGCGCTACCGAAGTTACCCCACGTGGTGAGCAGAGTGCAATTCGTGGGGTAACCTGTGCCGGAGGAGATCATTTCGGGACCAGTTGGTGTCACAACCTACACGAGAGAGGCCAATGAGACAGCTGGCACCTACGCGAATCGCAGAAGCGTTGCCTCCAGAGAGACTTCTGGAGACCAACCAGCAAAGGCTGATACGAGGAGGAATCGTCTGTATGCACGATATCCTAACCGTCCAGCAGTACGTGGCCTACGAGAATCAGCATGAAGGACGACGTTGGGTTCTCAGAATGCTCGCAGCGCGAGCAGCGGTGCTACGTGAGTTGGAAACAGAGCCAGAGACTGAAGACTGAGACTGCAGGCAGACTGATATTCGTCCCCGACGAATCTGAGTCATACAACGGAGGATTTCGATGGCAGCTCAACCCGGAACTGGCAGTGGTCGCGACTTCGTCACAATCTTCAAAACAGGCTCGGTTGATCGTAGTGAGTATCCCGAACTCGCAGATCTACTACTCGAGGGACGGACACAGCTTACCGCGGAAACGAGCTACCTAATGAAATTCGGAGACGAGTCACACCGCAGTCTCACACCCTTCGACGTTGCCTCGCTCCACGATGTCCCAGCCTACCCGTTGCCGGAGACTGCACTGGATTCCCTGCCTGCTCACGTTCGAGCAGAACTCGAACAGAACGGTGCCATCCAGATGGTCGCCTCGTACGACCCTGAGAACCATCGGTTCGAAGAAGTCGACCTCGCTTGGGACGACCAGGACTTCCTCGAACGAGTCACGGAACTGATCGCCGGGGAACTCTCGCTTCACGAGGCTGTCGACTGGGTCGTCGTCGAGGAAGCAGAGCGGTTCACTGTCGCCCAGTGGGCCGAAATCCGAGATGTGACCGAAGATGCAGTTCGGTCGAATATCAACGCTGCTCGCGAGAAGTTGCTCGCCGAGCCCGAGTAGCCTCAGAACCCAAGTATTGGGCAGTCAACATGCAGTCCCGGGTTCGGTGTTAGGCTTCGTTTCTAACGTTTCTAATCTCATAACGTATTGGCCTACCCAGCGTTTCTAACGTTAATAATAGTGTTACCGTTGCTGCTGTTGTCGATATCGCCAGCTCTGAATTTTATCCCTCTGAAGAGCGTGGAGGAGCGAACGGTCACACTCGTTCTTCCATCCCTCTCCACATGGCAGTCACAAACTCACCCTCAATCCAAGAAGACGAACAGGGGCCGATAGTTGATGACCGCGATCGGCGGGCTCGTGAAGAAAATATGGACGTAGCACTGCTTCGCCAGGGTGGCCTCTATGAGGTCCAGTCCGAATCAGGCGCGCGATACGAGGTAGACCTTCTAAACAGACAGTGCAACTGTCCCGATGGAGAAAACCCGTCTACTCCGAGCCCCTGCAAGCACGTCAGGCGAGTTGAGTTAGAATTAGAGGCCGGTCAAATCCCGCGTCCAGATGGACGCCTGCCACAGCGAAGTGACATTGGACAGTCTGAACCCGTATCCAGGGACTCCGAGGTGAGATTCAAATCTCATCTTCTCTCGAAAATCCAGCGCCGAGAGGAGGAGCTCGCTCATCTGGATGCTGAGGTACAGGCTCTCCAGTTCGTGTATGATGTCATCGAGGAAATCTCAGAAGGGGATGACTTCAATCTCAAAACTGCGTTGTCTGAGGAATACGGACCAGCGAGTCAATTGTAAGCCTCTTACTTAGATATCTCCTCATCGTCCAGTTCTTCGTTGGCAAACTCGATCAGTTTCTGCAATCGGTCGTCAAACTCGTCTTCGAACTCAGTATGGAGCGCATCATCGTACATTCGAAGAGTACGTCCCAATCCAATGGCAGCGAGGTAGTCTCGAAACTGGTTGCTATTCATATCCTCGGGGGGCGTTTTCAACGATTCCGCGTTCCAGCCCGCTGACCAGAGTTGGAGAAGGTCGAGGTGTTTGACAACTGCAAGTCGAGCAAAATCTGCAAGCGCAGCATCAACCTCTCGAGATAATTGCTTGTATGAGACTGAATCGCGGTCGAAGTCTCGTTCGCCGGCCAACAGATCACTGAGATAAGAGAGCGAACGCAGTGACAGGAATCCATCTCTATCGATTGCCATCGGTGGATGGTTCTCGGATTCAGCTATATCGGATAATGCCTGTCCACATGATCCACAATAATGGTGAACCGCCTTGACCTGACCTCCGCAGTTCGGGCAGTATGGCATAGCATGAGCTACGTGCCATAGACATTGGTTTTTATTGATAAGATTATCCCCTGCTAGATCTTCGTGTAGTAGCCTCAAATTGAGTCGATATCGTTGAGTGCTTCTGTCGCCACATCACCGAGTTCGCCGGCCTCGATGTGGGAGTACCGTTCTCGCACCATCTCCTCGGAGTTATCAAGATATCGGGCCGCCACGGTGTATCCAAAGGCTCTGACGAGGACCTCACCCATCCCACGCCGGCCGCCGTGGGGGGCGAGATAGTCGTGTTTCGGATGGTCGATGTCGATCTCGGCGGCCTCTGAGAGTCGCTGGAGAATCGACCGTGCGCCGTCAGTCGTGATTGACGGTGGTCGAATATCCTCAGCAAGTGCCAGCAGGAGGTCGCGAGCGTATTCCTCACGGCGTTCAGTAATTGCTTCCGGGCGTTCCCCTCGGTCGGTGAGCGCATCCTGGACGAGCCCTGCGAGCGTCCGCTGGTCAAACGTCGGAAACACTGGCCACCGCTCAGTCGGTGGGTCCATCAGCTGACGGTAGCTCCGCAGCGGCGAGATCACCGGGTCGGGGAGACTGGCGGCGTCCCACTGCTGTTTCTTCCGGTAGACGTCCATACTCCCGTCGTCGAGCGAAAGGTCCTCCCAGCGGACGCCGCGCCGGCGTGGGTCGTTCGGATCTCGGAGGAGTTCCCCGACGCGGACAGCAGTGTACGCGAGGACGAAGACTAGGGCCCGGTCACGTGCCGCCTTCAGAGCTGTGTAGCGCGCTCGCTGCTTGTCGAGGGGGTCAGTAGACTCCGGGAGTGTCGTGTACGCCTCGATAGCGTTGCGAGCCCGCTCGTCGACGTGACGAGTGAGTGCGTGACGCTGTTCAGATGTCCAGGCCTGCTGGTCGCCGGGCTTGCGACCATCGTCCTCGGGCAGCGGCGCCGTCGCACTCGCCCGTTGGGCGTAGTGCGCTTCGAGATACCCCTCGTTGACGCACCAGCCGCACCACGCAGAGATATAGCGATAATAGGTTTGTACCGTGTTCTGCTTGAGTCCCCTATCTCCGGCGAGGTGACGAGCGTACTCTCGGAACATTCGTTCGTCGAGGTCCTCGAAAGCTGGGTCTCGGTCGAGGTCGTCGGGGACGACTCCCGTCCAGTCGTCGCGACCGCGTTCGCCGGCAGCCCATTCGGCAAATCGCTTGAGTTCGCGCGCAACGTTGCGTCGATAGTTCCCGCCATCACCACCCCGACCCTTCCCCTTATCTTGGAGGTACCGCTCGAAGGAACTCGCGAGTGACCGATCGGCGCGTTCGCGTGGTGTCATGAGTCCCCGTTCGCGTACTGGTAGGTCGGACGGACATCCTCGAGAAGCGCTTCGACGATCTCCCAAAGGATCAGCGAAGGGGTCTCGTGTTCAAACGTGATTCCCCAGCGATCCTCCGCATCGCCGGCTGAGTACTGGAAATGCGTTCGTCCGAGATCGGGATGGTCCTCGTCCTGGTGCCATCCAGCGTGAAATCCCGTGTTCGGGTCGGTGTAGTTGATACGGAACCAATCGTGTGGCTCCTGTCGGTACCACTTGATGGACAGTTCCGGCGACTCAGGCCCTGTCGAAGGGTCGAGACGGGCTGGATCAAAACGTGCCCGCAGCTGTTTGGCCTCGATATCATCAGGAACGAACTCGACCGCCGTAATCTGTGGCACACGGTCGAGGACGTCTCGCTTCAGCTGGGCGTAGAGGTTTGCGTTCGGATCACCACCGGGATGCGGAACCGACATCCGTCAGCTACTGGCCTCGGCAGGCTCGTTCGTTGGAGCGAGAAAGTCCCATTCGCGGATGGCGAAGCCGACGATGTCGATGCGCCGCTGGAAGTGTTCCCACTCGCGGGCGATCTCACGGCGGCGGTCTTCCTCGTCGGCGTCGAGACCCTCCTCGGCGAGCGTTCCGCGAAGGTGGTTCGGTGACTCGACGTCGAATTCGTCCTCCCAGTCGCGGATCTGCGCCTTCATATCGGCGAGACGGTCCGTGAGTTCCTCGACAGTGTGCCCGCTGTCTCGAAGCCGCATCGCCTCCTGCATCGCTTGGCGGCGGTAATCAGGGTAGTACGTCGTGTGAGTACCGCTCTCGTCACGGTGGAGGATCCCGTCGTCGACGAGTCGTTCGAGGACGCGCTTGGTCGGCTCGTGTGACCAGCCCGCTTCGGAGGCGATCCAGTTTGCCGTCCGCGGCTCCGACAACTGTCGGGCGGCCATCCTCACCCGGTCTTCGCCCGTGGTCTGACCCTCCATCAGACCCTTGGAATTCGCTTCGTCTTCGGTCATACCCTTCCGTTCGCGCTCTATCTCCATATAAGTTGAGGGCATTCGTTCTATATCGAGCTTGGGTATTCTACCAAGTCTTCGACGTAGCTGAGTGGAGCTACAGCAAACTCGCAGCCCAGTCTCGGCTGCTCTAACCCGGGATAAGCGCCGTTCTGAGCCGATTGCAGCATTCGTGGTTCACCGACGGCGTCGGGGTACTTGAAAGTGGTCGTGATTACCGGCGTAATCGAGACTACACTCTTGACATCTCGCAGCCTTTCCGGAAATCCCGGAAGCGACGATTTACCGGAAACAGAATCGCTTGACAACGGCCGAGTTGGCGACAGGAACGAACTGTAGCTCCGCAGATTCCGGAAACTACCCAGCCACCATTATATACCGCGCTAGAAAACCAGTCTACTAATTAATCCATGATTCGCGATGCTCGTGTGCTTCGGGCGGGGTTCATACCGAAGGAAATCGAGCATCGCGACGCCGAGTTGAACCACCTCTCCAGCGTTCTGGAGCCGATTACGAACCAGGAACCCGCCGACACAGCCATTGTCACCGGTCCCAGCGGCGCCGGGAAGACGTGCATCTCGAAGTTTGTCACCGAACGCCTGCGAGAGGAGGTACTGGACATCGAGACAACCTACGTTAACTGCTGGCGCAACTACACCCGCTTCCGAACGCTGTATCAAATTCTCGACGACCTCGGCCAGACCATTGATATCCATCGGCAGTCGACACCCCACGACGAACTTGTCGACCGGATTCAGCAGTACGACGGGCCGCGAACGGTGATCATCCTCGACGAGGTCGACCAGCTGGAAGATCCGGGCATCCTCTACGATCTGCACAGCTTGGAGCAGTTCGCGCTGGTCTGTATCGCTAACAAAGAAGAGGAGCTGTTCAGCCGTGTCGACGACCGGCTCGTAAGCCGACTCCGCTCCAGCGAACACGTCCGGATGGACAAGTACAACGACGAGCAACTCTACGACATCCTGAGTGCCCGTGCGAAATGGGGTCTCGACGAGGATGTTATTACCGACGACCAACTCTATCGCATCGCCGACGCGGCCGCCGGCGACGCCCGTCTCGCGATAGGGATTCTCCGTACTGCCGCTAGTGAGGCTGATAGAGAAGATGAAGAGCGAATCACAGACGAAATGCTGTTGGACGCTGCGGATGACGCCCGGGCACAAATTAGGCAGACGAGCCTCGATTCGCTCACACCACACCAACAATCCGTCTACGAAATCGTTCACGAGGATGGTCCGCTCGGACCAGGAGCCATCCACGAGCGCTATCGCGACGCCGTCGACGATCCGCGAACGAAACGGACGATTCGGACGTACCTCTCAAAGATGGTCCAGTACAACCTTCTAGAAGCCAACGGGACGAGCCGAGACCGGCAGTATTCTGTAGTCACTGAGCCAGTCAGTTCGCCGACTAACTGAGTCCCACGCAGTGATCCGACGCTAAAGTTGCTCTGTTAACCAACATTCGGACTGGCTTGGCTCGTTTTGTTGGTTAAACTGTTGCAGACGATTCCGGAGAGTTTCGCGGAAGCGGGCGAGACACTCAAAATCCCGGGTACAACGGTCTATTCCAGAATGCTCCGGTCGATTTCCTGAAACACGGAAGCTACACGCCGCAGGTTATCGGATCCGTGGACCACTACTCACGTATGTCAGACCACGCATCCCCGAATCGCTTGGAAGTCGAGCAACCAACGCGGGGAGCGGACCGGAATCGATCCATTTCCAGCCAAGCAGATACAGCGAGTGACGACATCCTGCTTCCCTACCTCGAGAACGGGGTCACGCTGTTGGACGTCGACGGCAGTCGGGGCGTGCCTATCCTGCAGTCGATAGTCCTCGATCATCTCCTCATGCACGACGGGCCCGCTTTCTGGGTCGACGCCAACGGGCACGCCACGACCACCACGCTCTCACGAATTGCTCCCAGCCAACGGCTGCTCAATCGAATCCACGTCGCACGCGGATTCACCGCCTACCAACACTACGGCGCCGTCTGTGATCTCCCGACGGCAGTGAACCACTGTATTCAGGAATCGACGACAGGGGACAGCCTGGGAGGGCGACAGTCCACGGGTCACGACGAGGACACATCCCCGTATACGCCCTCCCTCATCGTCGCCCCAGCGATCGATGCACAGTACCGTGCCGACGATACCCTCGGAGAGGCACACGCCGAGACGCTCCAAGCCCGAGCGCTCGCAAAGTTAGCGACCTATGTTGAGGGGTACGACATCCCCGTTCTGGTCACCCGAAGCAAGCGCGACGAGTTCGCGGCACCGGTCGAGACGGCCGCTGATCACTATCTGGAGTGCGAGCAGACCCGGATGGGACCGAAAATTAGTGGCGACGACTTCGAGACACTCCTCTACCCCGTCGACGGCGGCGCTTACTACCAGACGACGTTTGCCTACTGGCGACAGTTGCTCGCGGCACGCGCCACGCAGGTCGGCGTGGAACCGGCGACGCCGTCGACGCCGACCCAGGAGGGCGTCGGGACAGGCGTCACAGCCGACGGTGAGACGGTTGCGGCCACCGCGGACCCCTTACTCGATGCGTGGACCGCGACCGGGACAGGAGGCCGATAGCGATGGGGCGCACAAACCCGACGTACCGGGATGCGCTGCGGGCCATCGAAGAGCGCTGGGCGGAGTTCCGTCGGGCACTGCGGCGTCGTGACCAGCTGCGATTCGACCGGTTGTTCGAGTACGCCCGCGAGCATGCTGACGCGAGCGGGCTGTTGAACCACCAGAACCCGCTGCTACCGGCGCTGCTCAGCATTGACCTGGAACAGGAGGCCCGACTCGACGACCACGAGGAACGCCTCGAGGAACTCGAAGCCGCGGTCGCAGCGAACGATGATCAGGAGGCCGCTCCACCGGACACGAACCCGTGACGATGCCGTTCAGTATCGACTTCTTGGACGACGGCCGCGTCTTGGAGTGGGAAGTGACCGACGACGGCGCCGTCGCGACCGAGCGAAATGACTACACCCCACGCTTCTACGTTGCCCCTCGCGACCCAGAGACCGACCTTGACCTCACGACGCTCCAGTCGGTGTACAACCAGCACCCGGACGTCGTCGCGACCGAGACGGTTGCGCGACGGTCCGGCTTTCGGCGGGACGAGGAGACAGTCCTCGCCGTCGACGTCGCCCACATCGACCGCCTCACTCCACTCGCCCGGCAGGCACGCCAGTTGTCCGACTATCCGATCGGTGATCTCGCATGCTTCAACGTCGATTTCTCGCGAGAGTTCCGGTACTGCTTGGAGAACAGCGTCGATCCCACGCCAGCGAGCGATCTGTCGACGCTCCGACTTAGCGTCCCGGTGACCGAAACGAGTAACGACGTCTACGGGGAATTGTCCGTCGCCGGCGACACCGTCACTGGCTCACCCTCGGAGCTCTTGGCCGCCGTACAGGCTGCATTCGACGCATACGATCCGGACGTCCTGGTCTGCTCGACGAGTGAGATTGTCCCGACACTCTACGAGATGGCAACAGACGCCGGCGTCGACGACTTCTCGCTGAGTAGGTGGCCGGACGTGGACTACCAGCAACTCGCAGGTGCGTCGACCTACGCCAGCTACGGCCAAGTGGGCCACTCACCAGCACGGTACAACGTTCCGGGCCGGGCAATCATCGACGAATCGAACACGTTCTTCTACGGAGAGACGAATCTCGATGGTGTCCTCGACCTCGTGTCGCGCTCGAAAAAGCCCGTCCAAGAACTCGCCTGGGCATCTATCGGGAACTTTCTCACAGCGATTCAGATCTGTGAAGCCCACGACCGCGGCGTGCTCGTCCCGTGGAACTCCTGGCGCCACGAATTCTTCAAGCCAATGGGCACGTTGCACGATGCCGACCGTGGCGGGTTCATTTTCGCGCCGGAAGTTAGCTTTCACGAGAATGTTCACGAACTCGACTTTTCGAGTCTGTATCCGAATATAATCTGTACGCGAAACGTCTCGCCCGACGTCATCCGGTGTGACTGCCACAGCGATCGTGACGATGTGCCCGGGTTGGGCTACTCGATTTGTGACGAGCGTGGCTACCTCGTCGACGTCCTCCAGCCGATCATCGACGCCCGAGACGAGATCAAGGCAGCCATCCGTCGAGAACGCCAACGTGACGGGCCCGACGAGAAACGACTCGACGAACTCGAGGGCCGCTCGGGAGCGCTGAAGTGGATCCTCGTCGCATGCTTCGGCTATCAGGGGTTCAGTAACGCGAAATTCGGCCGTATCGAGTGTCACGAAGCGATCAACGCCTACGCTCGTGAGATATTGCTCTTGGCGAAACAGCGCCTAGAGGCGAGCGGCTGGCGCGTCGTCCATGGTATCGTCGACTCAATCTGGGTCACGCCCGATCCAGACGTCGACAACGCGTACCGCGAGGACCTCGAAACGCTCGCGATGGACATTACCGATGAAGTCGAGATTCGCCTCGAGTACGAAGCTCACTACGATTGGGTGGCGTTCGTCCCGCAGCGAGAGAGCAACGCCGGCGCGTTGACGAAGTACTTTGGAAAAGTCAGCGGCGAGGAGGAGTTCAAGCTCCGTGGCATCGAAGCTCGCCAGCGGTCGACACCGCCGTTCATCGAAGCGGTACAACGGGAGTGTATAGAGGTGCTTGATGAGACACGGTCAGCAGACGCAGTCATCCGCCGGCTCAAAGCCGCGATTGCGAGCCTGCATTCCGGAGAGGTTGCTGCCGACCAACTCGTCGAACGGAATCGAGTCTCAAAACCACTGGAAGGGTATACCCAGAACACGCAGAATGTGGCCGCGCTCAAACGAGCACGAGATCAGGAATTGGGCGTCCATCCGGGACAGGACATCAAGTACGTGGTCGTCGACGATCAGAAATCATCTCGGGACCGTGTCGCCCTAGCTCATGAAGAGATTGAGGAATACGATCCCGAGTACTACGAGACACAGCTCGTTCGAGCGGTCGAGAGTATACTCTCTCCAAAGGGTTGGGATCGGACAGATATTCGACGGGAGCTCGCTGATACGACTACGAGGAGACTGAGAGACTATTGTTGATATGTGGTAAGGGGGACACCGGATTTCCGGTGAAATACAGTGCTGGTGAGAGTCACGGTAGTAATCAAGAGGGCTTAGTACCAACTATCACAGTGTTATTTTTGAAACGCCACAGTTTCTGCATGAAATAGGTTGATTGTACTATTCGCTAGCGGCTCTGGCGACATATTTCCCTGCCGCTTCAACCGAATATCTAAACGCAAGAGTCAACATTTACACTTCGATGACGGGGGGTGCAATATGTCTGGGAGAGATTCCAGTCGAGGACTGCCGGAGATGTGGAAGTTACACATCGATGACGGGGGGTGTGGCCGACAGATGATTTGAACGACAATATCAGAGCGTTATCCAAATCCAGCCAATCCGCTCGCTGTTACACTTCGAGCACGGGGGGTGAACCACAGCAATGTACTTCGTTACCGGTACAGAGCCCAGATATTCCAGATTGGCAAATATGAGGGATAGCCCAAATGAGGCGGAGAGATATACATCGACGGAGGTTAATCTTTTTAGTACCTGCGTCACACAGCAAGAGTATGGCCGGCAGCAATCAGGGTGGGAGTGACCAATCTACGTTGGAAGGGGAATCAACGCAATCAGAGGTAGAGGAGAAGCCCAACGCCACTGAAAATAATCCCGCTGCCGACGACGCATCCCTCAGTCTTTCTGAAGAGGATTCTAGCGAGAGTACACAGCAGTCGATTCGGGATATGCTCAACGAGGAGGGTAACGGGTCAGTATTCGTCAATCGTGATCTCGTCGAGCCCGACACTATCATCGACGAAGAGCGAATCGTCGGTCGCGACGATCAGCTCGAATCGGTCGTGTCATTCCTGAAGCCGACACTGCAAGCAAACCGACCGCCGAATATGCTCCTCTACGGCCCCGCCGGTACTGGAAAGTCACTCATTATCGGTGCTGTGACCCAGCAAATCGTCGAGCTCTGCAAATCGAAGGGCGAGAGCTTCGGTGTTGTCGACATCAACTGCCAGCCGATCAATACGCTCGATCAGGCGGTCTATGAACTTGTCCAGACAGTCGCTAAAGACGTCGGCGCAGAAGTGGGCGTCCCCGAAACTGGCGTGTCGACGAAACGCAAGTACCGACGTCTCTACGAACTCATCAACGAACACTACGATTCGGTCATCTTCATCCTCGACGAGATCGACCTCCTGGTCGGACGCCGCGCTAACGACGAACCCGCCTACTCGAAGTTGCTCTACCAGCTCTCGCGAGCCAGCAACACGAACGAGATCGAGGGCCGAGTATCCGTCGCGGCGCTGACGAACGACCCGAAATTCATGGAGGACATCGACGGCCGAGCCGAGAGTTCGTTTAACCCCCGGGACGTCTACTTCCCAGATTACGACGCTAATCAACTGCGCGAGATACTCCAGAATCGTCGGGATGCCTTCCGACCAGACGCCCTCTCTGATGACGTGATTCCACTCGTCGCTGCCTTCGCAGCGCAGAGTCACGGGGACGCTCGGAAGGCAATCGACCTGTTCCGTGGCGCCGGCGACCTCGCCGACGAGCGTGGTGAGGACAGCGTCGACGAACACCACGTCCGAGATTCCCAGGAAGAAATCGATAAGGACCGCTCGTTGAAACTCGTGGAGGGGCTCACGACACAGAAGAAGATCTCGCTGTACGCCACTGCCGCCGTCGCACATTATTCGAAGCGTTCAGGAAGCTCTGTTCCGAGCCCAGTTGGATTCAAAGTGTATCAGTGGGTTACTGATGAGCTCGACGCGGATCAAATGACTCGAGAGACGTATGTCAAGTACGTCAAAGAACTTTCTACGTACGGGCTCATCTCGACGTCGAGGAAGAGTCGAGGCCGCGGCGGGGGGATGTACATGGAGTTCACCTTCACGGGTGACCCTACGGGGATTATGGATCGAGTCACCGACGATACTCGTTTAGAGGGCATCGTTGGACAAGGAGAACTACTCCGAACGGTGGTTAACGCACAACTCAAAGAGTTCCACCAAGACTGAGGGACGGTATTTTCATCAAGTTCGAGTAGGGACACACCCCCCGCCGTCGATGTGTAAGTTCCTGACCCCACCCCCCGTCATCGAAGTGTAACTGATTTCGATGCAGTGACTGATTCCACGAAACCGAACAAGGGAGATCGTGATGATTGAATACAGAGTCCAGGTCGTCTATAGTGGCAAGCACTCTCGCTAGATTCTACTGATTCTGTAGGATGCATTCATTCAAAAGAGAGGGGGAGGTCCCTGAAGAATTACCTCGAGTTCATACTCCAACCCCCTCCCCCCGTCATCGATGTGTAAATCACCAGTGAGGGATGGGTAGAGGCGACAGAACAAGTAGTCTCATTCAGGTAGAGAGCGTCTAACGCTAGTGATAGTAAGAGAAGAAGGGTGTAGAAAGACAGTTGTCCAAAGCGATTGATCTCGTTCGATCAACTGGAGAGATACTCCAGTTGACACTCACTCTAGGTCCACTACGGATTAGGTTAACTCGGGGGTTACATAAAACTTCGTCAGACTAGAGTCATAAGTTCTAGAGAAGTTATTTATAGAGTGTGAGGACCTCTCGCCCGTGTTTGCGGCTGTTCCCTCCGTTTTCCTCGATTTCGTCTTCTCCCCCCGCCCCCTTCTCACGGTTTTACACATCGATGACGGGGGGAGGGGGTCATCGCTTCCAAACTCATCGACAATCTTCACTTGGGGTTAACCGGGGCAATGTACTCATTCTTCCACGAATCGCCCTCTCATACGAGATTTTATATACGATTTCGCTATAGACGCTCGCGATGGCTGACTCTTCACCCAAATCTGACTGCTCTCACTGTCCCGTCGACGGGTGTGAGAAGTCCTTTTCCTCGAGACACGGAGCTAGAATTCACTTTCGCTACCACACCGATGTGGAAAAACAAGCGACATTACTTGATGCTCTGGCAGAACTCCAGAACAACCTTGGTCGATCTCCTACTCCTGATGAAATGGATAAGAATGGGCCATTCAGTGTCACCACATATCAAAACCACTTCTCTTCCTGGGTTGAAGCTCTTCGAGCAGCAGGTTTGAAGCCTCATCGGAAAACGGATTTATCTGAAGCTGAGCTATTCGATGAAATCCATCGTCTTCGTGACGAACTCGGACGAATTCCAACTGCTCCTGACATTCGACAATATTCTGATTACAGTGTCCAGTCTTACCGAGGGAAGTTTGGCTCTTGGAACAATGCACTGAGTGAAGCTGGATATCAACCTACCTCATTCCGGCATATTGACGCCAAAGACCTCATTGACGAGATACATCGACTCCACGATTTGCTTGGTCACGTTCCGAAGACTGATCATATGGATGAACTAGGCAAGTATGGGAAGAGCACTTACAGGGTGAGATTCGGGTCATGGGCGGAAGCAGTACGAATTGCTGGTTATCAGCCAAGACGAAACGACGAGGGTCCGTGGAATCTTTACTACGGTCCTGACTGGACCTCGCAACGTGAGGAAATAATTCAACGAGATAACGAGCAGTGTAGAGTCTGTAAGAAATCGCGCTCAGAGGTATCTCCTGATCTGAATGTCCATCATATAACTCCTGCTAGAGAGTTCGTTTCTAACGATTCTCCGGATTTCGAGCCGATGAATCACCCCTCGAATCTGATTGCACTCTGTTGTGAGTGCCACCATTCTTTCGAGGGACTCTGGAGAGACAGTACGCCCGATCAATTCGCGCACAACGCCAAAAAAGCAATACGATTCTAAATCTCTATTCTTTAGGCTTCACAAGAGCGATATACACGTTTTTCCACTAGTCACCGTCTGGTCACGTCTTACACTTAATATCATATACCGCTCTAACTGATTCTGATGGTGATTGGCCGTACCGACACTCTCTGTGTCACTACTTCGACACGGTGTCCTGTCGATGGGTGCAATGAGGTCTAAGTGGGTTGAGGGGCTTTGGAAAGACAGCTATCCCGATAAATTCGCACGCCGCGGGCGCAGAGTAAATCTCCGATAAGTACGCTACTCTCTCGGATTGACCGGAGCAATGTATTCATTCTTCCAGGAATCACCTTCTCTCCATTGCCAATAGTAATATCTGTAATTTTCATCATTTGTCTCCTTCGTAGTCTTCACCGTGATGTAGGCTCCACCCGGAACATCGCTGTAGTCCTCGGTATCGGTCGAGATATCTCGTTCACTAAGCTCTTCAAGGTCCTCTTCATCTACTTCTTCCTCAGCTCGACGTTGTTCCAGTTCTGCCCCTCGTTGTTCTCGTTTCCACTCGGCAAGGTCACTTGCGTAGGCCGCTACCGTTTCTAGCCGTTCCGGGGACTGTTTCTCGAGTGGCTCGTGAAGATACTTCGGAAGATCCGGAGTCGGGGGCCTCTCTGTCATAGTTACCCCACGAGGCGAAAATACTTTGAATTTGTGGGGTAACTATGGTTTACTCTGCTCACACCGATTCTCTCACGATTCACGGGATATTTTCGACGCACTTGATGAGATCGTCCTCGGTGGTCCATCGATAGAGTCGTCCGTTTTCTTCAAGCATCTCGAAAATTGCAGTCTGCATCCCACTAAATGGGTTTTCGACGTCGACGCCAGTATCAACATCGTCGAAACTGAGGTCGTCGTACTCACGTTGACAGACATACGTTTTCGTGAAGTACTCCTCAAGAGCAGTGAAGTAGCCCTGTTCGACCAGGAAGCCGCCCTGTGCGTGTTCGGCGATTCCAACGATGTAGTCCGTGTAATCCGCGAGGAGGCGGAACTTGAGATAGGTGTTGACCCACTCGCTACGGATGTCTACCATCAGGAAGGCGTAGGTATCAGCCCGGCGATTGAGCCGATCTTTGACGAGTTGGAGTCGGCGAATCTCTGGCTGGCCATAACTCCCGAGGATGAAATACGCCCTGTCGGCTGAAAATATTGGGGACAGTTCGGCGACGCTCTGTTTCAGCGCCTCGTACTCCTCAGGAGTGAGCGAGGTTTCGTGGAGGTGGTTTTCGGCACGCTCGGCCAAATCCTCGACGGATACCATCTCCTTACCCATATTTTGGGCTCTCGGCCGTTGGATATCAATGTGCCGACCGAGACAGTTAGCGTATCGCTTCAAACCGATTCGTAATTGAGCGAAACGCTTTAGACTGTACTCCACAAATCTGAATGTGATGAGCACTCCTGACGAAGCTACGAACGATCTCGATACCGTTCGCGAGCGTCTCAATGTCGTTACACAGGAGACGCGATTTTCGCTCGTTCAGGACATCCTCGGACATCCGTCGGGGTTGCCGACGCTGAAAGAACTGGACTACGTCAATCCGAGCCGGAGTCAAACGACGATCCGCCAGCATCTAGACCGCCTCGTCGCTGCAGGCATCGTTGAGGAAGTTGAACTTCCTGCGGATCGCCGACAGAACGATTTGCCGTACAAGTTCTACGGGATCAGCGAAGCTGGTCGTCGGTTCCTCGACGATCACAAGTTGCTGCGCGCTGAGGAGACTCTCCGAGAGATCTACGCTCGGGTCGAGAAGACCGCCAAGATCGAACGATACGAGTCGGCTCCGCGTCCTGATCGGTGAATGACTCTCCAGATTCTCGTTTGACATTCTGAAAGTTACCCCACAGAATTCACGATGTTCTGTTTTGTGGGGTAACTATCGAGAGCGAGCTAGAACCGATTGTCGTTCTATTCGATAATACATATCGCACACGGGGGGTGTCCGATTTGATATTTTCTCCCGCTCAAACAGAAACCTCACCCATGGCTCCAAGTTTGGCACCCGAATACTGCGCGGGTTCATATCCGATGCCGACGTAACTACCCTCCGTAAATGACTGCACCCTCCCAAAACGACGGGTCACCAGACGCCGATATCCCCAGTAATACGCCTAAGTACAGCCCAGTCACACTCAGTTCGGTCCACGCTGCTATTGGCGAACTTGGTTACTCGAAAGAGTACATTCCTGTGGTCTCTCAAGCCCTCGATGAACTCCAACTCGCGCTGTCGACTGCTCAAGGTGGGACCTTCCTCACTGAGGGGCTCGCGCACGAAGCGAAGTCCTCGAAATATCTTCACATCGACACTCATTCCGAACCCAAGAAAGGGCCGACCCAAGCTCTCACAGACCACTCTCCTGGATTCGATGAAATCATGCTCGCGAGCGGCAGTCTCGTCCGGACGATACTCGATGAATTTCTCTGCGTCGTCGACCCCGCATGGCAGCACTCGCTCGCTGAGGAACCGTTCCCGACTCGGAGCACCGAGTTGGGGGGTGGTATGCCTGGTGGCCTTTCAGCAGACTCTCCCAGTACGAACGCGTTCGCTGAGGATAGACTCATTCCTGGCGTCAACTCTCTTGAGATGCTGTACGCTGTCCACGCGATCGTCGAATTGGCTTTTTATATCTATCTCACAGAGCCTGGTTTCGCTGGTTCGCTGACGACTGACTTGGAACCCGACGTACCCCGATTAGTCGCCCGGACTGCTCACTTCGACGATCTTGTGATGAACGAGCCCGGCCCGTACCGCGCTCCTATCGCTAGCGACTAGGTCTCATCTCCGTCCAAGGTGTATCGCTCGATAAAACGCACATATCTGATTCTCACAAAGATATATTGCGCTTCGTGCCCTATCCATGCTTATGACGGAGTTTGATCCGGCGCCAGAGTCAACAGCCACCGAGCCACGGTGGCAGCAGGGAGAGGATACGTTCAGTCGTGTCTACGATGTCGCTATGGGGATTACGTCACCCACCCCCGCTGCCGAGATTGCAGATGTCGCAGATTGCTCTCCGAACGCTGCCAAAAAGCATCTTGATCGACTGGCGAAGATGGGTATCGTCAGTGTGAACCGTGACGGCCGGCCCGTGCAGTACGAACGCAACGAGGGGTATCTAGAATGGCAAGATGCCAGCCGGATTGCCGACGAACTGACCGTCGAGGAGATTATCGACCGGGTAGGTGAACTGGAAGAAGAACGGGCCGACTATGAAGATGAATTTGACGCTACCGATCCAACTGCTGTGAGCGTTTACGACCAGGACAGCCACGGGGCTATTCATGACCGGATGACTGCAGTCAGTGAGTGGCACGGTGTTATTCGGGATATTCGACTGTACGAACTCGCCCGCCAGCTCGCAGAGAACGATGGGCACCTCATCCCGGCATAGATGGGGCCAGACCCAACCACACCGAATTCAGGTTCTCCCGGTCCACCCGACCGACAGACGCTGCAACTCCTGGCCCGGAACCTTCGAACTGAGGCACTCATTGTCGAGACGGAATTCGATCCAGACAGCTACGAGCCTCGTCTGCTTCACGCGTTAGTTGACGCGGGACAGTATCCTGAGGGCGTCGTAGCGGCTCGACTCGACATTCGCTGGTTCACGACGGGAGATTTCTCGTTCCACTACGTCGAAACACACGAGGATGAAAGCCGATGGGAGTGTCGCTGGGACCGTCATCCAAATCCACACAACGCACGACTGCACTTCCACGAACCACCAACCGCAGTGGACGCTACCGACTTGTCACTGTCATCACGCCATCCGCTGGATGTCTACTCTACGGTTCTTGATGCTATCGAGGGACGTATCCAAACGCTCTGGAAGAATTGAGCAGCTTGCAGTCTTGAGTTTCGAAACGGTGACTGGTGTACAGACCATTCACCGGTGCCTCTGACAGCCGTTATCCAATCGGCATCTGTACATTATCTGCGGACGACATAAAATCTCCCGTAACACCAGTGTCACCTCCCGAAACGAGTTGCAGAAAACCGGGCGTGGGCAACACCCGGCGGGATGCAGTTGGGCGAGGTCCCGGCAACTGTAAACTGGAGGTGGGAAACTCGCGGGGACCACCGCCCACACAGAAAGTTCTCCACTCACGATATACGCTTTGTGGTGAGTTTCTCTCACACCGACGGCTGACGACGTCGACGACCGGCCGGACGCAACCAACGTCCGGCCCTAGACACACGGGATTCGGATGTGTGGTCGGGAGCTACTAGGGGGTATTGACCACAAATCCGTGTCCCACTGAAACCGTACCTTAGGCGGTGTTATAAAAATTAGCCAACCGGGGCTCTCCGTATCGAGCCATCGGAAGTAGAACACCCGCACTCGTGCGTGTACGCTACCTCGGATGCAGCCACGCTCACCGTGAACTGAGACTGGTTCCTATGCAGGGTGCTCTGCCAGTGTGTTCACCAGGACGCGGTTGTAATCGGGGATGTCCGCAACGACGCGTCCCCAGACGATGTTGCCGTCGCGGAACGCCGGTTCGTCGACCCAGTTCGCGCCGGCGTTTACGAGGTCGTCCTTGATGCCGAGTGACCCCGTCGCGTCCGAGCCCTCGACGATGCCGGCGGAAATGCCGACCAGCCCGGCGTGACAGATCAACCCGACGATATTGCCGTCCTCGTAGACGTCCCGGACGAGGTCGAGTACCGATTCGTCACGGCGAATCTTGTCGGGCGTCCAGCCGCCGGGCACGAGCACCGCGTCAAACGCCGGTGGGTCGACCTCCTCGGCCGCGAACTCGGTCTCGGCGGTGAGTCCGCCGCTCTTGCCCGTGTACTCTACGCCGGCCTCCATGCCGACGACGTCGATATCTGCTCCTTCCTCTTCCATACGCATGTAGACGGCCCAGAACTCCAGGTCCTCGAATCCGGGTCCGACCAACATCGCGATTCGTGTGTTTTCCAGTTTCATGTAAGATCACCGTTGGGATTGCGAACTATACGTTCCGGCCTGTGCCGTCCATACCGGTCCGTTCGGTCGGTACCCAACCGTACATCGAAATAGACACGATTTCTTGATAATCTTGGCCCTGTTGAAACACTCAACAGTTGATAGTTTTTGATGCCGTGCTGAATTCAGAGCGCATTTCGGTCAGTGGTCTCCCACTCAAAACCAGGACTGAATATCGGTCAATACAGACGGTGAACTTACCACCTCCTAAAGCCTCGTGATAGTGCATGAGCGAGAAAAGCGAGACAGGGTCGAGCGGGAAAGACACGGGGGTAGGGATGGCAATTGGACTTGCAATCGGCGTCGCTATCGGTTTTGCTACGGACAATCTCGGACTGTGGCTCGCTATCGGAGTGGCACTTGGTGCTGCAATCGGAGCTGGACTGAGTAACCGGGAATAGAGAGATATGACTTTGATTGATGAGTAGGCACACTCATTCTAACAGCCGATTCAGAAGAACAGACTGAGAAATAATTTGGCGTGCAATATCCAATCTCCAGTAACACCGTACGAATCGCCGTATCAGTAATACCCGCGCGTGCCTTGTCCAGAGTCCTCGAAGTCTTCCGCATCGATATCCGTGGTGTCTGGCGTACTAGTCCCAATCGGATCGTTTCCGTCAACACGGGGTAGCTCCTCGATGTCGTGATTCCTCATATCGGAGAGTTCCTCTAATTCCTCATTCGGTGGGAAGTCCTCTCGCTCAACACACTCCGCATCGCGTTCAGCTGCCTTTCTCCGCGCATCTTCGACGATGTCTTTCAATTCCGCTCCGGTGAGTCCTGCAGTGTGGCTTGCGAGTTCGGCCAGGTCTTCACCGGAGAGTTCCGATGGAACAGCGGCGAGATGGACGTTCAGTATGGCATGACGTGCCTCTTCGTCGGGGAGGCCGACCTCAAAGTGAGCCGATAGTCGACCCGGACGGAGTATTGCCGAGTCGATATCAGCAGGGCGATTCGTGGCTGAGACGACGATAGCCTCGCGATTCTCCTTCGTGAGTTGGACGAGGAATTCCGAGGTCACTTTACGATCCTCTGCATGAATCGTCCCGTCACCGAGAGTACGTGCACCGAAGAGATGCTCCGCTTCATCGATAAATATCACGCAGGGGCCCAGCGCTTGCGCTTCCTGAAACAGGACCTGAATCTGTTCAGTACTGGCGTTGACCCATCTGCTAGTGACATCACCCGGTGACAGCTCCACGAAGGGAATCCCGAGTTCGCCGGCGAGTGCCCGAGCGAACATCGTTTTCCCTGTCCCTGGCGGCCCGTAGAACATGATCCCTCGAGACGGCTGGATTCCGAACCGCTCGTACCGATCATCGCCTTCGAGTGTGGTCCTCAGTGGCTTTAGAACACGCTGATTTAGCGCTTCTTTCACCTCGTAGTACCCGCCGATATCCACAAACGTAGTTTGGGAGTATCGCCAGTCGTAGGATAATTCTTCCAGAGAAACGGTCATCGGGGTTTGCGAGGATTGCTTAGCTCCCTGAACGGAATTCTCTTTTGTCGGTCCCAATCCAGATGTGATTTCCCCCTCGCTATTATCCGGATTCAAGCCTCCAGAAGCTGTGTCAGGTTCTGTTTTTGATTCTGTGCTAAATTCCTTGGTGTCATTTCGATAATGGGCACCAGCCACACCAACACAGAATACTGCAAAAAGGGCAGCTGGCACGATGTACTCACCAGTAAACCCTTGACGCAAAACTTGCTCTCCTACGTAGTCCTCGACGAAAGTCAGCGCCAACGCGAGCAACAACATTAGCGCACTACCTGTTCCAATAGGGCCGTGGAACCTATCCTTCCAAAATGAGGCTGGGATGAACATTATTCCATAGATTAACCCATACATAAGAATTCCATTGTACCCTATACTTTCATCCCAGATTTCCCATGGCTGACCAAAAGCAAATCCAAAGTATGCCGCTACAGCCATCGTAAACAAGGTCGTGAACGCGATTTTGAGCTTAAGCTGCTTCCATAGAGAGAATGATAAGAGTGGTATGACCACTATGCATATGTCTATTAGGATGAGTAGTATTGCAAGTTGAATGTATTGGAAGTAGGACATTATATTTTATGTTATTTTTACCACACGAATATCACTGACGTATCCGTTGTCTCCTTCTATCACTTCTATATTATTTGAATAGAACGGTGGTTCTAGTTAGGCGAGTGTTCCCATTGTAATCTATTCTATATTTCCTGAGTCTGCTGCCCTTCCGGCAGATGCTTTACCGAACTCGTCCAATCTTGTTTCCTCCTGAGGCCGATCTCCAGAACTCCCTTTCCCGTTCGGGCTAATCATCATATTAGATGAGGATCGCTTGGTCCCGGAATAGGCTAGGTAGGGATTCCCACCGGCCGCACCCACAAGAGCTGAGGACCCTACCTTGGTGACATTCTTGGGTATAGTGAAACCAGCCATTTTCGCCCCACTTTTCGTCTGGACTGCCGCAGTTTTTCCGTATCCAGCGGCCTTCCCTCCTCTACTCTGCCACTTTTGTTTGTCGTCAACTTTGTCAGCGGCATCTTGCATCCGCTCTCCAGCAGCCTGCTGCACTTCCGAGAGATTGACTGTCTGTGTTCCGCCGATAGCATCTTGATATGTGGCCATTGTAGCGCCGGAGTCTGAATCAGTATATACCGACGCCGAAGCCCCTTCTGCCGGTTCCTCGGGGAGAATCCCCCTGTCAGAAGCTTTCTCGAGGTTCAGTTCGCCTGAGTTGACTGCATCAGAAATGAACTCACTGGTTTCTCTTGTCTCTTCGGCCTCCTTCTTCACTGCGTCGACAGAGCGGTTGTATCGACTAACTGGATTGGCCTTATCGGCAACACCAGATGCCGTCTCGCTAACTTTGTTCACCCCGGAGCTGACGCTGTCGTCGACTTTCGATAGCGTCTGGCTCTGACCAGTAGCGAATTTTCTTCCTCGCTGCGCTACACTCCCCATACGACTGGCCAGTCCAGAACCACCACTTCCTAAGCTAGAGGCACCTGTACTGGCAGCGCTGGCGCCTGAAGCACCAGCCCCGGACGCCCCAGCGGCACCTCCTGCACCACCAGCACCACCGGCACCAGCAGCGCCGGCGCCACCGGCTGCTGCACCACCACCTGCCACAACGCCACCGACACCAGCCGTGGCGACGGTTCCGACTGCTGCAGCGGCGGCCAAGGTTGCAGTGGTCGCTACTTCCCCGACACCGAGTGGTTTTCCCGCCCAAGATATCTGTTTCCAGACGACTACGACCAGTATTATCGGGAAGATCATAATCAGAGCTATCTCCGCAGCGAGAGTTGCTGCAGTTCCAGCTATTCCGTCGGCACTCTCGACGAATCCACCGTTTTCGATGAGTGCCATCGTAAGGATGACCAGCGAGATAATGGGACCCGAAAGTAGCGCGTAGACGCCCATTTTGAGATAGGTCGCCCCGACGTTACCAACGGCTTCCAGCGGCCCTCGCCCAACGAACCAGAGAGCCACGAAGAACGGGGTTCCGATGAACACGAGATACACTATGAACCACCGAAGAAGCAGGAAGAATATCGTGAATATCACGGCTAACATCGTCAGGAAAGCCGTGAACAGAGAGATGACCATACTCAGCGTGGATGCCAAATCCCCAGCCGACTCGTAGGAACCGAAGGCCCCACCGACAGTTGGGTCGTAGTCCAGCATTCCGATCGTCACGGCATTGGTCACATCGATAGCGAACCCCCACGCCGGCTGGGAAATCCCGATGAAGAAAATCGCCATCACCAGCCGGATTATCATCTCAACGATGCTGAATTCCCTATTCTCCCCGAACGGCCATGCGACGAGTGCAACCGCGAAAAAAATAGGCAGCAGTATCAGGGAGATATCGAACACGCCGTTGAATACGTTTCCTGCAGTGGCTGATTCATACGGATTCGGGGCGACGATCAGCTGTCGAATCATCCGCTCAGTAATCGCGGATGAAAACTCGGTGGCGGCATCCTCGAATATCTCCTCGACCTCGTCGAGGAAGAACTCGACAATGCCGGTCATGACATTTCTGAATGCGTCTTCGAGTTCTCCCATTATCGATCTCCCACAGTCGAGGTCGGCTGGGTGTTCTGAGAGGGCGCTTCAGATGCGTCCAGTGTGCTATCAATACCTGACGTGTCTTCTTGGACTGGTTGAAGCGAATCGATGTCTTCACCCATTCCAGCACTAACCGCTGGTTCGCTCGGTGCTACACCACCCTCTTGCTGGGCGATGTACGCCCATGGATCGAGGTCGTTATCGAGGACGTGATGTTCGAATTCCCCGGTGTGAACCTCGATACGGCGACGGCCGTGTTCCGTGGAGGAGAGAAGACAGCCAGAAAATCCCGAGGCTTGGCCTCGAGGCGCGTCTGACTGTAGGTAGTTCACCTCTTCCGGAGAGAGGTCGAAGTACTCTCGCGTCTCCTCGGCCACTGACTGCGTGTAGAACAGCATCTTGATGTCGCAGTTATCGTAGACCTCGTGGGCCTCTGGTGTCCGGAGGAACTCGTGAGCCGTCTGGCTCATGAGCGTCAGACCGGCGTCGTAGTGCCGGGCGTGTCTGATGAAGAGGTTGATGAGATCACGCGTCGACTCCCGGCCCAGCAGATAGTGCGCCTCGTCGAAGGTGACGTCGAACCGGCTGGGTGAGCGTTTGGCCTCGAGATACGCCCAATTCAACATCGCGTGAAGAATGAGGGGCATCTCCCCGGTGTCAGCGAAGGAGCTCATATCCATCACGACGAGGCGTGAGTTGAGATCCAGATTCGTCTGCCCGTTCAAATTCTGGTTGATGCCTCCGGGCTTGAACGACTCGAATTTCGGCTCAAGCGCTTCGGCAAAGCTACGGTGTGCTTCCGATGGCTCGAATATCGCGTCAGGAACAGCGAATGGCTGTGTCCCTGCCATCTGTCCATCGGATTCTAGGATATTGAGTTCCTGTAACTGGAGGAGGTCCTCCATTGGGACAATCTCTTTCTCGAACGCTTTCGCAAAGCCGCCCACCGAGATGATTTTGACCCCGCGGATGAGGTCACCGATAGTCGGTGACTCATTCTCATAGGTGTCGTACTGCCCCATCACGATCCCTTTCGAGAGGTACGCGTAGTGCGCTGCCTGGGTCAGCATTCCTTCTTCAGCCGGTGGGACTCCGCCACTGGCTTCGAAGAGGGTGTGTAGCATCTCGACGATGGCCCGGACGGTCAGTGCATAGGTATCTTCAGTCTCGCCAATGTCTCTGTTCGGTGGTTCAAGATCCATCGGGTTGACTTTCTGATTCCCACCGAAGCGGATCACTTCTCCACCGAGCTTTTCGGCGAAATACGGGTAGTCGTCTCCAGCAGGGTCGAAGAGGACGAACTGAACATCTGGCTCACGGAGCATTCGGCGATACACCTCGCTCTTCCTGCAGTAGGACTTCCCCGACCCCGTCTTCCCGGTGATTGCGGCTGCAAAGCCGGAATGAGCGTAGCGGTCGATTACGACCGGACGGGATGTATCGTCGAATCCCAGCAGTATCCCATCTTCGTCGTAGATCGGCGGTTCGACGAGATTGAATAACGTCCCGAGTGCTTCCAATTGGACCGTGTGGGTGTTGTCGATAGTATCGGTCGCAAAGGGCGCGACTGAGCCGTTGGCTTCGAACTGCTGTCGTCGCAGGACGACCGTTTCGACATCCTGTTCGGCAAGAATGGTCTCGACCTGCGAGCGCGTTTCTGCCAGCTCCTCTTGGGACTCCCCGAGCAGTTCGATATAGACTGCAATCTGGAACATTTTCGTCTTGCCGCGGACGACGTCCTGGAGGATGCGAAGCAGGTCGTCCCGTTCGGCTTCGTCTTCCTGCAAATCGGTACGCCCCTTCTTCGCCTTCCGCATCAACGATGTCTGCGTATGGGTATATCGTGCCTGAAGCTTGTTGCGAGCCTTCTTTTGGTCCGTGGGCTCGATGTGTAGCGACAGCCTGAGGTTGGCGTCAGCCACCGTGAGGGGCACGAGCCAGCCGAGGCCGACTTTCGATGGGAAGGCTGTGACAGTTAACGTCGTCGAGATGGTGCCGTTTCGAACCTGATATTCCGGGGTTCGCTCCATCGTTTTGGGCGCGATCAGCTTCTTGTCCAAGTTCTCGCGCTCCGCAAGCGATTCAACGGGAGAGACCAGCGGGACTTCATCAGTTTGGAGTTGATAGGCCGCCCACTCGATGTTCTCGCGGTTTGGCTCCCGGTTTATCAGTTGTAGATACTCTATCGCGACTTCTGTCTCGTTCCCGGTCAGATCGTCGATAGGGATTCGTTCTTCGTCGTCGTCGGATTCCTTTCCGAATAGGACATGTAATGGGTTCATTCATCCTCTCCTGCTTGCTTTTCACCTGGCTGTTCTGCTGGCGAACCCTCTTCGCTAGATTCGCTCAGAGCCTTCTCAGACGCTTCTTCACTGTCGGCTGTTCTTGACTCCGCTTCAGTACGCTGCTCCTCGCTGTCCTGGTCTGTGGTGTCTGGCACTGCTGCTGAAATGCCAGCAGTGGTAAGTTGGCCGCCATCAGCTGCAACATCAGACACGACTTGACCGTCGTCATCAGCGTCGGATTCTACATCGATGTCTCCGTCTCGACCATCGTCACCATCAGTATGAATCGGCAGATTGAGTCGACGCTGTGAACGAATCGCTACGGCCACAGCGAAGACCAGTGCAAAGACACCAGCTGCATACACCTGAATCGTGAACGTAGTCTGTGCCGGTGCGGACAGGTCCCATTGGAAGGGATACGCCCTGACGAATAACACCGTAGCGTAGGCTGTGACAGAGAGGCCTGCTGTTCCAACCAGCTTGGCTTTCCTCTCGGTCGGCAGCAGTATGACGAGACTCAGGAGGAAGGCCGGCAGACTCACCGCCAGTCCAGCGAAGGATGCTGTTCGTGCGGTCCAGTAGATATCAGTGCCTCGCGGTGCCGCTTCCAGACTCCAGACGAATCCGCCGAGACCACCGAGCGCTACCCCCACGCTCAGGATGGCCAGAGAGAGCCCAGCGTACACTGAGGCGGGAATAATCGGCCGCTCACCGTGACCGATGGGGCCGATGTTTCTGGCATACCAGCGCAGTATGCGGTCTTTCGAGACCCGGTCAGCCAAATCTGGGTGGGCAAAGCCTCCGTCAGGAATTGGAGCTAAATGAGTCGAATCGGATTCTGGTTCAGGTTCTGGGTCTGTATCAGAAACCCGGCTGTACTCACGTCCATCGCTGTTGCTTTGATCAGAATTCGGTGTGTCACCAACGGTGTCTGCGGAGCTAAATGCGGCGGCTTCGGCCACTCCCGAGGGTCGGGTGAAATTGCTCTGTGTGAACCCGAACGCTGGCTTCTCGTTGTTGTAGACCTCGTAGAGTATCTCCAGCACAGCGGGCCGGGTATCGATTAGAGTTGTTTCGACCTGTACCTGGGGCAGTTTCGAGGCCACGTGTGAGGCGCGTGCTTTCACTTCCTCGATGTACGCGTCCTCATCTTTCTCTTCAGGTTCGCTCTCGCCCTGTATTTTAGACAGAAGCGAGTTTAGGGGACTCTCTTCGGATCGATCTTCGCCCTTGGGGACAGCCACTGCGACAAAGAACTCTCTATCTCGAATATCTGCGACGTCGATGACTTCTCTGACCCACTCTGCGTGATACTTCCGACCGTAATCTAACAGCGGGGACTCGTCAGGAGCGACATCTGAATCATCTTCGGTGTTCGATCCGATGACTACTTCATTCTCGACAGCAACTCCTTCGAGATACGGCTCAGGATTGTATGCCGTAGACATCGTCAGAATTTGTGTCGGAAACGACAAGCTCCGGAGATAGCTGAGGAACGAGCGGTAGATACTCTCTCGACGGTCAGTCGAAAGGACCAACCAGTCGGTTGGCTCGACCCGTACTATCATCGCATAGCTCGTTGGCGTCTCGATGATGCCACCATCTCGAATCGTGGTAAAGTCCATCAAGTCGAGTGTGGAACCCGACCCGTCGACGGAGCTCATCGATTCTCCACGGATTCAACAGCTGACGGGCTGTCGAAGTCACTGACACTACTTTCCTCGTGGAACGCCCGCCTGGCTTCTTCGGCGGGGTATGCGTCGTAGGTGAGCCATTGGTCTGAGGTGTCACCATGGCCGAGGCTTCCCTGGTCGGGGGTCGGCGCTTGCCAAATGAACTCTTCAGGGTCGCGAAAGTCACGGAGAATTGCCTTCATGAAATTCAATGGGCGTTGACCGGCTGGTGTCCGCCTGTAGACGAAGACACCAGTACAGACTCCGACCAAGAGTAGTGGTAGGGTGATCTGTAGCGGCAACCCGAGTGTGTACAGTATCACACACGGCAGCATCGGTGGGCCGACTGATTCCGCCAACTTTCGGACTTCGTAGCCACCGATCTTTGATTTCAGCAGATTCGAGGCCATCGGGATATCTTGGCTCACGGAGAATCCTCCGCACAATCCGTTTGGTCTCTGCCCGACGGGAGGCCGAGCTGTTGCTCGGTCGCGACGAGCTGCTGTTCAGCTTTCAACATTAGGCCCCGCCACGTCAGGCCCAGGTCCTCTCGAACGGTGACGAGCCACTCATACTCGTCTGCATCGGAAATCTCGATTCGGGTCCTGTGGCTGGCAGGTGTCTCGGATGGCATCAGAACTGCCCCTCATCGAACTCGAGAGGATACTCGTCATATCCATAGTACGGGTCGACTGAGTCGAACTGACCGTCGTGAGTTTCCTCACCCTCGTGCCATGGATCGGAAATTGGTTCGTCCTCAAACGCCTGGCTGTGGGTCTCTAAAGACTCGAACGTTTCATGTTCGCCATCCCTGGATTCATTGCTTGGTTCCTCACCACTGTTGCTTAGTGATTCGTGTGACTGGAAGGACCTTGGACCAGCATCGCGATCTTCGTCGACCGATGAAACATCACTGGACGACCTGGTTGTATCGTGTGGACCGCCTTCCTTGTCGACATCTGCTTCATCATTAGCAGAGAATCCCTGGTCACTACTGGAGCATTCTGCTGTCCGGTCGAGGGTGCTCACCGGGCTGGTGGAGGACGATGGGTTGGTATGGGCCCGTAGGATCGCTTGGACGAGGTCGGTGCTTGCTGCGTCTTTCGCGCCTGCGAGGAGTACGCCGCGCCACAACAGCCCGTGGCGTTCACGGAGGTCACGGATTCGTTCGTATTCTTCGGCAGAGTGCCAGTCAATTTGTACTTCGGGCATTGTCGGGTGTCCTTACTATTGAGCGGACTAGCCTCGCTTACACGCTCACGAACCGCCTGGAGGGCGGGCATCGCATTGTCGTGTGATTAGGGGGATTTTAGCGGGCTTTTCCGTTGGATGGTCTCTGTCGGTAAATGATATAGTGGTAACAGGATTGCAAGGATTGTAACATTACAACCGTTGCAATCTGTGAGTCTACTTGCTGTAGGTCGCCCTCTCTGTGCGTACTCAGTTGACAGCGGGTTCCGCCGCTGGCAGCTCCTCCATCCCTCCAATGACATTCGAATCAACAGACCTGCTCGGGCATCTCATTCCCGTAGTTTCCAGTATCGGGTGGTTCCCCGCGTTTGGAGCAACGGCCGACGTATCGACATCTGCTATTCTTTCTCAGCTCCTCCATCTTAGCCCTGAGTGGGTAGCTGTGAGCCAGCAGCCGCTGGGAATGTTGCTCACATACCCACTCGGTGGCAGTTTCGACACCGTCGTGACTTTCCTCAGTGGGCACAGCGGAATTGTTGACGAGATCGCCAGCGCCGCTGCGATGCCCGCGTGGTTCGGAACATCGATGCAGACACTCGGACTGATTCTACTCATTGTCGGAGCGATGGCGTGGGCCGTCAGTCCAAGTACTCGAACGCGAGAACGGGGCTTCTACCTCGTATCCTCCGGATTCGTCCTCGCGATTGTCGGTTACGGATTCGAAACATTTCAGGAGTTGATTCAATATGTCTTCACCGCCTGACGAGGGGAACTCATCCTTCGCTCGTATCTTGTCCTGCTCGAGGACTTGGTCGCACTCGGTGGCGGCCTTTCGACAGAGATTCATCTTCGCTGTCCTCCTCCCAGCTATCGTTTTCAGTTCAGTCACGATGCCCGTCAGCGCGACTTCGCTTGACCCTATCTACGAAGTCCCGACACCCAGTCCCGGTGTAGAAACGTCCCACGACGGGACTTTTCGGATTCTGGCGAATAACGACGAAGATGTCTCACCATCGTATTTTGACTCAGACCCAGGTACTGATGAGACATATCTTGGGTACCCCAGTGCGCTTGGTGATGAGGTAATGCCATCCGCAGATGCACTCTACGCGACGACGACAGGCGATGTTTACCGGACACATCTCTCTGATTCTGGGCCTATCCCATATCAGGACGAGTGGGTCACGTATACCGAATGGCAACGCTCGGGTGGAACGCCAGCCAGATTTTACCCAGTTAGCTCTGATTCGACGGTCCCAACAGACGCATCTGGGCAGTGGCAAGTCGTCACTCGAAACCGGAATTTAGAGCCTCGGACGGTCTACAACGCGCAAGTCTACAGGAATCCTCTCACCGACGAGCTTGAGATACTGAACTCCGATGATGCACTGGTCTATACCGCTCGCAGTGCGACCATTCAGGAACGGTATCTGCACATTCGGGACCAGTACTTGCAATACAGCGATGATTCCTCCAGAGCAGCCGTCCCGATGTTTGATGGGGAAGAGGTATATCCCACAGCAAGCGGTGGGTCTGTTCCGCTCCCGCACGGACCCGGTAGTGCTGAAACAATATCGGATGCCTGGATTGGGATTTCCGATGTTCGGGAGAGCGCGTGGTATCGCGACTCCTACGTCACTGATAACGCCGACCTCGGAGCGTATATTTTGTACGACTATCGGGCCAATGCTCCCGATGACTTCACAAGCAGGTCAAGCTGTACCCGTACTCACACCGTCACCCGAACAGTTACCGTTGGGAACGAGACAAAGACTGTCACGGATACGCATACGCACAGGTATCCCCGGACTCGATGGGCTGAGTTCGACCTCGTCGATTCGAGTGCGACCGTCACTTCCGTCTCCTTAGATGGGACGGGCTACGATGGTGACTTTGCACTCGTCGAACAGGAGGAAGGCGTCTGGATGGCGACCGATGGAGGAAGGGACCGCTCAGCTGAGTTCATCCCCGGTGAATACGAACTCACCGCGACCCTAGAAGTCGAGTCCGAGGTCGAAGCCCGGTGGGGTGTACGGAGTAGCCGATGCAGTGAATATGAACGCTCTCAGAGCTATACCCGGACGCTAACTCGAAGTCACTCCGTCCCGGTGACTATCGTGGACACAGACGCGTCGGGTCTTGAGATAGATGTCACCGTCCTCGACGGCGTCGAATCGGACCGGACAATCGTGCAATGGGATGGGGACCAGGACCTCACTGGCGCTCCGTGGAGTTCGATCGAACTCGAAATTGGCGACGCCACTTTCAGTGTTGATTCACCGTGGCGATTCTACGGAGTCTCACAGACAACGCACATTGAGGAACGGAGTGGTAGTGCCAGCGAGACATATCCAGTCACCCACACTCAGGGTGACGCCTGGCCTGCGCTCGTGCATACGGTGACCAGCGTCGGTAACGTGTCCGTGTCTGCGGCCTACGGGCCAGATGGCGAATACGGTGGCTTGTGGATTGAAGATGAGACCGCGATTGACGAGGAAATTCCGGGAACAGAGCTACCCGCGGGTGTCGTCGACGAAGCCAACGGTTCACCGACGTATCTGTTCGAGAGGCTCGAAGGGGAATTCAGGCCACGAGATGCAAGAGTCGACGAAGCGCTGAATGTTCGGGCCTCGACGGTCTTCGATACCCAGGTTCCGGATGCGAATATTGACGCCCATATCGTGACATCTGAACTTTCGGAACTGGTCGTCGCCGACACCGTACCGGGAGACGACCCGAGCGACAGGCGTGTCCTCCTCCGGTTAACTGATCCCGATGGAAATCCAATACCGAACCGCGAGATTTCACTGAGCGGCGCCGTTGACGAGACCGTGACGACGAATGGAGACGGCGAGGCGTGGACGACGCTCGATGGGCCATATCTTCGCGCTTCGTATACTGGCGATGATCTGGCTGGTAGTGATGGGCGATACTACGAGGGCGATTTCACGACCTATATGGCGCCTTATTCGTACGATGGCTGGGGAGCAACAGGGACGGTTGAACGGTATCTTGAGGCGGCTATCGGCAGCGTGCTCATGTTCGTCGAATGGATTGCGCTCGGACTCCTGGCCTTCTGGTGGCGAAAATATATCAACATGAGAGAGGCTCCCCAATGACGAGCGAATCCGGTTGCTGTGATTTGACCAGTGTCGTGAGGCAATTCCATGTCTAGCGTCGACGGCATCGTGACACCTGCTGAAGCACTGGCGTCGATTGCTAACGTGCTTGGGTACTACGGGACGCTTATCGCGCTCATCGTCGGTCTCGTCGGCTGGGTGAGTGCGACCCGAGATCCCGCGAGACAAGCTCGCTTCCGTGGGATGGCCGTTGCTGGTGCTCTGGGCCACGTGGTTATCATCGGCGTTGAAGCGCTCTATGCGACAATCCGCTTCATCATGGGAACTGAGTTCCTGCCCGATGGCTGGCCGTATGGGACATCTCTCTCCGCATCGGGAGAGAGTGATCTGATACTCCTTTCAGAAGCGCTCAGTGGGTTGCTGTATCATCTGGGTCTGGCGATATTCATCATCGGCATCACTGCGTGGGCCTTTGGACATATCGGGCGTGAAGGTTCGCTCAGGAGCAATACTGGGGTGACTCTCGGGCTGGTAATGATTGCTACCTCAATTGGCGGGAATCTGTTCAGTGTATTTGCCTATATCCTGCTGTGAAACCCCTTGGAGTCAAGCTCCGAAGCACTCGCTTTGTTTCCTCTGTAGGCTTAGTGAGCAGTCTTCAGCTGAAAACACGAGAAGCCCCTCTAAGTCGGGCGTTCGAACTATATTGGAGATGCTGGTAGTTTCCACGGGATTCTAAGGTAGGACCCTGCTTCACACCGCCTCACGCCGACTCGCGTGTAACAGGAGGATGCCGAGGCCGACGAACCAGACGATCTGGGTAATCCCGAAGATGCCGCCGCCGACTTCGCCGAGTGCCGGGATGGCTGAGAGGATGCCTGCCGTACCGACCACGAGACCGACGTAGTTCAGCGCCCGGTGTAGTGCCCGTGCCCGTAGTGCGACCACGCTTACGAGAAGGGTCCAGATACCGCCGACGATTTCGTTGCCGCCACCAAGCCCGTCGATGACCGGACTGACCGCTAGCCAGACCGTCGTTGCTTGGGTCGGGTCCGTGCCGTACAGATCGACGACCACGCCCGTGGCGATGTTGGCGACCATCCCACTGGCGATGACGAGTCCGGCCCAGATCAGTCCAAACGCGGTCGTCGCGCCCATCAGCATTGGTGCGTCGGGCTTGAGACGTGCGTGGAGGGACAGGACGAGCGCGACCAGAACGACGCCGAAGACCACATAGATGAGTAGGTACATCGCGTACAGACTCGTCTGGTTCGCCACGAGCAGTTCGACCTGCTGGAGCGGCGTGCGGACCGTCGCAAAGTCGAGAACCACGAGGAAGTACACGATGCCGGCCACGTAGATTGCCGCTTCCGTCAGCGAGGCCAGACCACCGACTCTCAAATAGTCCCACCGACTTACACCGGTCGGCCGCTCAATACCTTCGACTGCTTGGTTAGTTGACGATGCCACTTCATATCACCGCTATTATAATAGTTGTCTGAGAGGATAAACGTATCGCAGGCGTCTACACTCATCACTCGTACTGTACTCGTTACTGTCCGGACCATCTAGAGGTGGTCGTCATCTGATCCATGATTGACAAACAAGATTGTCCACAGCCGATCGGGTATGTCTGGGCTGTGGACTACCTGACCGGATTCCGACCGAGCACTGTCGAGACTCTGGCGAGCACGCTCAAGAGAGGGCGCTGCAGCCACCATGGGACCGCCGCGAGACGCACGTCCGCCCGGTAGTGGGAGAGCACCGACGCCACCGCGAGTAAGTCCGGCTCCCCACCTGCATTGGCTTCATATAGCGCCCGAATCGCGGCTTCGAATTCGCCCGGCGGACGTAGCGTCGTCCGAACCACAAGCGTGTCGCTGCCGCTGTTCCGGATACTATGGGCCTCACCGATCTCGATAGTCAACGCCTCGCCAGGAAGCAGCGTGTATATTTCGCCGCGTACCGTTACGTCGGCTTGACCCGCTACGACCTCCGAGCGTGCCTCCGCCCGCGGGTGAAGACGGGCGGGCCCACTGTCTATTCCCGGTGGAAGAACACCTTCCATCAGCAAGTACGCGCCCTGCTTGTCGACACTATGTTCAAGGAAGGTGATAGACGCCCCCGTCGACACGTCCTCAACGGTATTTGGATACCCAGGTAGAGTGTCGCTCGTGGGGCCATCAGGTGCTATCGACTGCTGCGTATCTGTTCGAGATTCCATTCAATCTAGTAGCACTCCGGCAAGCCTAACCATTCCGCACAATTTGGCCCCACTTATTATCTCAGCCCGTTTTCTTTGGAGAAAATCTCAGTGCCAGTTCGTGAAGGACAACCGGTCGCCTATTGACGATTTTCAGGCTGCTTCGACCGCCTCGCCCAGCCGTTCCTCGACGAACACAGCGAACTCATCGGCAAACGACACGACCGATTCCCAGTCGGTGAGTTCAGCGTCTCCTGACTCGTCCATCTCGAATTCTTGATTTCTCACGATGAATTTCAGCAGCGCTCGCTTGAGAAAGCCGTACTCTGAGAAGCGTAGCGCGCCGCCGAAGAGAGCGATTCTGTCGGGTTGCCAGTTCGTGTCATCGATAAACTTGTCAAGGTATCCCGTCGCCTCCGAGAGCCCCTCTTCATTCTTCGCCCCGGACGCACCGGAGACTTGGAAGAATCCGTTCGGCTTTCTCACCAGTACGTCGCGGTTCGTTTTGACCCACCTCCGAACTGACTTCTGTTGTCTCCCATAGTGGACTGACGCGCCGACTAAGACGGCGTCAAACTCGTCGAGATTGAGTTCGGAATCGATCTCCGCGACGTTCACCGTCGTTGCCTTGTGGTCGCGGGCTTTGAATTCCTCCGTGATACTGTCAGCTATCTTCGCGGTCTGTCCCTCGCCAGTTCCAAACACAGTAAGGATAGTGGCCATACCTGTAATAACGTCGCCATCAATCAAATACTAGCTGCAGACCCTCGTGGGCAACCAATCTGTGGTTAATGTTCTACGCTGCGTCACTATTCTGATTTCTATCAAGCGGAACTCTACAGTGAATCCCATCGCTCACTTGATCCTCTGTACGCAGAGTACCTTGACGACCTACTCGAAGTCTACCAGAAGGACGTGACCGACTCGGCGCGCGAACTACACGACCATTCCCGGTGAGCAAAGCCGTAACTTCGTCCGTAATGGTGAGGAAATGGGACACGAAAAAAGAGTCCTTTAGAAACGGGTACCTCCGAAAGACCACATCACAGCCGCCGCTTGTTGTTCTCGTCGTATGCTCGGAGGTCCTGCGCCGCGAGTGTGACCGTTCGTTCGATCCGCTTTTGCCTGGTCTCGTCTGTCTTAGCCTCCTTGACGGCCGCGATGAAAGCATGCTGGTCCGTATTTGAGAAGTTCTGGAAGTTCTCCCAAGCGGTTTCGTCCGCACGCAGCGCTGCCTCCAGTTCGGCCGGGACGTTGTGGTCGTCGCCGAGGCGATAGGCAGCCGCCCACTCGCCCGTTTCCTTCGCCACTTCGACGAGTTCCATTCCGACCGGGGTCATCTTTCCCGCCTTGATCATCGCGCTGACCCGCTCCTTGTTCGCCTTCGACCACTTGCTGTCGGGGCTCCTGGGCGTGAACCGACGAGTGTACGTCTCATCGTCGATGCCCTTGACCAGGCCGTCGACCCACCCGAAGCAGAGCGCTTCCTCAACTGACTCGTCGTAGCCGATACCGACTCGCTCGGCATCGGCCTTGTAGTAGCCCACCCACAGCTCCTCTGCCGTGTCGTGGTACTCTTCTAGCCAGGTACGGAACTCGTTCTGAGACTCGAAGAACAGTGGGTCCATGCAGTAAGAAAGGCACCATATATCAAGAAACCTACTCTAAACGTGGGCGCTAATGGAGATTCTCAGAGGATTCGGGGTGGGATACTGTCTACAGTAACACCGTCGCTACTACTGACCGCCCCGAACACGTCTTGACATAGCGACCACCCGTGCTGAATTCACGCTGTGTATTCAGCAGTTCCTTTCCAAATTACTCGGCTTCTGTCAGTAACGCTGTGACCGATACAGAGGGTGCGTGTAGCAACTTCACCTCTTGTCTTTTCGGTCACTCCCAATGAGTCCTCCGTGCGAATGAACTCCTTACAAGAGCGGTGAACTGAACCCGACCGGCTCAATCACACTAAGATGAGCTCGGGCCTGAGGAAGCCGATCACGAGAATACTCGCCAGTACAGCGATCGCTGTGAGTCGCAGGGCACCAGAAGCCCGTCGTCGAGATTTCGGCAAGGACTCGGCAATGCCGGAGAGGGCCATCCCGGCACCAATAACTAGTGTGGCATAGTAGAGGGTCGCTCCTTTTAGAATGACGTAGTACGCTTGCTGCCCGGCTATTAGAAGTGCGCCACAGAGGAACACCAGTCCAAGCCCTCTGGAGGGCTCGCCGAACACGGTCTCATCGATAATGGAGGGCATCAAGCGTGTTGTCTCCGGCGACGTTCAAATATTGCGGGATTTGCGTACCCGCCGCTGAGACGAGTATAGTGTGATCGTGAAACGGTGCTGATGGCGCTGACCGACTCGCGCGTTACATCTTGCACGGAACTCAGGAAACCTATTAAAATTGTCAGGACTGTAGTGGTTCAATACAGCGGGCGCATTTATCGGTGCAGTCTGTGTACGTTCTTCTGTATGCCTGAAGAAGTCCTGTTCAAATCAGAGAGCGACCAGAGTAGAGAAGAGATTGCATCGTACCTCCGGAAAGTCGCGGACAATCTCGAGAGCGGAGACCCTATCAACCTGAAAACAGGCTCGGAGTCTGTATCACTGAATCCCCCTACACGGCCGACCTTCGAGGTCAAAGCTGAACGCGAGGGTCCGGCTGGCAACATGACCGAACGCAGTATCGAGTTCGAACTCGAATGGGACGAGAACGACGGTCGGGAGGGCAGCAAAAGTGGTGAGTTAGAAATCGAGTAGTCGCTCCACTCTCACATTGAGTAGATGATTTGACGGGAATCGCCTGAAAGAATCAGATTCGACGTCCCGAATTCCTTCTCTGTATTCATCACTACTTTCGAGAACGGTCTCCAGCGGAAGAGGTGAAAAGGTCTGCTCACCTATAGTACTCGTTTCTATTCGCCGTCTTCCTCTAGTTCTGAGAGTCCAATCGGCAGGTGTGGGCTCTGCAGTTCTTCACTCTGCGGGAACTTCATCGAGTCGAGGATTTCGTTGAGCGCTTCGTCGTATGACCGATTGACCAGTGGATTCCGGTGCTTGAAGGCCGTCATTCTCGCGTACGTGTCCGGCTTCAGTGGAATATTCTGATAGCGTGGAGTCTTCTTCTGTTCAGCGTTGGAGTCTGCTTTTCGGGTATTTGCTGACATCTATCGCTCCGGGTAACACATCGCGCTTAGGAGGGTGCGAGTGTATGGCAACTACCTTGGCACAATGATGTATTAAACATTTCCACACAAAATCAACACTATCAGTGGGGTAAGAGTGCCATTTTGTAATATTACAATAGTTGCAACTTACTTTTGTTTATCATATCGACTCTCCTAAAGAAGGACGGGAAAATGAACATCCTCCGAACATCCCGACCGGTCAAGAGCATCTCCACGGCGCTTATCGCACTGCTAGTACTCGTCCCCCTGATGGTGGCCCCAGTGGCCGCACAGGAGGTTGGTGGTGACCCGGATGACGTCACTGGCGATGCAGGCACAGATAACTTCGAAGGAATCCTGAACAACATGTACGATGTCGTGATGACTGGCCTCCGCTATGTGGGTCTCATCGCGCTCGCTGCCGGTGGTGTCCTCTACTTCACTGCCCGCAAAAACAGTGACCGAGCTGAGAATGGCATGAAAATCGGTATCGGTGGAGCTGCACTCACGCTGTTCTACTTCGGCATGAACACTGTCATCGGCCTCCTCGAATACATCGCTGGAGGGGCGTAATCGTACCCAGTCGAGAACTGGGATTCAGCCATCATCCAGAGTGCAGTACTGAGTATAATCACAACGAAGCTCACTCACGAGGTCCGGACACCGAGGCCTTGCACTTCTGTGGGCATTATCGAGCAGTCTCAGCACTCACACTGTGACTGACATACTAGCGTAATGATTGAAACCGAAATCCCCCGACAGAACAACATCTGGTGCGAGAATTCGAGCGTTACAGAGCCCAGTGAAAGCTGGTTCAAACCCAACAGGATTGGGTGGGTGCTGTGACGCCCACGCCAGACGACGATGAAAGCGCCGGCAGCGCTCCGAATAATGGGTATGACGGTATATTCAGCGGCAAAGGCATCGATGTCCGACGCGCGAAGAAGCTTGAATCTCATGTCTCGGATGGTCAGGACCGCTCAGCCGCTGATTCCGAGTCTCCTCGGCGTTTCACGAACGCGCAGAGAAGCGAGGAACGGAATCTACCAGCACCAGCAGATGAGGAAGATGGTGACGACTCTGTCGACCTCTCTGAGGAGCAGAGGGAGAGTGAGGAGACAGTCGAGCCGTATGATCCAGCAAAGGATGACATCGGCCCTGGAAAAGCCCTCGGGGACCCAATCGAAGCACGCCCGTATATCCATATCTCCCCAGCCCGTGAGCAAGTGACGCCCGGGAACGTGGTGAGTGGGCTCTTTGGATTGTACCGGGCTGGTGTCACCAATACCTCGCGTTTCAATCTCCTCTCCACCTTCGGACTGAAGAACTACGATAAGACGTTCGAGTTCATCATCCACAAGCCGCGTGCGACGAAGCGTTTCGACTTCTATCTTTCTGCGACACCGTACGATGCGACCTCGTTCAAGAATCTTGCCGCAAATGTGCGGGCGATGTACCCCGAAAGCTTCGAGTTTGAGATCGTCCCGTTCAACCAAGTCGCGGCGTTCGCTTCGAACGACGGTAATGCCCAGGTCGGCGGTCGACGAATCGCTGCGCTAGACGACATCGAAGATCTCGAACGACTCGATGGATTCGCTGACCCTTCGGTTTTCGAGCATCACGAAATCGGTGGGGGAAACGAGCCAACACCTGACGAGGCAGAGCAATCACTGCACTTGGACGGCGTCCCGTTGCGTCCGCGAGAGGTGCCACCAGAGAAACGCCCCTCGATAGTACAGTGGGAGGGTGTCCCCCGGAAGGGACTCGACTGGATGACGCTCATTCAGCCGTTCAGCGATATCGACATGGACGTCAATGACCAGTACCGCTCTCCTCTGAGTGTCTTGCTGGAGCAGGCAGTTCACACTGACGACCCGTTCGTGTTTCAGGCCGTCTTCTCTCCACGAAAGGACTGGACCGACGAGGCCGAGGAACACAAACGCGACCTCAAGATGGGCAACTACGGGGCACTCTCTGCAGCGACCAACGAGATGTCTCGACAGCTCTTCGGAAGTAGTGACCAGGAACGGCAGAATCTCCACCGAGGAGAAATCCCTGAGCAAGTCGGTGGGACGCTCAACGATGGCGATTCCAAGAAAACGACGGGCTCTCGGATGGCCCAGATCGACCACAAGCAACCGACCACGACGTTCGACTTGACGCTTCGGGCAGCCTCTGACCCAGATACCGTCCAGAGTATCTCGAACGCGTTCACCAGCCTATCAGGCCCATATTATGGAATTGAGGGCAAGATACTCGATCAGAGTGACAAGCCCTTCTCGCAACTATGCCACTCACGGCAGAACCGAGAGAGCGCGCTGAGCGGGCTCTTGAGCAACCGATCTCCCATCATCGTTGTTTCTCCTGATGAGCTAGCGAACTTCGTGGTCGCTCCCAGTACGGATGCGCTGCCTCGAGCGAGTCGGGGGTCATCTGGCGGCTCGCCGGATGCACGAGCGCCGCTTACAGCGACTGACGAGGATATGCTGTCGAAATACGACACTGGGATGCACATCGGGAGCGCAGAAACGGCCGTCGAAAACCGGCCGGATATCCCGATTCGACTGTCCGCAGAGCAACTCACCCATCACATTCTCCGAGCAGCGACGACGGGTGGCGGGAAGACGACAGCGATGATCAACGATGCCCTCAGCGCCTACGAGGCATTCGACGGGCCGACGTTCATCTTCGACAAGAAAGGGGGCTCAATGAGCGAGGAGTACAAACGGGCCCACTTCCACAAATTCGGCTCGCTGGACAATGTTATTCATCTCCCAGTCCCCGGCCCTGAAGAAGAAGTCCTCGCGTTCCCCTACTTCGATATTCGGCCCCAGCTGGCCGCAGGCGTGAGTCGAACCGTCGCGGTTCAAGAGAAAATTGACCGCTACAACGAGCTCCTGGTGTACGTTCTCGGGAGCGAACTGACGCAGCAAGCGTTCGTGGCACAAGAGATTCTCAACAACCTAATCAAAGCTCTCTTCGACCCAGAATACGGGCGCGATGCCTGGCCGATAGAGGACCTTCTGAAGGCCGCTTTCGAAATGCAGGAAGGAGAGATACCGGAGGTGAGCGACGATACACTCCGTCTCACTCTGTCCCGTCATCTCCATGCCGACGAACAACGTTTCCAGACGTCTATCGACGCCGTGATGAACCGGATTACGAAGCTCGCTGAGAGGAGTTTCATCTGGCGAATCCTGAATTTCGTGCCCGAGTGGGACGGCGAGGCTGGGGCTTACGCTGACCAGTCGCCAATGTTCGACATCCAGGACCTGCTGGACTCACGGAGCGTGGTCCTCATCGACACTGGTGACCTACGGCCAGCTTCGAGCAACCTCTTCACGTTCATGTTGCTGGATTATATCTGGAGCGGGGCACGGCTACGACACCGAATCGGTGAAACGCCCAGTGTGCGTGACGACTACGTAATCAACCTGATTATCGACGAGGCAGCACCCCTCCTCCAGTCCGAACTGGTCCGGGACGATATGATTCCAGACGGACGAGAGTTCGGGCTCGCGATGGAGGTTATCGTCCACTTCGCTGAGCAGGTGAAAGCCGACGCGCTGGACGTCGCGAGCTACAAAGAGATTCTTCGCAACATCAACACCAAACTCATCGGGAAACTGGCTGTCGACGACGAACTTGTCATGACCCTCTTCCACGAAGGGATCGAGTCTGAAGAGCTCGTGGACCGAATCACGTCGCTTCCGCGTGGCGAGTGGGTCGCACAACTACCCGATACAGGCTTCATGACCGATATTCCTGAGATGGTGACGCTCCTCCCTGTAGACATTCCAGCCGGCCACAGCGCTTCGGGCGACCCTGTGACGGAAGAGACAGTCTCTCCATATGGGATTCTGTACAGCGATGCAGCCGATGAAATGTCACGGCGAACTCGTGATGACTACTGTCTGTTGCCGGGCAGCAACACGAAACCATCGGCACAGCAAGTCTCGAACGCGCAGGCAGAACCATCCGGTCCGTCTGTAACGCCAGATGGTCTTCCGCAGTCCCCCGCCACCTCCGGTTCTAGTGGCGACAGCGGCGCGACGAACAATCTCGGCACCTCACTTGGCGGTGGGCGCTCACCTACTGCGAAACGCGACGAGAAGAGGCCGGCCTCCAAATCCCGAGAAGACGGAGACGAAGACGATGGGGGCACCCATCCTCGACCGGTACCAACGGACGATCTCGTCGACGACTTGGACGCGACCAAATCGAGCACCACCAGGGCCACCCGCCCACCTGCCGATTCCGCAGGAACCAAACCAGACTCAGAGCCCGTTCCGAATCAGCAGAAGGCCGATTCGGGGGGCAAAGGTGAATCTCCCGATGGTGGTCCCAATGCCGATTCAGAAATAGACATGACCCTGTCAGTTGACGAACGGAGGTTTCTCACCGAGGTCGTTACCACGGTTAACGGTCGACATCCCACATTCGATATCCTCGATTCGATGGCAGCAATCAAAAATCAGTTCTCTGATATAGATTTAGAGAAGCTGGAGGACCTCGGCTATCTTGAGGTGCACGAAGACCTGAGCCGGATTTACTACACTGTTACCGGCGACGGGCAGGTGGCCTGTGGCGCATCCGTAACTACTGGAGAGAACCAGGGAGATGTGAATGAGAAGACCGTCCACAAGGTACTGGTAGAGGCCTTAGCACGGTCGCTCGCGAACGACCGAACCAACCAGTACTTCATCAGCAAATATTCGCTGATCGACGATGGGGCTGCCAAGCCTGACCTCGCGGCCTATGACGGTGAACAGTTGGCTCTCATTGGTGAGGCCATATCGAACAGCCCACCCTATCTCATCGTCAAACACTTCGACGATTACAACGCGGTTGCGGCCGAGCGTAAAGTCTGGATAGTGCCGAATATCTCGGTCGCCTGGGAGATTGTTCGAGCCCTATCGAATGCAGGGCGAATTGGTGAACTCCCTGCCAAGCGAGAGGGGCTGACCTACGATGATCTGAACGCTGAGATCTGGGGCGAAAACAGTGAGTGGGAGTTCGCCGGCGGACGGGAATTGATCCGTGAACTCAAGTAACCGCGTGAATCCATTCGCGCACAAAGTGCGCGTTCCGCGCACGACAGGTAGAGAGCTTCTACCGCAGGAATCCCTCTCTGAAAACACCCGACCGCTGTTGATGGAGACACAAAGTGTGCAAAATGGCTTAGAGCCTAATTGGGGCTCTCTCGACACTCGGATTCCAAACTTCCCTGCGTCTGGAACTCGGTTTGCGACAAAATCCGCGCAAGGCGTAAGGGTGGTTGAAAAGTGGGCAGATGCAGAAATACAGGGTCTGAACCGCTCTGATGCCAATATTGGAAATGAGGGGGCGTTAGGGTGGTGCCCGTCGACGAGAGCATACCTAGAGGAGCTATCGAGCGCTCTCCTGTCCCCATTAGCCATTCTCGAATTGATTTATCATAGTGTTGGGTGGGGACAGAGTCGATACAGCAGTGAAATCGCGTGCAGTCTATCGGTTTCATCTCGTAGTGTTCCATCCACCCTGAAACCGGTTTGTCACGCCTCGGTGACGGAGGCGTATGCGCCGGAACAATACCAACTCAAACCATGCCGATAATCGACGTTAGAGACGAGGAAATTCCCGAAGAAATCCGCCCCATCGAGAACTGGATCTGCTGGCGTGAGGGGGAGCGAGACGGGAAACCTACCAAAATCCCGACGAAACCATATCGGACCAGTGGCAGCCCGAATCTGGATGTCACCGACCCGAACCAGCGTCGGGATTTCGAGCAAGCAGTTGCGGCCCACGGCGACAGTCGCGTCAACTCCGACGGCCTCGGGTTTGTGTTTACCGAGGATGTCTCAATCGCCGGCGTCGATCTCGACAAATGCCGTGATGCCGACACCGGCGAACTCGAAGAATGGGCTGAAGATATCATCGACCGATTGGACTCCTACACCGAAGTCTCTCCATCCGGAACTGGCGTGCATATCCTCGTCGGTGGTGAGCTTCCCGATGGTGGGAATCGGAAAGGTAGGGTCGAAATGTATGACTCCGACCGCTACTTCACTGTGACCGGCGAGCACGTCGATGGGACACCCCGGGAAATACGGACCTGTCAAGATGACATAGAAGCCGTTCACCGAGATTTCATCCGAGGTGGTATCGACTCTGACGGACAGGCGAGTCTAGATACTGCAGCCGCGTCGAATATATCAAAAAACGGTGGAAACGAAGCCGATTCAACCTCCTCGTCTAGCGGGCAGCACCAGTCAGAATCGCTTCGAGATAGATACGGTGATGATCTCGACACCATCGAAGCCTCGGCTGTGAGAGACGCACTGGCGCGAGTCGATGCTCGGTATCTTCCGGAAGTCATGCCGAAAACGTTCGACGATCTTGCCGGGCCGGGCGTTGCGCTATCGGACGAGGAGCTACTCTCCAAGATGTTCGACGCCAAGGGTGGTAGTCGTCGACGTCGCCTCTACGATGGCGACAACTCGATGTGGGGCTCACCACAAGCCGAGTACCCCTCTCAATCTGAAGCCGACATGGCGATGGCTCACTACCTGGCTTTCTGGACGGGTAAAGACCCTGCTCAGATGGACGCTCTCTTTCGCGATTCCGGTCTGTATCGAGAGAAATGGGACCGGCGTCACTACAGTTCGGGGTCAACGTACGGAGATGTCACTATTGCCCGGGCGCTACTCCGTGTGGACGACTACTACGAATTACCCTCCGCCAATGGGAAGAAATTCGGCGGGTCATCTTCGAACGGGACACGCGAGGCAACTGATGCATCGACTTCTTTCGACGATTCATCGAGATCTTCGGGCCACGCCGCTGCGGCTGACCCGGGAACTGGTCTGAGCAACGGTGGCGGCACTGGCGACACTTCAGATCGCTTGGCGACTGATTCCCCATCCGCCGGCAGTAAAGCCGACACGGAGCCATCCAGCGCCTCTGGTGGCGATTCGACGCCGGCACCAGAGCCTCCCTCGCCCACAGCCCACACTGACCCACCTGTTCGACACGCCGATTCAGCGTCCGGCGACTCCGTCGAAAATGGGTACGTCGCAGAACAGGACGAACACGGACGCACTCCTGCTTCTCCCCGTGGTCTCGACACCGACGATACGCTCCGTGAGAGTACACAGGAGGCTATGGAACTCACGGCGGCGGCAGCCGGTCAGGACTGGGAGCGTACAGACCCACATCTAACCGATGACGAAAAGCACGCGAACGACTGGAGTGTACCTCGCGAAGGCCGGACGCCGACACAGCAGGCCCTGGACATGGCCCGTGAGGACAACCGGATATTGGCCCGGAAACTTCGTCGGGAAAGCCAGCAGTATGCTGACTACCACGCACTCGAGGAGGAGAACGAGCGTGTCAAGCTCAGTAACCGGGTATACCTCCAAGCCATCGACGAGCTGATGAGCGAACGCCATCGCTACCGGGAACTGCTTCGGAAGGAAGGCCTCCTGTCAGAGGAGGATGCTCGTCTTCCAGATCATCCAACGAAGCATCTCAAGGCTATCATCCGGCCGATGATCCGACGCGAAGACACGCCGACGGCCAAGGAAACGCTCACCGGCATCGACGCGGTCCTTCAGCAATACACCGAGGCCAACGAACAAATCAGAGGGGCGGACCGAAAGACCAGTACAGGTGTCCGTGACCGGTTATCAAGGCTGTTTGGCCAGTGACTCACTCATGACTTGAAGGGGGCGACATTGGTTCAGTCGATAACTGCGTTTCCGAAGCAGGAAATTTCTCTCTGCTGCAATCCTCAACGAATGTTGTACTCGGACATGGTTCGGTCAATACAGGGCGCATATCTCGCACGGTGCCACGTCCCGCTTCCAGGCAGGCGAACTGGTCATCTGCAGGGGACGCGGGGTGGATGTCGTGGGAGTCCGGCATGATGAGGAACTGTCTGAAGAGTTGGTTCGCCGGAAGATTGACTCGGTGTTTTGATTTGATGAGCGGGGAATCACGGCAGGTTCTTAGTATATAAGTTCTCGCCTAAACCTGCCGAATACCGGTGCGAGACGGTGTATACTGACCGTGAGTTAGGTGAAAAACTATTAATCCCCGTTCGTTACCGTCCGCGTATGATTACACCGGCAATAGGCGTGATTTGCAGTGTTTGAACGCGTAAAAGACGTTGTATTGAACACGAGCTTCACCGGATTCAGCTTCACTGGAGTCAAAGCTGTTCTGTTGGAGAAATTCACGGCTTACGAGAAGCACGTTCACGAAGGACCACAGACCGATGAGCTGAAAGGCGTTATCGAGAATCAAAGCAAACCCGTTGTCAGGCAACGACGGAAGGAAATCGAATCTATCGCTGGTGCAGGGACCGTGTTCGATTTCCTTCGAATCGAATTAGAGAACTGCGGTGACGGCGTTGCAGAGAACTTGTATGTCCGTCCGAGTCTAACCGTTCAGCACAGGCCCGATAGTGACGCGATTGATATCGAGGACGCTTGTTTTATCAGTGACGACGGTGACCAGATTGAAATCGTTCCGAGATACGCTCGGTTAACGCGCACTGACGGGGATTTTATCGAGAATGACTCGGTTCAAGGCGGTGTGTTAAGCACAAATGAGGGTCGAGTGACGTTCTCGTCGCAAATAGAATTTCAGGACGTGACGCACAGGCCCGACGGCGGGACGGATTGGACGCGAGTGTCAGTGTCTGAGGCGATGGAACGGCTGTACAGTGCCGGGATTCGACGTCTTATATTCACGGTTCACGTGTTATTCACGGACGCGAATAAGAACCTGTACGCGGAGCAAATCATAGGGAAGAGAGGCGATCTCACAGGAGGACTGACGTTAGAAGACATTCAGGATTTCAAGTATTCGGTCGAATCCCCTTCGAATGAGCGTGTTCTGTCGAAGGTTGAGGATTCGATGAAGTACCCGCCGTGAGACGGTCAGCCTGCTCCCCTTCAAATCTCTTCACCATGCGTTGTAGTCTGGTCGCGTCGAGCCAAACGTCTTAGGTACTACGGCTCGTAGTACTTTGCATGAGCACTGACGCAGACGAGAAAACAACACGCGTCACTCGGAAAGGCCAGGTCACCATCCCGAAGGAACTGCGTGAGGAGTTCGGGCTTGAGGAAGGCGATGAGCTCCGCTGGGAAAAGACAGAGGATGGTATTCAGATCCGGAAGGCAACACAGTCGGCTGGACGCGGAATGCTCGTCGACGATGATATCTCTGAAGAAAAGCGGGAGGAAATGGCCGAAGAAATGGAAGCTGATATTCGCGAGAAGCGGCGGTCGGAGTGGCAGCCGTGAGCCACTACACTGCCGACGGCGTCGCAATGGCGCGGTACCTCGTCGACCGACTCCCTCCGGCTGCTGATGAAGTGTTCGAGCGCGCTGAGCAGGGTGTTGATGTGATCGAGGCTCCGACGGTTGCAGTAAGTGAGGCTATTTGGACTGTAGTCAACAAGGGTAATATCGCGGGTATCGAGGTCGATACTACACCGAATGCAGTGCTACGCGGGCTAGTTAATGACGGCCCCATCCAGATTGCACCGACCGATGAGCAGGATCTTGCGGTCTATGGGAGTCTGATTGACCACCATACGCTCCACGACGCATTGCTGATTGCAAACCACCGAGTCCGAGGGACTGACGCTATTATTTCAGCAGACGAAGAATTTGCCTCCGAATCAGTCATCTGGAACTAAGTAGACAAGAGTACTAATACCGAAACCTGTGTATGGATCTGACTGATATCCCTGGCGACGTGACTGAAGATGATGAAGCACGACCAGACTTCGATGCGTGGGAGTCTCCCGACGAGGTACTGAGGGAAGGGCCGACCAGAGAGCGGATATTCGATGTCATCGTGCAGTTGCGGGAGCCAACGGAGGTGTCAGTCATCGCTGCCCGAGCAGACTGTGGTACAGAGATAGCCCGCGACTATCTCGAATGGTTTGCTGAGATGGGGATTGTCCGTGAGCTATCCGGACAGCCGGTTCGATATGAGCGAAACGACTCCTATCTGCAGTGGCGCAGAATCGAGCAGATTCGCCAAAGCTATTCAGAGACAGAGATCGTGGCACATCTCACAGAGACGCTCGATGCGGTCACAGAGTATCGAGAACGCTTCGATACCGACTCGCCAAGCGATGTCTCGCCTGTCGCTGAGAGCATTGAGGCGTCTGTAGAAGATGTCTGGGAGGCCCTTTCTGAGTGGAAGGCGCTAGAGCAGCGAGCAGCACTATTGGATTCCGCTCGTCATCGGTAATCCGGGGATTGGCAGTGATCTTGCTTTTTTAGTTACAACATAGATACCCCCTCGGTTTCGCGTTTCGCCCTTCCCGGGTATTTGGCCCCAAAGGGGACTGAGGGAGTCAGGAGTGGCGCGAGTCATACTCGTCCACGGATTGGTTCCAGCAGTGCTCGCTTCCGACCGGGGGAGAGTCAGCGTTCATCTTCCGACTTCGGCCGTGAGGTCAGTGAGAAACCTTCTCAGAAACTCGCTTCGCATTTCCCGCGTATTAGCCCCCAAAGGGGGCTGAGGGGATGCGGGGCGGAGCAGGTGCGAGAGATAGTTGTGATGTCATGACTATCGAGGTCTCGTATCTTGTACATGTCCACCCCGTGACCCCTTCAGAGAGACGACCATGAGTGTCAACACTAACTCCGACGTAGCGTCCCGTGCGGCAAACATCAGCGGCGAATTCGAGACAATCGGTGTCGACATGTCGCCGGCATCGGTCGAAGAGCAGATGGAGTCGATGACCGCGTTCAAGGTGCCTGTCGACGACGCACAGGTGGCGGTTGTTCGCAAGCTCATCGATGAGTTCGACCTTTCGGACGACGACGTCTCCGAGGACCTCGCGGCTCTGGCGGGCTACAGTTCCAGTGGCGGTCGGTCAGAAGACTTCGACCGAACGCTGCTCAGTGAGATAGCGGACCTCGGCGACGAAGAGTGGGTGGACGTTCGAGCACAGGTCGTCGACCTCTGGGATGTAACGCATGACTCCATGGCTCAGGTCGGCCTCGTGGCAGACGAGAGTGCTCAGATGAAGTTCGTCAAGTGGGCGAAGAATACTGACGAGCTCCCGATTCTCGAAGAAGGTGTGACCTACGACTTCTCGTCGGTCATCACCAACGAGTACGAGGGCAAGTTCAGCATCTCGCTCAACAAAGCCAGTAGCGTCGTGGAGGCCGAGGAGGACGTCATCCCGGCCGACGGCTCTGTGAGTGCCACCGGGACGCTCGTCGCAATCGAGGATGGCTCTGGGCTCATCAAGCGCTGCCCGGAGGAGAACTGCAGTCGACTGGTGACGAACGGCCGCTGCGCTGAACACGGTGAGGTCGATGGTGAGTTCGACCTTCGTATCAAGGCGATTCTCGACGATGGTCAGTCGGCAGTCCGGGCGCTGTTCAACGACGAAATGACCGAAGCGGTCTCTGGCATGAGCCTGGAGGAAGCTATCGAGATGGCGATGGAAACAGTGGATCCCACTGTCGTACTCAACGCCTTCCGAGACCAGCTCATCGGCCGAACCTTCGAGGTCAGTGGTCCCGTCATCGGCGACTACTTCCTCGTCGACGATGTAGCCCAGACGGTCTACTCCAGTGAACAGCCTGGTCTGGAAGACGGTGCCCTCGATCCGGCACGAACGCAGCGCCAACCGGCCAAGCGTGTCTTTGCACAGGACCTGAATCAGGCGACGCACTCCTTCACCCGTCCCGAAGACGGTGAGGAGGACCGAGCGCCGAACTTCTCACTGCTCCCCTCCGGTGAAGCAGCCAACCGGGTCTTCGTCGTTGGAACGCTCATGGAGACGAAGGATGTCGGGACGGACTCAGAGTACTGGCGCGGGACGGTCATGGCGGCTTCTGAGTCGGTCAGTGTCTACGCTGGTGAGTACCAGCCGGAGGCGATGCAGGTCCTCTCTTCGACCGAGACACCCTGCTATGTGGCTGTAATCGGGAAGATACACAGCTACGAAACGGATTACGGAATCAACGTCTCGCTCCAGCCTGAACACATTTCGGTGGTGGACGAAGCGGTTCGGGACTCGTGGGTAGCAGAGACGCTGGACGCTACGCAGGACCGACTGGGCGCACTGGAAAGCGGTGAGACGGAGGAAGCAGACGCTGTGTTGGCTGTTTACGAGGGGAATACGGCCGACGTCGAGGCGGCGGTTGAGGACGCTGTCGAGGAACTGGTAGCCGAGATGGACGTCCCGGAGACACCAGCTCAGTAGGAGCCCCCGTTCTATCTGTGATTGTCTGTTGGACCCGGTTGAGAAGAGCAAGGCTGCTTACGGTAGCGTCGGAAAACATCTTGGACAGAAGACGCTGGCAAACCAGCTTTTCACCACACCGAACCCACATTCCAAGCTCATCTAGCAGGAACCATGTCATAGGAGGAGTTTATCTATCCTCGGTGGAATTATTCTCACATGATTGAAACTGATACGATTCCCGTTTCTGTCCCGCTAAAACCCGGGATATCTTCCAGTATCACAGTTCCCCAGGGAGAAGCTATCATGTATTGGTGTGCTTTAGAGCCGTCAATCCCAGGAACTGACGATAATGCCAATGCGCGAACTACTATCCGTAATAGACTTGCTGAATTTTGTACGGCAACTCTCTACGTCGATGACGAACCAGTTGGGGTATTGGATGAATTCATTGGACAACATGGTTTGGCGTACTGGACATTGACTGACCCCCTGCCTGTTGGGCCACATGAGATTACATTCACCATTGCAGATAACGGAGGGAGCCTTTCAAAGGATGATTTACCACCGGTTTGCAGGCGAACTGATGGTGCTGAAATTTCGTGGCAAGACAGGGAAGTAATAGGGCAGATAGACCTCATAGTTACCGAGGCCGATGCAGCGGCATGTGAAATTACATCTGATCCATTATGGGAGAAAAAAGATGTTTACATTCCTATTGAGTACGTCACTCGAAATGAGCAGTGAGGCACGTGATAAAATAGCTCAGCCATGATGACAGAACGTGAGTACTGCGACGACTACGTATCAAATCAGTCGGAAGAATATGAACGAGAAGTTCCTGTTGGAAACATCTTGCTTAGAGACGTTGATTCTCTTCCGGATGCAGGGTCTGGTTCGCTTTCTTGCTCAATCGACAGATTACACACACCATCGGACATCGGTCGTGAGCGGCTTGTAGAATGCAAAAAGGAACCTACTTTCCAAGCCCTCGGACAACTCCTAATTTATACATATCTCAGACGGCGGGACCGGGAATTAATTTGGGATAAATATAACAGACGGGACGGCGGCTGGGAAGCAAAAACAGATATTAGTAGATTTGACAGTCATGTTTATAAAACCGATAAAAGATACCATGTGAAGCCGCTTATTGAAAATATCAATCAGATTCTTGTGATAGGTGAAGTAGACTCATCAGATAGTTTACTGCTTTCAACTTGCTTAGATTTTGGAATTCAGGTTGAACACCGGACTAGCGGAACATGGCGAGAATTGAGTGCTGAGATATTCCAAACTAAATCCACCGACAGATTACGACTGACATCTGAGTGGCTCCAGACTAACTCCCGAAGTACTCTGGACAGTTCTGCTGAGGAGAAACTATGGGATAATGCGTCAGATCGTTTTGAGGGTGGGCGTGTCTTCAAAGAAGTCCCTGTTGGCTCGACTCTTTATCAGGATAGACCAGAATCACATAGAGCCGATGTTATGGTTCGTGCTAAAGACCATTGGTTCATTGTTGAAGTAAAGAAAAGCACGAATGAGTCCGCAATGACGGATTTCCAGCAAGCATTTGGACAAGCAACCTCTTACGCAAATCTCTTCGCCCGTGAATGGGGGATACCTTCGGATCACGTTGCACCCGTCGTCATTCAAGACCCACTTGCGTTACTTGGAGGGGTTTACCGCCAGGACAGATATGGGGAGGACTACCATACAATGCGTGACGCTGCTTTCGCGGACTCGTCAGAGCCGTTTATACTTGGATCCCCTCAAACATTTGCGAAATGAGGTCTTGCAGGGCGAGTTTGTAAAGAGAGGAAATTTTGTTTCGCGAACTGGCCTATTACTAGGGATAAAATCCGCATTCAGTACAACCCCTCTCTCTGAATGTTTCTCTGAGATCGGCCCCACAACCAGGACATTCAGCCGCTTGTGCCTGACGAACTTGGTCTACCGAAATCTCAATCTCTATCGGTTCACGAGGGTCTAAATCTTCTGGAACCGGAGCACTGGAAATGATTAGCATCGCATCATACATTTTGTTCTCATCGGGTGGTTTCTGAATTGTCACATGAGATTCGATAACATCCTTGTCAAGCCAGACTGTTACCATCGGTCGATTCTTCTGGATATTAGATGGCCCGAACGGTTGACTCACCGCTACAGTAATATCATCTGTGTCTATATCTGAGATTTGAATTCGGCCTTGACCGTCACCAATTCCCTCGATTGCGTGGATGACCCCTTGTTCATGCATTGTCTTAACAATATTCGACCTCTCGAAATATACCTTTCTCCCGGTATGGCTATCAAGGAAGCAACCATTTGGATTGATGCGATTCGAAATGGTCTGCTCGCACATCTACTGAAAGGTATCTTGTTTCAATCACGTCTACCAGAGAGATATTCAACAACCGTTCCGTGCCGCTGCTCAGCTGAGAATCTCGAAGACTTCGACCGCTTTGTACTCTTTCCCGCGCTCTTTCCCGGTTACCTCTTCAAGGAGCCCGTCTGCTTCGAGGTCATCCACGATCTTGTAGGCAGTGCGGCGTGAGATATCGAGGTAGTCCACCAGATCTGGAGCCGTGAAATACGGGTACTGAAGCAACTGTTGGGCAAACTTGTCCGTATTCGTGTTGCCGGAGTATTCCTTTTCGTAGCGCTCTTGTAGTTCTCTCAGCTGCTGTGTCCGTTCGTAGGATGTCTCGGCTTGGCTTCTGAGCCCTTCGAGGAAGAACGTCAGCCACTCCTCCCACGCGCCTTCTTCACTCACGGCACGCATTCGCTCAACGTATTCGACTTTATTCCGGTTGAAGTACGCGCTGGGGTAGATGTACGGACTCTCGAGGTAGCCGTTCTTCGCAAGGTAAAGGATGATCAGCAGCCGTCCAAGCCGTCCATTCCCATCTGAAAATGGATGGACTGTCTCGAAGTAATAGTGGATGATGGCGGCATCGACGAGTGGGTGATATTGGCCGCCCATCTGGATATAGGATTCAAGCGACTGCATCAGCGGGGTGAGTCCTTCCGGCGTCGGTGGGACGAACGGATGCTTTCCCGGCCGTGGGCTCGTCAGGTGGACCATGTGGTCGCGGAAATCACCGACCACGTCGCCGTCATTTCGGACGTCTTCGAGAAGCATCGAATGGAGTTCTTTGATCAGCGAGAGCGTTATTTCCTCCCCGCTTTCGAGCCGGTCGAGTCCATACGTCAGCGCGGCTTCGTAGTTGAGGGCCTCTTTCAGGTCTTTCTCGACTGTCGCGTCTTCGTCCCCCGAGGGGTTCTGGGTGTGATACGCTTCGACGTCCTGGTACTCGACGTCAGCGCCTTCGATACGCGCTGATTCGACCGCTTCGATACGTATAAGAGAAGTGTAGAGAACTGCAGCAAAATCGACCGTTGAGCTAATTCCGTCGACACGACCGATTTGATACGCTGCTTCAGAAACTAGATCATGCACTTGCGCAGAAATTTCGAGCTTTGGCTCCACCGGCAACGGCTCTGGTGAATAGTACGGATTTGGATGATAGGGGACGTATTTTCCCGGTGCACTGTCGGGTAGGTCCTTCTCAGCCATTTCAGTAGTCCAATGTCTTCCCTCTATTGGTATAGTTGTTTTTATACTCGGTATACGTATACTGAGTGAGAGGCCGCTGATGTAACATTCTGCTCGAATTGTATACGTGGAGGCGCTGATTCCTGCTCTATGTGAAGAGGATACTTAAACAACTATATTACTGTGGTAGGATACCTGACCGACGTGCTAGATAGGTGGTGCTGCTGCACTTATTGTCCGGATTGTAATAGCGGATATCAGCCCAAATGACATCCTCCGCGCGTTAAACGGCGCGGTTTCCTCCGTGGGAGTCTCGGCTATGCCGATTCCCCGGAGGCAACATTCCCGTCAGGGTGGACGGTACTCGGGTCTGTGCGCTGTTCTTTGGGACTTTCGTGAGAGCGTGGTAACCCCGACCAGTTGTGGTCGTCCCACTCGAACCGCACGGGCCGTGCCATCGGCCTGACTGTCTGTTCTGTGTGCCGTCTCAGGAACGTGTCTGACGCTGTAAGGTCAGCGTGCCCTTCAAATCCACACGGACAGGTGAGTGTGTCTTGGTGCCGTGTTGTTCGGTCCGTCGAACCGCACTGCGGGCACTCTTGGCTGGTCCACGCTTCCGACCGGACTTTCACCGAGATACCGTACTCTTCGGCGGTACAGACCAGTCGTTCGGTGAACTTCTTGAACGACCAGAAGTTGTGGGTCTTGGCGTTCGTTTTGACCGACCAGTGTGTCTCCAGCACGTCGGTCAACCCACCGATATACACTGTGTCCACACCATCCTCATGCAGTCGGTCCAGTAGGTCACGACACAGTGCCTCTTGAGCGTGGTCACGGCGACGAGTCCGTTTCCGGTACAGCCGCCGGATGCGCTTGCTGCTGTATCGGCCAGCTTCGAGTTTCGACTGTAACCGGGCGATTTCTCGCGTCGTCTGCCGGAAACGGTCGAACAACCTGCGGCCTTCGTACAGGTATTGCTGGCCGGTCGTGGTGGTACAGGCAACGAGATTGTTTGCACCAATGTCCAGAGCGGCCTTCTCTGAGGCCAGTGGAGTGTCCCGTGTCCCGTCAGAAACAGTCACGGGTTGCGAAGCTCGGAAGGTGCTTTCTGTCTCGTCGTACCACAGTTCGAGGCGGCTCTGGTCCTCGTAGTCGGGCCAGTTCGGGTCGCCAACGATTTCCATCCGGAGACGACTGTTCGGGCTGTTGTGCCTGTCTCGCAGGGTTTCACCGACGACAATCTCTAGCCGGGACCGCTCGCCCCATTCGACGGTGTACGCATCTTTGCGAATGACGCCTTTGAGAACACGTCCGTCGTCTTCGTTCCCACGGAATCCCGGTGGTTCGGGGTGTTCCGTGACCGACGTGTTTGACTCGTCGTGATACTGGTCTTTGAGCGTGAAGAACGACTCCCACGCTTCGGTGTTTTTCCCAATTACTTGTTGGGCAGTGGATGCACCGAGAACGCCTTTGTACTTACCTTCGAGTCGGCCTGTATCGGCGTCCCACACGCCGCCCTTGAAGCCGTCTTCGTCGTTGTAGCGCATGAGGCGCTGGTAATTCGTCTCATTCCAGAGAGCGGCGGAAGCGTCCAACAGGTCCCGTAGCACCTGCTCATCGTCGTGGGTGAGCGGTCGCACGGCGAACGTATTGGAACGCTTCATCAGCAATTCAATATACCTTTGCGGAGGGCTTGAACCTCACCCATCCACGGTGAAAGTAAAGTTCGGGGACGCTCGTTGGAGACTCAAAACGAGCAATAACATGGCGGTATTTCACCGGAGCTTACGCGATTCACGCCCGCCCTGTTCAGTCCTCGGTTCCGACGGACCGTCGGCACGCTTGTCCCTCACGGAAAGGCCGGGACTCTCTCGCTGTCAAAGGTAGGAGGGTGCGTGTGCCCTTACTTGATTAGGAGGGTAAGGAGGGCACGAACATTAGTAGGGGGTGCAGTAAGAAAAACTAAGAGCCTGATATACACTGTCTTCAATATTTTTGATACTATTTCAAGACAATGTCTTGTTATCTCCAGATTTGTTGGTGTTTCTGGAACTCGAACGATCTGTAGCCCCCTGACGATTCTCTGCTGGAAGACCGAGTTCGGCAAACGAGACCGATGAGTCTTCGATGTCGTCGACGGGGATCGAGTCGACGACTGTTAGTGGGATATCTTTCATCCGAGAGCCGAGTTCGCGTTTGACCAGGATCGTGCTTTCATCTACTGAGCTGGCCTCTATCTCCACTGTAATGTCCAGTACGACCATGGCGTAGCCGTGTGTGCAAAGCACTGCTTCCATCTCCCATTCACAGTTTGGGCAAGCAACGTCCTGGACCGATATATCGGCAGAGCGAACCGCCGAGGCGTCTGCTCGACGGCCTACCTCCGCAACGGCGATATTGATTGTATCTTGGACGCCCGGAGCTCCCGGCACGACCCACGGCAGCGTGAGTCGTACTTGATACCAGCCTTCTGACTGTGCTACATCCGTGCTCATAGCACGCTCCTAATGGGTGTATTCGTCTTCACACAGCTAGGTACATCGAGTGCTCCGTTGGCTGTTGAAACTGTGCTACTCTTCAAAATCTGGCTATGGATCATGATTCGGGGGGTATCCAAACGAGAACTAGCAGGAGGGCTGACACATTGGAGGGCCATGACCCCTCTCCTGTTATCGACGAGGGGTAATTTGATGTGCTGACTATGGAGGGCTATCTCACCCGCAAGCGGCGCATTGCAGGGCTTCGATTCAGGCTTTCTCCGCAATGCACTCTTTAGCGGGGATTGATATAATGACTCCAGAGTTACAACGGTTGCAACGGTGCCTGATTCTTATCGATATGGTTGGTTCCGACCAATTATTAGCGGCCTTCAAGCAGTCCTAGGGGTGGACATGAGATCGTTTCAGACCAGCTCAACCGCACAGAACACCTATGACCTCGCATCTCCGATGTCAATCTGTGCAAGTCGGTCCCTCTTTGGTCGAGAATCCACTGCTAGGTGCAGCCCTCACTCTGACAGTGATAATCCTGGTCGGAAACTTGGTGGCGTTGGGATACTGGGCTCAGGCGGAGGCGTCGGCACGAGACGGTTCGACACTGTGGACGTTCATCATGCTCTCTTCGGGCTACGGGCTGGTCTACTACGTCTGGGTCCGCTACATCAGAAACAATTGGGCAGCCCGCACGCAGCCAGCTGACCGGCGCGAACGGCTGGTCACCGCTTACTCGGTGGCAGTCCTGCTGGCGTTCGTGGTCGGGGCGTTTGTCACACCCCCTGACCCGTTCACGCAGGTCCTCACATTCCCGGTGCTGTTTGTTGGGTCGTTTGTCCTTTCGTTCCTCTTGGTCTCGCGAGATTCAGTTGGCGGCAGCGGTGGCCATGCTGCCTAAGTTTTATCGACATCCCTTGCTCATTGGCGACAGCGTAGTTGGTGTGGGCTAGCTGGCCCGGGCTCACAGAGTCTGTCCCCGCAGTGGCCCGAGGCGACTACCTACTGGTCAATACCACTTGTCACCCACTGTCACGAACACTACCATCGGCCCTGCGCTGACTCCAAACTCTCTCTCGACTAGTCTTAACCAACATCCCAGACAAATCCCTGCAGAGTGTTGGTTAACTGTGTAAACAAAATACACTCTCCCAGGCCTAGCTCGCCACCTGGTCCCTCGCGTGAATTTATCTTGGCAGCTAATCGGTCCGAACGTCCGGCGCGACGGGTTTTATCTGACCGCTGGTCATCGAGAGCGAGTATGGTCGTCGTTGAGGAGGTCACCAAACTGAGTGAGCGCCGTACCCAAACCTCGTCCGAGGCGTTTCCAGACGAAGCACTGATGTCGGTTCGATCGGCCGTCGACGCTGTTCCGGCGAGCGTCTTCGATGGCTCGACCAAGCATATCGAGGTCGGTGGGTTCGATGCCGCGATCGCCGACGGCCTCTCGCAGTACGAGTACGAAGGTGACGCTGCCGGCGGCTACAACCCGAGCTGCAAGCTCTGGTCGCATCTGGGGTTCAATTACAGCGTCGACCTCTACGACGCCGACGCCCGAATCGCCATCGAGGTCGAGAAGAGCGAGCGGAAGAACGTCAGCGACGATCTGCTCAAGTTGCAAAAGGGGTACCGCACCCAGAAAGACGGCCGGCCGAAGATCGAGTTCGGCTGTCTGGTGGTGCCGGTGAATTATCTCGGGCGACATAACCTCTATCGGCACAGCCTGACCAAGCTCGACTTCATGAAGGGCGTCCTGTTCATCGACGACGTCGCCGTCATCGGCTATCGGGACCCGCGACCGGACTGACGCTGTCCGCCCTGGCTGTTTGTCGGCACCGGGGGGCGTGCTGCGCGCGACAGATGCGCGGCTGAAATTACCATGCTTGGTTCCGATCCTCACGACGATACGAGTTCCGACTACGAACAGTTCGAGAAAGAACAGCTCGCAAAAGAGCGCGACGCCATCGGGGTCGACACAGCGGATGTTGACGACGCGACGGCTCAGAACCTGGTCAGCGACCTCGTCATCGCGGATGTCGTCACTCCGGTTCCCGAGGACCGAGTTCTGGTTCACGAACCGAGCGGCGCCGCGTTCGACTCGACGGCACAGCTTGCCGTCTTCCACCGTGGCTGGACGGCCGGTCGTGATACCGACGCAGAGGCCGAATGATGCAGCACTCGCTCACGGGGTGTGCGTTCTGCGATGCCCCGCCCGGTAGCTAGACTAGCGAGGTCCACACCTGGGGCCCGGACGAGCGGGTCATCCACCCGATCTGCGTTGACTGTGCCATCCAGACCGAGCCGGATCCCGACGAGCGCGATCACTACGCCTGCGACGACAGTGGGTCGTTGTCGACGCGCTGGCAGCGCTGACGTGCTTCCTCGTGGAACTCGGCCATTTCGAAGGCCCGGTGTAGCTGTGCGAACGATGTAGCCCAGGTGGCTTAGCGACGTACTGGACGTGCGACCTCGAGGGACACTCGTTGCCGACTGTCGAAGCAGTGTTCTAGCGTATCCCCAACTATCGATGCATCCTACACCCCCATGTTTGATGGACTTACACAGTACGTTGAACACCGTGGACAGCATCCAGAATGATATGGACTGCCCCGCGTGCGGGTCCTCGGTAACACTCGAAGTCGGGCCGGACCACCCGCTTTCGGCATCACCCACCGACGCCCTACTTGCAGCGGATGAAGACGAGTGCATAGAGGTCTCACGGAATTGTTGGAACTGTGGATGGCACGAGGAGCGGAAGGTTTGCGTTGCCTCAATCGAGACGACCGAGGGAGACGAGGCTGCTATCGAACGAGCTGCACTTCTCGACGAGATTACCGACGAATCTGCGGCGATCGAAAGTCTAGCCGCGCTCGAAGATGCCTTGGCCGAGGTTCGCCGGAAGCGACGATTGGAGCAATCGACAGCTGATACTGACGCGGATACCTCAGAGTGAGTGCCGATGTCCGGATCAGAGACTCCCTACGACGTTCGCGAACGTACCGAGAATCCAGAGCATGCATCAGTAGACGACGTGGTAGAACTTGTGTTCGAGCGCGCCCAGCATCCCCGGACAGATCACCAGGACGGGCATCTCGACGAGCTAATGGCGAGTGTCGTCGACAGGCACGGGAACGGCCCTGTTCGTACCGTTATTCAGCGTGTTCTCGTTGGCGGTACGCCTTTCCGGACCGCCACTTACAATCTCGAAATGGCCAACGTCGACGGCGTTCGTATCGGAACGACCGCAGGCCTGTTCCTCAACGAACTGAACTCACAGGGCGATTGAGTCCAATCCTGATACCGCCCCTCAGAAGGTTCCGAGCAGAACCCCCGGCAGCCTTGGGTAGTGTATTCGACAGTCCTCCACGTCGGGTCTCCCATGCGATATACCCGAGCTCCATTTCGGAGATATCCTACAACAACTAGGGTACATACGGACCGAAGGCAATTAGGAGCCCACTCAGCATGTGGGGCCACTCGTTCGACAGCTTCCAATTCTCGATCAACAAGTGCAGATACCACATACCGACCACGGGTAGGAGCCCACCGGTCTGGACTACAACGAACGGTAAGGGTTCGACCAGCTGAGGAATCACAACGTCGACCAGGAGGCCGGCGCCGACACCAACTCCGAGGATAATCTTGACATCCCCCCGCGCCTGAAGACGCGGGAATCCCACGGCACCGCACCGCTGGATTGGGATATTAGGGTTTGCAGTCCACCACTTGTTCCTGCGGTTGGAATCCGCAGGACAAGTCATACAGGTAGACTCCGGGCTGTGCCAACCAGCCGGTACTCCTATCCTCGTCCAAACTGGCCGAAGACTCGGGGTTACTTTCGTCGTTGATATTCAGACGGATGTTCTCCGCCCCGTTCACGTCTGCGTTGAACGCCCCATCACACTCTTCACATACGAACAGGCCACGCTCGACGCGCTGGCTATCGTCCTCTCTACCGCACACACAACACGTCTTACTCGTGTCGCGCTCCGACACTTCCACAACTTCGATGCCCTTGACCTTCGCCTTGTACGTGAGTATCGACGTGAAGCGGTCGAACGCCCACCCGTGCAAGTCGAGGTTGCCGTGCTTGCCCCAGTTTTTCGACTCGCCATTCTCGTCCTCACGGACACCAGCGAGCTTCCCGACGTTGACTCGGCCAACCTCCTTCTCGACACACTGCTCGGTGATGTGCTTCGCTAAGGAGTGGAAGAAGTGAGTGCGGCGCTCCGACCACTTCGAGTGTAACCGAGTGGCTCGTTCGCCACCCGAGTCGTCACATTTGGCGATTTCTTTCGGGAAGTAGTAGCCGTCCTGTTTCAAGCGGTTGCCGGGGTACAGGTCGGTTTCCTCGGTGCTGTAGGCGACAGCGGCGAAGTTGCAGATGCCGAGGTCGATACCTGCTGTCTCCTCGCCGGGTGCGGTGGGTGTCTCGATTTCGTCTTTGCAGACGAGGTGAAGTTCCCATCGTCCCTTCGCCTTGTCGTAGATGGCGCGAACTTGTTGCAGGTTCTCGACGGTGACGCCGGGACGAGTTTCGTATTCGAGAAGGATGTATTCCCACGCTTTTGGATGTTCCTTGTGATTAGCGCCTTTCGAGAGTCTGACTCGGTTGTTCTTGGTGTCGTGTTTGATACCGTTCTGCTTCCACGTCACCGTGCTACGCGGGTGTTCTTCGTGGACGCGGTTTCCGTGGTCGTCGTAGTAGTTTTTCTTGCGGTAGCCGGGCGGATTCGCTCGGTCATCAGACTTCCTCTTAGCATACCATGAATTGAAGGCTTCAGCGAGTTCCTCCAGAACGCGCTGACTGGACTGCGAATGCAGCCCCTTGTACATATTGTGGGTCTTCAACTCGTCTTTGAGGTCGCCGTGGTCGGGAATCTTGCCCGTATTCTCCCACACTTCGCGGGAGTGGTAGTTGGCGACGTTCCAGAGTTTGCTAGCCGACCACCCGTGTCGGTCAAGTGGTTCCTCTACCTGCTGGTGGTTGAGGATTTTCGCTTGGTGGGTGCGGTGAACTTCTAGCATTCTGAACGTCTGTATAATCACTTATACTCGTGTTTGTGTAAAAATTCGGATTGAGAATGTGGAATATCCAGCACTGCTATCGACGGTGGACTGTGTCCGAGTTGTCGGATTCATCCCGCGCCTAAAGGCGCGCGGATTCTTCTCGCTCTTTATAATCGCATCATAGATTCCAGACATTCGGGTTCTGATAGTGAGCATACGTTTGTAAAGCATCACCGTCGGCGTGTCAGATCTTCCGGAGCGCCCAGAACGAGGATCTGCTTCGGGGTAGATTCATTGAGGCCATCGCCGCGGCCAGCGTGTACGGGGCCTGCCGGTGCAATGTCCTCTCGTGGTTGGTGGATGACAGCATCGAGATGGCCTGCGTCGCGGAGTCACGGGTCACGAACGCCTACAAAACGCTGAACGGAGAGTTCGGACTCCCTGCCGAACCCATTTCCCTAGCATGCTCGTGCCGCGACTCGCCTCGGATTTCGAGTGTCCGGACAAAATCCGTCAGCGGGCTCGAACCCTCGCGGAGGAGAGCGACTTGACGACGGGCGCAATCCGGCCGGGTTCGCAGCGGCCTGCTTCTACAAGGCCGGCCGCGTAGAGGACCGATGGCTGACTTAAGATGACCTTGCCGAGTCCGGTAACGTCATGCCAACTACGGTTCGGAGACATCACGAGACGTTAGAGGAGCAAATAGCCTGACAATACCTGTGTACAAGCTCTGCCATTAGATAGTTTTCTCAGGAAATTATTTGTTCCTAGAGCGCGTAACACCCAGTATGACCGAGACGTGGGACGACGTCAACGAGCAGGTCAAAGCGGACTGGAAAGACGATACCACACCGTTTGAGCGGGTGTACGAAATAGTCGAACAGACCCATGACGGGCAATCGGCAGCTAAGATTGCCGACCGGGCTCTTGTGAGCGAGCCGACTGCCCGTCGCCATTGCAAGACCCTCGTGAACACCGGGTTCGCGGAGACGGAACAGGATGGCCAAACAACGCTGTACAAGCGCAACAGCGACCGGGTTTTGATGTCCCGAATCCGCGAGCTGCGTGAGGAGGTTACTCGGCCGGAGTTGCTTGACAGTATCCAGGATATGAAGGCCGAAATCCGACGCTACGAGGACCGTTACGAAGTGGTGTCTCCAGAGGAACTCGCCCAGCAACTCGACGCCGACGAGACGGATGGCTGGGACGACCTCACCGCATGGCGCACGACGCGGCAGAATCTCGCCGTTGCCCAAGCAGCACTCGCCTACGACGAGGCTAGTCACCAGCTCGCTGTATGAGCGATGACGACCGCGCCGGCGAGTTCGGACCGATCTATCTTCCGGCACTCCAGCGGATTCGTGACCTCTGGCTCGAACTCGAGCCGTTAGTCGATACAACGTCGTATGATGACATCGTCGCACCCACGGAACTGCAGATCAGTCTCAGCGACGGGCTCGGCGACGCCGAGAGCGCTCGGCTCGATATCCAGTGGAGCGAACTGGGGATGTATTCGTTCCATTATGTCGATAGCGGCGACGTCAATTGGCGCTTCGATCGCCACCCCAATACACACTCTCCCGAGATCCATTTCCACCCGCCGCCCGAGGCCGCGACGACGGACGCCGAACCGTCCTGTATCGGGGTGACCGAGGTGTCACTCGTGACGCGTGCAGTTCATGCGATGTGGCGGGCAGCGTACGAGAACGACCACATCGATCAGCTGAATAGCGCATCAAACCCCCCGTAAGCCGACATTAGCGCATGGTTCGGTCAGCCACGTCGATCATCTGGTCGCGAGCAGCTTCGACATCCGAGTAGAGTTCCAGTGCATGCCTGATGAGGCGGCGGTCGTCCAGATTCTCCTCCCACTGCGTGATTACGTCGCGGCGTTCTCGGAGCTCGGCACTTGTGAGGTCGCCGTTGGCGAGTGACTGTTCGAGCTCCTCCCACGTCTCGATGTCGTAGGTCGCCTGCCACTCCTCAATCTCCTCGGTGATTGCGGTCAATTCGTTCCGCAACTCCTCGCGCGTGTTTGTCTCGATGAGCGTACGGATCTCCTCAAAGAGCAGTCGCGTGTAGTCCGGCTGGTAGCACGTCGTCTCGCCGGCCTCGACGCGGCGCAGCTGGCCTTGTTCGACGAGAGCCTGGAGTTCCTCGTTGGTCGTGCTCCAGGCGGCGTCGGCCTGCTCGCTGATCCAGTTGACCGAGCGGGGTTCGCGAAGCGTCTCGACGACTGCCCGTATACGGTCGCGGGCGCTCATCGACTCAGTCCACGACTGGACCCCATCTCGCGAGGATTCGAACATGGTTGGCACCTCTTATGACAGTGTTGGCGCTATACTCTCATATATATTTGTACACTCTCGCATAATTGTGAAGTGATTTCGAGCGAGGGCGTCCGGACGTTGAAATGCCGGTTCTGTATTTCCAACCATCTCGGGAGTGAAGCCATCAGCATGGAGAGGCGGCATCGACGACTGATTCAAGATCGGAAAGCGCATCGTTGGCGGCGTGTTAACCAACACTGGAGGGGCCTCAAGCGGATTTGTTGGTTAAGACAAGCGGACACTTCCGCTCGGGAGGTATCGAAGGAAAGGATAGAGTTCTGAGTTCGTTGCTGAACTCGGGGGGTGTTAGTAGTCGTTACAGTTCGGTTGGACAGCTGTAGGACTCTCGCTAGTGAGAGAGACGTACACTGAAGTTCTCACGGCGGTTTTGGGAGTGTTCAGTGGTGAACCTCCTGGGGCCGGAGTTCTTCGTACTCAGAGCAGCTGTCGACACCAGCACGGTCGAGGCAGATTGGGTGATAGAACGCCCGGACATCGCTGTCGTAGGACATCGAGCCGGATTGCTGTTGGCACACCCAGCAGGCTGAGGAATCCCATGCACTATCCGAAGATAGGTGGGTATCAGTCTGCTCATCCGCTCCGTTGGAGACAGTCTCACCGGCGGTGGGTTGCGCCATCGTCGATTGACGGGTGACGGTAGCGATCTCGGCAGACATAATCCAATTCAGCCAGTCCGAATCGGGCCATTCAGTCGAGGTATCGCCAGTGTATCTCGCCATTGCGTTCGCAGATTCGCCCGTAGACTCGTCTTCACTGGCAGCGTTGCTGCGCTTGTGGGTCGGAGGCGTAGGGCGGTGTTGCGTTGGCGGTCGTCTCGTTGACGTTCGAGCAGCCTTCTCGAGGATGCGAATGTCGCTATCCCATCGAGAATTAAGTGAGGGCTGGTCATTGAACTCGCCTTTGCGGAAGTCCGTGAGACGAACCAAATCGCCTTCGTTCGGTTCCACAAAGATGCTCTCAGACACAATAACCTCGCCGTCGGCATCATCTGGATCCGAAGTCGAACGGGTGATGACTCGTTCGCTGGGTTTCCAGACTGCAACGTACGCGAAGCCGGAATCATCCTCCAGAATAAACCCGAACTTGATCTTCGGATTATCCGGATAATACACTCGCTTCACTCGTCCCTGAGTGGAGACATACCCCCTCGTAGAGTAGGTATTGGTGTACTGGATGTTGCCAATCTTCAGTACGTTCCGAGGATCGTGTTTCTCCAGTTCTGATTGGCTCAGGACTGCAGATGAGAGATCGCGTCCATCTAACACGCAGCGTGCTAAGACGGATGCCATCTGGACAGGCGTCTTCGTTCGAATTTCGTGGGCATGCGGGAAGTCCGTATAGAAGCGCTTGGCTTCAGCCAAGACTTCAGGCACACTCTCAGGATAGCTTGCTTCGAGTTCTCGAAGCGGGTCTGATTGTTCCTGAACCGATTGTTCGAATCGCTCGCTACGTCGCTGTGGGACGATGCTGTTCTGCTCCTCGCGATAGATCGCTAAGGCATCAGTGTGTGCATCGAGTACAGCAGCAACGCCAGACGTCTGACCGTGTTGGTCGATTCCGTTGGTCACCTTCTTGAGCTCGTAATCGAGTGCAAGTCGGCGTTCGATACCTGGAATCGAGGACCGCGAGTACTGCTCCGGGTTTGGAACGATTGCTCCGAGTGGGAGCGTCGAACCATCCGGGAGTGATACTTCGAGGTCGCTCGGTTCTATCCCCAAAGCAGACGCAGGCGTCTGCTCTGCGTTCGGGATGTAGTCACGCGAACGGAGTCGAAGCGTCCGGAAATCGAGTTGATTCCATGGGACGAGCTTCTGGTCCGTTGGCGTCGTGGTATCAGCGGAACCACTGGGGTAAGATTCATCGAGGCCAGAGGACACACCAACTAACTGATCGCCAGTCGGGTCGGTGAGTTTGTCTGCGCCTTTCAGGATAAGTGCGCTGCTCGGCGGAACAGAGTCAGGTTCGGACAGTGCATCGGGTGCGCTGCCGATCATGTTGATCTCTGCCCTCCGTTCGTCGCTACGAGAGGGAACCATGGGTTGCCCATCGAACCATCCGTAGCAGTCGCTCTCGGGGAACGTCGCGCTTTCCTGCCCAGCCACGTCCCAGTCAGCAGGAATGTCGTCACTGCGAGCCTCGACCGCATTGAGGCCCATGTAGCGTCGGACATACGGGGACTGGGGAACGTCGCCATGGTGGGTGTCGGTACTACCGCTCTTCTTGTGATCGTCCTCGTCGGAGCGATCGCTGTTGCTGTCGCTGTTCATGTAACATAGAAAGCAAGCCGATGCTTTCCAGTCTCTAAAACGCTTGAACTGAGTATAACTGTAGCTGCTGATTACTTCGCTATCAGGCGATTATCGAAGGATAACCACACATAATCCACACATCCACCGTGGGGGCTGTTTTTGTGGTGTTCACTGTCTTGGTATCGGTTGATTTCTAGTGGCTTGCCTGTTCAGAAGTGGCTCAGGAATATTGAAAGGAAAGGCGAGGTTTGCCTTTCTATGTTACATGGGACCGTTCAAGGTCCGTCTTCGGATACGCTGAGCGTGGATATAACCATAGCGGTGGAGGTGGTTTGCTTCGGACGACGTTTCACGCCTCCAGAAGCAAACAGAGGGGTAGATGCACTATTCTACAGTCGAGATATTCCCGAGTCAAGAATAATACTCTAAAGTATCATACTCTAGAGTACGATTCTCCAAAGTATTATTATCTGTGAGGGGTTATGTGGACCATGGTGGATTTCGTAAATCGGACAGAGGAACTCTCTCGGCTTCATTCCCTATATGAGTCCGAGGAAGCTGAACTCGCCGTGATATTCGGACGACGTCGACTTGGAAAAACAGCGTTGGTTAAGCAGTCTCTCGAAGCCTATGATGATGCCGTGGTGTATCAAGCGAAACAGAAAACCACGGACCTTCAACTCCAGCAGTTCATCGATGCGGCTTCTGACACATATCCGGGCGTGAAACGAATTAGAGAGGACTGGGAGGACGTTCTTGGATATCTCGCTGAAGAGGATGCGATTATCGTTCTCGACGAATTTCCGTATCTCGTTGAGCAGGACGAGAGTCTTCCGTCCGTATTACAAGCGATGTTCGATCACGAACTCGATGAGTCTGCTGCGACGTTCGTGCTTGTCGGGTCGTCAATCAGTATGATGGAAGAAGCTGCGCTGCTGGGCAATAGTCCACTGTATGGCCGCTCGTCGCTCAAGCTGGATATCAGACAGCTCCCGTTCGCGGCTGCGATGGAGTTTTTCGATGACGCCTATACCCCGGCTGAACAGGTCCTTACGTGGGGTGTCTTCGGTGGCGTTCCATACTATTTAGAGGAGGTCTCTCCTGGGGCCTCACTCGGAGAGAACATTCAGGAAACCATCCTTTCCCGGCACGGGACGCTCCATGACGAACCAGACTACGTCCTCCGTATGGAACTCAGGGAACCGACGCGATACTTCTCGATTCTTGAGGCCATTGCAGGTGGGAGCACAAGTCGGAACGAAATTGCGGGGACGACTGGCATCGCTTACAACCAGCTCTCAAAGTATCTCAAACGGTTGTCTCGGCTCCGTTTGGTCGACCAGCACGTTCCGATCACGGAGCAGAAAGAGCGGAGTAAGCGGAGTCGGTATCGTATCCGGGACCCGTTCTTCCGCTTTTGGTTCCACTTCGTCTACGGTACTGGAGAGCAATATGACGAACTCGGTATCGATGCATATGAAACACTGATAGAACCTGAGTTACCAGATTTCGTTAGTCGATCATTTGAAGACCTCTCTTGTTCGGCGCTGCGTACCCTCTACCCAGACCATACTATTACGCAAACCGGGCAGTGGTGGTACGATGACCACGAAATCGATGTTGTTGGTCTGACCACTGCTGAGACGCTAATCGTTGGTGAATGTAAGTTCCAACAGTCACCGCTGGGATACGACGCACTCTCGAAACTCGAGAGTCACACAGCAGAACTTAGATGGACGCCTGATTCTGGTGGAGATCGAACTGAGCGATATGCACTTTTCTCACGCAGTGGCTTCAAATCGTCAGTCGAAGAAGCTGCTGCAGAACGTGACGACCTCCGGCTCTTCACCGTTGGAGATGTTGTGAAAGCACTGGATGGGTCAGAGACTGCTCGTTAATCTCTTGCCACCGATATCATTTTGAACCACGCCGAGATGGGCATGTCTTCCTCCATAGCCTCCCCTGTTCGAGACGAACGACGACAGCGTCCCCACGGCGGAGTTCTAACACGGGCTCTTTAATCAAGTCCGTTCCACGCCTCAGCCGATGTCACGTCCCACTCCCCTGACAGTGAGATGGCGTTCTCAGATGCATCTTGGTATGCCGCTGCCAGTTCTTCCTCTTCAGGTCGGTCTTTGTCCACTGTGACCACAACGACTATACTCTGATTTCATCCGCGCAAGCATATTTTTTTCAGCACTCTCTCTTCTTTATGAGTGGGTGGTAGTGCGACTCGCGGCTGGATGATACACGATTCGTGTTCACTCATCGTTCAGCTCTCGGAGATTCGACAGTCCTCGCTCGAACTGCTTTTGATGGATAGGCGACCCGGATTCGATTCGCTCTAGCAGGAATTGCTCGAACGACTCGTACTCAGAGCGGGAGAGATTGGCTGCAACGACAGACTCGACGAAGCCGTCCAGGCCCTCGCTGAAGACCGTTGCGTAGTGGTCGTACGCTCCATCGACGAGTTCGATATTGTCGTCGATTCCAGCCACGAGCCCGCCGTAGACCGCTGCAGCCTGACGGTAGCACTCACGCTCTTCATATCGTTCGCCGAGTTCGATGAACCGACTGAAATCGATTGCTTCAGTGACGACCGGGTACTCTGTGGTATGCTCCTCGAACAGTTGGGCGACGTCTTCACGATATGCGTCGTGAGACTTTCCAGATGCTGTACCGAATGTGGCGAAGAACCGATCTAGCATCCCAACATCGCGAGCAAGTTCTTCGCGAACAAACGCTTCGAGTGCACTGCTGTCGATCTCTTCGAAGACGTCATCGATTCGCTTACCTTCGTCCTCGGGCAGATCGTCGGAGAGAGACAACAACAGAGCAACGACATGTTTGCACTCCCCCGATCCGTGGTATGGACAGGTACACGACGGATTGTAATTTGGCTCGGAGAGTGAGAGCGTCACATCGTATAGCTTCGATCCCTCGACTGTGGCGGTGATATGGTCACCCACACGTCGTCGCTCATGGATGCGACCGTCGGTGTAGTAGTTCTGACCGCGTTCGAACACAGCGTCGGTGCAGAGTTCTTGAATCTCAGATTGGTCTACTGGCATCGGTAATCTGGTTCACTTTATATTGTTCTCAGAGCGTTCAATTGCCTTGCCTTCCGATGTAACTTGCTCAAAAGGTTCGACGCATGTGATGCGTTCTCTGAACCCTGAAATCTCGAGACTGAGTTCCTTTGACACATACTCCATTGACTTTGGTTCATTCTGTGAGTGTCACCTCGTAGTCAGCCGCCAATTCTTCGAACACGGACCATTCGGGAAGTCGTTCCCCCTGATGGGCTCCATGATTTCTCAAATATCGAAGCAGTGTGTTAATTTCATCTCCCAAACCGTACTTCGACGCGGTTTCCCGAAGATCGCTCTCGTCGATATCGACGTGGCTGAGGAGTAGCAAACAGTACGACCGATAGCGGGAACCATCGTCAATCAGCAGAGTGTGACAACACAAATCCGCTGGTTCGACCGCTTCAATATGCTCCGAATAAAAGTAGTAGCGCTTCTCGGTTAGGAGAAACTGAAGATCATACACAGCGAACCTAGCTAGTCCGGTCTCGTGAAACCCTTCAGCGTTGAGTTCCGATTCAGCCTGTGCGAGAAATTCGTCGTATCCTTCCCAGAGAATTGTTCCTCGGGACGTGGCTGCTTCGAGGTGCTGGCGATGCAGATGATGTACGAGTTCATGGGCGAACTCGTTGAGTCGGTCGAAATCCTTGTTGAACCGGTACTGGCCATCGTCTGAACCCACGAGTCCACGGTTTCGCAAACGCTTCAGGATGCGATTGACGGTATTCCGGTAGTTGCCGCTCGCGTCGGCAATTTCAGCGACTGTACGAGGCTCGTCGAGATAATAGAGTATTTCGAGACTCTTTCCGGTCAAGAGATCCGGAAAGTGGATGTGTGAGTATTCTCGGACAAGGCCTTGGTAGACTTCGACGACACGCGCATCAGAGAGACTGACCCGCTTTCGACGACCATCTTTTTCAGTGTGACAGAGCCCCTTCTCGTTGAGAGCGGAGATTGCTCGGGAAACATAGCTCTCACTGTGGTCAAGTTTCTCTGAAATCTGGGTGATCGTATCACCACGTTCGGCGGTGGCGAGGACTTCGAATTCGATTCTCCCAAGCACAATGTAACACTATACGAACCTCATTTATACAATAGTTTCTAATATTGTTACAATAACGGGATGCAAGCTGCCCAGTCCTGTTGAATGGTACCATTATTCTATGCGTCGCTACCTTTTACTAACTCATTGTAGTTGTCCACAGTACGGGTTACAACTACGGCACGGACCCGGTGATGACGAACGATGAAGGTCTATCCGAAGATACCGCGCTACGATCATCCAGTCGTCAGTGATTCGCTGTTCGAGGCTGAGGATCTTACACTCCTTGAGAAGTTCGACGGGAGTAGCTTCCGGTTTACCCTGTATGACGACCGCTATGCAGAATTCTACCCGGACCAGGTCGAATCTGCAGCGGATGGCGATGGCAGCCTTGTTTTTGGGACGCGTAAAGCCATCAGGGGCTGTCATCAGGATAATATCGATGATATCGACGGCGCACTCCACCGGGCAGTTCGCTGTCTTCGAGATGGAATTGATACAACGGTTCTCCGTGGATTCCACGACGAGTATGAATCACCGCTGGTGATCTATGCCGAGAACCTCGTCTATTCGACGTTGGACTATGGGTACACTGAACGAGAACTGCCGGCTCTCGTCGGATTCGATGTACTGCCGTATGCAGAAACCGAGACGATGACGCCCCCTGGTAATCCATACGAAGAGACGTTCGAAGGATTCCTCTCACTGGAGGCGGCCTGGGACCTCTTTGAACAAATTCGCATCGCGGATGTTCCAGTTGGTGTCTCGTTTGTTCCTGCGGAGATCATTGAGCCTCCCAGCGAAGATTTTGACCCGAAGTCTTACGCATTCCCGACATCGTCGCTGGCCACGGATGTCACAGTTGAAGGAGTCGTTGCAAGGAGTGACGAGCACGGGCAGCGAACCAAACTAGTCCGTGAAGAGTTCGAGGAACTGAATCGCGAGCAGTTTGGCCGCCGGCCCGAGGATGCGGAAACAGGTGCTGAGTACGTGGTCGCGTGCTACTGTACGCCAGCACGGATTCGCAAGCAGATTCGCACGATGGTCTTAGAGGAGGGTCGTGAGTTTGGTCTCCACCTCAACGATGACCTCTACCCACGGGTTGTCGAAGACATATGGGCAGAGAACTGGCCGGAGCTGATGAATCTCGATATCGCGCTCACACCTGCCGACGTGTATCCTCTGGTTGCTCAGCGGTGTATCACCGAGCTTCGAAAGATGCAGACGAACGCCGAACTAAACGAGACAAATCCGACAGCGGTCTGGGAGCATCTTTCCTGAGTCTGTCTGTCATAAATTGCGCTACCACTCCTTCTGTCTGGCTTTCGAAAGGTTAGTTACCGATTCGCTGTCTGTTGTAGCACGAAGATGAGTTTCTCTGGCGACTGATACTGGAGATAGCACGGGTCTGCTTGAGGTGATCGCTTCCACGCTAACAGGTTTGTAGCCTCCAAAGCAGGTGGCGAGGAGCCCAGTAATCCTATACGAGACTCCTTCGTAAACCGACCCAGAACGTGGTTGGTGTCAATTGCTCCATTGGCTTGAGCTGGGTGCTGCTCCCTGCGGTTGACCGACGGATGAACTGGTTCAGCAGCTGTGAATTCCTCCCGAGCCAGAACCGGAACTTACCATGACTGACAATCAGCGACCAGACGAGATTGCGCACCAACTCGTGACGAATGTCGATTCCCCTGTACGGATCTATCTCGAAGATAGCACGGCGACGATTCCGCTTGAGCCGTGTCGAGGCACCACGCCCACCACAACGACTGTCCCACTTGAGTACTTTGACGCCGTCATAGAGCAGGCTTCGATCGAAGACGGTGGACTCACCCTGTTTAGTATGGATGGGCTCCATCTTCCAGAATCCGAGTGGTCTCGGACCGGCCTTGATCGCCACTGGCGCCACGAAGATGCTGATCTTGCTGATCCGTTCTTTCCACCACAGCGCAAGCTTGAGGTCTGGGCGAGTCGGGAGGATGGGCTCTACAATGCGACTGAGCCATATGATTTCTCACACCTCGATGGCATTCCTGCAGACTCACCACTGTTGCTCGAATGGAAAGCAAGCGCCCCAGAGGAGGATCCCGAACGCCCTCCTGTCCCCTTTGACCGCCCAAAGCTCTCCGTTCGAGCGTTGCGTGCCGAGGGAGTTACCGATGTGCACGGCTTCGACCGTGTGGATGTCGGCCGAATAGCCCGAGTCGAGATTCTCGAAGCAATTACCGAACAGCCAACAAACCCGGACATTCAGCCCCGCGAGGTAGATTTCTCGCCGCCATCACTCCATCCGGAGATTGATTACGAGGAGATCGACCCACTGCCACAGTCAAAGAGGGTACTTCAAGCAGTGTTCACCATCAATCGGCATGCGAAGCGTCTCGACGAGGAGGCCGATATGGCTTATCAGCGTGGCGACGGGGCGAAAGCGCGAGTGAAGGCGCTCCAAAAGCGCGCGCTGTATCGGACGAAGACCGTCGCACTTCACCGACTCGGTAAGTCTGAGCCAGATTCGATTCGTGTCGTTCGCCACGAGATTGATGGCAGTTATGAGCTATTGTGCTTCTATTTTGGGGACTATTCGTTTCATCAGCCCCTTGAGGCAGTGGAGTCTGAGTTGCTCGAAGCGACGGCTGGAAGTGATGACCGCTCTGAGATTGAACTTGAGGAAATAGAGTTGGAGCCGTCATCAGCAACTGACTCCTTGGAACTATCACTTCCCGAGGCCGTTGAAGTCCTCCGTCAAAATGGTCTCGAGCCAAACGACTATCTGGACAGTGATGTCGTTGAGGACTTCACTTCCGGGATTAAGATATCCACCACGTTTTAGAGATCTAATACTCCCGCCAGTATTTGCCCCCAAAGGGGGCTGAGGGAGTTCGAGAGGTGGCGATGGTGACATCGTGGCCTTCGTCCTCACGTGGTGTTCCAAGCAATGAGAGCCAACTACAGACAGCGTGGACAGAACCGACTGACGAACGCAGAGATTGAACAGGGTAGCCGCTTCGACGAATTAGATATGCGCGGCCTCTACGCGAGTCCGCATCTGCAGAGTGACTGCTTGGGGACTCGCCTGGAGAACGCCGGCGAACTGTTGCTCGCCGTTCGTTCCGAACCCGAATACGATGAATTCGGGGAGCCAATCGAAGGTACCGGTCAGGTAGAACTCGACTCCCACTGGGTGAACGCTAGCCTCCGAACGAGCGTTGCCACAGATATCGACCCAATAGATCTGGCCGACGAGGATCTCATTGGCCTCCCACTGGAAGCGCAAGAGCGCCTGCATGGGCTTCGATCCGAACGCAAACGCCAGCGTGAGAAAGCCTTGGCTGCAGCTGTAATCGGTATCGACCGAGAGGCTCGTCGACGCGATGAACTCCTCGATGAGCAGCGCAATCGTCGGGAGGACTACCTGGACCGCGTGCTCGGCGCCGGACTCACTCGCTACGACCCCTTTGCCCGACTCGACGACGAAACGGTAGCTAGCGTTCGCGAGACGGCCGCGAAACTGTCTGATCGGTTGCTCACTGGTCCAACACTCGAGGCGCTCGAACACCGCCTTGCGGGCAAGGTTCTCGGTGAGCAGTCACTCTACACAGCGATGTCGAACCTTCAGGATGAGTGCTTCCAGGAGGCAGGCGTTATTCAGCCCATCGCGACGGTCCCTGTTATACCATCAAAGTACAACGTTGAGGCCGACATCCAGGGCGAGGTCACGACACTCTGGCAGCCAAAATCGTCGTCCCAACAGCAGGTCGGCATCATCAAAGACGACACGGGGACAATCAAGTTCACTATCTGGACCCGCTCAGGGCAGGATGTCATCCTCCACGAAGGCGACCTCGTCCGAATCGTCGCCGGAAAGGTCGGAAAGTACAACGACCAAGCGACGCTTGCGGCGGATTCTGAGACGCTCATTACCATCATCGACCGGGGGGATGGTCCGGCGCCGCGGGGCGACATCGCTGACGTCGACTGGGAGGCGGTCAAAGAGCGCAACATCAAGCGCGGAATCGAACAACCCCACCAAGTGCATTCGGCGAAGACGATCCCGGCTATGGGTGCGCCTGGTGTCGAGAAGGTTTCTCGTCCGGTCCATACGCCACCCGCCCGGCTTGATGAGTCGGAGGGCAACGGCGTCGACGCCGGTGAGTGGCTGAAGGCGACGGAAATCTACGAAGAAGGTGGCGCGATTCCACTCCCCAAGTGGTGGCGGACTCAGGATAACGTCGTCACCGTCGACGTCGACGAGGATGCCTCCAGTCAAGCGGTCAATGTTGCTATCCAAGAAGTGGTCGCGAATACGTCAGCACCGGATTCTGACCCTGAAACGGCCGGATTAGAGGTCATTGATACTCCTGAGGCCGGTGACGAACAGTTGGTCGTTCCGGATGGCGGGCAGACCATCCACACGACTCCGACTCCTCCCGGGAAACGCCGATTCTGGGCGCTCATCCGTGATGAAGCGTTGTTCGGAACTGCATTGCAGTCCGCCAGAGAATCCGCGCCAGTGTCGACTGCAACTAGAGATCTCGTCGGTGTCGCAGAGCCTCAGGAAGATGTCGAAACGACGGCTACCTCAGAGCCGGATATCACCTTCCCATCGACAACTGCGACGTGTCCGGAGTGTACTCACGACCGAGCACACTATCGCCTCGTCCAGTTGCGTTCTATCGACGAACCGCCAACGCGAATGCTGACCTGCTGTGAGTGTGCTAATCGATGGCGTGAGGACAACTGATTCAGAATCGTAAACAAAAATCCAGAATCATATAAATACGATTTTGACTTGCAGTTTACGCAGCTCCCTGATTACACCGTTCAAAACACCCGGTTTCTTCCCTCCCAGTGAAGAGAGAGGAGAGCCGGTGAGTCTTTCACTCTGGGATTGTTCTTCCCGCTTTCAGTTTCACGTATCGTGAACCCACTCATCAGCGCTTCCAAGCACTATCATGAGCTTCTACGCTTCTATTTCCGGCTACATCACGTACCGTTCGAACGAACATCTCGAAGCTGTACTAGACTATCTCAAAGATAGAGACTGGATCAATGACAGCGAGCAGTGGCTTGTCTACGGTGATTCAACTCACACCCGAGGCCAGCCCGCTGTCAATCACCACAGCAATTCTCTCTTCATCCCATTTGGACACTATCGCAATTTGGCCCGAGTGACGACGGAACTTTTTGCAGGAGCGACTGAGGGGTGCGTCGTCACCGCATCTACCGATGGTTGCTTCGATGCCTGGCGTGAGACACCGCTTGACAGTGCTTCTGGTGTCTCCCCGGGGGCAGGCGGAGCTGTTTCATCGGTTGAGTGCATCGATCTCCTTGACTATGCACGGCTCCGGGGGCTTGGAACGAGAACCCCCGGCGAACCTGGCTACATTGAGTGGCAGCAGTCTGTAGTCGGTGCATTCCACGATGAGTACAATCCTGATCCCCCTGCGGCTTTGACGCAGTCTGGATCTTAGACCAGTGATGTCTCGATGGAGAGTATTCACTGGATTGACGCTCCAGTTGCTACGTTCTATTGTGACTAAGCACAAGACACCGATTCGGAATTTGAAGCTGTGGCTCTGTTGAAATCCTTAGAAACTGACAGGGATGTCGTTCGAGATACAGAGGGTGTACGCAGCACTCTGACTGTTAATCTTAATCCGGTGGGATGTCACAGTACGTGCTATGAGTAGTGGAATTACACTCTATATTGCAACCAGCGTAGACGGCTATGTTGCCGACGCAGACGGTAGCGTTGACTGGCTGGAAGAGTTTCAAACAGAGCCAGATCGCGAAGAGGATGTCGAGGGATATGCAGAGTTCTTCGAGACCGTAGACTGTCTCGTGATGGGGGCAACAACTTACGAACAGGTTCTCAGCTGGGGGGAATGGCCGTACGGCGACAGGCCGACGTACGTGTTTACTCATAGGAATTTCTCACCCGCAACCGAGGCAGTACAGTTCGTTAGTCGAGAGGTAGCTGATATTGTCCCTGAACTCAGACAGCAAGATACCCACGTGTGGTTAGTCGGCGGAGCAGACCTCGCACAATCGTTCTTCCAAGAACACGAGATTGACTCGATTCGATTGTCATTCATCCCGATTCTGTTGGGAGATGGAATCCCGCTGTTCTCGGGCGAACACGACGAACAGGGACTGGACCTGATCGATACGACGACATTTGACAGCGGAATCGTCGAACACCATTATGAGGTGACCAATTAGAACAGTACATTACTGATTTCGCGCCCTGAGTTCAGCACGACCACAGAAACCTCACCAAATGCTGTCAGAAAAGCCGTGCAAGACTTAGAGCATCTATACAGCACACGGCTATTGTTCGTTTCAGCCCACGAGTGATGAAATAGCTGTGAGGACAAGCCTGCCTATTGAGCAAATACCGTGTCCGTTAGACCACACATTCTTTTGCGACTTGTGTTGATATTGGTGTGATGGAACAGTCTAATGAACAGGAAGCCAGTCCCACCTCCGAACAGAGGCCCTCATTTGGCCACCTACTGCTGGCCTGGTTTCTTGTCGGGTCGTCGTTCTGGACTCTCGGATTCGCTTTGTTCGAGACAGTTCCGGCTGCCATCCCGCTCTCTCGAATGGGTGCTGGGCTGCTGTTTGGAACGATCGTTATTGTCCTGCTCTGGTCAGTCGGCTGGCACCCCTCACTCTCGGCCTGTGCGGGGTACTTCATCGCTGAATCAGCCTTCAATCTGCTACTGCTCCTCGGTATCGCACCTGTGTTCAGTCGTGAGTTGACGCCCTGGACGGTAGTCAGCCTTCATAGCACATCAATTGCATTGGCAGCGGCCCTCGTTTTCACAAACTACGGAAAACAGATACGAAACCGAGCCCGTCAACGAGCACGGTCTCTACTCAAACTACCGTCTGAAGACCATTCACCCAGTCAGGAGTAAGGAAACCTGCATCGGGAACTATTCGGCGAGCGGTAGGTAAATCTCCTGTACTCAGCACGGTCGCTGAAACCCATCATCGGCTCTGATGAAATCCTTAGAAGCCGCTAATCTTTACGACTGAAACCGAAGTGATGCTGTGGCACTCGCTTGTGACGATATGGCTCGACTTGCAGGTGTGCTTGAAGACTTTCTGAGTCGGGACAACCTTACCCGCGGTCAGCAGCGCGGGCTGGCCGACGCGCTCGATCGGGCATTATCGCTTGAGGTAGAAGTCCGGCAACACGTTGAAATACAGTAGTCGAGAACGCTGCTCTGCTGACCTCTCTGAAGGTTAGCAGAAATCGCGTGTTGAATACAGAGAGTGGTTCTTGTGAGTTTGAGATCGCTGATGATAGCGATATAGGCGCTGGTCAGTAAATATTGGGACAATATCTGTCACTCAAACACCGAAATGGTACCCAACGCAGTAGCATGGTAAAACAATATTAATATCTCCTGAATTAGAACTGTTACCAGGGGATTCTGTGCCGATAAACGACAAAAAGCCATCAATCGAGGGGGAGAGTTTGTCAGAAGACAAAATATTCACACTGCTTTCAGCGAAGCGCAGGCGAGAGTTGCTTCGTCTCCTCAAAGAGTCGGGTGGTGAGTCGACGATGGGTGATATCACTATGGAGATCGCCGCTAGTGAACACGATGCAGATGGTAACGCAGGCAAACGAAAAGCAGTGTACGTATCGCTACACCAAACACACGTCCCTCGACTCGTTGAAGCAGGGGTGTTGGAGTCCAACGAAGTCAAAAAAACAATTCGACTCACAGGGCCTTGGCAGCAGCTTCATGCCTATCTTGAGTTTGATCCCGCAATAAAAAAACAGGGGTTGTTATCACGAATGTTTCGACCTCGAACCGGCAGGAAAGAGAAATGATTCTTTGTGATTCTCGAAATCAAGTGACCGACAGGCGCGTTCTATGCAGCAGTTCTTGTTCGGAGTACTCTATGTTTGTCAGTCTGGCGGGACCGATACAGAAGGTGTAGTAGCCAAGCCATTAATGTTCGATTCACACCGTCGATAGAACATAGACACTACAGCAGGCGTCCGAACAATAGACTTAGCAGTGTAATGGCGACAAGGGATTCCTTATTCCCTCTCAGACTCTTCATCGTCGATTACCGAGTCCTTTGAGTCATGCAGGTCCGACAGATCGTATACGTCCACGCTGCCATCCGAGGAGAGGAAGAATCGGTATTCGCCGAGGCAGAAGCTAATCTCACCCGGGAAATCCATGTTCATCGGATTCTGGAACAAATTATCGAGGGCATCGAGGTCAATAATGCTGTATGCAACCGGTAGGTCCGCCAGATCCGCACCTTGGAGCGTGACCATCGCCTCGATAACCGCTTTGCTGGGCCGGCCAACGAAGCGGGCTTGATACTTTGGCTCTGTGTCAGCGAAGTCGCTAATTGTGATGTGATCTGAGGGTCCCTTGCGCCCAGACATAAGGAAGGACTCACCGGGTGCCCTGTGATTCTCGAAATTTTCGTTCTGATCTTGGAGGTTCTCTTTTGACATCTGTTTCTCCGCTGAACTCGTCGTGTAACAGTACTTCTCCCCGCTCAGGAATCCACTCGATTAGCTCAAATGCGACTAGTTTCGGGAGGTGTACATGGATAAGTCGTGCACAGACTTCGTCACGTTCACCGGCTGTAATAGCTGCCGAGGATGTTTGTCGGTCGCGGGCAGCGACGTATTCCGATAGCTCTTGTATCGATACTGGGGTCCCGTTATCGATTAAATACTGAATCACGTGACGGCGCTGGCTCTGCGAAAAGACTTCGAAGGCAACTGACGGCATCGACAACATTTGTTCCAAATAATGGGTATTGTCACTGAATCCAAGTTTAGATGCGAAATGTTCAATCGTATGTGGATCTACCTGCCCGGTTTTGGGAATATTGTGGTCACTCCTTTCGACCATGGGCTTACGCTCGGCTATGTGAGAATATAACTGATTTCGCTGATTGCGAGTGTTTATTATGGTGATTTAGTGTATTGACTCACGGTTGCGTCAGATATGAATACCAGCTGCGGTTATATCTGCTTGGTAGTTTGTTACCGTCTAAAGGGCCAGCTTTGTGTCCGGCAGCAGCAGTATCGGTGTTCGAGCGTCATTCAATTGCTTACAATGGCTGCCCACTGCATATGTGGGCCTTGTAGTAACATATCCGTCCAACCCGTGCTGGACATTTACCTCTCCCGGCCCAGGCGTCGGGGTCATCGGCTGCGCCAGCTCAGCAGCCATTTCAATCGGTTCCACTTGTGGCCAGCACCAGCAAAGACTATGCGAGTTGTTCAATAATTTGCGGGCTGTTGGCCGACTTGTGCCCTGTATTCAGCACGGCCTGAAAAAGCTATTAGCGGCTGAGGATTTCAACAGAGCCGGAACTGTACGGATTCGTAGCGAAAAAATTCTCCACGCCCATTTGTGCGCCCCCCCCCCTGGGATAGGGGCCGACGAACTGTTGTCCCGTAACCAATGTCTACAGAATCTTCACCCACAACCGGTCATCGACATCAGAATCAAGACCGCTCAAAACGCTCTACGGAAGAAACGCCGACGGCCCGGCTAGCATCTGAGCGCTGCTGTCCTGAGTGTGAGAGCGACGACTTGGTCGTTCAACAAAACGAAACGTACTGCGAGGGATGTGGCCTCGTTGTCCACCGTGACGACCTTGATCGTCGCCGGAGGTGGAACTACACCGAGAGTGGACGTGAGCCCGAACGGACTGGCTCTCCAACCACCCATCGGCTTCACGACCGAGGCCTCTCGACCGATATCGGCTACTACCGGGACGGCGCCGGAAACCCGCTCGATGCGAATACTCAACGGCTGTTTTCGCGCCTCCGTCGCTGGGATGCTCAGTCGAAAGTTCCCTCAAAACGAGATAAGTCACTGCGGGATGGCCTTAGCGAAATTGCTCGGTTAATTAGCGTTATAGACCTCTCTGACTCGGTATTCGACGAAGCCGTGGATATCTATCGGAAAGCGTGGGATGCGAACTTGCTCAAGGGTCGCTCTATCGAGGCGATTGCCAGTGGTAGTGTCTTCGCTGCCTGCCGACTGGAACAGCTACCCCGGCATAGAAGTGAGGTCGCCGACGTAGCCCGTGTCGACAGTGATGCGATCAATAACGCCTATACGCAGCTGAATCGGGAATTGGAATTAGCAATCCCACCACCCCTTCCGCAAGATTTCCTCCCACGTATTGCGTCGGTAATCGGGGCGGCCAATCACGTTGAACAACGTGCCCGAGAGCTGCTTCTTTGTCCTGCGGTCGGCAGAGTTTCGAATGGACGACCTCCGTCGGGGGTTGCAGCCGCCGCATTATATCACGTTCAACAGGCTGAAACCGGGGAAAAACGCGCATCTCAAAAGGCCATTGCTGAAGCTGGCTTCACTTCCGCACTCACCATTCGAACGATCTGGCGGAAGCTTCAGGAGCTCGAAGAGGAAGGCAAATTGTGCGAGAACGCCGACACGATCCCTACGTTACACACCCGGTAGTAATCCGGCCAAGCAGTAGCGTAGGAAGATTGAAGAAGAATATCTCCACTGCTGATTTGTCACCCCCGATGCGGTGAGGGGAGATAAGCCTGCAAGTGTGCTACCAAGGAGCCACTGCATCCTTGGACTTTCCCGCCACTGCGAATCTATCGCAGAGCAACTAATCGATTATGAGCACGAACACTGAATCCACAGCGGACGCACAGCCCGAAGAAGATATCGACAATCTGGAAATCGAAACCGACCCGGAAGGTACGGTTGAAGAAGACGCTACTGACACAACAAACGAAGACGTCGATGGTGAGGCTAATATCGACGGTGAGCCGGCAGCCGACCTGACCGACGAGCAAGACACCAGTGGAGAGTCGATAGCAGAGGCTTCCGACGAAGCTGATGCCGAAGATGAGACTGAGGAGGAAAGCGTACTCACGGGCCCTCCAGAGCGCTTCCAGGCTGCGATCTTGGGTGGCGAACTCAAGAATTTCGTCTCAACGCTGCGAGTCATCGTCGACGAGGCGAAACTGACCGTTGGATCGGACGGCATTACTAGCAGAGCGGTTGACCCAGCGAACGTCGCGATGTACGATCTAGAGCTGTCGGCTGCTGCATTCGAATCCTACGAGTCCGGTGACGGCCTGCTGGGAGTCAATCTAGAGCGATTCGAGTCCGTTCTCAAACTCGCAAAGAAAGATGATCTCGTCCAGGTTTCGTTCGACACTTCCACGTACAAGCTTCTCATCGTCATCGACGGTGTCGAGTTCACGATGGCGTGTATCGACCCCGATAGTATACGGCAGGAGCCCGAAATTCCGGAGATGGAACTCCCAATCAGCCTTACCGTCGAGGGGAGCCAGATATCGCGAGCGGTGAAGGCTGCTGACATGGTCTCCGATCACATCGGATTCCGCTGCGTAGAAGCTGACAAGACACTGTTCATCGAAGCTGAAGGCGATACCGATGACGTCTCGCTCAGACTCACTGCTGACGAATACGAGAGTCTAGACGCCGCTGACGGGCGAGCACTATTCAGTCTCGACTATATCAAGAACATCTCGAAAAAGCTCCCCAAGACTGACGATGTCACTCTCACATTCGGAGACCAATTCCCGATGCTGGTAGACTACGAAATTGCAGACGGCGAGTGTAGTGTCGCAGCGATGGTGGCACCACGTATCGAGACCTGATGACGGCCAGAGAGCGGCTCCGAATGCATCTCGTACAGGCATTGACGCGGGCGGAATCTCCAGATGTAATCGCGCATCTCCAAGCGGCAATTCGAGAATGCGATTCTCTGCCGCCGGCATCGTTAACCGAGTGTCCGATCTGTGGTTGCTGTGGTCTACCAGAACGCCTGCTTTCACATGACTGTTGCAACGGATGCGATGGGTAGCCGAATGTTCGATGGTTCACGCGGAAATCGGTGGGTCCAGCTCTCTCACGGATTAACCAACACAAGGCCCCTACTCTATGCCACTGTTGGTTAAACTATCTCTGTTTTCCCGATTTGGAGGTTATCTGTGTCGGCTCTGTTGAAATCCAATCCTTCAGATGGGTTCTCGTGTGATACAGTCAGTCAGTAGAACTGCTTATTGAGCGCTTCGTCCAAGTTGGAAGAACGGATAGGAAAGAACAGCAGTGTACACGATAATAGCTATAACAATCACATAGCTAATAAATCCACCCAAACCACCGTAAGTTGCCCCCCGGAAAATCTGTCGAACAGCGAACGGAGACAGCAAACAAATGACCAGTGCCATGCTGAGATTGCGGTGAATTTGCTCAGTTGCAGCGCCGCGAACAGATGCGAATCCTGGCGCGGCTCCGGCAAGCCCAATCTGAATGGCCCCGACAACGGACATGAGAGGATATAGGGTTAAAATTGCACTAATCCCAAGAAGAGCACCTGTAAACCCGCTTACAAGGAAAATAGTTGTCGCTGGTTGATTAATATGCATGTGACAAGCGACTGCAATGCCAATAGTCACCGCAGCACTACCAACACCGATTGGATAGCCACCACCCAAGCCAACCGCTCTTATTGGATCAAGCACTGGTGCGACACCAATATCCATCAGAAAATCTTGATATAATACTGGAACAAGAATGAGCAAAATCCCGACAATACACGAAAGCAAACTCACTCTTTTATAATTCATATGAGTTTTAAAACACAGCGTGCGGTAAGTGTTTTCTCCTGACACCACCATTTGTCATTTTATCGATTATCTGTACTGAGCGGGACGTTTCCTTTCTGTATTGACCGCGCAGAGCCAGAATCTATCACCTACTGAGGGTTTCAAGAAAGCCTCTGTGTCGTAATACACGCAGTCATCAAGCCCGGCTCACCGCCGATACTGTCTTTCAAAATGTGCAGATCAGAGAAAAGCGGACTGAAGGGGCGGAATTGAGGAATCAGGCATCCAGAGAGAGGACGATATCCGCATCCCACAGGAGAGTGTACTGGCTGTAGTGTCCTTTTCCTTCACCAGTCCCCCGTCGGCTGCCCGCAATCTCCAGGAAACAGAGTTCGTTGAGCAATTGCCGTGTTCGTTCAGCTGATAGCGGATCGGCACCACTCTGCTCACACACGCCGAGATACGTCTCGCGTATCTTCATCGTCCGGAACCACTCCCGCTCAGGCTGGTTTTTCGTGAGATTCGCCAGCGCAATCAAGACATGCTTGCTGTGAGGAGGCAATCCCGATATGAGTTCGAGTAGACGATCAACTTCCGCCGAAGCCCGTGCATCGGAGAGGTGAGATTCCTTCACCCGGTCGGCGTTTTCCTTATTTGCCTGGTCACCGGCATACCGAAGGAGTCGCATAGCCTTTCGAGCATCTCCGTGTTCTTTCGCGCTCAGAGCGGCCGCACGAGGAATCACCCCGTCGTCGAGAACTCCATCGGCAAAGGCATCAGTCCGATTCTGGAGAATTTCCCGGATTTGACTGGCGTCGTAGGGCTCAAAGATGAATTCGTTGTGCCCGAAAGAGCTCTTTGTCCGCTCGCTCATTTTCTCCCGGTAGTTAATTTTGTTCGACACTGCAATCACGCCAATCGGAACATCCACACTCCCGTCTTCTCCTGCCCGAGAAAGCGCCATCAACAGGTCGTCGTTATTGAGTTTGTCAACTTCATCGAGGATGATGATCGCAGCATCGTAGAACTCGTTCAGCACCGACCAGACTCGCTCGAAATACTCATTCTCGGAAATTCCCCGGGCCGGGAACGTCATACTGCTCTCTGGTGGGTTGATTGCCCGACCGTACTTGCTCAGGGCGTCGGAGTTACCCTTTGCCTGCTGGCAATTGACGTATCCCGTTGCAAGCCTCACACCGCGATTCTCAGCTTCTTCTTTAGCGATTTTTGAGACGTGCTTTGCGACGAGGGACTTTCCACAACCCGTTTTCCCGTAGATGATGATCGAATTCGGTGGCTGACCAACGACTATTGGCCCGATCTCTTCTGCCACCTTCTCAATTTGCTCATCGCGACCGACGATGCGCTTCTCACTGGGGACATAGTCGATTTGGAGTATCTCCCGTTGTTCGAAGATTCCCCCACCACCTTCGTCGACATTCTCAAAGACACTGTGGATGGTGTCTGACCCGTCTTCGCTATCCATTGTCGGAGTCAAACAGCTGTAACCGCAATAAAGATTGGGACCGAGTTAGGAGTAATAGTGTGAATATAGGCCCTGAGAATCTTGATATATAGATTTCCGTCTTATGCAAAACTCAGTCGAGACACACCAGATTTTGAGTAAGGGACTACAGAGACACACACCAAATTTGGAGTAAGAAATAGAAGAGGGGTGAGGTCGGAAAGAACCGCAGTTAGAGCTGTGCTTGTTGGTTCATAACTTCTACAACTACTACATTACTACTTACTAGAATAGCTAGACTAGAGAGACACACCTAGTTTGGAGTAAGATAACCGCCCTAGACATCAGTATCCGACCCCCTAACCCACTGGCTCTACATTCCTTACTCAAAATCAGGTGTGTGTGTCGTCTGCTGACCTTCCAGATACTGATATTTCAATTGGCACAATAGCCGCTTCCATTACCTGCAGATTTGTTTCCCCCGAGGCGGTGTGGGGTTGATGCCTGACTGGAAACACTCCTGAGTCCAGTGGCGCTCTCTCTAAATCAACACCCGAGAAGTCTCGGTCAGGCTTATCACACTCCCACTCCGCTGTCTGCTCCATTTGCGGCTCTCCCTTTCTCTTTTATACAATACCACAGTACAATGTCAGCAAACTCACCCACACGTTCTGACCAGCAGAGCGCAGTGACATCCAGTGAACAGAGCGCCGATGGATCGGCTGAACCAACTTCACAGAAGAACGACCCGCCAACTGTACCGATAGCCGACCTTCTGAAACAGGAATCTGTCCTTCGATTCGCTGGTCTCACTGAACACGATTCTCAGGACTATCCAAACGAACTCGAGAGTAACATGTGGTGTCGGTCGAGTACTCCACGGACGTTCAAGGATGTCGTAAAGGCACTCCCAGCAGCGTCTTCTGGTGAACTATGGGCGACAAATGAGTTTATCGGGACTTCCGGAGACATTGATATCGACACTATACGCTCCGTCGAGGGGCTGGATATCGAGGGTCTGGAACGAGGCACTGGCTCAGCTCTGGAGACGATAGCACAACGGTCGGCTGCTGAACCTGTGGTGGGAGTACAGGACCACCAGGACATCGTCGACGAGCGACGAAAAGCGTTGCACGCTCTTGGCTACGATGTCAAATTCCGGTGGCAAATCGCCAGCGACTCATACACCATCATCAATCCGCAAGAGGCGTATCTCCCAATTATCAGTGCCCTCCAGCAACGGGGAGAAGATGACGTATTCGGATGGGCTTCCTACCGGGATTGGGGTGGACTATTGAAGATGGTCGTCGTCTGTCCGAGTCTTCGCCGTGTCGTCTCTGCCGGTGAGGAAGATCTGGAAGAGCTGGATGACGATGGTCTCACAGCTGCCACACTCGAAAACGAAGCTCCGGAAACAGTGGTGTATGGGGGCTTTCAAACTGGCTACGATTTCCGGGGAACACAGACACTCTGGGCACGGCCTGTTCTATTCTTCCCTGCTTCTGGAACTGTCCTTCCCGACACGGGAAAGCGATACACCCGCCGTCACTACGGAAAGGCGACTGATGCGGATCACGAACGGGCAAACAATCGGACTCCTATCAACGAGTGGTGGCGGTCGATCTACGACGACATCGATACCCGGATGGTCACAGTCGAAACGGCAATTCAGCGGTCGCGGGCAATCGCGTATGACTTCGAAGAACTCCCGTTCAGTCTGCAGGAGTGTTACACGTACTGGGGGATCGCGAAGAAGTACGCCGAACGGGCGGCGAATCGAGCACAGACAATTGCCCGTCCGACAACTCGCCCAACCGTGTTCAATATCCAGTTGTCGTTGCTTATTGCGCTTCTTGAAGAGTACAATGGGTCGATGGCTTCGAATTCCTATCAAGAGTACATCGAAGTTGCGGGCGAGCTCTACCGGACGCCGTCGATGATGATTCAACTGGCCATGCAGGAGCACGACAAGCAAACTACCGATTCAACTGACCGAGTGCTACCTGAGGACCAGCAGACACTCTCTGACTCGTTAGAAGATCTCGCTGACGTTCCTGGAATCTCCGTTGACTCGGAAGTGGACCTCTCGAACAAGCAGGCGCAGCGTGTCCAACACGGTGTTCAGCGGCAATTGGACCACTTGGGATGACTGATCTGCAGCAGCACGGCGACACTATATTATAGATTCCGCGGAAAATATAATATATGTCCGAGGCCCCTGCTCGACACTCCCATCCCCTCGATTCGATGCTCGCAGTATCTGATGTCGTGGCGAATAAGCGGTATGCCCAAATCTACGCTCAGGTGCTTACACTAGATACTCCGACTGTGGAGGAAATCTCTGAAGATCTTGATAGTTCGACCACCACTGTCTATGAAGACGTGAAGCACCTAGTCGAGAGTGACATCCTTGAGCGCGTTACTGAAACGCAACCACACCGATATCAGGCCCGAGAGATCGATCTCAACGTCCAAGCCGGAGATGAAACCTACGAGATTACGCCGGCGCTGTTCGTTGCTCTAGCTCGCAGTGAAACGAATGAGAATCTTCGACTGTTTATAGACCGTCACGGCACAGGCGGGCTTGCAGGCGCACTTGAGTACGCTCGTAACTACGTTCAGGGTCAGATGAACGCCCGACTTATGGCACGCGAGCAGGAAATACCTGTCCTCGAAGCGGAGACCGTTCTACAGGAACTGCGTGACGTGCTTCTTGATGTCGAACCGGATCCAGAACAGAGTCTTGATCTCGAAGAGGTGGAAGCTGAGGTTGACGAAAGATAGCAGACGTGAACGGCGTCAAATTACGACATACCCTGGGAGGCCATTCAAATTTGGAGGCAAATTATTTTTGCGAGCAACTGTAATCTCTCACCATGTCTCAGGAAGTCGAAGACGAAACTACGGTGAACGAGAGCTACTCGGTCACGGTTCCAGCAGCAGTACGCCGAGAAGCAGGTGTTGAGGCAGGCGATAAACTCCGTTGGCACGTCGACGAGGATGGGGCACTCTCTGTTAAACTCGTGAAGCAACAGTATGGCGCATTTTCAGAGCTAGAGCCAGTTGATGTCGGTGAAGCAACTGACGCCGCTGAGGACCACGATCTCATCGCCGGAGACTATTGATGGCCGCAGTCGTGGTTGACGCGAATGTTCTCATTGCCGCCCGACTGTCTCGCGACCAGAACCACGAGCGAGGTGCCGCTATCTCCGAAGCTATCGATCAGGGCCAACTCCCCACAGCATATGTCCTTAGTGATGTCCTTGAAGAGGTCATCAATTATCTGCAAGCCCGGGGTGGGCATGACGTCGCTACTGAGACGCTGGATGCACTCATCGAAAGTAGCGGATTCTCACTCAAACAGACACCAAAATCTGACTTTGACGCCGGCCGTTCGGTGTTCCGTCAGTACGAATCGCTCTCGTTAACTGACGCTGTTATCGTGGCAGCGATGCAGCGTGAGAACATTGAGTATCTCTACAGCTTCGATGACGGATTCGACGGTGTTCCTGAGATCACTCGTCTAACCACGCCGGACAATCCGTTTGACCAATAGACACAGTAGTTGGGACTTGCAATTCAGCGGCTCTGTCGAGATGCTTCGTGATCAACACGGTACAACGAATCGTTCGATACAGACAAAGCACTTGTCAAAAGGAGCGAAATACTCGATCAATGCCGGAGTCTCGGTCACGTCGAGAATTTCTAAGCCGCATTGCTGGAATCGGAGCGGTGACAGCCATTGCGGGGTGCTCGGTACTGGAAAGTGACCAAGCGGGACTACACATTTACAATCATCAGGCAAGCCAACACCGCGTGTCCGTTGAAATTACTGATACTGAAACAGCATCAGCCGTGTACGAGGACACATTTGATGTGGCAGGCGACGAGGATTTAGCTATCTCCGATGTCGTCGGCGAAGGTGAATACGACGTTCAAGCAGTGATTGATGGAGAACAGGAACTTTCAAAAACGATCACTGTTGTCTGTACCACGGCGTTGATTATCACAATTCGAGAGCCCGGGAATAGCCGAATTTCGGGACCGGACTGTGGGTAAATACGCGTTCTTACCAAGCGGTCGCTTCGTCCCATTTGCTACCGAACTAATAGGATTTCGACAGAAATAGCGCAGCGGACGACTGGTTTAGAGCTGAATTTATGCCTCCCTACTGGATGAGGAGTCCAGAACACGCCTCCACACATAGAAGCATGTCTGCCAATTCATCCACAACACAGACGAGTAGCGATGGGTCTCCGGGGGGACAGCGGATTCTCTCCCATCTAGTACATCGACTCCTGCAAGTCGAGGGAGGAAGCGTACCTGTAGAAAGGGTCACACTCCGCGTCTCGGACTTCACCGATTTGAGCGATCAGCAAGCAGCCGATTTCATTGACGAAGGAGAGACGAGCGGAATCTACACACTCACACGCTCAAGTAGCGGTAGCGCAACTATCGACAACGTCGTTCCGCAGGGAGAGGAACCCGAAGTGATTACTGCCGCATTTGGTCAGCGTCAAACAGACGGCAATACAGACTTCCGTATCCTCGGTGTTGTAACCGATTCAATCAACGATGCACTTCAGGATGCCGGCTACACTGGCTTTCGGGCGCTCTCGGAGGCTGACATCGACCACCTCGAACACTTGACTAGTACCCTCACTGAGAGCCGAGCTGAGGCTATCGTTGCGGAAGCTAAGCAACACGTTCCTGTTGGTCATGCGCTGGCCGAGCGAGCGGCGTCGTACTATGCTCAGCGAAGCAATCCAGCAAGTGGCGTGGGTGAGGCCCGCGTTACTGATCTAACCAACATTACAGAGACAGTCGGTGAGCCGCGCTACCTCTCTAAAGGATGGGATGCTGGGGATGAACGCGGGATGTACGTCTCTGATGTCGGTCGCAACAAGACTGATCCAGTTCTGACTGGATTGCATATCCTCGATAATCCGGACTACCCAGGTGTTCCCAAAGCAGAGACTCACCCCAATGCCAGCTACGATGCCCTGCCTGTTGACGAAGATGGGGAGGTTATCCCTCCCGCTGTCCCCCTCGATCCGCGTCTTCAGCTCCCACTCGACGAACTCATTGCGAAGAAACTCTCACGAGGACTCGTTCCTATCCGAGTGGTAGGACCGCGAGGGTCGGGCAAGAACTATCTCATCAAGTACCTCTGCCACAAGACAAATCGTGGCTATCAGTCCATCGACGTCGACCGGGCGACGGAGCCCGAGGACCTCTTTGGGCCACTTGTTCCCGACGGCGACGTGATCGTCCCACGCAACGGCGCCGTGAAACAGGGGCTGATCAACGGCGATACAATCGTCATCAACGAATTCCCTGTCATGCAAGCCGGAGCAGCGATTGCGCTGCACCGACTTCTGAACGAGGGGACACTCCTGGTCAAGAGCCACGGCGAACTCGTCGAACCACACCCCTCGGCGCGACTCATCATTACGATGAATCCGCCAACCAGAGAATACAGAGACTCGGAACCGATGAACTCGGCGACCAGAGGGCGCTTTCGGTCGTTCGAGCAGCCGTACATCCAAGATATCGACGAGGAAGTCGAGACATTGTATCCGCAGGTCAACGGTGAGACCGAAGTTGTTGACCGTACGACGCTGAAACGGATCGTCCGATTTGCTCACAAGACTCGCGAAAACGAGAACTGGCCGACTCTCAGCACACGGAATCTCACAATCCTCTGTGAACACATCGAAGACGGCGCGTCACCGAAAGCCGCTACAAAAAACGAACTCTGGGCTGTGGCAGAACCCAATCAGTATCCAGAAGATGCTCACGAGACGCTGAACGATATTTTGTGAATCTGCCTACGGCGGGAAGGGAGGTAGCCACTATCCGTCGTCATACTTACTTGCCCATCTTCTGTCTGTGTTACGTACTGCTATCAAATCGCGCACTCATGGCGTCACCTCGTACTTTTCAGCTAGTTCCTGGAAGTCCTCCCACTCGGGAAGTCGAGACGTCCGCTGGTCTCCGCTGGTGTCGAGGTATGTGCAAAGATCGTCGACGACGTCGTCGACGCCGTACTTGGTGGCCTGAGCTCGGAGTTCGTCCCTGTCGATACTGGCGTGACTGAGCAAGAGTAGGCAATATGACTGAGCCCGTGCACCCGAATCAATCACGAGCATATGGCAGCACAATATCTCCGGTGAGAGTTCACTCATCGTCTTCGAATAGAGGTAGTATCGGCGGTCACGGGCCAACAGCGGCAGGTCATATCGCTGGAATTGGTCCGGCCCTGTCGGAATGAAGTGTTCTTCGGTAATCTCAGTCGTCGTCTGGACAAGGAACTCGTCGAGGGCTTCCCACAGAATGGTGTACGTGTTGGCCTGTTGTTCGACAGTCTGGCGGTGACCGTGATGGGCAAGCTCACGAGCGAATGCATTCAACTGTTCGAAGCCGTCATTCAGTGCGTACGTCCCATTGTCGGTTTGGTAGACGATTCCGCGATGCTGAAGCGGGGAAAGCGCACGGTGGACGGTACTCCTGTGGACATCGGCGTAGCGTGCGACTTCGGTAACAGTCCGTGGGCTATCGAGAAAGTAGCAAACACGGAGGGCAGCCCCTGACAACAGCTCCGGCCAGTCGATGTGTGAATACTGCTGCGTGAGAGCGGCGAGTAATTCGAGTGCTTTTGCGTCCGATAGTCGAATCTGCTTTGTTTTTCCTTGTCGACGTGTCTCGACGAGTCCAGACGTTTCGAGCTGTTCGACGAGTTCTGAGGTATAGCTGAGACTTCGATCGAGATTCGCCGCGAGCTCAGAGAGTGTCTGCTCACCGTGGAGGGCAGTGAGGGCGCGAATCTCGCCTTCTGTGAGCATACTGTTGCATACTAGCGAACCGACATATAGATCACTTCGGTATTTTGCGACACCCAACCGTTGTTTCTCAAGAGGGTTTGTTGCTATCGCCGAACTGACAGCAGGTGTTCCCACTAGTACTGATTTAGAGAGCGCGAGTCCGGTCAGTACAGTGAACTCAAATATCCGTCAACCTGGTGACTTACCCGGGACCTGTCAGGAACACCGTACGAGATACAGAGCATAGGCCTTGTTTAGACGGTAAGACTCGATCAGTCTGGAGGTTGTTCCACTAGTGTCGCCAAACTAGCATCTCTAACGAAGTACCAAATTTACTAGGAACTGAAGCGGGACGGGTTGGGTGTGCAAACCAAGACCTCCCGCTTCGCAGAAACAATTGTATCGCTCGCCAAAAAAGCCGTCGCTGGCGAGCCAGCTCCGGCATACCAACCCGGAAAAGACGGGTATGCCGACTGGGTAATTCTCGCCGTTCAGGGGTTCAAAGAGTATCTCAACCACGATTACAGGAAGCTGATGGATGTTTTGCGAGAAATGCCGAGAGTTGCAGAATCGCTCGATTTAACGGTTGAGACGCTTCCTCACTTCTCCACAATCTGTGCGCGCAAGCAAGCGATTCCGATGAAGCGGTGGCGAGCGATGCTTGACGCGTCGGTCGAGCTGTACGAACTCGGAGATGTACAAGCAATCGACGCAACCGGCGTAGATCGTGTCCAAGCGAGCCAGCACTACGCGAAACGGACAGACTATACGTTTGAGGCGGTGAAGACGACGCTGCTCATTGATTGTGAAACAAGTACGATTCTAGATATACACTGTTCGATGAAACAACCGCACGATACACAGGTTGGTTTGCAGGTTCTGGTGCGGAATCTTGACGATTTGACGGCTGTGGCGGCGGATAAAGGATACGACTGGGAAGCACTTCGCACGAGGTTGCGTGCTGAAAGTATCACACCGCTGATTCCGCAACGCGGCCCAGGTTTCCGAGGATGGGCGAGAAACTTACTCATCCATGATCGGGCGTATAACCAGCGTTCGAATGCTGAGTCCGTGTTTTTCGGATTGCGGCAACGATATGGTGAGACACTGTGGGCGAGAACGTGGTTCGGTCAATTCCGCGAACTTGTCATGAAATCAGCGGTGCGAAACATCGAACGCGCAATCGAGGTGGCTGACCGCTGAACGCTGGCGTCTAAACAACGCCCAGAGCATATATTCAGCAAGCAGCCAATCGACTGAGTTCTCCTGTGGGGGTAGTCGGCCGCGTGGGCGTTGCCTTCGTGCCCCTGCTTCCCGCAATTACGATCGCGCAGTGGCCCGCTTCGCCCCGATACCGAGCGCAACTACCCCGACACCGGCGACACCTAGGAGGAAGATCCGCAGGACAGCACAGAGCCCCGCCAGACACCGTCTCTGTGAGGCGCGGACGAGGTAGTGGGTGTCGCCGTCGCTGACGACCGTGACACCGGCTGTATCGGTGCCGTACTCGAACTCCTCGGGCCATCGGTTCGTGCGGATCGTTATGTCCTCGCCGGCCGCCGCTCGCCCTTTCCGGAACACGCTCTGTGCCTCCGGGTCGAGTTCGTCGTACGCGTACACCGCCGTATCGCGCTCACTCGCGTTCGCGGCGGTGTCGGCATCGCTCGCCATGACGTGCAGTCGGTAGGCCTCGCCCGGCACTGCCGTGTACAGCCACAGGCCGCCGACGAGGGCCAGCACGCCGAAAGCGAGGAGGATCAGGGACCTTGAGTCCATTGTCCGCACTCGTCACACCACTGTAAAGTGCTTTCTGCCCTCTGGAGGGCGGTGTTTAGTTAAGCGTCAAAAGTGAGGCGGATGACGAACCTCCTCTTTTTCGAACTGTTTCAGCCACGTCGAACCAGAAACAGGTCACACACTTACCGCGCCCAACGGCTACTTCTCAGAAGTCTATTAGAAAAGCCATGCAAGACTTAGGGGGCGCACGTATCGGTTAAGATAGGGAGATTGCTCAGCAAATCGTGTACGTCGATGAGGGAGTACCGTCTTCCTGAATCATCACATATGCGCCTCCATAACACTGATTCGTCTTGATAGTTACCTGCCCGGTTTCATTACGCGCAGTCCAATAGATCTGAAACGTCTCGATACCTTCAGGAGACGCTCTATCGGTGTTGTAGACCTCTCGGTCTTCGTCGGGGTCAAGTACATAACTCTGATTGTGAACGGTCTCCCCCGTCGCATTTCGTACAACAGTAATGTCGAACGATGCGCTCTCATTGCCATAGTTTTCGAGATACACTGGATGATCTGAGGCCGGTTGTTCCGAAGCGGGAGTCCCCATACATCCAGTTACGAATAATATCGCTGTGAAAGCACAGAACGCCTTCAGCCAGCGGTCACGCATGACTTGAGCATATAGTAATCAGCATGAATACTTTCTGTTGCATACGCAAACCTACTGAGCAGATAGTTCAGAATTCTTTGAGCGCAACAAACTGAGGCATCGTGCCGACTTCAAGGTCTATATTCAGCACCGAAGCAAATTTAGCGCAAAATAATATCTTTCACCACCGCCTGATTTGTGTTCCCCAACTCACAGAGGGCGTTCCATTCAGGAGTTTTCAATCGTGCCACTATCCGCCACTAAGCTCACCGCCAGAAGTATCGTCGACGAACTCAATCCCCAGGTGACTGAAGTTACTCGCCTGTCGTCCCAGCGGGCTGACCGACTGCGAGAGTTTATCTGCGGCCATCTACCACCCGACATATCGGTCGCTGTCCGAGTCTCACTGGGTGTGCAGACCGCAGCAGTGCTCCCTGCCGACGTCGACGCAGTTGTTTCATCAGATGCGACTGAAATCGAACGCGATCAAGCGGAGGCCCTCTTAGCCGATATCGATGCAGACTACCTGGTGCTGATAACGGGGAATGAGGCCGACTTAGACCGAATCCCACTCAACGACCAGCTCACTGCCGATCATGCACACCAGTTCGGACTTGCATTTCACGAACTGCTGCACATCCTCAAAACCGCTATTAGTGGCATCGGTGACCTCATCGAAGCTAACGTCGAATCCCAGTTCCACGAGCAGGTTCACGACCTCATCAATCTCATCGAGGATGGGGCAATCGAGTCAGAAGCGATTCACGGCGACAATTTCAGTGACAACGCTGGCATCCGTCTGGAATTGACTCGGCGTCTCCACTCACAGACGCCAGAGGAGTTACCTGCGGACAAGTGCCTCAAATATTCTTTCTGGGACGCAGTGACTGGATATCTCTACGACAGAGCTATTTTCGAGACTGGCACAATCGACTGCTTGCTCAACCCGAAGGATACACGACTCGAGTTCTTGACCGAGGTCGATAGAGATGCGTTTCTTAACGTCCGGAAACAGCTGGATGAGATGGTCGACAGCGCCCTCAAAATACGGAGCGCAAGTCGAGAGGATACCGACCACGGACATGATAAGACCGCTTCACTCCGCAGAGCACGGGTCGTAATCGACACCTGGAACAATGCCATCGAGCCGTTGCTCGAAGTCGACGACGAACCCAAACAAACTTCCACCGAAGATGGTGCTACTGCTCCGGAAGTAGACAACAGTGCTGCGAGGGGGGCTGAAGCAACCCACGAATCACAAAATGGTGATCGAGATGCAGATTCGAGCCGAAACGAAGGGGGGTTGTCAGATTCACTGACGACAGAACCCGCTGGTGACCAGGACGAGAATTTCGACACCGACGTTACACTCGACCGTCAAACCACGGAGACGTCTGGACAGGATATCTTTGAGCAGCCGCTGATTACACCTGAGCCTGATTCGACTACACCGGGGAGGTTAGATCCGTCTGGTGGAGGCGGCGGAATTGAGCCAGAAACTGCTTCGGCATCGAATAGTTCCCCCTCCCAAAGAAGTCCAGAACGACCCTCGGATAATTTGGATAATATGGATGATCCGAGTTATCAAGATACTGCAGGTGACCGGACTGAGGACGAAACTGTTGAACCACAAACGAAGGCGCAGGCAATCGCACAGGCGACGGAACGTGCAAGGGAGACACAGCAGGCCGATGATGGTCATCATGGGCAGGATGCGGTAGACGATGGTGACGACAAGCTGGAGTCAACAGCCAGTCAACTCACACTCGATACTTTCGAGCGAGACCGCCAACAAACCCCTGGAAATAATCCAAATTCGGAGGTTGAGGAGAGCGCCGGCGACGCCGAAGGAGGTTCGACGAATCTTCCCAGTCCCGATTTACAAGGGTCGATATCATCACCTGACGCTGAGAGCAACCGTGATGGCGCGGAGATGGGGCAGAGTGGCGGAGTCGATAGTATGGCCCCCGAACTGCCAAGCGTCGCTGAAATCCCATCAGGACCGGCTCACGGCCAGCAAGAAGATAGCTCCTCGAGAGGAGATACCGAGACCTTCGAGACGGCGCTCTCTCAAGACAAGCGAGCAGCCCACGGTGAAGCCACAAGAAATGGTATCGATGAAGAGGCCCTCGAAATTGAATTCGAGGCGCTAGCGGACCAATTCGCACGTGAGACAGGAGAAGAGCAGGAGAAATCGTCCGCTCCCTTAGAACAAGATGAAGGCTCGGCAGGCGGCCCCGGCAGCCTTGAGGAATTGAATGTCTTGCCAGTGGGTGGAACTCCCGTTCCGAGAAACGAGTGGGCTGACGTAGAGAAAAGTGCTGAGCGGGTCGGAGACACGCTCGATATGTATCTCAGGTTAGATCGGCGAAAGAGTGTTCGTCGAGGACTCACAGCCGGCGCGTACGACACCAGGGCAGGACATCGGTTGGCAATCGGAGACCCTCGTGTGTGTAAAAGTCGGACCCTCGGAAACGAGAAGCAGTACTCCTTGGTCCTTATTCTCGATCGGTCGGGGTCGATGCGGAGAGGGACACCCGCAAAAATTGATGTCGCCACGAAAGCCGTCGCACGATTCGCTGTCGCAGCCGAAGGGCTGGGAATCAACGTTGCAATCGTAGACTTCATAGACAACGAAGCCCGTCTTGCCAAGCCGTTCAGTGTCGACAGCAGGCACGTCCAGGCAACGTTGCTCGATACCTCCTGTGGCGGTGGGACGCCTCTGGCAGACGCTATCTCACTTGGGAACCAACTAGTGGAAACACAGCGTGACGAGCCGCTTATCATCACAATGACGGATGGACTCCCCAGTGACAGCGACGATGTCAAAGTTCAGATTCGGGACTCAATCGCCCCGGTCTGTTCGCTGACGCTCGCAACAGACTGTACCCCTGGGTCTCCTCCAGCTAGAGCTGAAGAACTAGCCCCGTATTTCGAGCGGGAGTCAGTAATCTACTCGGCCGAACGGCTTGATGATCGGCTAGAACAGTTTGCGAGTCTGCTAGCGGGCTTTTAGCCTCCGTTGGACGTCTGAATTCATCGCTAGTTTGTGGCCCCCACTAGGGTGAGGGTGCTTCGTCCGAACTCCATGAGCAATCCGACTATCGAATCTGCAGACGACCGTGTGCCACCGCTCTCGTTACCAGCTGGAGCTCTATCCCGTAGCGACGGGCGGTATGAGTACGAGGTAGGCGTTGATCCGCCAGATATCGAACCCATAGAGCATCAAATCCGTCTCGATTTCATTAGCGGCGAGCGGGTTCGGGCCGACCACCTACTGAGCGATTACAACCATTGGACCTACGATGCTGATGATCCGTCTACCGACCCTTGGCTCCGAGGGCCGGCGAAACCGAATGGGCTACAATTCGCTGAGCAATCCTGTCATAACCGGGTGAGAGAAGAAGAACGCTTCTTTGAATACCCAGAGGACAGCGCTGTGATAGCGGGTGCACCAGTCTACCTTGAAGCACAATTAGAGGAGGTCAGAGAGCACGACGACACCGAAAGCGCACTCGAAAAAGCGAGAGAACGACGCGTAAACTGGTACCGAGAATCGATTCCCGGTAAGAACCTGTACCAGATACTCAAGAAGTCCTCATATGGAACGCTCATCAGTGGTGGGAAGGGGCCATCAATGGCCACTGCTGCATTGACCGAGGATAATGTGTTTGAGGGAATAGTCGTTGTCAGTGAGGACACGGACCCGAAAAAATACGCCAGACAGCAGAACCTCCCGGAAGAGTTCGTCTATCGTGAGTCAGAATTCAGCCATACGGATTCGGATCCCGCTCCCTCTATCGCGGACTTTGGAATCGAATTGCCTGCACCCCTCTTGATTGGTTGCTTCGTTAACGGCAGTCGGTACCCCTTCATTCCTTGGGGAGATGGATTGACCTGCTCGTGCCCGTATAAGCATGACCAGCCGTGGCGGGTCATGTGCAAACACGAATTGCTTGCGAGCAATATCTGTGGGTTCGAATCCTCATCGATCTTCATCCCGAAGACCAGAGGTATCGATATTCCACATAGGGCACGGCGCTTCGTCAGTCCCGAAATAGCTGCGACGCACCGACCGACGACCAACTGAGCCGACTTTTGCTTGTACTCACATGACTACGCTACTGAAAAACGATATCCGAAAGAGGGTCACTGACCCTCTCGATTCGATTCATCAAGAAACCGGAGACACCCCGTTTCGAGTGTTTTCCGACTGGGTCAACCTAACGCTCGCTAGCTTCACCGGTGATGAAGAAAGCTATCAGAAGACACTCAGCCGATACAGGAGCAACGGGTTCGACGAGGATGCTGTAGACCGACTAGTCAATCTTCATGCTGAGGCTCTCGGGGGGTTAGTCCTCGGGTTGGAAGAGTCAAAGGAGGATATTCTGGGAGGGGTGTACGAACACTACGGCCTTACTAGCGACCGCTTTGGTCAGTACTTCACACCAGGACCGGTAAGCCGAGCGATGGCAGCGATGACTATTCCAGACGACGCGGAGCTACGAGAGGGAACACTTGATGATCCTCTAGTCATCGGTGACATATCCGGGTGTGGGAGTGGACGACTCATTGTAGACACTGCTCGGCAGTTACGGGTAGTTGCCCCCGAGGTTCCGGCTGTCTTCCTTGGATACGAAAAGGATTCGCTGTGTGCAAAGATGGCAGTAATCAATTTCGTACTCAACGATGTCATTGGGTATGTTCTCCTCGGTGACGCTCTGAAACTCAAGCCTCAGAAAGTGTGGTCAGCTGGAACAGGACGGATGCTCAAGGGGGAACGACCAGTATCCGTATTGACTGTTGAAGAGACGGATTGGGTTGTGTCACGATTCTTCGGAGAGGAAGACAGAATCGCTGCTGAAGAAACCTCACAGGGATCTCTTGTCGACTTTGAACTCGGCTAGCCGATGTGGAGAGACTGAAACCGCCGATAGATCGGGTTGTAACGGTTGTAAACTCCGCTATTTTATGCGAAATATCGACGTATTGTAACCCGTGAATGTCGCCCAACGATATCCCACTCTCAGTCGTGAACTACCCCGCCCTACTCAGCAACGCTTCGCGTTGCTTCCTTGAGGGCGGTGCTTCCTGCTTCTGTGACGCGACTTGCATCCACGACCATGGACGAATACTCGCCCCCGTCGGTGGACACAGCGGTTGCAGTCTCCACAGGCGTTTCTTCGGAGTGAACCACTCCTATTTTCGAGAGTCCTCTGTTGAGGACGTTCAGGGCCGCGTTCCAATCCCTATCGAGCTCGAACCCACACGTCGGGCAGGAGTGTTCTCGAACCCATAACGGCTTGTATACCGATTTCCCACACGACGCACAGTCCAAGGTAGTGTTCTCTGGTTTGACCGTGACCACGTAGCACCCGTTTTTTCTGCCGTGGTGCTTGAAAATAGTGATGAGGTCACGCCAGCCAGATTCGGCCTTCTTTCGGGCGTTCTGCGGACTTTCAAGCATTCTTTTGATTTTCAAATCTTCGAGGAACACCGCTGAATTCTCAGCCGTGTAGTAGTGGGCGATTTTGTTCTTGAAGTCCCACTTCTTCTCGCTCATCCGAGAGTGGACTTTCGCCACTCGTTGGCGTTGCTTGCCCCAGTTATTCGACTCGTATTCTTTGCGAGATAACGCCCGTTGCTCACGTTCGAGTCGCTCTCGGTCGTCGGACAGGTCGAGCCGGTCAACGACAATACCGTTTGAGTCGTGAACGAAGTTGAGCACGCCAAGGTCGATACCTACACAATCATCGACAGACAGTGATTTGACTGGCGGTTTCTCGGGTTCTTCAACTTCGATGCAGAACGAAGCATACCACGCTCCGGTGGGTTCTTTCTTTACCGTGACTTCCGAGATTTTTGCGTCTTCGAGGATGTCTCGGTGTAAGCGGATTGGCACCCAGCCGATTTTCGAGAGATATAGCACTCCACGCCCGTTCGGGCCACTCTTGTGGTCGAGTTTGAAGCCTGATTGGTTGTATGTGAAACTGCGGAAGTCTCTCGGTTTCTTCCAGTTCAACGAGCCAACGTTGTAGCCTTTCTTTTTGAGTTTCCCGAGATTTGAGATGTTTCGAGCGATTCGCTCGATGTGGGTTTGCAAGACTTTCGAGTACACGTCTTGCAAATCTGTCCAGTCTTGTTTGAGTTCGGGGAGCTCGTCTCGAATTTGGGTGACTCGTTGTTTCACGGTTCCGTTGGATTCGTCGAGTTGGTTGAATCGGTAGAGACCGTGGTTGTATACTTGCCGTACGGTGTTTCGTGTCCAGTCCAGTGTTTCGCGTTGCTCTTCGGTGGGCAACAGGCGAAAGCGTGGGCTGTACTCCATACGACGTGTCAAAACGTACGATTCAAGCTGTGTTAACGGTATGGATTAGGGTGTCTGATACTCGTGCGGGTGCTGTACCCCCTCCCTACTCGCTCACTTCGTTCGCTCCTTGAGGAAGGGGGCTTAGCACCCTACTTTCCAGCTAAATCCGATGTCGAAGTTGATTCTTACAGGATGCTAACGATAATGGATGGTCCAGGAGTGACAGGGTTAGAGCGGTATTGGCTCGGTTATTTTCGAGAGGATCTACACGACGATGATGGGGCGTTTCTGGCACGGCCAGTGGGACATCACGAGCTACCCCACCCGATGACACGACCTGAAATCGAAGACTGGGCACTTGACCGGTTGAGTGTTCCTGACGACGCGTTCTGAATACTGAAAGCGTTGGGACAGGGGCTGAGTCGGCTCTGTTGAAATCCTCAGCCGGTGATAGCTTTTTCAGGCCGTGCTGAATACAGGGCGCTTATATCGCACATGAGTGGTTACAGAATCAATCAGATTGGGCGGTCAGTACAGATCATAGATTGACCGTCTTCCTTACAGCCACCCGTCGGGCAGTTCGTCCTGATGGCGGTCGATCAATTCGAGGAGCGGTCGCAATTCATCGAATGCAGGACCTCGTGTGACGACGTTCTTTTCGCGGTTCCATTCGATGATGTCGAGGGACTCTAGTTTTGGGAGATGGGTGTGAGCCATCGCAATGAGCATCTCCTCTAACTCCTCGTCATCTGTGGTCAGGTCGCCGGGGATAGACGCCTCGTCTTCGGGATTGTGATCAAGGAGCGTCATCACGAGCCGTCGGCGGTAGGGGTTCCTCAACAGGTCAAACGCTTCTCCAGAACTGAGTGCTCCTACCTCTCGGTTGCTCATGTCTCCAAATGGGCTTTATGCCTGAAAGCCCGTCCCTGTAGTACAACCGGTCTTTATGTACCGTGGCACTGGCAGAGGTGATCATGGCCATCGATTGGGGTTACTCGCTCTCGGAACCCCGTCATGAGGAGACTCGGTGTCAGTCCGTTTTGCCTGCGACCGAATGGCCAACGACGATGTCGAGACCACGACGCATTCGTTGTGAGGCTGCGTTCGAGCTGATACCAATGAGGTCGGCTAGCTCCCCAAGATCGATGTCGCGTGGGATATGCCAATACCCGTTCTCGTGGGCGGTCGCTAGGAGGTCATACTGTTCGCTGGTGAGTTCGCCTTCTTCGAGCTGCTCACCAGGGATCGTTGGATTGTACAGTGCCTTCAGCTCGAAATGGATATTGTTGTCCTGACAGCGTTGGCGGAAGTCAGCAAGCATCGACCGGTTTGCGAACTGCAGACGAAAGGTCCAGCGATCAGAGTTCCCTTCGGCGATCAGGACTTCGGCTCGGCTCTCGATCATCGGCTGGATGAGATGGTCGATCTCGGTGCTCCAGTGAATCTCGAAGAGATACCGCCCGTCGGTCTCCGTGAGCAGTTCGATGTCCTCAGCCAACGGATCGTCGTGAATCGTGGCTTCGATGTCGTCTGGGTCTGCGCCATCAACCCAGAACAAGGGGATGATCCCGTCTCGAATGGGAATGACACGGACGAGTTCGATTTCGATGTCGGGATACTGTTCGAGGAGTTTTCCGAGCGCGAACTTATCGGCGGGGATCTCGATATCGGTAATAACGGTCATGTGAATGTGTACGCGCTACACGATTTTATCACTGGCTCTGAAGAGTAGTAGTGGATATCATGTCCGGTAGCTCTGAGAGCAACCTATTTACGCGCCAATGGACAAGACAGGCGACCGACAGGTGTGAACTTGACAGGCCTAATCAGCGGATATTCTCCTAATTCGCGTCGGAACAAAAGAATCCGTCCTGCTGAATTCACTCTCTGTATCTCGCACGACATCCCTGTCAATTTCTAAGGATATCAACAGAGCCGCTGAGTCGGTGGGTGGTTAGACCCTCCGCGAACTACTCTGGTTTATTTTCCGCGGGCGGACTGGCGGGACAGTGACGGCTATCCAGTGACGCCGTTGACGGAGTCTTTTCCGCCGACGAGGATACCATGGCTACAGAGAATCCTAAGAAAAGCAGCTGCACAGAGCGATCGTTCGCGGTCCACCATCAGAGTGTATTCGTAGAAGATACGGTCAGCTCTGACGGTATCGACGAGACTGAACTGCTCGAAATCGATGACACACCCTTCGAAACCACACTGTCTGACCACGGGCTGGATATCGACACACAGGCCAGAACCCCACGAATCGACAGTGGAGGGAGCCAAGAGTTCGTCGATGACAGACCATTGTCTGCTATCCGAGCGAGCAACGGAGGGAACGGCACGGAGGGGAGACAAGATGCACTCTTCGTCAACACCGAGGTTGACCAGCGGACGTTGGGTGGCGGCCAAGCCAACGCCAGGTGCCTGTTCGAAACTGAACCTCGACAGAAATCCAGACTCAATGCCGATGAGGAATAGCTTGTATCTCCTGCAGGTTTGTCTCACCCGACGAGGTGATGGCTTCGAGAAGTACAGATAGGAAACCTGGCCGGGAACAGCAAGTCTACGATGTCGTAATCGAAATAACTCTGGAAAATACCGACCGAGAGGTAGCTGATGAGTTCTCGATGGCACTGCAGATTAGGGAACTCGACCTCGCCTCAATCGAGGTGATTCTATCGGTGGTTGCGCCAAACCAATGCGCTGCCTACGCCAGAGGGAACGCGCTAGCCCGGGCCGTACTGGATGCTGCCGGTCTCGTCGATGCATATCGTATCGGAGACGTCTCTCTAATCGAGGTACGATGATGCTCGTCTGTCCGGAGTGTCTGGAGGGTAAATTCTCGTGGGTTGTCGAACAGGTTCAGTTCGGTGCAGTGTACGAACTGGAGAACGGGGGATACACCGAAGAGACTTGGAAAAACGGGGATATTGTGGGTGACGACATCGCTGACAACGGGGTATTCTGCTGTAGGTGCATGGAAGCTCGAGCCCACGAAGATCTTGTCCCGACAAACGGTGCCACTGACGACGCTGCAGTCGGGGCAGAATAAGGCCAGTTTCTACCTGTGATAGATCCAGTAGTGTTAAAGACGGTTTTCAGAGCTTTCTATCAAGCCGTAGGATGTGTGAAACGGCCTTAACTAAGATAGATGCAGGAAATAGATACTAATGAGTGAATCCTTCCCAAAGACAGAGAGTGGTGAACCGGATTACGAACAGGCGATTGCGGAATTGACGTTCGACGAAGCCACCCCGGCTTCGCCAGTGTATATCTCCGATGGTACGGAAACGCTGGGAGTTACCGAGGTGGATGAGAAGAGCGGCTCAGTCCGGTTGGAATATTCCGGAGGAGGAACTGGGACAGTCAACCTAGAACAGCTCTGGAACGACTGGGTAGACGGGGGACTCATTTACAAGCAAAAGCGATTCCTGAACACCGAAGAGAGCGTGTATAATACAGAGACACATGCGCCAGTCGCTCGAACGGTTATTGCTGACGCACTGAGCATTGCCCGAGATGAGCTGGGGAATCTCGAATCACGTGCACCCGAGGGTGGTCCTTGGACAGAAGATGTCCGTAACACCATTACCCAATTGCAGATGGCATTAGAGACGGGTGCAGAGCGGTAGCAATTGGATTTTGGCGGATTATAGCGTAACCAGAGTACACTATTTCGACTATCTCAGCATAACGGAGCGAGTCCTGCACCCCGATGTGGAGAACTTCGGAACGTGAGAGACAGCTGAATTTGTCAGCGACGAGCCTATGCGCCGTCAAATACCCGGTTACACCTTCGTCATGGGAAACTCCATTCATTCTAAGAATGTCGCGTCAGGGCCGACTGGTCAACCGGAAAGACGCTCTGAGGGACTCAATGACCACACCGATGTCGCCGAGAAAGTCGCACGAGCCCGACAAGCAACCTATGTTGCATTTCTGTCTCGGCACCCATTCGCGACAGACGCATATGAGGCAGGCTTCGTGACCGGGATTCGTGAAGACTGTAGCCTGCAGACAAATGCTCTACGTAACGTCGACGTCCCAATACTGATGTTGGATAATGACTTCAAGAATCCAGACCGGCAGAGATATCTGTCGCGATTTCGGGAGATCGAGCCCGAAATTGGTGTCGTCGGAGACGCACGTTCAGCCGATGAAGCACATATCTTCGTCGAGGAGGCCCGTAAGCTGAAAACAGAGTACCCAGACTCAACGCTCATCATAGTCCCAAAATGCCACGAGGCAATCGATATCATTGGTTCAGCCGATGTACCGGGCACAGAGATTGTATTAGGCTACTCAATGGGATACTCAGATATCCTGGCCTCAGACTTCTCGGACTACTCGGACTGGCGTGGGCGGCGAGTACACCTGCTAGGAGCAAGCCCCACCAAACAGTGGGAGGTGATTCAGCAGTTGACATCGCCAACGTTGTTCGGCGATCCTCCGGCAGATATCGTCGGCCTGGATTGGAACGGTGCTCACAAAGTAGCCTATGTGGGTGAGTCTTGGAGTCGAGCCGGCTGGCAACGAAGCGACCATCTCTCGATCAGGGAAACGGTGAAGAAGAGCCTTCGTGAGATGCGCTTGTTCTGGAAAGAACGCGGTGTCTGGCCTCGTGAGGGGACGACCCCGGTTGACCGTTTAGGTCAGGCTGTCCAGGTGCCAGACGATGAGGTATTCGCCAACGGAATGCACATCTGTAAACTACCCCACCCTACTTCGCTCACCGCATACGCGGTTCGCTCGTTGAGGGTGGGGCTTTGATGTGGACTCCCGGCGATCAACTGTCAGCGGTTGGCCGATAGCCGTCGCCGTTCAACATCCCACCATTCATACGCACGTCTACTGGTGCGTCTGCGCTCCCCGACGTGGGCGAGGAACGCAGTCTGTGCTGTCGTTTCCGCATATACCGCAACCCGACGTTTTTCGCGCCGTTGTAGTCTGCGTTGATTTCATACCCACACTTCAGACACCGGAACTGCTCGCCATCGCGGTTATCTTCGTGGGTAAAGCCACAGTCGGTGTGCGAACACCGCTGGCTCGTATGGTTTGGCTCGACCTGTTCAACCGCGACACCAGATTCTGGCGTTTTGTATTTGACGTACTCGAGGAGACGACGGAATGCCCAAATATGGTGCCAATCCGCTTGTGGGAGTCGTTCTCGGATGTCGGTTAAGTCCTCGAACACGATTACGTCACAGTCGTGGGCAACCGCTTCGTCAACGATCTCGTTGGCGACTATGTGGATGTACTGTTTCCGCCATGCTCGTTCTCGTTTCCCGAGTCGAAGTAGGGCGTTGTGCGCGGCTTGGGTGCCGCGCTGTTGCATCTCTGTCCGGCGCTTCTCGAACTCTTGTATCCAATGGTCGTACTTGTCACCTCTCCAGAACGTTCCCGTGCTGGCGACGGCAAGACTGTTCACACCGAGGTCGATACCGAGGACTGTTTGGTGCTCGGTATCGTCTGAAACTTCGATTTCAACAGCTTTGCCGTCTGTGTCTACCTTTCGCGTTTTGATGTGGAAGAAGAACTCGTCGGTGGCTTGGTCGTACTGGAGCGTACTCGTCCGAAACTCGTAGTCTTCCGAGAGGACATATTCCTCGTATGGTGTTGGACTGTCTGCTGGCAACTCAAAGTCAACCACAATTCGCCCGTTCACTGTTGAAAGCGAAATTCTGTTGCGGTAGAAGGTGGCACTACGCTTGTCATACACCATACTCCAAGAGGTAAACTCTGGCTTGTTCGTCCGTTTACCTTTCATCCAGCGGTCAACACCACTACCGACGGCGTGGACGGCACGCCGGATGGCTTCTTGGACGAGATTCGCTGTCAGGTCAGTTTCCTCGCGGAGACGGTCGTACAGCGCATCTCTAGCCATCACGTTCGAGGTAACACAGTCTTCGTAGTCGGTGTTGTTCCAGCAGTAGTCACTGGCCTCGTTCGCACAGTACAGAAATTGTTTGGCGGTTTCGTGGAGGTCGTCGTGATACCCTACGGGAACAACGAGTTTGACTGGCGCGGTTCGTCTGACCTCCATATTTCAGATGTCGGTCCGATGGTGTTTAAGTATATGGGGGTCAGTCGGATATTGTCTCATGAATTGTGTCGTGGAGTGTCGTCTTCCTCCTCGGCCTCGAAATGACCCCGATGACAATGAGACGAGCCCACTCGAACATGCAATCGTCGACCAGTATACCGATGGCAGTATCCGGGCATATCGCACAGAAACCGAGCGGGAATATATCGAATACCACGAGGGGCTGATTGAGCGGTAGCGGCGCCGACCAGAGCCAGACTGCCACTATTTCTATCCAGTTTGTCTCCCCCACGAGAGGTGAGGGTTTGATCCCGATGGATTCAATATTAGCGTCAAAGGCCGACTCTCGAAAACCATCTCTCACAGAGGAGAGTATCGCGCACAATCGCCGTGTGAAACATCTTAGCGCTATCGTCAGAGAAGATATCGGACCTGATGTTGAGCGAGCGGCTCTCGAACGGGAGGTAGTCAACTCTCTGTATAATCACCATCCGTCGATCCGGCTTGAAGATGCGCTAGAATTAACGAGCCGCCTGCACGCACCGTCGTCCGAGCGATCGACCGATTCTGCTATCACTGATATCGTCGACGAAGCTTGTACATTTCTGGAGAACTGGAGACGTCTGGGTCTACACACTCACGAGGACCCGAACGCAGCTTTTGATTACTGATGCCTGACCAGACGATACTGGAAACGCTACCTCCAGAGAAACTTCTCGTCGCTAAAAGACTACGTGTGATAGGGGCAGCTTTACGCATGCTCAGCGAGGCGGAGAGTGTTGACCACTATATTTCCCACGAGAAGAAGAATAGGGAGCGACAGGGTGTTCTCAGACTGCTTCAGGACCAGAGAAACAAACTCAGAGAGACCTACGATGTCTCTACAAAATGCAAATCGAAACAGATCCCAACAAGAGTAGCCTGCAGAGAACAGCTAGAGATACTCCATGAGAACTACGAGCCTTGTCTGGTAGAACGAGAGTACGTACCTGATTGGGAAGATCTCTAAGCCCGAATGGTCTGTTCACCGTTCAGTTCAGCTAAAACCCTGAAATCTATAGATACACACCTTTGAAAACTCATTATTAGAATAGCGACTCTCCAAACCTGTACGGAAGGCGACTCCACACCACATTGAATCCGCCCACATAGACAGCTCAACACCACTCCAAAGGTGTAGCCGTCATTCAAGCACCCTCCTAAAGGCTCGAAAATGATATGCTCATTTCCTGCAGGACGGATTTGATGCGTATGGTTTGTCGCAATAATACTTGAACTCTAAAGGTATATAGCACTATCTGTCATGATATCAGCGCAGATGCCCCAGGATTGGGCCAAGCCAATGTGAGATGAGGACTATGTGTCTCGCTGATTTAATACGATTTCCTCAAGATCGTCGTGGTCAAGACCCGCCTTGATCAACCCTTCAAAGAAGTGTTTGTGCTTCTCGATTTCTTCCTTGCCGTCGATCATCAGCTGGCCATTGATCTTCCGGTATCGCTCGTCGACTTTCTCCACGAGATCCTCTGAAATGTAAATCGCAGTATGTGGTCTCGACCGTCTGGTATCAGTATCCGATGAGTCAGAATCGTCGGAGGTCTCACTGTCCGGTTCGCTTTTGTTCGACGAGGTCTCGGCTGTCTCCTCTGCTTGTACCGCTTCTATATTATCCAGGTTATCCGTAGTATCCGAAGACGCTGTCTCGTCGCCCGTTGAGGAGTCCTCATCCTCGTCACTGCTCTGAGGTTTATGCTCCTCAAACCGGTCCATCAGTGGGTTATCGTCGCTCATTGGTATTGCTCCAGGTGATCCGCGATACGGTCGTACGCTGCGATCACATCCTGCTGGGGACCGTCATCCCATGGATATCCGGCATCTTCAGGGTCGTACTCGAATATCGATGTCCGATATTCTATCGCGTGTTCTACGACATCGCGTTCGGGCACATCGAAGACATGGTCTTCACCGAAAGTCTCGAAGAACCACTCCTCGACCTCACGAGCGACATTACCTTGAGACGGAACTTCATTGAGTACGGCTCCAAGCGTCGTGATACTGTACTGGTCGAATTTCGCCTCGATTGTATCGATTTCCTCGAACAGTATCTCCAGACTGTCTCGCGCAATCGTGTTGGGATGACTCGGGAACAGGACGTTTTCAGCTGCTATTAGTGCCCCGTCAGAAAGTGGGCCGAGATTTGGCGGACTGTCAATGACGATGAAGTCGTAATCTGTGTCCAGCCTATCTACGGCCTTTCGCAAAGATTCGTGGCCGCCAGCTTCGGAGTACAGGTATTTTTCGAGGTTGAAGTTCTTCAGGTGGCTTGGGACGATATCGAACTCTGCAGAGTCGATAATTAACCGGTCTAAATCATCATACGTGAGGTCGCCCATATCGCTGAGAACGTCAAACAACGCAAACTCACCAGACCGGTACTCCTCTCGAAGCCCCATTTTGAGTGTTGCACCCCCTTGTGGGTCGGCGTCGACGACGAGAACATCGTGGCCTCTGGCATTTAGCGCCCCTGCGGTATTGATACTGGTCGTCGACTTTCCAACGCCGCCCTTCTGCATTGATATTGTAACTCTAAACGTCATGGATTGTTTGTATTAGTCGTATTATCCGGATTATCCGTCTTATCCGACTCATCCGTGTTATCTACATTATCTCTCTGTGACAGCCAATCTTATAAAATTACGTCAGACACAGTATTTACGGAGTGTTTAGCGTTCTAAGGGAACTTTGACCATACTGGATTATGCGGATAATACGTATGTGAGGGGACTCTGGAACAGAGTGAAATACGGATAATCTATATAATCCAGATAATCAAGATAATCCGTCAGTCCATATGTCGAGGATAATTTGGATTACCTGGATAATCCGTTTAATCCAGCTAACATCAGTAATCCCGATTGCTGCGGATTATCCGTATAATCCATTGAGGCACAAAAAGACGGAATCTACTCAGTCGAATTTTGATTATCCGATTGTGGGGCTTCGTCGAAGGCTTCAGCAGCGAGATCAGCGAGCTCTCCGGCCTCGATATGTGAGTAGTGCTCTCGAACAACCTGCTCAGAGTTATCCAGCAGTCGGGCAGCTTCACCATGTCCGTATTTTCGGACCATTACTTCACCAGCCGCTCGACGAGCCCCATGAGGAGCGAGATATCCGTGGGTGTCATCGTCTAATTCAATTCCCGCCCGATCAGTGAGACGCTTCATGACGTCGCGACCGCCATGCGTCGTCATCGCGGAGGGTGCTACCCCGTACTCAGCACAGAGTTCTATCATCGAGAGTTCCCCTTCAGAGACTTTTTCAAGGCGTATTTTTTCTATTTCTTCGTTATCGTACCCTCTCTCCAGTAGACTGTTAGAGAAGTCCTGAACGAGCGTTGAATACGAGAGCGAAGGGAAGACAGGCCAATCATCAGATGGTGGGTCCAGAACCTGCTTCAACCGTTCCAGGGACGGTACAGCGGGTGCTGGCAGTGCTCGGTCATCCCAGCGCTGCTTCTTCGCGAGCACCTGGAGACTGTTATCCCCAAGCGAAAGGTCGGACCATCGTAGGCCATCTCGACCACGGCGGTCATCGTCGATGTCAGCAAGAATCTCAGCACCGCGAACACCGGAAAAGCAGAGCAAATTGACCAATGCTCGGTTTCGGCAGTCTTTGATCGCGGCTTTCGGGTCATCACTGATAGCGTCAATCGCGTTGTAGGCCTGCTCGTCGACATATGAAAGCAACTGCTCCCGGTGCTCACGGGACCACGCCTGTTGCTCGCCCGATTTTCGTCCCGTGTCTTCTGGCAGCGGTTCCTTGGCCCGAGTGCGCTGGGCTGGGTTCTCTGAGAGATGCCCTTCCCGAGATGCCCATCCGAGGAAGCCCGATACGTGCGCGTAGTAGTTCTTGATAGTGCCTTCAGCCCAGCCCTGGCGGGAGAGATATCGAGCGTACTCTCGAAGGTCAGCGACAGACAGCGCTTCGAAGGTCGCAGGAGAACCAGGTCGGTCAGAGAGGAATTCGAGGAATCGGTCGATCTCACGCTCCGCGTGTCGTCGATAGTTCCCACTCTCGCCGTCCCGCCCTTTTCCCTTGTCGAGCAGATAGTCCTCGACCACCGAGGAGATTGCGACGGCATCCGTCTCAGTGCCGTCGGAGCCTGTCTTTGGCTCGGATGGCATCAGTACGTCACTCCAGGAAGAGCGGTGTCCCAAGGTACTGGACCCGACAGAGGTGTTCGGGCGATTTGATGGAATTTAGCCGGGGTTCTGGGCCGAGACATGGTGTGCGCGTTGGGGGAGGGCGGCCATATTGAAAAAAGTGCTTACGTTTATTGGAGTAAACGTAAGCACTTGAGCTCAAGTCTGTGTTGTCCATATTCGGGGGTTTAAAGGCTCATACACACGGTTTTAGGACTAGCCGACACACCATATACTGTATGCCGCTATACTATTTTTAGCTCGTTGGAAGTTCACAGTTTCGGAGGATAGCCCAGTTTCAGATCGAATTAACATCACTTCGTGGTTCTTCTCACCGACCAGTCCTGATTTGGATCCTTACCGATCGCATCTACTGGGCGGACGTGCGAAATTGCGTAGATTCTGCCGCTCCTGATTAGGGTTGTCACTCCCAAACGGCGGACTCAGGGGGATCAGCCGGTTAGTCGTGTGGAATCAACGACGAGGCAACGAGCTCAACACACTCACCCGCAGTAATCACAGGTGCGTAGTCCATCTCACCTCCCACACTCGCTTTCAGCAGGAAGTCGGTGAGCCGCCAGATATTGTACAAGAGGACCGCGAAAACGAAGTAGAACAAACGAATGCGGTAGTCTTTCGAGGAGGTCTTCGCGAGAAAATCACCTTTGATCGATTTGTACTCACTCTCGATCTGCCACCGGCGGCTGTAGCGCTGACAGAATGTCTCGGCTTCCTCAGGACCGACTCGTAGATTCGTCGCGAAGACGGCCGTTCCCTCCCCACTCGTCGACGGCACGTACAGGAGCCGCATTGGATGCGATCCAGATTCTACATGGATAGAAGCCGACTCAACAGCCACCTCTTGGTCGTCTCCCTCCATTTGTTCGAGCACATCCCGTTCGGAGCTTGAGACTCGCTTCGGAATGAGGTAGTTCACATCGAGGTTTGAGAGTGTCTGGAACACTTGTATCGAGTCAAACTCTCGATCACACAGCACCGTCTCGATCGGAACTTGTTCTTTCGCTCGTCGAACGAGCCGTCGCACAGTACGATGGATCTGATTCGACGGGTTCTCATCCCACTCGGAACTCTCACGGACCGGCTCAACCGCCAGAACGAGCGGGATGTTCTGCCCGATGATCGAGAGGGTTGCGAATTTGAATGCTCGACCGTCTCTGTCCTTGGTCCCGCTGACCATCGGCATTCCTTCGACCTCTCCGTAATAGGGAATAGTCGTGATATCGATTGCAGCGGTGACCGGCCTTCGAAAGGATGCTTCCGAGGCGATCACGGAGAGCAAGCGATCCGTTGTCTCGTTGAATCCGTTCACGAGTTCTTCGGGATCGAACTGCTTGACGGCGCGGAGGTGGGTATCACCATGGGGGCTGTACTCTTCGCCATGGCGATATTGGAAGCGAGTCGCTCCCTGCGCAGTTCCACAGTGGACCATCCCCATGAACGTCTGTAGCTCAAAGAATTGTGTGTCCTCGTACGAGGCGTTCGACGCCCGACCAGAGTCGAAGTGACCGAAGGCGTGATCACGCGCGAGGCGCGTTGTCTGGATGATCTCCTCCTGTGAGAAGGATTTGTCTTCTACTGGATCTGCGGCTTCTTGCTCATCGTCGACGATCTCTGCCTTAGGCCGCACCTCCGGCGCTGAGATGTCGCGATCGTGGACTTCCTTGATGACGTAGTGGGCGGCTGTGGTGACGAACTCCCGGGTCGCCTCGTCGAACCGGTTACGCCAGGTCCGCGAGAGCACCGATTCGTCGGGGATTTTCTCCAAGTCGAAGACAACTGCGAGTTCGGGATACTGGGCGAGCGAACGGTAGCTTTCGCCAGTGAGTTCGCGGTAGAGTAACAAGCGTACCATCCCCTCGAACGAGTGCGGTGCTGGATGCCACTCTGGGTAGCCGTCATTGAGCGAATCGAACAGCCCCTCCAGAGTTCGAAGAGCCGTGCAGAGGGACTGATCGGCTTTGAGTGCCTCTGTGAGTGTCAACCCGACAAGGTAGGCGTCGGTCAATCGGTGCTCCTGAGAAGTCATGTGAGCTATCCCATCAGCCAGTCACACAAGCGGCGCGATCCCATCCTCTTTGCGCAGGAACCGCTGCTGTTGAATCGGTCAGCACAAACAAGTACTCTGTAAGTCTCGCAGCTACGCTTCGTTCACTCATAGCTAACACCTTCATTGATGATGACTCAATCATCCTGCTCGACGTTGAGGGTGAGAAACTGGTCGGGAGATTCTGGAATCAACTATGCTGAGATAACTCGTGTGAGGACAACCAGCTTCTCAAGAAGAGGCGCGGCGTGAGTGGGAAAACTGGCATCTATAGCCCGTTAAATCGGTTTACAGAGTGCCATCTATCCAAACTGCACCGATTTTCTGATTCCGAATACCAACCGTATGCAATCGAAAAACCCCTCCTAAAGCGATCAGGCAGAGTTTCAGTCTGCAGTTTGGGTGCTAGTGGATGGTGTCACTCCTGGAAGCTCGGGGATGGATAGATCCACCCGGCGGAGCAGTTGCGCGTTGATGGCGACGATTACTGTACTCAACGACATCAGAAGCGCACCCACAGCGGGAGACAGCAGAATCCCGATCGGTGCCAACACGCCTGCTGCGAGCGGAATCGCGAACACGTTGTAGCCGGCGGCCCAGACGATGTTCTCCTGCATCTTCCGGTAGCTCGCCTTACTGAGTTTCACGAGTCGCACTACATCCATCGGGTTGTTCTGCACGAGAATGACATCCGCCGACTGGACGGCGACGTCGGTGCCGCTCCCGATGGCGATCCCGACGTCGGCTCGCGTCAGCGCCGGCGCATCGTTTACACCGTCACCAACCATCCCCACGAGCTTCCCCTGGTCTTGGAGTTCCTGGACTTTCTCGTCTTTGTCTTCGGGGAGGACCTCGGCGAACACCGTGTCGATGCCCAGTTCGTCAGCGACAGCGTTGGCGACGTCCTGGGAGTCGCCAGTCAGCATCGCCACTTCGATTCCCAGATCGTGGAGGGCGTCGACGACGCGGAAACTCTCTTCACGGATTACGTCGGCCATCGCGAACGCGGCGATCAACTCACTGTCACGAACGAGATACACCACCGTTTGAGCGTTCTGTCCCGCCTCGTCAGCGAAGCGCTGGAGATGGGCGGGGATCTCGCTATCGAGCTGGGTCAACAGGTTCGGCCCACCGACGTACACCTCGTTTCCATCGACGTTTGCGCGAACCCCTCGCCCTTTGATCGCCTCGAAGGCGGTCGCGTCGGGAGTAGTTAGGTCTCGCTCGTCGGCGGCCTCGCGAATCGCTCGCGCGATCATGTGTTCGGAGTCACTCTCGACGGCTGCCGCCAGCCCGAGCGCGTCGTCCTCGTCGACGCCGTTGACGGTCGCCATATCCACGACGCCGTGTTCGCCCTCGGTAAGCGTCCCTGTCTTGTCGAAGATGATCGCGTCCAGATTCCGTGCGTCTTCCATCGCGATGCGGTCGCGAACGAGCATCCCGTTGCGAGCGGCGAGCGACGTGTTGATCGCGACGACCAGCGGAATGGCGAGCCCGAGGGCGTGCGGGCAGGCGATGACGAGCACCGTCACGACTCGCTCGATGACGGTCGCGTCGAACGAGACCGCGACGGTCCACGCAATCGCCGTCACGACTGCCGCCCCGAGCGCGACGTAGAACAGCCAGCCTGCCGCCCGGTCGGCCAGTACCTGCGTCTTGGACTTGCTCTGCTGGGCTTCCTCGACGAGACGCATGATGCCCGCCAGCGTCGTCTCCTCGCCCGTCGCGCCAACACGGACGCGGAGACTACCATCGCCGTTGATGGTGCCGCCGATGACCTCGTCGCCAGGCTCCTTCGAGACGGGCTTGGACTCGCCAGTGATCATCGACTCGTTGACGTCCGAATCACCTTCCTCGACGGTGCCGTCAGCAGGGACACTTGCGCCCGGCCGGACGAGCACGAGATCGCCTTCCGAGAGCTCCCTGACGGGAACCTCCTCGGTTTCTCCGTCGTCGGTAATACGCTCGGCGGTGTCTGGCATCAGTTTCGCCAGTTCGTCGACCGCGCTGGAGGCCCGCCGGACCGACCGCATCTCGATCCAGTGGCCCAGCAGCATGATGTCGATCAGCGTGACGAGTTCCCAGAAAAACGCAGACTGCGTCGGGAAGACCACGCTCGCGAGACTGTAGACGAACGCGACGGTGATCGCCATCGAGATCAACGTCATCATCCCCGGCGACCGGTCTTTCAGCTCCGGCACCGCCATCTGGAGGAACGGCATCCCACCGTACGCGAAGACGATGACCGCGAAGACGGGGGTGATCCACTCGCTGCCCGGGAACGCGGGGACGGAGAACCCGAGCCACTCCTGCAGCATTTCGCTGTATAGCAGGACTGGGATCGACAGGAGCGTCGAGACGAAGAAGCGCCGGCGGAACATCTGCTCGTGGCCCTCGTGCATCCCGCCATGCCCCTCACCGTGGCCCTCATGGGAACCGTGGTCGTGTCCTTCGCCCTCGTGTCCAGCGTGCTCGTGCTGCTCGTCGAGCACCGTCTCACTCTCCGCAGCAGGGTGTGCCTCTTCTTCCAGTAGCTCCTGTTCTACCCGCTGCTCGTCCGACTCGGCGTCCGATTCATCCTGCTCGCCGTGTTCGTGCTGGTGACTGCTGTCGTCCTGCTGGTGTTCCCCTCCAGGGGGATTCTCATTTGTATCTTTGTGGTCGTCCATAGCCCATATTCTCTGTAGAGGTGGATCCGCTGGCCCCCTGAATCTTCCCCACTGAAACTGTACAGCAGGACCAGCGTAGCGAAGCTTCAAAGACAACGGTTGGCCGTTGTCTCGGAGTGGTCCGCGCGATTCTCAGGCGTAAGCGGTGTACCCGGCGTCTTCGACGGCCTCCACGAGAGCTGTGACATTTGCCTCACCATCGACGCTCGCCTGTTCGCTCTCCCTGTCGACGGTCACGTCAGTCACGCCGGATACCTCTTCGAGGGCCTCTTCGACCGTCTGCTCACAGTGACCGCACGTCATGCCTTCCACGATGATCGTCGTCGTCATACAGGGATACACACGGCCTCCTCTCTTTAGCGGATTTCCCCTTCGATCATACTGATATCGTGGGGCTCAAACTTTAGATTCAAAGTGATACCTGCGGCCGTAACGAACTAGACATCGGATGCGCCAGGTGTCAATAGCGAGGTGGCTCAAGTATCGTTGTGACGCTCTCTGTACGTCTTCGCCGCTAAAAAGACATAGAGTGCGCCGATAGCCCGAATGCCCAAGCGGAATCGCTCGTTCCATTCTATCGACTCTGGACGCTCGTACAGGAACGCGGTGGCAAATCTCTGATACAGGTCGGGAAATAAGAGGACTATCGCACCGAACACGCCGGTAAGATTCATCAGCAATGCGTATGCTCGCCCGTTAAAGAGTGAAAGCGCAGCTATCAGAACACCCTCCGACCGGACTGCTGGACGTATCCACCCTCTCACTGTTCCCTCGTCTGGATTCGAAATGGCGAGTTTCTCGAAGAGCTCGACGATTTCGTCCGGGAACAGCGCTGAGATAGCGCCGAGGACACCGACGAGTGTTCGAATCATACGATATGGTACGACCGATATGGATATAACTCCCACTGCGACGCTACACTATCGAGAACGAGGGGAGTCCGAACAGTAGCGGCTTCGAACCGGGCACGACGCGCAGAGGCCGCTTGTCGAATGGGCGTCCTGAATCCTTATGGATTCGGGGCATACAGGGCGTAGAGGATAGACAGCATCCCGGCTGCGGTGACGAGTGCTGCGACGAATCCTGCTTCGAAGATCGACACCTGGAGGAGTTCGAAGAGGACGCCTTCAAGGAGGCCGCCAAGCCCGACCAATGCGAAGCCGGCGGCGACGTACAGGAGTAACTGCGTGTGATGTCGTTGGTACCCGCGATAGGCCTGATATGCGATGACCAGTGCTAACGCGGTCGTGAACAGTTTGCCGATGACGAATAGCGTGTGGTCCATGATTCAGTCTCCCCGCATTTCCTCGAAGATGGTCGTAATCCGGTCGGCGGGGTCAGGCTGGATGTCGATGTTGACGTCGAAGCCCTCCGCCTGCAGGAGGATTTCGATGCGTTCGAGGCGCGCCTCATACTCGCTGTAGTGCCGTCCCCCGGGGTCGACGTGCGTATACTCCTCGAGGAGGCCCTGCTCGACGAGGCGGGTGACACGGCGCGAGACGGTCGGGCGTGACATGTCACATTCCTCGCTGAGCTCCTTCGCAGACAGGCGGTCGGTCTTCGTCGCCACGAGGATGTCGCGGGCGTACTCGTCGTCGAGTGTCGCGAAGATTTCCGACGGGTCGGCCTCCTCAGTCACACGTCTCTACTCGCGACAGGAGCGTAATATAGCCCGCCGATTTTCTGACCCAGAACGCCGGCTCGCCGTTATATCGTCTCTGCCTCCGTACTGATAGTTGAAGGTGCAATAACTATGTCCACACTCGACTCCGGCATGAATCAGCTCGAGAGCAGAGTCGGCGGTCTGACCGTCGGCGGGAAAGTTCACAGTCTCAGTGCGTGGTTCGTGCTCGCGCTCCGTCTCATGATGGGCTACGCGTTCGCGTACTCCGGGTTCACGAAGATCACCGGCGAGTTCGCCGCGGGCGGTTACCTCACGAACGTCGCGGCGACGAACGGCAACCCGCTCGCGGGGATGTTCGCGTGGATGGGGAGTACGCCGTGGTTCGTCGAGTTCGCGAACGTGGCCGTCCCGTGGGGCGAGCTGTTCATCGGCCTCGGCCTGCTCGTCGGCGCGTTCGTCCGCCTCGCGGCGTTCTTCGGCGCGCTCATGATGCTCATGTTCTACTTCGGGAACTGGGACATGAGCCACGGGTTCATCAACGGGGACTTCGCGTACATGCTCGTGTTCCTCGCGGTCGCCGCGTTCGCCGCGGGCCGCATCCTGGGCCTCGACCAGTACATCGAGAACTACGACGTCGGTGGCGAGACGCTCGTTGAGCGCTACCCCGCCCTCGAATACATCCTCGGCTAACCACGCCGAACTCTCTTCAGGAGTACAATAATGCAAAATCCAATTCAAGCACGCGGGATTCGTTCTCTGGGACTCATCGTCATCGGAGCACTGACGCTAGCCGTCATCATTGGAATGACTCTGACGCACGCTGCTGTTCCAGATACAGTGATGTGGGACTGGCATGACGGGATGTGGAATGATGGTCACATGGCCGGGTGGGGAATATGGAGCTGGGGGATGATGTTGATCGGTTTGCTGTGGATGGCACTTCTGATCGCCCTTCCCGTCTACATCGTCTACTGGCTGACAACGCGGTCGCCATCGGACGGCCCCACCGAGGATAGCGCACTCGCTGTCCTCCAGGAACGGTACGCTCGCGGCGAAATCGACGACGAGGAGTTCGAACGCCGGCGCGCCCGACTCACGCCTGACGGCGGCCGTTACTGACTGTTCTTCCCCTATTCGTCGACTTCCGTCTTCACGACGGTCGCTGGGCGGGTCGTCAATCGAAGGACGCGGTCGGTCACGCTTCCGAGCAAGGCCCGGTATTCTTCCGGCCGGTGTTTCGTTCCAAGTACAAGTAGATCCATATCTTCGGCATCAGCATACCGTACAATCGTCTCAGCCGGTCGGCCGTGCTCAATTGCTTTGACAACATTGACACCGACCTCCTTCGCTTTATATTGGATGTCTGCGATTGTTTCCGTTCCAAGTTCTTCGAGGCCATGTTCTGGGCCTTCGGCTTCATCAACGTACTCGTCACCGCTGTATGCTGTTACGACGTCCTCATCGACTACATACAGAACATGAAGATCGGCATTATGGGCCTCTGCTAGCGCGATAGCATGGGATTCAGCTTCCTCAGAAGCAACTGTCCCGTCAGTCGAGAGCAAAACCGTATCGTACATTTCTCTTTACTTATTGAGACTAGATTATAAAAGCCAGCGCTCTTGGATAGTGGCGTAGCTGGTAACACTTTTTGTAACTTCACAAAGTTTGGAGATTGTCGTCTCTCACGGTTGAAGAGTGGAGGATTTCTATGACGACCAGCTGATGCTAAGCTATTTCCTGTTATGAGTCGTACTGATTAGCATGGGTACCAGACCAACTGACCTCCGGATGGATATTGGTCGTATTGCTGATGAGTCGGTCGCCCGTGTCACGCCTGACGCCACGGTTGCCGAGATCGCTCACACGATGATCTCCCAATCGCGGTGTGCCAGGTACGTGGTCGTCGAAGAATCCGATCAGATCTCTGGTATCATCACCGATCGAGACCTGATTGCTAACCTGCTCACCGAGGAAAGCGAGTTAAGTGTGCTCACAGCCGAGACGAGTGGAGACGACGTACGAGCTGCTGACGTGATGACGCGTGACCCACTTACTGTGCCAGCAGATGCTGAGATTCCAAAAGTCCTGAGACAAATGAACGAAGCGGGTGCTCGACACGTCCCGGTTGTTGAAGACGGGAGCGTTATCGGGATGATCACTCTGGACGATTTAATTACGCATGTTGCTGGTGAGAGCGCACACGTTTCAGCTCAGATGGATAACGTAGCGGGCATCATCCGAACAGAGTCTACGCACGATTGAAACGCTAATTTGGACTCAAAGTTTTTCGTGTTGCTTGTGCTTCCAGAAATAGAGTCAGTTGAGAGAGATTATCGCATGAGGAGCCGTCTAAGGACGTAGTGGAGGATGCCGCCGTGTTCGATATAGGTCACGGCGGCCGGCGTGCCGACCTGTGCTGTGACCGGGAACTCGACAGTCGACCCGTCCGCGCGCTCGGCGATAACGGTCAGTTCGTCCATCACATCGAGCCCGTCATCGAGGCCGTGGATCGTGAAGATCTCAGACCCATCCAGACCGAGAGATTCCCACGAGTCGCCATCATCGAACTGCAGGGGGAGCACACCCATGCCGACGAGGTTGTCGCGGTAGATGCGCTCGTAACTCTCGGCGATGGTTGCGCGAACACCGAGTAGGTCCGTTCCTTTCGCCGCCCAGTCCCGGCTGGAGCCGGTACCGAACTCTTCGCCTGCCATCACGAAGAGCGGGACTCCCTCCTCGCGGTAGCGCTGGCTGGCTTCGAACACGGTCGTCTGCTCGTCGGTTGGGTGGTGGATCGTATAGCCACCCTCGACATCGTCGAGCATCTCGTTCTCGATGCGGACATTGGCGAACGTTCCCCGCATCATCACCTCGTGGTTGCCCCGGCGCGCGCCGTAGGTGTTGAACTCGTGCGGCTCAACGCCGTTATCGAGCAGCCACTGGCCGGCAGGGAGGTCAGATCCGAAGGGGCCAGCAGGGCTGATGTGGTCGGTCGTAACGGTATCGCCGAGTGTCAGCAGGCAGCGTGCATCCTCAATATCGGCGACGCCGGGTTTTTCGAGGGGGAAGTCCTGGAAGAACGGCGGCTCTCGGATGTATGTCGAGTTGTCGTCCCACTCGTAGACGTCACCTGTGGGCGCGTCGAGAGCAGCCCACCGCTCGTCACCCTCGAACACAGAGGCATACTTCTCCTCGAACATCTCAGGAGAGACGTTCTCGTGGATTGCTGCCTGCACGTCCGCTGCGTCGGGCCAGATGTCCGCCAGATACACCGATCCCCCCTCCTCGTCGGTGCCTAGCGGCTCGTTCTCGAGGTCGACGTCCATCCGCCCTGCGAGGCCGTAGGCGACGACGAGCGGCGGGCTCGCGAGGTAGTTCGCGCGGATCTTCGGGTGAATACGCGCCTCGAAGTTCCGATTTCCGGAGAGGACGCTCGTCGTCCAGAGGTCGTGGTCGTCGATCGCTTGCTCGATGGGATCGGGAAGTGGTCCGGCGTTCCCGATACAAGTGGTACAGCCGTAGCCGACGACCGCGTACCCGAGCTCTTCGAGATACGGAAGCAGGCCCGATTCCTCGAGGTACTGCGTGACGACGCGACTGCCGGGTGCGAGACTCGTCTTGACGTACGGCGGGACATCTAAACCTTTCTCGACGGCGTTCTGGGCAAGCAGACCAGCAGCGATCATCACCGACGGGTTCGAAGTGTTCGTACAGCTCGTGATGGCGCTGACGAGGACGTCTCCGTGTCCAATTTCCACTGTCTCACCGTCGAGGTCGACCTCAACGCGTTTGGTTAACGGGTGCAGTTCCGATTCGGGTTCGACCTGAACACCGCCGTCGGTCTCCGCACCAGCTGCATCACCTTCGCCGAGCCACCGCTGTAGGGCGTCTTCGTCGACATCATCGAGGTCGTCTTCGAACTCCCCGTGGAGAAGTCCCCGGAAGCTCTGTTTCACGTCCCCCATCGGAATCCGGTCCTGTGGCCGCTTATGTCCGGCGAGACTCGGCTCAACAGTCGAAAGATCGAACTCGACCACCTCGGTGTATTCCGGTTCCTGTTCTCCGAATAGCCCTTGCGCTTCGAGGTACTCGCGAACAAGGTCGATGTGGGCGGGGTCACGCCCGGTGAGTTCGAGATACTCGAGCGTCTGCTCGTCGACCGGGAACATACTGATCGTCGAGCCCTGTTCGGGCGCCATATTGGCGATCGTGGCCCGGTCGGGGACTGTGAGATTCTCCACACCAGGACCGAAGAATTCGACGAACCGGTCGACGACGCCGACCTCGCGGAGCCGTTCGGTGATGTGGAGCACGAGATCCGTCGCCGTCGCGCCCTCGGGTAATTCGCCTTCGAGGCGGACGCCGACGACCTCGGGAAGTTTCATCGTGACCGGCTGACCGAGCATTGCCGCTTCCGCTTCAATGCCGCCGACGCCCCAGCCGACCACACCGATGCCACCGATCATTGGGGTGTGGCTGTCCGTGCCGACGAGTGTGTCCGGCAGGAGCCATTTCTCACCGTCTCGCTCGCGGGCGTGGACGACCCGGCCCAGATGCTCGAGATTCACCTGGTGGACGATGCCGGTCCCCGGCGGGACGACGTTGAAGTTCTCGAAGGCGTTCTGCGCCCACTTGATCGCGCGATACCGTTCGGCGTTGCGCTCGTACTCCAGTTCGACGTTCTTCTCGTAGGCGTCCTCGGAGTCGAAGTAGTCGACTTGGACGCTGTGGTCGATTACGAGATCAATAGGGATCTCTGGTTCGACCAGGGTCGGGTCCCGATCTTTGCGGTCGACTTCGGATCGAAGGGCCGCCAGGTCGACAACTGCGGGCACGCCAGTGAGATCCTGTAGGACGACTCGTGATGGAGAGAACGGAACCTCTGCGTCCGGTACGTCTGGCTTCCAGCCAGCAGCATTCTTGACATCCGCTGCAGTAACAGTTTCGCCGTCGGCGTTCCGGAGCACCGACTCAAGCAGAATACGGATGCTCACAGGGAGCGTGTCGAGGTCACAGAGCCCCTGCTCTTCGAGTGCTCGAAGATCGGCCATCTTGTACGTCGTCCCGTCGACGTCGAGCTCGCGGACGGCATCGAACGGAAGTGTATCAGTCATAGTATCTACACCTGGGATTGGCAGTCGTATCAATCCCTCTCCGAATCCGATTCGACGAGAATCGGGATTTGTTACGCAGAGGCATCGTATCCAGCGTCTTCGACCACAGTCACAAGCTCATCCCGTTCAGCGGACCCCTCGACCGTCGCGGATTCTGAGTCACGATCCGCAGTAGCAGACGTAACCCCCTCAACTTCTTCGAGTGCCTCTTCGACGGTCTGCTCGCAATGTTCACAGGTCATTCCTTCGACGGTGATTGTCTGAGTCATATCCATTCGTAGATAGGGGCGAGTATTCTATGTGGTTTTCTGCTTAGAATCCAATGTTGTCGCAGCCCTGGATCACCGATTTCGAAGGTGTGTTGTGGGCAACAATAATGTATCCTGCGAGACGAAGCGGTCGTATGCGCAATTTGGATGAAACCGACTTAGAAATCCTCTCGTTACTCGCTGATGACGCCCGCCGCCCGTTCAGCGATATTGGCGAGGAGGTCGACTTGTCGGGGCCAGCCGTGTCTGACCGGGTAAAGCGATTACAGGAAGCTGGCATCATTAACAACTTCACGATTGACGTCAACCGGGCTCATCTCCGAGCTGGTGTACCGGTATTTATTCAGGCCGAAATCGGCTCAGCGTCGTTGGAGGCCGCCCGCGAGCGGGCTCGAGAGTCAGATGGCGTTGAACACGTCTTCACGACCTCCGAAGGAGATCTTTGGTTCTATGCCCGTGTTGAAGCCCAGAACGTACGTCAGTGGGTAGATGGACTCTTTAACGAGATCGATGTAGCAGATTACACCGTCACGCTAATTGACGAGCTTGAATGGACGCCGTCCGTTGATGGCGTCGAATTTGCACTCACCTGTGCTGAATGTAACAATACCGTTGATAATCAAGGTGAAACGACGAGAATCGACGGAGAGATCTATCACTTCTGTTGTCCGTCCTGTCTCACACGGTTCGACGATCGGTATCAGCGACTCGAAGAGGGAGCGTAACGCTGTCTTTGGAATCCAAATTTTCCTGCAGTCGAAACCCCGCCTCTCGAAACAGTAAATCGCCTAAACCTAGACCCCGTATAGTAGAACAAGCATGACAAGCCAAACAATCCATCTTGATATCACGGGAATGTCCTGCGCCAACTGTTCGGCGACGATCCAGGACACTCTCGAATCGCTCGACGGGGTATCGGAGGCGGATGCGAACTTCGCCACCGACGAGGGTTCCGTCACCTACGACCCTGAAGAGGTATCGCTTCACGAAATCTACGACGCAATCGACGAGGCGGGCTACGGTGCAGTCTCGGAGACGGTGACCATCGCCATCTCCGATATGACGTGTGCCAACTGCGCCGAAACTAACGAAACTGCTCTCGAAAGTACACTCGGAGTCATTACCGCGGAGGTAAACTACGCGACTGACGAGGCGCAGGTGACCTACAATCCGGCAGAGGTGTCTCTCGATGCGCTGTACGATGCCATCGAAGACGCCGGCTATTCGCCAGTTCGCGAAGACAGTGGCGATGAGGGCTCGGGGCAGGATGCGCGTGATGCCGCCCGCCAGGCTGAGATACGGAAACAGCTCAGGCTAACCCTCTTTGGGGCAGTATTATCAGTTCCACTGCTCTTCTTCCTCATCGACAGCTATCTTCTCGGTGGCGTGTTCGTCCCTGAAACCGTTTTCGGCGTGGAACTCGGCTGGGTCGAGTTCCTGCTCGCCACGCCGGTACAGGCGATCCTCGGCTGGCCGTTCTATAAGAACTCGTACAAGGCGATCGTGAAGAATGGCCGCGCCAACATGGACGTGCTGATCGCGATCGGGTCGACAACGGCCTATCTATACTCTGTGGCAGTCCTTGCTGAACTCATCGCGGGTGGGCTCTACTTCGACACGGCAGCCCTCATCCTCGTGTTCATTACGCTCGGTAACTATCTCGAAGCTCGTTCAAAGGGTCAAGCGGGCGAGGCCCTCCGGAAGCTCCTCGAAATGGAAGCCGAAACGGCGACCATTGTCCGTGAGGATGGTAGTGAGGAAGAGATTCCACTTGAAGAGGTCACAACGGGTGACCAGATGAAAGTCCGCCCCGGTGAGAAGATCCCAACCGACGGGGTCGTCGTTGACGGGCAGTCCGCCGTCGACGAGTCGATGGTTACCGGTGAGTCTGTCCCTGTAGAAAAAGAGGAGGGAGATGAGGTCGTCGGCTCGACGATTAACGAGAACGGCGTTCTTCTCGTGGAGGCCACTAACGTCGGCGAAGATACTGCCCTCCAGCAAATCGTTCAGACCGTCAAGGAAGCACAATCGCGCCAGCCAGATATCCAGAATCTAGCAGACCGCATCTCGGCGTATTTCGTGCCGGCAGTTATCGCGAACGCTATCCTCTGGAGCGTTATTTGGTTCCTGTTCCCGGAGGTGCTGGCTGGCTTCGTTGACTGGCTCCCGCTATGGGGGCAGGTGGCGGGCGGCCCGGCAGCGGCGGGCGGCACGGTCACCGTCTTCGAGTTCGCAATCATCGTCTTCGCGTCCTCGATCCTCATTGCCTGCCCCTGTGCGCTGGGGCTGGCGACGCCCGCGGCGACGATGGTCGGGACGACCATTGGGGCCCAGAACGGCGTCCTGTTCAAGGGCGGTGACATCCTCGAACGCGCGAAAGACGTCGACACGGTCGTCTTCGACAAGACGGGCACCCTCACGAAGGGTGAAATGGAACTGACCGACGTGGTCGTCTTCGATGGCGATGGAAATGCGGTGACTGACGGGGGCGAGCCGACACCAGATGGTGGACAGCTCAGCACTCGTGACCGCCTCTCAGAGGACGACGTGCTGCGGCTGGCGGCGATCGCAGAAAGCGGAAGCGAACACCCCCTCGCGCGGGCAATCGTCGAAGGGGCCGAAGAACGCGGTCTGGACGTGACTGAGCCTGACGACTTCGAGAACGTTCCGGGCCACGGGATCAAAGCAGTCATTGGTGACAGCGAGGTGCTGGTCGGCAACCGCAAGTTGCTGCGAGACAACGACATCGACCCGTCTCCCGCCGAAGAGACGATGGAACGCCTCGAAAACGAGGGGAAGACGGCGATGCTCGTCGCTTTCGAGGGCGAACTGGTTGGTGTAGTGGCTGACGCCGACACAATCAAAGAGAGCTCCAAGCAGGCCGTTACGGCCCTACAACAACGGGGCGTTGACGTGATGATGATTACGGGCGACAACGAACGAACTGCTCGTGCGGTCGCCAAACAGGTCGGTATCGATCCGGAGAATGTCCGAGCAGAGGTCCTTCCCGAGGACAAGTCCAACGCCGTCGACAGTATTCAGGACGAGGGTCGGCAGGCGATGATGGTCGGTGACGGCGTCAACGACGCGCCGGCGCTCGCGGTCGCACACGTCGGGACAGCCATCGGCTCCGGCACGGACGTCGCCATTGAGGCTGCGGACCTTACGCTGATGCGCGATGATCCGCTCGACGTGGTGAAGGCGATCCGGATCTCGGACGCGACACTCAAGAAGATCAAGCAGAACCTCGTGTGGGCGCTCGGCTACAACACGGCGATGATCCCGTTAGCATCGCTCGGCCTGCTCCAGCCCGTACTCGCTGCAGCAGCAATGGCGTTCTCCAGCGTGTCGGTGCTGACGAACAGCCTGTTGTTCCGGCGGTACACCCCCGATCACGACTACAAGCTCTTCGGTCGCCTCCGCTGAACGTCACCTCTATATCAATGTCAAATATTTCCCGCCAAACGGTTCGGAGGTACCTCGTCGAGACAGCCAGTAGCGAACCGACATACCTCCGGGCTCGCGAGATCGCCGGCGACCTTGACGGATCGCCGAAGGCCGTTGCACAGTACCTCAGCCAACTTCAGGACGACCTCTCAAACGTCTCACTCGAACAGTGGGGGCGCTCGAAGAGTACGACGTGGCGATTGGAGGTGAACGAGTCGTGAGTACTGTCACCCGACGCGTCGAAACCGTCCTTCCGGAGACCGGCTCACGCGAGTGGTGGGCGCTGTACCTGCTCGCCCCGCTCGTCCTCGTCGGTGCGGGCCTCCTTGTGTTCCCGACGCTGGTCTACGACCGGTTCATCTGGCAGTACCTCTGGGGGCCAGTCGTCGCCGACGCCGTTAGTCAGCCAGTCACGCACGAGGGGATTCGTGCTGTCCAGGGCTACAACGCGGTGAACACGGTAATCTACCTCGCGGCAGTCGTATACAGCCTCCCCGGACTACGTGCGTATCTCGACCAACTCGACGTCACGTTCGACGCACGACTGGCCTACGGGTTCGCTCCGATCATCATCGCAGGTGGGGCGATGCGCGCCCTCGAGGATCTCGGGCTGCTCGGGGACTACGCGGTGTGGTTCATCACGCCATCGATTTACATCGTCGTCACCGCTGTCACCATCCTCGCGCTCGGTGTCGGTGCACTCTTGCGTGACCAAAATATCGGATCTATCCCGCTAACAGTCGGGCTCGTCGGGTCGGTGTGGGCTGTCGGGGCCGTCTGGTGGGCTGTTTGGCACGGCCTCTCGACATCGACCCCACTCCGCCTATGGGTTCCTGTCGCGACGACGGGGATAGCGCTCGGCGTAACCGCACTCTACTACTGGGGCACGAGTTTCGCCAATATCACCCACCTTCGACACCCGCTAATTCTGCTGGCCGTTTTCGGCCAGTTGTGGGACGCTGCGCAGAATCTCATCGGTGTGACGTTCCTCGGCTACTCCCCAAAGCTGGTCGTGACGAATCTCGTGTACCAGGCGACTGGATTCTCCGGATCGACGTTCGTGCTGAAACTCGTCGTGACTGTCGGCATCGTGTGGTATCTCGCCGATGCGAAAGAGGAGATGAATCACACGTGGTGGTGGCTTATGACGTTCTTCATCGGAGCGATCGGACTCCCGATGGGCGTTCGTGGGTCACTTCGGATGCTGTTGGGAGCTTAACGATGGCCTCAAAGATTGGCAAAAACCGATGACTCGAACGTCCAAAATTGCGGTAATAGGTGGAGGGATGGCCGGGCTTGCAGCAGCTGCTGGATTCGACGACGCTGGATTCGTCGTCGAACTATATGAGCGGCAGTCCTACGATAGCAAAGGCGTTAATTGCGGAGAAGCGATGACAGCGGTATCGAAGATCCCACTCGAACCGACTGTAGAGAACGGCTTTCTCAACCCGCTGCCAGCGATGGAAGTGGAGGTGTATGACGGAATCGACGCCGATCGCCACCGCACTGGAGCCGGCACCTTTCCTGCTGCGGATACATATATAACGGACCGAAATGTCGTTGAGCAGTCCTGGGCAGAACAACTCTCAGAGAAGGGTGTTGACATCCACGAAAACCAGTCTATCACACGGACAGATTTCCACGAGTTCACCGATGAGTATGATCTCGTCGTTGATGCAACCGGTCAGCCATCACTCTCTAGTAAAGCGCTCGGAACAACCAACGAGTATTCAGGATATATGGTAGCGCTTAACAGTGATGTCGAAGGGGACTTCACCGAGTTGTACCCGAACAGCCGGATAATTCTGGAGAACTATACAGGGTACTCGTGGGCATTCCCGAAGACATCGCAACGAGCCAACGTTGGTATCGGCTGGACGGTCAGTGACCGGCCTAATGATTATATGAAGGCATTGAGGGAAGCCTGTGAGCGGAATGGGTGGCCAGTCCCGTCGCAGGAACGGACGAACGTCGCAATCATTCCCGAGGGACCAAGCCTTGATCCCGACAGAACCCATCTACCGGAGCATTCCGTCGTACGAGTGGGTGATGCTGCAGGTATAGCAAACCGACTCACCGGAAAGGGGATCTCACAGGCCGTTGAATCGGGATTCTTGGCCGCAGAGCTGGCTAACAGAGGCCAATTACACAGTTATCCTGACAGATTATATCAGAGGATGAAAACGGAGTACATTTTCGCCACAGTTGTGAGATACTTTCTTGAAACTCGTAATCCCAAGGTTCTGGGAGCAGCAATTCGTGCCGCTGCCGGGATCGATATTGAAGACGTTGACCGGTCTCCGAGTACAGTTCTACTGCGTCTCCTCCGCCACCCTGTTTTATTTGCCCGTATTTTCTCGAGACGACGAGTTTTAAACCGTGTCTATGGAGGAATGACCAACCAGTGGGAATTAATTGATTGACTTCCTGTTCTGTTTGGACTTCCGACAAAAAGTATACGGGTGCTTTTTCAATTCAGCTGTCCTGCGGTTAATCGTCAGAACGGGGTAATCTGCTTCCTCGATCACTTGAGCTGCGACGCTTCCCTGTAATAGCCGACGAATGCCAGTCAATCCTCGTGTCCCCATTGTAACAAGGTCGATGTCAGTCACCTCAGTGTATTTGAGAATCTCCTGCTGAGGTTGACCAAAGCTCAACGTAGTTCGGACAGGAACGTCCAAGGTCGCTGCCTTCTCCGTAATGTCCTCCAAGAGCCGAGTTCCCCGCTGTTCCCAAGAGTCAGTGACCTCTTCCCACGTGAATCCAGGCCGACTCGAATAGGACTGTTCGGAAATGACAAAAAGTCCATGTAGGGTTGCATCATACCGTTTAGCAATTTGTAGCCCATGTTTGAAGGCCACAGATGCCTCGTCGTATCCATCCGTAGGCACGAGAATATCTGTGAACTGACTAGTAGATAACTCTCCTACCGGATCAGAGGGATCCATATCAGGTATCGTCAAGACAGGAAGAGAGATATTTTGAATGATGTGGCTGGAGACGTCTCTCCGGAGAATTCGTGCTAATCTAGTCTGTGTAGGTTTCTGGTGGACAAGCAAATCGATATCATTCTCCTCAGCGTATTCCCGAATAACACCTGAAGAGTGCCCACTATCCACTGCTGGTATCACATTGAGTCCGAGCGAGTGGGCCTGATCCACCACGGGTTCAATTACCGCTGCTGCGTCCCATTCCTCTTGTTTAGTGACTTGGTCGGATTCCACCTCCGTGCGTTCCTCATCTTGAATAGATAATACGTGGAGAGCCGCATCATACGTTTCTGCAAGTGATAGACCATATTGGACCACTGAGTCCCTTATATCAGCTCCGTAGAGTGGAATGAGAATCTGGTTGTACAGGTTGATGTCCGCACCTTCTCGAACTTCTAGATGGCTGGGGGAGTTCATACATATCTATACGTAACGACGATTTACCGTGCTTTCTGTTAAGAATCGAAACCGGGAGAACAGTCTCTGGGGTGGTGACTTGAGGCTTTTATCGCAAGTAACTCGCTATAGCACGCCTATTTCGAAAAGAGTGGAGACGTCGTTTGGAGTCGCATCAGTTCGACGAGAGCGTATTTCCCACAGTTTCGAGGAGTGAAGTGTCGAAGTCGGTGCGACGAGTCATGCTCTGGGTCATGTTGGGCGCAATTTAAGGCCGATATGCTCGTTGACGGAAAACCGTCACGGCAGCACCCTCGACCGATGAGGGTCGCCACATGGAGACGAATACGGGACTCTGACCTTTGGGGTTTCCTACTCAGAACTGAAAGTCGCCTTCCCCGTCGTGCTTGAATCCGTTCTCAATACACAGGAAAGGTCGACGTACAATTGAATACCCCCGAACCAAGTGACGAACATATGGAACGGACCGTAACTCGTCGCGGACTACTACGGGTCGGTGCGACGACAGTCACACTCGGAATTGCCGGCTGTTTAGGATCATCGAGTGAGGACGAGTGGGACATCGAGGGGACGCTGGCAGTGACGAACGCTCAGCAATACAGTTCACCAGGCTGTAGCTGTTGTGGAAAATATGCGTCGTACCTGCGGGAACAGCTCGACACGACGCTCGGGGAAACCGAAACCGAGGACGTGACGGATCTCAAGCGCCAACACGGTATTCCATCGGATCTACAGAGCTGTCACACACTCGTCCTCGACGAGTACGTCGTCGAAGGACATGTTCCTGCCGAGGTTATCGCGACGATGCTCGAGGAAGAGCCGGCGATTGACGGCATCGCGTTGCCCGGGATGCCGGCTGGATCGCCGGGGATGGGCGGGACGAAGTCCGACACATTCACCGTCTACAAACTCGGCGGCGGAAAGACAGGTGACGTGTACACCGAAATCTGAACAGAAAACACCTGGTCAAGATACTTTGGGACGGCAGTCCACACCCAGAACGATGATTCGACGACTCCTCCACGATCTCGGGTATGTGCTCGCGTACGTACTTTTCCTCGGTGCGAATACGCCAGAATCGGTCGTCACCCGTCTTCGCATCGCCTATCGCCTTGTCGGTGTTCGGATTGTCGAGACGCCACAGGTCGATTCGGTCGAACGGACGATCTTCCTGTGTCCGTACCGAAATCTGGGCACTACGTGGGTTAGGGAGAAGTGGATCTGTCACGACATCCTGGACCGCGTCGACGACGGATACGTGACGTATCTCCGACGGCACAAAGGAATCGACTATCAGCGTCCTCGCGGGTGTGCCGACCTCGCATACTGCGACGAATCCGAGTACTGCTATTCAGAGGTTTCCGAACTCGAGTAGGTGGCCGATGGATCAGAGTACTCTCCGCAACCGGATCACTGACCAGTTCTCCTACCGCGGCGAGCGAGCCGATATCTGGCGGGCGTTCGACCTCCTGCTCGATACTGACGAGTTCCTCAATCTCGGCTACTCGGAGTGGTACCAGCCACATATAGCCGGTTCGAGTCAACGTCGCCTCGTCACGGAAGTCGGCTCGAAGGTCGCGTCGCACCTACCCGCAACGGACGGAGTGCGCCTCCTCGATGTCGGCTGCGGTCGGGGGGGTCCAGCCCTCCACCTCGCCGATCAGTTCGGCTTCAACGTCACTGGTGTCGACCTCGTTCCGTACAACATCCAGATGGCAACCGAGAACGCACGGGGTAAGCACCTCGATTCCGAGTTCATCATCGGTGACGCGACACAGCTCCCGTTTACCAGGGACTCGTTTACCGCGTGTACAGCCATCGACGCGCTCGTATACCTCCCCGAGCGGAATCGCGTTTTCGCTACAGTCGCAGATACCCTCGAACCCGAGGGGGTTCTCGTAGTCTCCGATCTCGTGATGCAGTCAGACGTGACTGAAACGGAACGGAGATTGGTCGATTCATTTGCGGATGCGTGGGATATGCCGTCCTTGGGTACTGTTGAAGGATACAAAGCCGCTCTCGACGAGACGAGCTTTGAGCTCAAAGCGGTCGAAGATATCACGAAACACAGCGTCGGACGCTTCCAAAAGTGGACGACGCTGTACCTCCAGCTACTCACGAGCCCCCTCCGGGCTCTCATTGAACGACTGTTAGGAGCGTATGATCTCGATCCCGCAGCGATTACTGAGCAGGTGAGGAAGGCTCACCACGCGCTGCCGTTCTTGCAACACGTTATCTTCGTTGCGGAAATAGAGGCCACTTGACTGCTACTCGCACGGCGCAAGAAAGAATCAAATCGTCATGTCGACGCTTGAGCAGCCACGAATTTGGATGGACCTGTGGGATCTTCACCGCCCGTGATTGTCGTGTGGTGGATCGTGACCCATAGATTTAGAATTAGTTCAGACTCCAGTATTTATATAGGACACAGATAGGAATCCGTTGGTATACTCGAAGGATAGTTCGGGATTGTGAGGTACTAATCGTTGATTGCGGAGTCGGACAAGCAAAACCGTTCAGCACGGCGCAAATCGCTATGTATCCCGACTTTGGATTACTAAGAACAAATTGCTTGGTTCAGGCCCTCGTACCATTGATGTGGGGTGAAACCGAATGGCAACTGACCCAGTCTGTGGAATGGACGTCGATGAAAAGGATGCGGCGGCCACAGCTGAGTACGACGGTCAGACGTACTACTTCTGTGCCGAGGGCTGCAAGGAGACGTTCACCTCGACACCGGAGGAGTACGTCTAACCGTCACACCCCACACCTGCGTCGTAGCTCCCCACACCCACCCCCATCCACCCGATCCCTTACCCCCATTCCGCCTGTCGATGACCCAACCAGAAATTGACGACACGGATCGCGAAATCCTCCGTCTTTTAGCGGAGAACGCGAGACGACCATACAGCACTATTGCTGAGGCAGTAAATCTTTCAGCCCCGTCCGTTTCAGCACGCGTCCGTCAGCTGGAGCAAGATGATGTCATTCGTCGATTCACCGTTGATCTCGACCTCACACAGTACGAAAACCGGATACACGTCATGGTGCGGCTCCGGTCTGAACTTGGGAAGACAGATTCACTTCGAGAATCGATCCTCAAGGCCCCATACGTAGAACACGTATTCACAACTGCTGAGGGCGAGGTCGTGGTTGTTGCGACACCGCCGCGGACTACGGTCGGAAACTGGGTGCAGCACAGTCTACCACTGAGTGACGTGCGACGATACGACGTGCAACTGCTGTCAAGTGCCACTCGTTCAGCCTATGCCAACGGTACTGAATCCGTACTTACGTGCGCACACTGTGGAACCACTATCAGCGAAGACGGACTAGCTACCCGCGTTGGTGGATCACTCCAGCAGTTCTGTTGCAAAGACTGCGAGACCGCGTTCAAAGGAGAGCACGAGAATCCCCAAGAAAAGTAGAACTACAGATCAATGCCTGTTGACCCCGTCTGTGGGATGGAAGTCTCACAAGAAACTGCCGACCCGACTATCGAACACGACGACAAAGTGTATCACTTCTGCTCGGAAGACTGTCGAGCAGTGTTCGAGGAAGTACCTGAGAAGTATACCGAAACGCCACATCCGCATCTCGTTGAATCGGGAGGAATGACGCTCCCCCGAGTGCCATACGGTCGAGCCACTGGAGAGTTCGATCTCTCGATAACCGACCCATCTTCACTTAGCACGGGAGATAGTGTTCGCTTCTCGAAGACGATCACAGACGAGGATGTTAGGAAATTTGCAGAGGCGACCGGAGATACAAACGCGGTCCATCTCAACGAGGCATTCGCTGAAAAGACCCGGTTTGGCCACCGCATCGCTCATGGAACGCTCGTCTCGGGAATGATAAGTGCTGCACTCGCGTGCTTTCCCGGAGTCACGATCTATATTTCCCAGAATTTGGAATTCCGCCGACCAGTCAGCATTGATGACACCCTGACGGCCCGATGTGAGATCACCGACGTTCTCGATAACGACCGATACAAACTCACAACACAGATCGAAGATGATAGTGGAAGCCTCGTTCTCGATGGGGCAGCCACCGTTCTGATCGATCCCCTACCGGACTGAATCCGGTAGGGCTGTCGTGTTGACCACGGCGAGATTCCCGAGACCGTCGTATGACATCTGTTGTAGACCAACTCGGAGGCCCATCTAATCAGAAGGGGTATTCGATTCGATAAGTCCGAAAACTCGGCCATCACAGGATAGTGCGGAGGAAATACTACTATTCAGGGTCGCGTTGACAGTGTTGTTTTGGATTTGAAAGAGTAATCGCAGTGAATTAGGAGCGTGTACATGTAGCTGACTATGGGATCATCCACAGCTACTACGCCAGAAGGGAACAGTAGTGAGATACTCGTTCGTGCTGAGGGAATCGAAAAAACGTACGGGTCAAGACTCCCATTCACACGATCTGTGACCGTCTTGACCGGTGCAGATCTCGAAATTCGGACGGGGGAAATCGTCGGCATCGTCGGCGCAAACGGGTCGGGAAAATCCACGCTCATGAACATCCTCGTCGGTGTCCTCGAACAGGATGGCGGAACAGTCGAACGGACGGGAACCGTTGGCTGGTGTCCGCAGGAACCACTGCTTTACGACCGCTTGACGGTCGGGGAGACGTTCCGACTGTTCGGTTCCGGATACGGAATGACCGCCGAAGAAATCGACGAGGCCAAACACCGTTTGGCGTCGAAACTCGATTTCGAGCAGTACCTTGACTACCGAATCGACCAACTCAGCGGTGTAACCGGCAGAAAATCAATCTCAGTATCGCCCTGATGCACGACCCGGACGTCCTCATGCTGGACGAGCCCTACACTGGATTCGACTGGGAGACGTATCTCACGTTCTGGGATCTCGCAGAGGAACTCGCTGCTGACGGAACAGCTGTCACGATGATTTCACACCTGATCGAGGAACAAAGTCGTCTCGACCGCATCTACGAGGTTCGTGACGGACAAGTCTACGACGTGACTGACCAGGAAGGCGAGACTGATGCAACGGCCAGTGAACGGGGGGAAGCGACCGATGAATAGGGTTCGAACAGGGATTCGATCGAACGTCTCCACCTTCCTCAGAACCCCCCTGAATGTTGTCCTAGCACTCCTCCTTCCGATTGTCGTTATCGAAGGCTGGGGACAAGCAATGGCTGGACTACCAAGTATGCCGACGGTCGAGGCGATTCCGATCGATCTGGGTCGCCTCCTCGGAGCGATATTCGGGGTCGCCATCATCGCCGGTCTGATGGGGCTCGCCCAGATGATTAGTGCGCGGGCAGCCGATCGGCGACTCGTTCAGACAGGCTATCCACCCCGAACACTGCTTGCGACTCGATTAGCGACGCTCGGAGGAGTCACCGTCGTCGTGGCTGCCGTGAACTACGGTGTTCTCTGGCTAACGATTTCACCGGAAGCCCCTGTCCTGACGTTCGTGTTCCTCGTCCTTGCTGGCCTCGTCTATGCGTTTCTCGGCGCGCTCGTCGGGGCACTCCTTCCACGACTGTTCGAAGGCTCGCTCGTCGTGGTGTTCCTCGCGATGATGGATGCGTTCCTCAGTGGCGACAGCCCGCTGGCTTCCGACGTTCCCGAGTTCGTTGAATATTTCCCGCTCTATCATCCGAAAGAGCTCCTTCAGGAGGCGATGTTCCAGGGCACATATACGACGGGAGATCTCGGCTTCGTCGCTGGATACCTGATGGTCTTGCTCGTGCTCGTCACCGTAGTGTTCGGAATGACGATGCGCACCAGTGGTGGGTGGTCCGCATGAACCGCACGATAACGGCGTTCTCAATCGGTATCAAAGAACAGGTGCGAAACTACGTCCTCGTCGCTCTGCTGGTCGTCTTACCGGTCTCGTTCATCACGTTGGCGTTCGCAGTCACCCAAGATGTCGAGATGCCGGTTCGAACGCTCGTCGACGGTGAGACGGTGACGGTGATGCGGGGAATGCCGGAGGTCCACGGCGTGATTATGACGCCAATCACGAGTGCCCTCATCGCGGGACTCGCCGGATTGTTCCTGATGCGAGAAGCCAAAGATACAGACGGTCGTCTGGCAGTCGCGGGCTATCGTGCACGACAGGTAATCGCTGCGCGGTTTGGGGTCCTCGCAGCAATCACTCTCATCGTTACCGGCGTCTCAGTCGGCGTGATGCTCGTCGATTTCCAGCCTGAGCATCTCTGGTGGTTCGTCGCAGCGATGCTCGTCGTCTCGGTCACGTATGGTCTCATCGGGATGCTCGTCGGGGCCGTCTTCGACCGCCTAGCCGGGATGTGGCTAATGCTGATTCTCCCGATGCTTGATATCGGACTCTTCCAGGATCCGCTGTTCATCCAATCCGAACCCGAATGGTGGATGAAACTACTCCCCGGCTATTGGCCCGTCCGTGTGATGGTCGATACCGGACTCACAACGGACGTAGATACGGCTCTCTCGTTGGTGTGGGCTACTGGATACCTCCTCCTCGTAGCTGTCCTCACAATCGGCGTCTACTACCGAGCCACACAGGGGAAGTGAGGACAGACCGGGAGATCCCCTATTCCGGCAACGGTAGGGGAGAAGTCCCAGACAGCATTAGACCTAGCTTCGCTCAATTGGACTGTTCGAGCTGCTTTCGTCGCTGCTCGTACTCCTCATCGGTGAGTTCACCGCGAGCATACCGCTCACGGAGAACCGCAAGTGGTCGGGTATCGTTGCTCGCAGCATCGCTTTTGAGAAGTGAGTAGACGAGATAGAGCGGGACGGCAATCAGGAGCCCCATCCAAAGGAGCCCCCAGAGGCCCATCCCACCGCCGAAGAGCCCCCAGCCGCCGCCACCCATCATACCGCCACCGTGAGCGGTTGCAGTGCCCGTTGCCGCAATTAACAGCGGAACCGCGAACAGCGCGATCCGACGAGTCGCCCGTCCGAGGGTGCTGGTGTCGTGTGTCATTGTGATCGTTGGTTTAGTAAGTCGAATATCTATGTACTAGACGAGTGGCTGGACAGGGATCGTTAGCAACCGTGTCCCTGTCCGTTCATCCCTGCAGCGGTGTGATTGTCATCCGCCATGTCTTGGGCCATCTCATCGACAGTCATGCCCATGTGCGCTTCCATCTCGTCAACGGCATCTGGCCCCATGTGGTCGGTCATGTGACCGTCCATCCAGGCCGCCCAGTCCGCTGCATCACCATCAGCCGGCATCCCATCAGCTGCCGTCTCGTTCCCCTGAGTCTGTTCGTCACCGTGTGCGGTAACTACCGGGGCGGCGAACGCGAGTCCGAGGATCGCGAGCGCCACGAGCAGCCATCGTCCGAGGTTTCGGTTGGTCATTGTCTTTCGCCTCACGTAGTAATACGGTGGGTTCTGGGTTATCTTCGTGGGTGTGAATCCAAACAGCAGATCGTTCTAGAGCGTCTATAACGATATCTAAACGTTTTCTACCGATAGGATCGTTCATACCTGCCGAATTCGAGGGGATCGGAGAAGATGAGGGTGAAGGGAGCCGTCAAGACAGATCACCTTATTGCGACGGTCCAGACAATAACAACGGTTCGGACGGCGAGTGAGGCTCGGCTATTGCTGCCTACAAACGAAATAGCTCAGTCCGTTCGGAACCGGTGATACTGCCTCGTGAGTGCTCGACGATGGTAGAGAATTCCAATCGTCACGAGAAACAGAACGGTCGCAATCTCGTATCCATACGCACCAAGCAATAGCATCGTTGAAGAACCACTTAGTCCGCCTGCAAGTAGAACAGCAAACAACGGACTAACGCAGGCAGGGCACGCTACGATCCCGACGATTCCTCCGATTGCCGACTGCGAGAAATCAAGCAACGCATCATAGACGAGATACGCCAGCGCGAACAGGCCTACCGCCTGATAAGGAATGAGCGAGACCGTGATCAGGTCACCTGTATAGACGAAGACCGGACTCCACCCCAAAGATCGACCCCACGTTATTCCGAAGCCGTTTGGTCCAGTGAGCTGTCCGAAATGAGAGGTGCTCGGTCCAAGTAATCCTGAAAAATAAAACATCACGATGAGGTATAGAGCAACGACAAGTGCGGCACCAAGACGATACACGCGACGTGTCGTCTCAGGTCGGGCGCGCCAGATCACCCAGAGTGAGGCGGTGAACCAAATGAACGGAAGGACGAAATGAGTCCACCGACTCCCCATATCTCCTGTGAAATATGCATACACCAGCCCGGCAATCAACTGTGCGGCGAGGAGGAGATTCAGCCACGTGCTTGACCTGAGAAGTCGGCTCACATGATCGCTTTCGAGTGTTGCTTGTGGCATGATGGGGTAGTGTGTGTATGAAGTTCTAGGTTTGTTGGTTCTGTAGATCATCACTCGGATACACGCGATAGGTCCGACCCTGTCGTTCCCGATACAGCAGCCCGCGCTCCTCGAGTGAACTCACAGTCTGGCTCACTTTACTCTTCGAGAACTCAGATCGATCCCGAAGTTCGATCTGCGTGATTCCGGGGGAGTTCAAGACGGGTTCGAGGATGCGTCGTTCATCATCCGGTAAGAGATCGAGAACACGTGCTTTTGGGTCCGATTCAGGATTGATAGACATCGCTGGCGAGGCTTCATCGTCCATCGACGTAGCCGTTGCTGCCGATGTCTGTACGGGATCGACAGGCGCCGTTGTGTCGGCCATTTCTGGATCGGTGAGTTCTCCCCGAACCGCGTAATAGACGCCACCGATAACGCCAGCGACCAGCAGGGTTCCAACCACGTACCAGAGGGGGTCTGTGCCGTGCATCGTCCCCATAGATGAACCCATCATCGACCCCATCGATTGCTCGATAGCCCGACGCTGTTGATAGGCTCGCCAACTGAGTACCCCGCCGGCCAGGAGAACGAACCCGAGAAGCACACCGACGACGGTATCTGCTCGACGGCGATTCATATGACGGCTCCGAGTTGTGAGATTTGACTATTCATACCGTCTATTTAGGCGCATTAGGTGTGACAATTGCGGATTGAAACTGTGATGATGAACCCCTTCACAGCGGATGGACCACAGTGCGATCATCAGTGGTCATGGTCGTGATCGTGGCTCGATATCTGCGGGCTTTGATCAGCAAATTCCGTGGGTTCTTCTTCGAACGTACGCTTGCATCTCTTTGAGCAAAAATAGTACGTCGTCCCATCATAGGACGCACTCGGGCCCTCATCGTCGGTTCGCATCCCGCACACTGGATCACGATACTGACCCGGTGCGCCGAGTCCGCGCCGGTAAACGTAGAGAAGGAATCCAGAGAGTGCGAAAGCGATAATATTGAGATAGAACGTGTAGTTGAGCTTGAAGTACGTCTGCTCGGTCGCCGTCTCGCCGCCTGCCAAGTCTGGAACGATACCCAGCGCGTCGAACAGCACCTCCATGAGGAAGCCGGTGAACGCCATCGTCACGAAGAAGACGCCGAGGATGTACAGCATGATCTTCCAGCCGTAGTACTTCCGGTAGACGTTCAGCACGGGAATCGTGATGAGGTCGGCGTAGACGAACGCGATGACGCCCGCAAAGCTGACGCCACCACCCCAGAGCGCGACGGCAAAGGGAACGTTTCCGATACTCCCGACGAAACTGAGAACAGCAACGGTCACACCCATAACCGCGTTTTCCGCACTCGCGAGCAGGCCATCACCCTTCAGGAAGAGCGTGTTCCACACCCACTGTGGAACGAAGACGATGACGAACCCTGAGATGAGAAAACCTGCGATAACGTCCTTCCAGATCGTCGACCATTCTTTGCGGTACTGGTTGCCGACCTTGTACCAGCCGCCCCACGAGAGGAGCTCGTCACGCCACCCGCCGCTACTCGCAATCTCCTGCTCATACGTCTCCATGCAGCCCGCAGAACAGAATTTAAGCGTTTCACCACCATCGGTCACGATCGAAAATTCGTCTTTCCCTTCCATCCCGCAGGTTGGGTCTTCGGTGATGCCCTGGTCGTGATCGTGCTGATTCAGTTCCTCCCGGACGTCTTCGAAGAGGTTCTCGGGAAGCGTCAGGTGGACGAGAAGCGCCATCACGGCGATGAGGATGATGCCACCGAGGAGTTCGGCGACGAGGAACTCCCAGCCGAGGAGAATCAGGATCATCAGGCCGAGTTCGATGATGAGGTTCGTCGACGCGAACATGAACGCGAGGAAGTTCACGACGGCCGCCCCCTTCTTGAACAGACCCTTCCCGATGGCGACGGCGCCGAAACTGCAGCCACTGCTTGCTGCTCCGAACACAGTCGCCTTGGTAAGTCCAGTTAGATCGCCGTCACCCAGCACCTGTGCCATCCGCTCCTTCGAGACGTAGACCTGGACCAGACTCGTAATCGTGAGGCCCATGATGATCGCCCACGCCGCCGTCCAGAGAAATCCGACACCGATACGAAGGGATTCAAGAACTCCGTCGATTATCGTCGCCTGCATAGGTGTATCATTGTAGGGATCATTTATTGCGGTTTTGATTAGAATATACTGCCTATGAGGGTATCAGTACTATGGCATCGTAACCGTCGGCCATAGATGATCTATCGTGAAGAGGGGAAAACATTGCAAACCTCCACAAGCTCCACGGAATCCGACTTCAGATTCAAAAGGGGAATCTGATTAAATCACGCCGACGTATTAGAGGCTAATGGGACCAGTAGAGACCGATGATATCCCAAATGAGGGGAACACCACCTGGAAGAACAGCCTTCGCCGGCCTGCTCGGTTGTCCAGTACGGTAACTGTCACATCCACTTCCTAATTTACGATGGCTGTCGATCTGGCAATCCATGATGCACTCGTTCTCACAGCCGACGAGCGGAACCGCCTGTACGAGCGCGGCACAGTATGCATCACCGATGGCTGTATCGAAGAAGTCCGACCATCACGTGCAGGAGACGGAGAATTAGAAGCGTCCACCGTTATCGACGGGAACGGGAAACTGGTGATGCCGGGGTTGGTGAACGCCCACACGCACTTGGAGATGACACCGCTCATCGGTGCGTTAGGGAATGGCAGATTGCGGTCGCGTTCGCTTTTCTCGCCAACACATCAACGCTCGCTGCAAAACGCTAGTAGCCTACGGGCTTCTTGTCCACCTCGGTAACGGTGTCTACGACATAACCCGAGAAGGGGAACAGTACCTCAATGGCGATCTAGACGCTCGAGAATTAGTACGTGGAGGATAAATTCCCTCTTCTGGAGCTTGGAGTCAACAGGGCAGCGTAATTCCGAGTGGTAACTAGGTTGAGGAACGATTCCAATGCGAGTCTCATATAGAACCTCCTACGGAACAAAGTGGAATATGAGCCTACAGAGAATCGGTGACGACAGGTGAAGCTGGCCTTGCGATGCGAACGTTAGATAGCGGAATCATCATAGATGAGAGGCAGTCGATTCCGTTCACACCAGAGTCCAACAGTATTTTGAGCGGCTTGCACCCGTAGACCGCTTCGTTCTAGATAATGCGTCTGGATTCTCCCCTGTCACACAGGAATATGCCCAGAATCGCCGGATACAGATCATCAAGGTTCGCACATAGTACGCTAATATCCGCACTCTTCACACTCCCACCGGTACCCCTCACTACGTCTTTTATCACTAACCGGCACTTGTAGAGATCCGCATCGGTAGCACTCATCAAAATTATCGTCGGGGAACGCCTCCTCGAATTCGTCTATACAAGCCTCTAACTGCCGTCGTCGTGTGGATTTTCTAAACCATTCGTTCGAGTCCAAGATTCTCTTATCCAGTTCGTTTGCCTCCTTCCGCCAATCCGCTAACGATTCTAAGAACTCATCTATCGAGCTACTCTCTTCGAGATCCTCAATACAGTCCTCTATGGCTTTCCGTTTTATATCTGGTTCTGCGCGTTCACGGGCAGCATCCCAACTCCCTTTGTAGAAGCTGTCTTGCTGTTCTTTAATTTCCTCAGGTCTATCCTCCAGTTCACCAGCTTCCTTACGCCACTCCTGACAAAGAGAGTCTACGACATCCGATACACTCATATCAAGAACTGTGTTTTCAAATGAAATAAGAATCCGGGTGAAAATACTGCTCTACCCTGCCTAAGCGAAGACTGCTAACTCCGGTGACTCCAGCTCCCATTCGCAGGCTTCACCAGCAAATAAATCGTTCTCGTCGATGAGAAATACCAAATCGATCCGCTGGAAGTGTGATGAATTGGTTTGAGGGATACTGCTTGATGAGGGGAGAACACTCAATTATTCATGGTATCTATTACCATACGGAATGGCGGCATTCTGCCGAGGCGGCGAGGAACGGGTCAACGTCTTTGAGGTCGATGAGAGGTATCTGTTCAAGGATTATTTTGACAACGAGGAGGTGTTCGATCGCCTCAAGCACTACTACAACAACCAGCATTATCGCTTCGAAGTCCCTCCGGACGAATTTACCCAGCTCCGATCGTTCCTCAGTGATCAAGGATACGGGCTAGTCATCATCGATACGATCGAAGAATTCATCGTCGTGGTGCAAAAATACACGACCCATCCCGACAACATCTTTAAACAGTCCGTGATCCAGCGCAGCGTCAGTAACTACAATTGTTTCTTGCTCACAGACCAAGCAGCCGTCGAACAGGCAACCCGTGACCACGCGACTCGGCTCATTGACACCGACCTAGCCAATCCATTCTAAACGAGAAACAACAGAATCACAGCGTTCGAGGGTCCGGCTCAACGATACTGGCAAACGCAACGTTCTGTTGCACCTGTTCGATCTCGACAGTCGGTACCTCACCGGGCTGAGCCTCCGGAACAATCACGACGTACCCGCGGTCCACCTTCGCGATGCCATCCCCCTGGTCGCCAACCGCCTCAACCGACACGTCTCGAATTTTACCCTCCTCAACGGGTGGCTCAGGAGAACCGTGTTCACCGACAGCTGAGGAAGATCCTGACGCCGAATCTGAAAGCTGGGATTCGGATCGGGCTGTTGTAGCCTCGGCTTCGAGAACGGCGATTCGATACGTCTCACCGGGCTGAATGGCATCGTGACGCACCTCACTCGCAGGAATCTCGAATGTATAGCTCTCATCGTCGGACTCAATAGTCGCAGTAAATACCGAGCGAAGTGTGTCAGGGATCTCGACCATCACGAAAAGATTCAGCATCCGACGCAAATAGTCGTTCCTCACGCCGTCAGTCGGGCGCGTAGGCATCCTCAATATAGTCACGAAGGTCCTCGGGCGTCGTCCACGTGTACGCACGGTCCACCCGCTCCATCGAGAGGAGATAGTGTGCGAACATCCCGTCGTAGGCCGCGTACTGTTCCTCCTCAGTCTCGTAGGTTCGATAAAACGCTCGCGTTCGCTCCCGATAGGTCGGCTGGTCGATGTAGCCCGCTTCCCACGCGTGCCCGCCCTGGGAGTGTTCGTACACCCCCACGATATGATCCGCGTAGCTGACCAGCAGCTTGAATTTCGACGTGAAGAACTCCGAGACGTCCAGAATATCGTCCATCAGGAACGCGTCGACCCCGTCATCGGAGTTCGAGGCTGCGGCATCACTCGCGAGTTGGTCGCGAACAGCCTCCAATCGTGGCCGCTCCTCCTCACCGTAGGAACCGAGAACGAAGTAGGACGTGTTGTTGATGAACCGTCCGAGATCCTCGTGCATCGCGGTCTGAATCGCCTCGACCCGTTCGGGTGTGAGCGTCTCGCCCGGCTGGTCACCCAATTTGTCGATGACGGCACGGGTAGCGTCGTCGTTGGTCATACTGGGCACCAGTCACCACCGCCACCTAACGGTACGGAAATCCGACTGGACGTGGAATACGCAAGCACTCTGGCTACCACTTCGGAATTCACCGAAATGGTTATCCGACCGGGAGACAAACACCCATACACAATGTCCCGGCCTGACGCCACCCCGCTCACGCCAGCCGAAAACGCGGCCGGCCTCGATCCGATCGCAGCGTTGAGTGTCCTCGACGACACGACCCGCGCGAATATCATCGGGACGATTGTCGGTCACCCGAAAGGTGCGCCCTCGAAGAAGGAACTCGAATACTACAATCCGAGTATCGCAGCGTCGACGCTCACCGACCACCTCATCCGACTGGAGGAAGTGGGACTAATCGAGGCCATCGAACGAGATCGTGAAGGGCTCGAACGGGGCCAGCCGTACCGGTTCTTTCAGCTCACCGACGCCGCACGCGAGCTGTTCGACCGGAACAACCTCTTCGATCCCGACGCATATCGAGAGCTATTCGCCGAAGTCGAGAAAACAGACGAAATCAAGGCCGCCGAAGACGTCGACCGTCCGAACAGACGGAACTGATACTCACCTCGGGGCGTACGTTTTGCCAGACGGAGAACTCGACATCCAAGAGATTCCGGAAGCGTAACCAGCGCAAAGCCGCCAAGAGAGATCAGTCTCGATTTCGATTCAGAACAGATGAATCGTAACAGAAGGCACGCATCAATCCCATCCTCCGAGGCTGTGGAAGTTGATTACTTCGGAGTTCGGGAGTACAGAGCCAACCCTGTGGATCATCCCTGGATCTGCTTTCCGTGCAGAGAAAGTACCGCCTCAGCCGGTCGCAGACCCTTTAGTAACAATCGTGAGCTGCTCGCTAGTGATATCTGCAAGACTGAGACGGTTCATAAAATCGCTGCAGTTGAGCGATTAGAGGAGACATCGGAGACAATCGATAATACCGCTGGCGAACTCTCGGAAGAAGCGACAGTGCTAGAGTTCGAAATTACACAAGAAACTGGACTGGTGTATCTTGAGTACCAGCCGTCGCCGTCAATGACGAGCATGTTCGATGTCCTCGCCGCATACTCACTCATCGTCGTGCCACCGATAGAGTACACAGACAACTATGGCAAGCGTGGCATTCGACTCACAGTGGCTGGCACCGAGTCCGCGATTACTGCTATCTCTGCAGAGGTGCCCCACGGAATCGAATTGCATCCCGAACAAGTCGGGGAATACGTCCCCGAACGGCCTGGGCTATCGGGCCTGTTGACTGATCGGCAACAGACCGTGTTCGAGGTTGCCGTCGAGGTCGGGTATTACGAAGTCCCACGGGAAACGACGCACGAACAGATCGCTACCGAAGTCTATCGGTCCCCGGCGACGATCTCTGAACAGCTCCAGCGCATCGAATCAAAATTCCTGCTCCAGTATCTCGGTGACTAAGTAGATTTTATATATACTCCAAGAATACTCGGGATTAAAGCTACTAGCAACCGTCCTAAATTGGGAGTATGACTGCTACCGGTGACGCGATTCTCGTTGTCGGCGGATACGGGACCATCGGCCGCACGGTCTGTAATGAATTGGCCAATAGCGTGTCAGAAGAGGTTATTGCGGCTGGCCGTTCCCCCGAAAAGGCACATCGCTTCGCCGACACTATTGCAGGAGTGAATGCTCGTACGCTCGACGTGAACGAGGAGTCATTCGATGAGTCCCTCGCTGGCGTCGGAACGGTCGTCATGTGTCTCGATGCAGCGGACGCCACGTTCGCCAGATCTTGTTTCGAGCGCGGTATCGACTACGTCGACATCTCACCGGACGATTCACTTCTCCGAGACATCGAAACAGCCGATGGCATCGCCCGTAAGAACGGATCTACAGCTGTCCTCAGCGTGGGTCTGTCCCCAGGAATGACAAACCTGTTTGTTTCCGATGCGGCTGCCGAACTCGATACCGTCGACAGGGCCGACATCACGTTGCTCCTCGGTCTCGGCGAAGCATTCGGCCCGGATACGATCAAATGGACCGTCGAAGACGCGTTCGGGCGCTTTTCAGTGCAGAATTCCGAGCAATCAATTTCTGTGACTGGTCTCACGGAGCCGCGAATGGTCAGGATTCCGGAGTGGGGGCGACGGCGGGCGTATCGAGCGAATCTCGCGGATCAACAGGTGCTCGCCCGGACTACGGACATCCCCACGGTGGAAAGCCGACTCTGTTACGACTCTCGTGTTGTCACCCGCTACCTGGCAGCGTTACGTCGGACTGGGCTGTTCCAGCCGGTCGTGTCGATGCTCGGCGTCAACATTATCGTGAAACTGGCCGACACCCTTCCGGTTGGTTCCGACGAATCGGTCATCAAGACGGCGGTTCGCGGCTCGAAGAACGGTCGCCTCAGCCGCATCGAACAATGGGTTCGTGGGCCAGACCAGGCCCGCGCGACGGCACTCGTTGCAGTTCAAGTTACATCGGAACTGGTGGGATCGTCACAACCAGCGGGCGTCTTGCACATTCAGGAACTGTTCGACAGTTCGCCGTTCGTCGAGACGCTACTGGAGGGAAATTACGAAGTTGGCCGTACACAGCAGCAGGGTCGAGTATCCTGAGGTCACGGTTGAGGTAGCCCCACCAGAACAGGTCCTCGACCTGATAATCGAATTCGGTGGCGAGCTTCAGGGCTAGTTCAAAACTCGGGTCTACCGGTCACACTCTCACTGGGGCTTCAAACCAAACATATTGAGGCCCATCAGACCGAGTTTTAGTTTAGACTCATTCTAACTTTAGATGGGTCTAATTTATATGTTGGGCGAGGAATAAGCGTACATGGCTATGCTAAGGCTTGACCAGCGGAGGAGATCATGCCATCGATAGATTACAACAGCGCAGCGAAGGTCACAGAACGCCTCGAAGAGCGACTGGTCGAATCACTCACCGGTGAAACGAACGTCAGTCGCCGCACCGTCCTCGGCGGTCTCGGTGTTGCCGGGAGTGCAGCAGTTGGACTGGGGAGTTCCCGAGCAAGTGCCTCGTCCGGTCACGACGATGAAGACGAACACGGTAACTTCGGTGCGGTGGGCGAATATCGAGATTTGAATTTCGATCCGCATGAGTTTCTCACCGCGTTCAATACAGGAGAGAGTGGGCAGGATAACATTCCTCAACAGGTTTACGAAGAGGACGGCCGAACCGTACGGGAATTCGAGTTCACTGCCGTCGACACGACGATAACTATCGCGCCGGGCGTCGAGTTTCAAGCGTGGGCGTACAACGGCCAAGTGCCGGGTCCGACGATCCGCGCCGTCGAGGGCGACCTGATTCGCGTGGAGTTTACGAATCTCGGACGACACGCGCACACGATTCATCCACACCTGAAGAACCTCAACCCGCGAATGGACGGGATTCCCCAGAACGGCCCCGGCGTCCTTGATACGGGTGAATCCTTCACCTATGAGTGGATCGCCCAGCCCGCCGGTACGCACTTCTATCACTGCCACTCGCTCCCCCTGAAAGAGCACATCCATCGCGGACTCTACGGCACGATCATCGTTGATCCGGACCCCGACCGCGTCAGGGAAAACCCACGCGATTACGTCAATTACCCCGGTCCGATTACCGACGACTTCCGGGCGCAGCTCGTCGAAGAGGCAAAGAGCCGGAATCACGAGTACGCCGAAAACGACGCCGTGAACGAGATGGTGATGGTGATGAACTCGTTCGATACCAACTTCGACGGCGGAAACGAGGTCTACGCGGCGAACACACGGGCGTTCGGATATGGAGTCGGTGACACCGACGGACAGGGCAACTGGACGGCGGGTGAGACGAAACGCCCCATCCAAATCGACAAGAATGAACGCCAGCGCGTGTACCTCTCCAATGCGACGGAGTTCGATCTCATCAATTCGTTCCACACGCACTCGCAGTTCTTCGACTACTACGACCACGGGACAACGCTGACGCCGACGAGCAAAACCGTGGACACGATTATGCAGTGCCAAGCACAGCGCGGCATCATCGAGATGGACTACTCCAACCACGAGCCAGGACTGTACATGTTCCACGCCCACCAGTCCGAGTTCGCCGAACTCGGCTGGATGAGTTTCTTCGAGGTGGTCTAATATGACGGACAAGACACGAGATTCGACGACGGACGGTGGTGTACCAGCCGAGAACGAGAGCATACAACCGCTCGGGCTTCCGCGATGGGTCAGCGCGTTACTCCCGATCGTGTTGCTCGTGCTCGTCCTGGGCTTATTCGCGTTCACATCACCGCTCGCCGGTGTTCAGAGCGGCACCCCGCTCCCAGACGTGACGGTCACGCATACGACGCTTCCGAGCGACGAAACGGTCGTACTGCACGTGACGAACAACGGGCCCGAATCCGTGACGATATCACAGGTCCTCGTCGACGAAGCCTACTGGGATTTCCGGGTTGAAGGAGCTGGTGGTGACCAAACGCTCGCCCCGATGGAAAGCGCACAGATTGTGATCCCGTATCACTGGAATCCGGGATGGGATCTCGAAGTCGCTCTCGTACTGTCTGACGGGGCGACGTTCCATAACACGATCGTCGCTCCGAGTCAGTCACCCGGGTTTAGTCTCAGTCTGCTCGGAACGCTGGCAGTCATCGGGCTGTTCGTCGGCGTAATCCCGGTCGCCTTGGGGATGCTCTGGTTCCCCTACATCAAGACGATGAGCGATCGGTGGCTACACGCCGTGCTCATATTTGCGGCCGGCGTACTGGGCTTCTTGGCGTTTGACGCCGGGTTCGAGGCGTTCGAACTCGCCGAGCGGGTTCCAGGCGCGTACGAGGGTAACCTCTTGGTCGTCTTCGGAATCTTCGGCGCTCTTCTCCTCGTCCAGGCGATCAGCGCGTGGCGTGAGGGCCGCGTCGCCGCTGGTGATAGCCGGGCGAGCAGCGGCCTCTGGATCGCCTATCTGGTCGCGGTAGGAATCGGCCTGCACAACCTCGCGGAGGGGCTTGCTATCGGGAGTTCGTTTGCACTCGGACGTGTGTCACTCGGTGCATTCCTCGTAATCGGGTTCATGCTTCACAACGTGACGGAAGGTCCGGCTGTCGTTGCGCCGGTCGCCCGCGGGGAACGTCCGGCGCTCAAGCACTTCGCCGCGCTCGGCGTCATCGCCGGGGCACCCGTCATCCTCGGTGGCTGGATCGGCAGCCTCGCCTACTCACCGACGATCGGCGCCTTCTTCCTCGCGATCGGTGTTGGCGCTATCCTGCAGGTCAACTGGGAGATTGCGAGCATGGTTCGTGATGCAGGGGGTCGCGTGGCCAGTGCCACGAATCTGCTTGCATTTCTGCTCGGACTCGGCATTATGTACGTGACCGACCTTTTCGTGGCGCTCTAATAAGCACTACCCATTTCTGTTACAATGTCACTCGAAATCTACGATCGGCGAACGGTGTTACGACTCAGCACTGCCACCATGGCGACGCTCAGCACGGCTGGGTGTTTGGGTGGACAATCCTCGTCGGTACAGACCGTCACGATGCCCGGCGACCTCAAATTTGACCCGAAGACCGCGATGATCAAACCTGGTGGGTCGGTTACGTGGACGAACGAGAGTGAGATCGAGCACACGGTTACGGCGTATGAAGACGAGATTCCAGACGCGGCGGCGTACTTCGCAAGTGGTGGCTTCGAGTCAGAGCGTGCCGCGAGGAACCGGGTCTCCGAGGGGCTCATCGCTCCGGGAGAGAGCTACGAGCAAACGTTCGATCAGCCGGGAACGTACGGGTACTTCTGTATCCCACATGAGGGGTCTGGAATGGTCGGGACAGTGCGAGTGAGGTAAGCGGACAACCGACATTCAATTCTCCAAGCCGTCGTCGTCCCTATTACACATATGGTTGAGGCACTCACTCATACTATACTTATCTTCCGTGACGACGTACAAATGGTATGTTCATCGGACATTTTCTGGCTGCGTTCGCCATAGCGGCGAGTGTCGCCGTATGGCGGGGATGGCCAGAAGAGCGCGCGCTTGCGGTCGGGGCGGTGGCTGGCTCGTTCGCGACGCTCCCAGATATTGATATGCTGTACGCCGTAGTTGGGCTTGTCGGAAGCCTGGAAGGCGCCTTCGTAACCTCCGACGCGTTCTGGGCTATCGCAAACGAGATCCATCGCGGGGCCACCCACTCGCTGATCGTCGGTGTCTTCGCAGCAATCGGGTTTGCCGCTTGGCGCGCTCGCGATGGCTACAATTCTGGGGCCGGCACACTCGGTGGCCTCATCCTCGGCGGCCTGGTCCTCATCGTGACGGTCGTCGGCGGGATAGCTCCGGGCGCTGTGGTCGCCGTGTTCGTTCTTGCTGGAGTCGGGTTGGTTACATTTGCCGAGCGCGTCGGTCTCGGCCCGAGAGCCGTTCTCGGTGCTGGAGCCCTCGGGCTCTTATCGCACCCGTTCGGAGATGTGTTAGCCGGCCCGTCGCCGGCGTTATTCTATCCACTTCCTACCGAATCCGGTGTATTGAACGGCCAGATTATCCTCAACCCCGATCCGACACTACATCTTCTCACCGCCTTCTTCATTGAGCTCACGATTATTTGGATGGGACTCTTTGTCGTTGCACAACTGCGAGGATGGCGCCTCAAACAGCACATCAACCGGCGTGCAGCGCTCGGGGTTGCTTACGCAAGTGCGATTTTCGCGATTCCCGTACCGACTGTTGAGACAGCATCACCTTTCGTATTCACCGTCCTCACAGTCGGTTTTATCGGCACTCCGAGTCGTTCGGGTTGGCGAGAAGATAGATCGATTCAGCTGATCGATGCTGTTGCGACTGCGCTTGCTGCCATTACGCTCGCGGCCGCCGCGTACACCGTGACATATCTAGTGCTCCTCGGGTAGTCATACAGTCCCTTGAGAGATGGTCGATCCTGGTCGTGTGAAAATCAAGCTTGTTGTGAACCGGGATATATTAGACATGGAAAATCAACGTTTTCCATTCATTTTCTAGTTCTGACAGTCAAAACCGTGCTATCCAGAGATCAATCAGAGCTGGAAGTTGGAATTGTTAAGATTGTCGTCGCCAGACTATCTCTATCCCAGCCCACAGCAGGCAACTAGTGAGGAGGACCACGAGTTCGAGGACCTCCAGAAATCCCATCCAGACCGGTGTGATGTACATAAGACCATTCAAGTATTTCCCGGGAATGAGCTGTTTAGCAATGATAAGTAAACTATCACGCAAACTGCCTGTTCGTGAGTCAAGATTCGCTTGCGTCGCACTCGGCCCACCGGCACTCTCGTCTCCAGTCCCGAGACGTTCCGCCTCGTATGGGAAAGCGATATTGACGCTCCAAACCACCTCACCTTGTTTGTCAACTTCGAATACACGATTCCCGTTCGAATCTGTAATCAAAGTGTGACCGTTCGGGAGCCGGTCGGCGTCCCGTGGCCACTGCATCCGCGTGTCTCGCCACACCCACGACTGTTCCCAGCTGTCTCCCGTTCGTTGGTACTCAACGACACGGTTGTTCTCCGAATCTCCGACGAGGACTGCGGGACCGCCACGCTCAGTGGGGATGTAATCCGGATTGTGCTGTTCGTAGAGGATACTGTAGTTGTCCTCCTCGCCGAGCGTCCATCCTTCGATGAGACCACTCCGGTTGAGGAACACGACCCGATCATGGTTCCGGGCACTCACCATGAGCCGGCCATCCTCGAGCACTTCGATGTCATTGATATGTGTCCAATCCTCAGGGTATGGACCACCCGTTTCTCTGGGGAATGCGCTACTGGCGTTCCACGTCCACTCGGTCTGGTCGGAGGTGGAATTTACAACGAATACCCGGTCGAGGTAGATATCTGCGACGGCCAAGTGTGTCTCGTTGAGCCGGTCGGCATCGTGGTAGCGTGTTGCTTCCTTCCCGGGGGTGGTTTCGCTCCAGACGCGCGTTACCTCGCCGGTCGTCAAGTTGACGCGTTCGTATCCGTTGCGCGTGCAGGCGTCGGTCGAGCGAGCAGCCTCATATTCGTTCCAGACTTCCTCGTCAACCCGGCGCTGGGCAAAATTAGTGGTATTTGGACAGGCCGACGGCTCGAGGTGGTCTGCGAACATATACTCTACAGTGGTTCTCGTTTCAGGTACCGGATCAACGTCCCAGTACCGCGTATGTGAGTCATTGTAGTAGAGGATACTTCCGTCCGGGTTGAATGCGACAAGTTCTGCTCGGGCACGAGGCCCGCTACTCGCCTCACCTCGCCACGAATTTGAATCAGTCGCGACGACAGTAATATTGTCGCGAGGTTCGACGGCCTGTTGCTGTGGGTTCGCAACCCCCTGGTTCGTGAGATGGCTCTCGAAGGTATCGTTGGTTGCGCCAAGCGTATATCCGTAGGCTAAACCAATACTGGATAAACCGATTATGATGATGAAGAATATACGGAGAAAAGACTTGGATGCCACAATAGATTCTCTGACCAGAGACTAGTTGGTTATACGTGGGTTAAGATGGGTCTTAACTTTAGAGAATCGCACCGTAGAGCACTGCAAAGGCTGTGATTCTCTTTCTGGTCGATTCTCGGATACTGGAGTGGGGAAACCGGTGGATGAATAGCACGGGTCAAAATTTTAGCACACCGAGCCATGCTCGATGAGTTAGCGTTCTCCCCACGTTTCACGCTCCAGTTCGCACACAAGTATATCGAGTGGCCAGTCTCAAATACAGGCCAGACCTCGTTTTGCGCCCCAGTGAATCGCCTCGGGGCATTCGCTTAATCGCTTGTAAACGTGCCTAGCGTGTCGATCCACGTCATTGTGAATCGGTTCGCTGCACGCCGCGACCTATTTGCTAGGTGAAGGTGGACGTCAGGTGTCGTAGGACCGGTCGGGCTCGATCCGTGACAACCGCATCGCGTTCCCGGTGACGCCGAGGCTCATTCCCATGTCGCCGACGACGACAGCGACGGCGACGCTGACGAGCCCGATCGGCACACCGACGGCAAGCAACGCCTTCACGCCGAGGCTCGCCCAGATGTTCTGCCGGATCACACCGTTGGCGGTGTGTGACAGCTCGTAGAGGTACGGCAGTTTCCCGACGTCGTCGCCCATCAGCGCGATGTCGGCGGTCTCGAGCGCGGTGTCGGTGCCAGCTGCACCCATCGCGATGCCGACTTCCGCGGTGGCGAGCGCGGGAGCGTCGTTGATACCGTCGCCGACCATCGCCACCTCCCCGTACTCTGCCTGTAACTCCTCGACTGCGTCGACCTTCTCGTCGGGCAGGAGTTCGGCGCGATACTCGTCGACACCGACCTGCTCGGCGATAGCGCGGGCGGTGCCCTCGTTGTCGCCGGTCAGCATCACCACGCGCTCGACGCCCAGCTCGTGCAGGCGTTCGACAGCCCGCTTCGAGGCCGGGCGCACCTCGTCGGCGATGGCGATCGCACCCAGCAGTTCCGACTCCGTCCCGACGATAACGACCGTCTTGCCCTCCTGCTCCAGCGCGGTGAGTGCATTCTCGGCGAACGCCCCGTCGTCGGACTCGGCTGCCTCTTCCGCCATGACGCCGCCGTCCGTCTCGCGGCGTGCCCGAGCGAGGTCGAAGCCCAGTTCCTCGAAGAGCGCGGGCTTGCCCGCATAGTACGTCTCGCCGTCGATCTCGCCGCGGATGCCCTTCCCGGTGAGGCTCTCGAAACCCGTCGGGTCGGGCAGGTTGCCCACGCCCGCCTCCTCAGCGCGGGCGAGAATAGCTGCTGCGATGGGGTGTTCGCTCCGACGCTCCAGTCCGGCGGCGCGACGGAGCAGATCGTCCTCCGTGGTGTCACCGACCGGAACGACGTCGGTGACGGCGAGTTCGCCCTTGGTGAGCGTCCCGGTCTTGTCGACGGCGACGGCGTCGACCTCGCCCATCGCTTCCAGGTAGTTGCCGCCCTTGATCAGGACGCCGTTCTTCGCGGCGCTAGTGATGCCCGACACCACCGAGACGGGTGTGGAGATGACGAACGCACACGGGCAGGCGATCACTAGCAGGGTGAGCCCGCGGATGAACCACGTCTGCCAGTCGCCCGCGAAGGTGAACCCGTATCCGGCTAGGTCCACCGACACCGGATCAGCGATAACCAGCGGCGGGATGGCGGCGGTCAGGATCGCCAGCACGACGACGAGGGGTGTGTAGTAGCCGGAGAAGCGGTCGACGAACTGCTCGGACTCGGTTTTCTTCGCCTGTGCGCCCTGTACCATCTCGATGATGCGCGAGAGCGTCGAATCGCCAGCGGTCGAGGTGACCTCTACCTCGAGGTACCCCTCTTCGTTGATCGCGCCGGCGTAGACCTCGTCGCCTGCGGTCTTGTCGACGGGGACGCTCTCGCCCGTGATCGGCGACTGGTCGACTGCACTCTCGCCGTCGATGACCGTCCCGTCGAGCGGAATCTTGTCGCCGGGGCGGACGACGACGGTCTCGCCAACGTCGACCTCCTCGGCGGGAACGGTCACTTCCTCACCATCCCGAAGGACGGTCGCCTCGTCGGGCGAGAGTTCCATCAGCTCGCGCAGGGAGTCCCGTGCCCTGTCCATCGCGTAGTCCTCGAGGATTTCGGCAGTGCTGAACAAAACAGCCAGCGTGGCGGCCTCGACGAAGTAGCCGATACCGGTCGCGGCGATGATCGCCGTCCCCATCAGCAGGTCGATATCGAGACTCAGGTTCTTCGCCGAGTAGTACCCGCCGCGAACAACCGGGACGCCGCTGGCGACGGTTGCCACGAGGAAGAGTACGTCCGCAATGTGAAGCGGGTAGTCGAGGACACTTGCGATGGCGATGTTCTGTCCTGCGAGGAGGAATTCGAAGAAGAGCCCGACGGTGAGGAACGCCGCACCGAGCCACGTCTTCTTCGCGCGAGGACTCGTCCAGACCTCCGATGGTGGCGCGATGTCGACGCCATCGGTCGCCTGGTTGTCCTCATCATCGCCCTCGGCGTCCGAGCCCCCGACGACCTCGTAGCCGGCGCCTTCAATCGCCTTGACTACGTCGGCTTCGCTGGTGCGATCAGGGTCGTACGTGACGTTGGCCGTGCCGGTGGTCGGCTGGAGCGTGGCGTCAGTAATGCCGTCGACACGCTGGAGGCTCTTGTCCACCTTTTGGGCGCAAGAGGGACAGTCCATTTCGGGGACGGCGAGGCGGGCGGTCAGTTCACGTCGCTGTCCGCCGCCGCTTGTTCCCCCGGCTGCGTCCGGATTCTCTGTCATCACGTCACGGTAGGAGCGGGAGTTCGATATGTCTTTGTTGGAATATTCCAACCGAGGGCGTCAGTGCGATGCCAGCCGTTCATCCGCTACCTGTTCGCCGGCAACATGTTGCTTCGCCAAATGTTCTTCCGCCCGACGGAGTCGGTAGGTGAGTGTTGACCGTGGCACGTCGAGATGCTCGGCGAGCTCGCCGACGTCGACCTCGCGGGGTGACTCGTAGTAGCCGTGTTCGACGGCTGCTTGGAGTGCAGCCTCCTGCTCCGGCGACAGGACGCCATGCTCCTCGTCAGCTCCCCCCATCGACGCCGTCGTCTCCGCGGTTCGGAGCATCTCCATCTGGGCGCAGTCTCCGACGGCGACTTCGAGGGCGTCGAAGAACGCGGCCATGTCGCCCTCTCCGGAGTGGATGAGCCGCCACGTGTAGTGGCGGCCCTCGTGACGAGTCTCGAACAGCACGCCGTCGCCGAGGTGGTCGCGGGCGATGTGGGGGACGGACGCGCAGGTGGGGGTTCGCTCCCAGTCGGAGTAGAGAACGAGCGTGTCGTCCGTGCTATCGAGGACGCGGGTGGTCTGAGTTGCACTGCAATCCTCGGTAGCCAAACAATCGGCGTAGTAGTCGCTGGTGAGAAAGGCATCCTCGATGGCGTCGAGTGCGTCCGGGCTGCCGCTGGCGTGGTCGACTCGCCAGAGCTGCTCGGCAGTGGCGTGCAGCGAGAGCGAGCGGACGCGGGCGTCGGGGTGGTCGGCGAGGGCGTCCGCTACCCTGTTACACCCCGGCTCGTATTCGAGGGCGAAGACGAGTTCGCGCATACTCACACGTAAAGGGTGGCTGGATATAACACGTCGGCTCGGAGCTTCCATCGTACTGGTTAGAGTCAGATCACGTCGTCGGGGTCGTGTGCCTCCTGCATTCGTTGGGCCTCGGCGGCGTACTGCTCCTGCAGATCGGCATCGTTGACCGAACCGAGATTGTCCGGCTCGGTATCGACGGCAGCCGTCGTGTCGCGGACGTCGGTGAAGGAAGTGAGCGCCCGCTCCTTGCGGTAGTACTGTTCGCCGTCTGGGGTCGCATAGGTGAGGATGATAAGGTTCTGCTCGTCATCGGAATACGTCCGCTCGACGAGCCAGACGCGGACACCGTTCGAATGGGAATCGCCAGGCATAGCTGCTTGTTCACTCTCGGGTCGGAAATAGGTAGTGTTGGAAGTGTAGCTAGAGTTGACTCGTTTACGGTGAATTCTATGATATCTGTCGCATCTGTGACTCATTCCTCCTGTCCCGAATACGAACCATTGGTCTATACTGACAGTTGTGAGATGGCTATCAATGGAAACTTACGCCTGTCTGCTTAATATTTCAGCACATGAGTGAGCTCTAAGACGTCTTCACCGGTGCTAGTCCGGTCTTTGCACTTCGTCGGGTATCAGTGTTCGATATCCGGACTGGTCTGTCGGAGGCAAACGATTCGTTCGATCCGTCTCCGTACCGGTCTTGGTTGTCCTCGGGGTAGTGACCGCTCTGGGAATCATGATTCACTAATGATTCAAATCAATCTATGACACGACTCTCGAAACAGTGGGTTCAGCACAATCAAGTCGGTATCTACTTCGTTGCCGTCTTACTAGCGATCGGAGTCGGCCTCGGACTTCCAAGCGCGAGTTCTCTCTTGGAACCGTTCATCAATCCCGTGTTGGCTGTCCTGTTGTACGTCACGTTCCTCGAGATACCGTTTGTCCAAATCCGGCGGGCCTTCCGGAACGCCCGGTTCATGGCGGCTGCGCTCGGGATGAACTTCGTGGTCGTGCCGGTCGTCGTATTTGGCCTCACGCGGTTCCTGCCACAGGAGCCGGTGATTCTCGTTGGCGCGTTTATGGTGTTGTTGACGCCGTGTATCGACTACGTCATTACGTTCACCGAACTTGCCGGCGGTGACGCCGAACAGATTACTGCCGCGACTCCGGCGCTGATGCTCATCCAGCTGTTGTTGCTCCCGCTGTATCTCTGGCTGTTCATGGGCCAGCAGGTGGCCGAATTCATCGAGGCAGGGCCGTTCATCGAGGCGTTCGTCGTCATTATCGCGCTGCCACTGACGCTCGCATGGGCGACCGAATACTGGGCGGAGCGCTCCAGCCGCGGCGCACAGTGGCAGGACACGATGGGGTGGTTGCCGGTCCCGATGATGGGGGTGACGCTGTTCGTCGTGATCGCCTCTCAGCTGCCTCGCGTGCAGGATTCGATCGGACAGATCGCGTCGGTCGTCCCCGTCTACGTGGCGTTCTTGGTCATTATGCCGCTGCTCGGTCGATTCGTGGCGGGCGTGCTCGGGATGGAGACTGGCGAGAGCCGGGCGCTCGTGTTCACCTCTGTCACCCGGAACTCGCTGGTCATTCTGCCGCTGGCGCTCGCGCTACCGTCCGGGTATGCGCTCGCACCAGCGGTTGTCGTTACCCAGACACTCGTTGAACTGACGGGTATGGTCGTCCTCACGCGAGTCGTCCCGGCGTGGTTGGTGCCGGCGACCCCTCTTTTGACGGGGTAACCAATCCGACTTTCCGGCATTCGATGATTGAACCAGAAACTCCCTTTATTTTGAGTGAGTTGTTATACTTGTGAACCACGGCTCTCTCTATCAGGAGAGATTCACAGCCAATCGGGAGAGAGTAGTTCCATCCAGTTGCTCAAACATACGCACAAAGTGGACTACGCATCTAAAAAATCAGATACAGTCGTCGAATTTAGCGGCCTTCACGAAATATATCGGTAACTGTCGGTTAGAAATAGTTCTTCCAAGAAAGAAGAAAATGCCAAATTCACAGAACACAAATACAGCTGTAGTTTACACGGAACAATGACCAAACGTGGTATCTCCAGACGGGAATTTGCAAAGAGCGCCGTGGCAATAGGTGGAACAGCCGCACTCTCAGCCTGCCTGGACCGGTTCGGTGCCCCGGACATCCCATCGGGAACGGACCCGTCAACCCTACCGGCCAGACAACACGCTTGGGACCAGTTCTCGGCAACTGATGACGCCGGCAACACGCGGCTCGCCAGTCACCATGTGCTCCTACTCCTGGACTACAATGACGACGGGACACCCACTGAGAGCGACCGGACGCAGGTCAGTGACGCCCTACAGTCCTTGGAGCGGGCTGTGGGTTGGGAGACCGAGGGGCTCATGTTCACACTGGGCTACAGCCCGGCCTACTTCGACCGGTTTGACACAGACCTCTCGGGAGTGGACCTCCCGGAGCCGGAGGCACTCGCGGAGTTCGAGGACCCCGAACTGGACACGCCTGACGCCCTTTTGCATCTTGCAAGCGATCACGAGAGCGTTGTTTTGGAGGCCGAAGAGGCTCTGAAGGGGAACCGGGACATGATTAATGACCATGAGATGGCAACCTCTTTCGACGGAATCCTCAGCCAGTCCGACCGTCGGACGGGCTTCGTCGGGGCCGGACTTCCCGCGGAGAATCAGGAGGTCGAGGGTATCCCCGACTCCCAACCGGTCCCAGACGACGCCCCGCTGTTCATGGGATTTAAATCCGGCTTCGACGGGAATCAAGCAAGCGAGGACCGGGTGACTATCGACGAGGGGGGATTTACAGGAGGGGCGACCCAGCATCTTTCCCGCATTCGTCTACACCTACAGCAGTGGTATGAGCAGGACAGCCGCGACCAGCGCGTCTCGAAGATGTTCTGTCCAGCTCACGCCGAAGAGGGCCGTGTCGAGGGTGTCGGGGAGAATCTGGGCACCGACAGCGGTATCGAGGACTGTGCCGAGAATGTGGTCGAGTCCAGTCGAAGCGAGGGAGTGGTGGGACACTCACAAAAGCTCTCGAGGGCTCGGGAAGATGAAAGTCCCCGTCTGCTACGGCGTGATTTTGACTCAACAGATGGTGGAGAAGCCGGTGTCCATTTTCTCTCACTGCAAGAATCCATTGCGGATTTCGTCGAGACAAAAGCGATGATGAACGGGACAGAAGTGGCTAAAGAGTCTGCAGTTGGTCAGGAAGTTAACAACGGGATTCTGCAGTACATGACGGTTGAGCGGCGAGGAAATTACCTTCTCCCACCCCGAGACCTACGGGCGCTCCCACCGGCCAATCCCAGCTGAGAGGGTTCCTGCGCCCGATCGAGAATGACCTCTGTGTTGTTGGAGAATAGTCGCGACCTACTCGAGTCAGAATGAAAGGGTTGGTGTTGTCATAAATGCGGTTTCGTATCCCTCGTGGCGGGATACCTGCGGTGGCGCGACAGTGTCGACAGTAATTGATAGGGAGTCTGTTGTCGCGGGAACGGTTGCACCGTAGTGATACCCGAGATCAGGATGAATGGCCGCTGAAAGAGTATCGTCGTACACTGTCTCACCGTTGGCCTCAACGACGCCGTCAAGCGACATCATTGGTAATGGAATCCGGTTATATGGTGTCCGAACCGATATCGCCAGATAGGACTCGTCTTCACCGAGGAACCCAGCGTCACTGAGCCACGACGCCACGTAAACTTCGTCGCTACCACTTGCAGTCCCTATTAATTGTCCGGGGAGCGAGTCAGCTGTCTGGAGCTGGGAAGTGGGAATCTTTTCCATGTTCATCAGGTCCAGCGCTGCACGGTTCCCCTGCCGCTCGGGAAATTGTTCGAACGTAAGATCTTCAAGTACCGATTGTTCAAAGTCAAACTGCACACTCATTTCACCCGATTGTCCAAAACGTTCGGAAAATGAACCCAGGCGGCGCTCGTTCATCCCACTTACCGTGACAGTAATTTCATATGTTCCATCTCCGCTGAGTTGGTAATTGTCTCCATAATGAAAACCCATGTTTTGGGCAATCATAGGCCACGGGGGCTTTTCTGCCACTGTCTCTCCATCTTGTGCGATGTTAATCGAGAGCCCAGCCGAGACAGGGAGAACAAGGTTTGTTTCGGGGTCCCAGACGGTGGCCATCAGATGCATACTGTCAGCGTCCTGTATCGTGACCTGTTCAGCGTTGGTACCAGTTACGGTCCAAAAGCGATGAGGGAACGAGTATGTCAGGCCAACCATATAGTCACCTGCCTCTGCCATGCCGGCCATTTCCATACCTTCTCGGTGTGTTGGAAGGTAGGTACCGTCGGGTCGGTTCTCGACAAGCGGCGGAGAGCGTGTAGATTGATTCTGCAACGATCCACAGCCGGCGAGTATCGATACACCGGTCAGCCCAGCACCGGCAAGGAATCGGCGACGGTTCATACCAGTTAATAAATGGGCTCCAGTAAACAGATTCTGGTATGTCAGTCGAAACGGTTATTTTCATTTTCTTTAGTAATTATTGGTAAGTTAGTCATTTATTTAGCCTTTGTCCTGAAATAAACCATAAGATAGCTTTTTACAGATATAAAAATAGATAAACAAAACGCACTACCATCTACTGTTAGCGGCCCGCGTATCTGGATGTGTCGGACTGACTTTGCTCCTCTGAGTGTTGTATCCACGCCTTCTCACCTCACAACTGGCTGGGAGATTATCCACAGCGAAAGCACAGTGTACCCAATCATCAACACGAGCAGCGGCAGATGTCCTTTGCGAGCCGCCGACAGCGAGCGGTAGCGCTCGACAGCGACGGTATGAGCGGCGACGACAGCGATTACGTGCCCTACGACGATGAGGAACACTTGTGAGCCCCAGAATACGGGTATCGAGAGCCAACCCAGTGGTTCGAGCGACTAGACACTGTCACCCATGGAGTTCGCGCTCAGTTCGACGATACGGGCGGTACTCCGAATCACGTAGGGATAGTTGTGGGCGATGTCGTACGCGGCTGCAATCGGAAGTACCGTGGGAGCGAACGCCCGCGCGGCGCCGACCCATGCCAATTGGCCCCCATCAGTTGTAACGGCACTGTCAGTCTGGTCAGCGACGCCGATGGAATCGCCGACGAGCACGGTCAGGACAAACGCACCGGTGAACACCAGCAACCCGACGACGTAGAGCAATACCTCCATCGTCGACCCAATCCCGAACAGGTCACGGGCACTGAACAGCAACGACTGATACTGACGCGTGTTGGTGAAACCGTCGAAGCTCACGGTGTAGACGGCAGCGACGATGAACACTACCACAGCAGGACCGGCGACGGGCGAGGTACAACCGCGCCAGGGGGGCCGAAACGAGATCTCAATCGCCTCCCCGGAACGTGCAGCCGACACACCGGCGACGCGACCGAACAATCGGTAGAGGACGCCCAACGGGTCGGCACGGTCGAACCACACCGGGCCGAACAGCACGGCACCGCCGACCATGGCGAGGGCGTATACGGCGAGCAGGACGGTTGTCAGTGCCGGCGACTGCGGGACGACCGTCAGGTTCTCCAGGATGCCGATGAGGACGACGAATCCGGCCACCCCAGGCCACGAACCGAGCCACGAGGGGTAGCTGCCGAGAAGGGCGAGTTCGTCATCTTCGAGCCAGCAGAGACCTCGGTAGAGTGCGCGCCACGGGGAGAGCACCCGCCAGGGGGAGCCGATGAGAATCGCGACCAGTCCAAGCCCGCGAAACCAGACCGACCAGGTGAACACCGTCGCGAAGTTCTCCGCGGCGACTTGCCGGCCGAGAAACCCGATGACAACTGCGTTGAGGACCCCGGCGAAGAACACACTCGTGGCAACCCGGCTCACCCACCGGACTGTTCGAGCGTCTAGCGTCGCCACGGTGTACGTTCCAACGTTGGCCGCAGAGCGGTCGGTCACGGCGAGCCAGATGCCAGTGAGTGCAACCGTCCCACCCGCACCTGCAAACAGCAGCGACAACGGCAGCGGCGCGTCGAACCGCGTACCGCCGACGTTGTGGGCACTGGCGACGCCCGGGACGAGGACGAAGAGCAGCACGGTGAGGAGACTGGTTAGAGCGCCTCGACCAGGACGGTGTCGTGCCATTATCCGACGGTAGGCGATGTCCACCAAAAAACCTCCATGGTACGGTTCTCGAATCGGTCAGAGCGAAAGGCAGGCATTTCACGCAGCAGGGCTATGAACGGATATGCGACGTCGGACGGCTCTGGGTCTGGTCGTGGTGTTCGTGGCGCTCGCTGCGCTCGTTGGCGTCGGGTTAGGGCTCGCAGGCGGCGGTGAGCTCACGGAGCAGTGGGTGAGTGACACGCCCCGGGACAACAGGGTCAATCACCACGCCGTTGGTGTCGGACCCGACGGAGAGGTTATCATCGCTCCGGTGGCGGAAGTCCCGAACAGCGACACGCCCATCACGAATACATCCTGTGCGCTCGTCCGACTTGACCCGGGGGACGGCTCAACGATGTGGCGAACAGGTGTCCCGGCCGATGCCTGTTTCACGCACGCCCTGACCGAACCGGCCATCGAGGACGTCGATAGCGACGGTACGCTCGAAGTCATCGTCTCTTCGACAGAGGACGCTGTCGTCGCCTACAGCGCGACCAACGGCTCTGAGGAGTGGCGAGTGTCACTACCGACGTACGGCTATGGCCGTCCAACAGTGGCGAACGTCACCCCGGCTGCCGGGAGGGAAATCGTAACGAGCGACATCGAGGGGAACGTCGCAGTCGTCCGTGGAAACGGAACTGTCGTGTGGCGCGTCGCGCTGAATGACACGCGCTGGTCCCGGGCAAGCGTCTGGGAAGAACCTGTCGTGGAGGATGTCGACGGAGATGGGACGCTGGAGGTGTTCCTCGGGACGAGCAGAGGCCCTGTCCTCCTCAGTGCTGATGGGGGAGTCGAGTGGCAGCGGAACGGCTCCGCGACAACCATTGCCAGCGCGCAGGTCGACGACGACCCGGCAGTCGAACTGTTCACCACTGGCACGTCGGAGCTGAGAGCATACGATGGTGAAACCGGAGATACCGAGTGGAGTCGAGATCTCACGAACACACGAATCAAGACGGCGACCGACGGGGACGGCGACGGAACCCCTGAACTCTACGTCGGCCAATCCGGCCGATTCCTCGCACTCGATGCAGCGACGGGCGAAACCGAATGGTCGACGACGGTCTCGGACAGCGACGATGCGACTGCGACAGCCCCAGTGACAGGTGACGTCGATGGCGACGACCAGCAGGAAGTCGTCGGCGTATTGAACACAGGACGGGTTGCCGTCCTTGATGCCGACTCTGGGTCAGAACTCGCGGTCTACGAGCGCGACGTCCCCGTCTGGACGTTCCCGACGGTCCGCGATATCGACGGCGACGGCGCTGCTGAGATACTAGTTCGGTATGGAGATGGCCGAGTGGTCAGCCTCGACTATTCGTCGTCGGGCCTGATTCGTTGATTGGACCAGAACCACCATACAGCGAAGCTCTGTCTGATTATTTGTAGGATGCCAAAGCGACAAACAACCCCTGACCCGAAACAACTGACAGAGAGTACTCCGACCCGACGGTGGCTCCTCAAAGGCGCGGCCGGAGTGGCGGCGGGGACAGCATTCGGCCCAGCTACCAGCGGCCCACTTCCCGACCGAACTCGATATTGATATCTAATCTAACAATTCAAATAAAAAATCGTCTCTTGTGTTAAGATTGGGTATTTGATTCGGGCTTATATTTGAAAAGAGATGTTAGTCATTACTCGGCTGTCGTCATCAGGACCGTATTCTCATGAGGAGATCGTTGCTTCCTTTGTTTTATTGCTATCAGTTAGCGTTGGCTATTCTTCGTCTTCACCACCATCAGTAACAGCTGTCTCCAGTTTACGGTCGAACCAAGTCCATTCCTTGTTGAGCATGCCGTCACGTTCGAGGTTCCACGGGTCGCCGTTCTCAATTTTCTGCCCTTCTAGCCAGGACTGCACGAGGTTCCAGACAAAGATGAGTTGCCCGACAAGCAGAATGAATGCACCGACCGTGGCAAGTTGTTGGAACGTAGTAACCTGTGCTAGCGGTGCAATGGCACCATCGAACGCGTAGGTGGCGTACCGGCGTGGCATTCCTAAGTAGCCAAGTGCCAGCATTGCGAAGAACGTAATATTGGTTCCGATCATCGAGAGCCAGAAGTGGGCTTTCCCAAGCTTCCGCTGGTACATCCGCCCTGTAAAGATTGGAAACCAGTAGTAGATTCCTGCAAACACCGCAAAGCCAATAGCACCCATGACAATGTAGTGGAAGTGCCCAACAACATAGTAAGTGTCGTGCAGCACCAAATCAACCGGGATGGCGGCGAGGAAGACACCGGTAACGCCACCGATAATGAAGTTTGAGACGAAACCAACACAAAATAACATTGGGGTGGTTAGGCGCAGGCGGCCGTTCCACATTGTTGTGATCCAGTTGAATGTCTTCACTGCGCTCGGTATCGCGATTGCGAGTGAGACTGCCATGAAAGAGGCCCGTAGTCGCGGATCCATCCCTGTTGAGAACATGTGGTGGGCCCAGACACCAAATGAAAGGACGCCGATGGCGAGCGTGGAGTAGACAACGAATTTGAATCCGAATAGTTTACGACCCGAGAACTTCGGCAGGATAAGACTCACGAGCCCCATCGGCGGTAACACGAGGATGTACACCTCGGGGTGACCGAAAAACCAGAACAAGTGTTGCCACAGCAGTGGGCCGCCGCCCTCCACGGTGAAGAACGTCGTTGAGAGATTACGATCGAGCAATAGCATGATAATGGCGCTGCCCAGCAGGGGGAAGGCAAAGAGGATGAGTGCCGACTGGGTGAGGATGGTCCACGAGAAGATGTCGAGGTTCGCCCAGTTGATATCGTCACCCCGCTCAGTAAAGATGGTCGCGATAAAATTAATCGCACCCATTGTCGCCGCGACTCCAGATAGGTGGAGTCCCAGTAGCATGAAGTCCACCCCAGGATTCTGTTGTTCAACCGACAGCGGTGCGTACATCGTCCAGGCGGTCTGTGCCGGCTCTATCATGTTCTCAGTGACCGGTGCCAGGAAGAATCCCGCCCAGATAAGTAGCGCGGCAGGCGGGAGCAACCAGAACGCGATGGCGTTGATACGCGGGAACGCCATGTCGTCGGCCCCAATGAGCAGGGGAACGAAGTAGTTCGCGAAGGCTGCGATGATGGGTGTTCCGAACAGGAATAACATCGTGATGCCGTGACTCGTCAAGATAGAGTTGTAAGCGCTTGTCCCCAGAATCGCCCCACCTGGGGTGATTAGTTGGACGCGGATGAGCATCGCCATGATACCCCCGACGGCAAAGGCGATGACTCCGTATAGCCCGTACAGCAGTCCGATATCCTTATGATCCACAGTTGTCAGCCACCGGATGATACCAGCGGGTTTCTCGCGGTTAACGATAGGAGCGTTTTCATCGGTTGCGGCCCCACCCCCAGCTAGCGGTGTGTACGACCGCCAATTTTCAACACGCATCAGAAGGGCCATAATGCTGACAAGAAGCACAGCCATCACTCCTGTGAGTACCAAGTCTCCTACTGCCATAATGAGTTCTCAGGACTGGAACATAATGAAAGAGGCGGTGGGCTCGTTACTCATGGGAAAGTGGGCATATTCAGTACCCCGCAAATCGTCTTCGGCTAACTGCTTCTGACGGGTCTGTTCACTCCGCAACGGTAGCTGGACTTGGAGTTAACGCGTATTCCTAGCCGACGTTACCCCAAAGCTGTCGTGTCGGCGGCTGTCCGCCGCCGACTCCGACAGAGTTGCCACTGCTTGAAGCCCGTCCTGGCCGTGATTACCGCTCGAACCGGCCGTCGGGAGGACGGTTCGCTGGAACCGACCGCCGAACGGAGAGAGCGTTCCACGCTGCGCGGGTGACCATACGAATGAATTCCTCGAATGGCCACCACCAGAGGCGACGCCTGCCTCGGCGGGGCGTCGCCTGTGTTGTTTGGTCACACTTCCGCAAGCAGACCTCTCAACTAACGGGCTTTGCGAGGTACTAGTATTTGTTTTGCATCTCTATAATCGCAGAGAAGAGCACATCGCGGACATTCGTGGGGAGTTACAATGCTTGGAAGCTGAGAAGAACCTGCTGTGTTAGCTCGTCGCTCAGTGTTAGACTGACATATAGGAGGGTGAAAAGCGTCGCGTTGTAGAGGCCGTGTATCAGTGATGGGACAACGATGTTGTCGGTGTACTCATAGGCGACTCCGAACACCGTTGTGGTCCCAAAAAGAATGCTCACAACAACCAAGTTACCCAGTAGCGAGCCACCCACAAGGGCAACAAAGTGTAACGCTGCAAAAAAAAGCGAGGGAATGATAATGCCGGGTACACGGCTGAACCGCTCACGGATACGTCCTTGGACGACACCACGGAAAAGAAGCTCCTCACCCGGGCCTATGAATAAAATCGACGCGGGAATTAACAGTAGAAGCACTTCGGGATTGGAGCGGCCAAGCTCTGCGGCAGCATTGCTCCCCGTCTGAATCTCTTGGCCGCGGATGTTCTGAATTGCAGTCATAATGATGCCCGAAAACATAACCCAGCCGATGGCCGCAACGTAGCCTGCGAACACCATACCAACTTGGCGTAGCGACGGAACAGCGACTGGGATATAAAACGGCTGTCCATCCCCTGCGATGTTGAAGAGTGACCGGACGCGGGGTGTGATGACTGGTCGCAGCTTGTAGTAACTCAGAGCCACCCCAGCACAGCCGATGCCTTGAATAAAAATGAGGCTGAGAACGAGAAATCCAAATCCAGACAATGAGATGTCCGTAGCCAAACGGATACCCGTGGTCGCCAGCACAAGTAATACAAAGCCGAGTAAGAGACCCCCGGCCCCGAGCCCGAATGCGGCGACCACTGCGATAGCTGACTGCAGTCGAGGCCGCTCGCGTGGCGTGGTTGCCATACGTTAGATAGCGATGACGCCCTGATAACAGTTATCTCCTAAGCTCATCTATTCCCCAACCGTGACAGTCAAATGATATCCACGCACGGATTAGAAAATAATCTTAGTCATTTGGGGGAAATCTGCTATCCTGAAGCGAAGCAAAATATAGATCGAAGGATTTCAATAGTTCTCCGTTGCGATTAAGTCTGTCTTGTTGACTGGGCCATGTCCGAGAGAAACTGATTCAGGGGTTTGGAAGCTATCCACCGAGACTATGTGTGTTTAACGAAGCCCTTAGAAATAAACCTAATACGCTCTTGCGTAGGAGATTGTTGATACTGTTGAGCCGTAGCTGTGGAGTCGAAGAGGACAAGGGCACCGCCAGCGGTGCCCGACACGAATGATTCCGCTAGATGTGTTCGGGTCGGAATCGGTCGCAGCGGGCCTGCTGGAACAGGTTCGCTGGCGTGACGGTGTTACCTGTCCCCGCTGCCGTTCTGACCGGACGGTCAGAAATGGCAGCTACAGAGAGTTTCAACGGTATCTCTGTAAGAATTGCGACCGCACGTTCAACGACAAGACTGGCACAATCTTCGCTCATTCGAAGGTTGCGCTTCGGCGGTGGCTGTTCTCAATTTATGCGTTTCTCCGGTTTAACACCAGTCTTCGCCAACTACAGTGCGAAATCGAGGTAATACACAAAACGATGTACCGGCGCATCAAGCGCTTCGCCAGAGCTCTCGATGCGCCTTCCCTCGATCTCGTCGGCCCGGTCGAAATCGACGAAGTGTACGTCTCTGCCGGGAAGAAAGGCCGCGAGCGCGACCGGGAGTCGCGCTCTCATGGCCTGTCCACGCGTGGGCGTGGTTCGTATAGCAGCGATAAGCCACCGATCTTCATCATCGCCGACCGTGGTACCGGACAACGGTACGTGATTCCCTCGAAAACCGCAGACGAATCGACGATTCGACTCCTGCTGGCTCGGCCAGCAGGAGTCACTCACCGTCTGTACCGACGGCTTTCGAGCGTACGAACCGCTCGAAGACGACGACGCATTCGACCGCGAACACGTCGTCCACCGCGACGGAGAATACGCTGACGACGAAGTTCACGTCAACACCTGCGAGAGCCACGCGTCGCAGGCGACGGTGGCTCTCGCCCCACCGAGGAATCTCCAAAGACAAGTTAACACAGTATCTCAGAGCGTTCCAACTACGCCGAGAGCTGTTTCGGAAACCCGGCCAAGACGCTCTCAAAAACGCTGTCCGAGCGACGCTGTGAAATCAGCAATGTGCTACGCATGAGCGAACCTAATAAAGCAGGAACCCGCAAATATCAGCTGTTCCCACCGCTCGTGTGTCGCGACTCACCGTACTTCAACTGGAAAAATGCGAAGATGAGCGGGATGATGACTGCAAGCCCAGCCCCGAAGCCGACGAAATGTGGCTGAATCGGGACGCCTGCATTGTGTGGCTCAATCTCAACGGCGCCACCACCTCCCAGTGACTGGGTCGGGTAGTCTGTACCAACGACAATGGATCCTTTCATCCCAAGCCCCTCGTGGGGGACACAGATGTAATTGTAAATTCCGTCAGACTCGAAAGTGTGTTCGTAATTGACACCGGAACTTGATACAGGGCTGCCCGAATCAAGTGGACCATCCCCATCTGACTTGACATTATGCCCACCACCATTTCCTGTCCACTCCCATTGGACCGTCGCACCGTTATCGACAATGACTGCAGGCGGGCCGAACCCGTAGGCACCGCCGTTTGCCTGAACACCGACATCGACCGTCACCGTGTCCTGTCCTGTCGCATCAACGGTACTCCCAGGACCATTAAAATTCCCGACTGGGTCGAGAAAACCCCCGAAATCCGGTGCCGTGTTGCCACCACCGGTAGCAGTCCCCTCTTCTTGAGCAGTAACCGAACCGGTTGCGACACTAAGCGTGGCCACGCCTGCTGTAGTGCCCCCAGCTGTCCGAACAAACTCTCGCCTGTTCATAATAGTGAATTTCATAACTGTACAAATATAAGCACACTGGATTACACTGACTATCACCAACCAGATTAACCGTCATTGCCGAGATTCCTTTCGCACAAGTCTTCTTCGGGTGCGATTTTAAGAAAGTATGTCTCTGGGGCGGTGTCAACGTTAGAGTACAGTAATTTCACGGTAATATCTATTCGACGTGTATCTATGCCTCCAGAAGGATACACAAGCGTCACGATTTCGGACGAGACAGCTGCCAAATTAGCCGAAATTGTGGTTGAACAGGAACTAGAAAGCATTGCTGAAGGGGTCGACTATGCAGCCGATGCAGCCCGAGACCCAGGGACCCTCTCAGAATCCGGACTAGACCGTCTTTTGCATCGAAAACTCACAGACCAAACATGGTTACAGTAACTTTACCGTAGACTCACGAGGTAGGCGGGTAGTGCTCGCCCGCCGCGTCGCAGCGTGGCGAGTACGCTCCATCGAACAATCCCTCAGAGTTCCGCAGCAGGAAGCTCACGAGGATGAACAACAACCAGACTGCCGGATCGGTCGTACTGGTCCACGCACGCGCTTCGCGCATCGATCGGAAGGCTGTCTCGATGGCTGACCGTTTCTGGTAGAGGGCTTCGACCTCTTTCGGCGTGCGATCGGTCGGCGGACGACCTGTGGTCCGGTCTTGGTGTCGTGTTGCCAGCATGTTGAGGTTTGTACATCAAGCACAGCAAGCGATTCCATATTGATCAATGTCGCCACTTTCAACGTCTGAACGCTGTTTCCGGAGCGTTGGCGGTAGTACGATGAAGGGATGCGGCAGTCGAAGAATGTGCAAGACAACGTGGACTCAGCTGGCGAACCCTCCGCTGGCGGGCTCGCCCGCCTGCTCCTCTAACGCTTGTTTGGCTAGACGCCGGCCCTGCTCAACGAAGTCGAGGATGTTGCCTTCAGTGGACAGAATCAATTTCTCGGCTTCGGCCTTTTACTCCGCGATATGAGCCGATAAGACTGCTATTGAACAGGGCAGAGTAAACACAGCGCGTATCGAGCAATCCGGACTGAGGCCCGGGGAGAGAGACGGATTAACGGCCAAGTTAATAAATTAGACCATTTTATTTATTAATAACAACTACATTAGCCGGCTTATATAGCAGCTGATTTAATAAGTCTGTAATAGCTAATCGCAGGTAATGACGTCACCTGACGAGGGATCCCACGATCGAAGTGGTGAACCATCAGATCACACTCACGAACACGGAGAAGACTCTCATGAGCATGGGGATACACATAACCACGATCATGACCATGCTCACGATAATTCCGAGCAGGTACACCATACAGGGGAAGATGGAGATAATGTTGCCTCATCGATAAATAAAGGAGACGTTGCACAGTTCAGCGTCCCGGAAATGGACTGCCCATCCTGTGCGGGGAAAGTGGAAAATAGCGTCCGGAAACTCGACGGCATCACGGGCGTTGATCCACAAGTGACGACAGGGACTCTCTCTGTCTCTTATGAAGGAGAGCGAACGTCGCCAGACGCGATTGCCGAACGCGTCGAAAAAGCTGGCTACACGGTCGAGAACCAGGGTGAAACGGCAGCGACGTTCACAGTTCCTGAAATGGACTGCCCATCCTGTGCAGGCAAAATCGAGAATGCTCTTGATGACCTCTCGGGACTCTCGAGTTACGAGACACAGCCAACGACTGGCAAGGTAGTTGTGACCTATGATGGCGACTCCGTCTCGCTACCACAGATTGTAGCGGCAATCGAGAGCGCTGGCTACGAGGTGACTGACTCGACGACGGACAACACAGACACCGAGAACGGGCCAGTCGATGAACGCGAGAGTGTCTGGAGAAGTTCGAGGGGGATCAAAACATGGATCAGCGGCGGGTTCGTCACTCTCGGACTCCTCATCGAATTCTTCCTCACCGGCCAGAACTTTCTCGTAGCCGAGATCGTCGGCCGGGAATTGCTTGTCGCCGACATCCTCTTCCTCGTTGCCGTTGGGGTCGCTGGCCAGGTCATCTTCCGCAACGGCTACTACTCCGCACTGAACCGCAACCTCGATATCGACCTGTTGATGAGTATCGCCATCAGTGGAGCCATCATTGCGAGTCTCGTCTTCGGCGAATCGCTGTACTTCGAGGCCGCCACGCTTGCCTTCCTGTTCAGCATCGCCGAACTCCTCGAACGCTATTCGATGGATCGTGCTCGGAATTCACTACAGGAATTGATGGATCTGTCGCCGGATGAGGCGACGATAAAACGAGACGGCGAAGAGGTGACGGTTCCCGTCGACGAAGTGGCTATCGGCGACGTCGTCGTCGTGCGTCCAGGCGAAAAAATCCCGATGGACGGAGACGTGCTTGATGGTGAAAGTGCCGTCAACCAGGCCCCCATTACCGGCGAGAGCGTGCCGGTCGACAAGACACCGGGGGACGAGGTGTACGCCGGCACGATCAACGAACAGGGGTATCTCGAGGTTGAGGTCACCTCTGAAGCGGGCGACAACACGCTGTCCCGTATCGTTCAAATGGTCGAAGACGCCCAGGCGAACAAAACCGAACGCGAGCAGTTCGTCGAGCGGTTCTCCTCATACTACACGCCGGCCGTCGTCGGTTTCGCGATCTTGGTGGCGGTGATCCCGCCTCTCCTATTCGGGGCGTCGTGGCCGACTTTCATTGTCTACGGGCTCACGCTGCTCGTGCTTGCGTGTCCGTGCGCGTTCGTCATCTCGACGCCCGTCTCGGTCGTCTCGGGGATCACGAGCGCCGCAAAGAACGGCGTCCTCATCAAGGGTGGGAACCACCTCGAAGCGATGGGGGCGGTCGAAGCGATCGCGATGGACAAGACCGGGACGATCACGAAAGGCGAACTCACAGTCACGGATGTCGTCTCGCTCAATGGAAACAGCGAGGAGGACGTCCTCCGATGTGCCCGAGGGCTGGAATCGCGGTCGGAACATCCCATCGGCGAGGCGATTGTTGAATTTGCTGACGAAAGCGACATCGGAACTCCAACAGTCGACAATTTCGATAGTATCACCGGGAAGGGTGTCGAGGCCGATCTTGACGGCGAGAAGCACTACGCGGGCAAGCCTGGGTTCTTCGACGAACTCGGCTTCGATCTCGCGCACGTCCACGCCACGACCGATGGCGGTGTCGTCACCACAAAGAGCCGTCAGATGTGCGAGCGTAATGACTGTCTCGACCTCCTTGAGGAGACGGTCCCCGAACTCCAGTCTGAGGGGAAGACCGTCGTCCTTGTCGGAACCGAGGACGAAATTGAGGGCATTATCGCTGTTGCCGATGAGATCCGACCCGCAGCGAAGCAGACGATCCAGCGACTTCACGACCTCGGTGTCGAGCAAATCATCATGCTCACCGGAGACAACGAACGGACTGCACGGGCAATCGCTACCGAGGTCGGCATCGACGAGTTCCGGGCCGAACTCCTGCCTGATGAGAAGGTCGAGGCAATCAAAGAACTCGACGAACAGTACGATGGTGTTGCGATGGTCGGCGACGGCGTCAACGATGCGCCAGCCCTCGCCACGGCGACTGTGGGCGTCGCGATGGGCGCAGCTGGAACGGATACCGCGCTTGAAACAGCGGATATCGCACTCATGAGCGACGATCTCTCGAAGCTACCGTACCTCTACGACCTCTCGCATGACGCAAACAGTGTGATCCGCCAGAATATCTGGACGAGTCTCGGTGCCAAGGGTCTGCTTGCACTGGGGGTTCCCTTTGGCTTCGTTCCAATTTGGGCAGCGGTCCTCATTGGTGACGCCGGTATGACAACAGCCGTCACCGGGAACGCGATGCGGCTCTCTCGAATTACGCCAGACATAAATACCGAAACCAACGGTTCGGAGAAGTAAGATGGATCCAGAGAACGAAGGAAGCGCAACATCCCATATGGAGGCAGACCAGCAAAAAAACCCGTTCGGACTTTCGTCCCCGAAGTTTGTCGTCCTCGTTGTGCTCGTTGGGATCATCGGGCCCGGTCTATTGGTATATACCCTCGAACAGACGAACCTGCCTGCCGTAGCTGATCTCGTTTGGATCCTCGGTTATGGCACGACCACTGTTGTCGTTTGGTTCATTTGGCTTCGCCCGCTGGACCTCGTTGGACCCTCCGCCCATGATATATCGCTTACCGAGGAATCGGAACAGTCCGAAACTAGAACAGACAATCACAAAGATGGGTCTGAAACCGCAAATGCAGTTGAGGCGCCAGTACAGGATCCATCAATGACAGAAGGCAATACGTCCCAGGAATCCAACTGCGAAAATCCTGAAACCTCAAAGTCGAGATAGTTCAAATCACAACCTGGTTCTAGAACTCTGTCTCTTACCCATAATCTCGCGCTCAAGAAAAAATCAGTCCAAACGAGAGTGACCAGCGACCTACTCAAGCAGTTCAGGTCACTGTAGTTCCTGCCAGACCCGCTCCGATCTTGCGTCTATAGTCATCGTGAGTTTTGTTATCATTCATTTGTGCCTGATAGCGAGTTCTGAAGAATTAGTGTTCGCTTGGGAGCCTGTCCAAGCCGACAGCGCGCTGTTCAAGACAGGAGCAGCACCTCACAAAGCATCGCCAGTTGACCTGAGTTGAGTCACCTGTTTTGTTGGGATGAGTCATCGATAGTGGTCATAGAACACTAATCGAAGGCCGAGCTGCCGCTGTCGGCGGCGATCAGCCGCCGACGCGGCAGCGTTGCCACTCACAAGGCAGTGTCCTCGGTCGGTGATTACCGATGGAACCGGTCGTCCGGTAGCCGGTTTACGAGGACGGCCCGACGCACCGCGAAAGCCGTCCACGCTGCCCGACACAGCATATTGATGAACTCCTCGAACGACCATTTCCAGAGGCGACGCCCGCCTCGGCGGGGCGTCGCCAGTTTTGGACACACTTCAGCAAGCAGACCTCTCAACTAACCGGCTTTGTGAAGTACTGAGGATCGGGGCTGCAAGGACGACTAGTTCTATTTGGTCGCATGTACTTCAAATACCGCCGCTTTGCGTTGATCGAGAAGAACGACGGCTACTTTGTGAGTCGGCTGAAGCAGAACACACCGGTGATAGCGGCGGAATTACGGGAATGGCGCGGCGTCATTCCCTTGGAAGGCAAACAGATACACGACATGATCAATGATCTCTCGCGGAAGTACATAGATGTAGAGGTGGAAGCGGAGTTAAAGCGTGGACAGTATGAAGGAACGCGATCGCTGGACACGAAGTGATTCCACGTCGTCGGCGTCCTCGTTGCGGACGCCGACGACTACCACCTCTACTTAACGAATCTGCCGAGAGAGGAGTTCCTGCCGCCAGATCTAGCGACATTGTACCGGTGACGATGGGAAGTAGAAACACTGTTCTGTGAGCTGAAGACACAGTATAAACCGGACGAATTCGACACAAGCAACTGTGGTGTCGTGGAAATCTTGCTGTATGCGGCGTTGCTATCACTGCTGGTGAGTCATGAGTTGTTGGACCTAGTCACCGAACAGGCCGACGATGAGATCGTGTTTCAGCCGGAAGGCTGGGCGGCGACCTTCCAGCTGCACGCCTAACTCCTTCTCCACGATTTCGGAGAGTACCTTGGCTACTCGCCACCGCAATTGCTGGCGCGGCTGATCAAGGAGGCTCAGAAGATTCATCAGCAACGACCGATACTCTAAGAGACACTCGCTTCCGCTACAAAACCGAGGTGTAAGTCTTAACTAAAGACGAATGCCTAGGATTAGTAACTCGGAGTCGTGGCCGGGTGCAGAAAGGTTCGTTCGTGCAGTTCGAAGCGCTGTCTCTTACCCACAAATCGAGTCGCTTCCGAGACCGGTGAACACGACTGAAAATCCTGGTATCTGCAGATTCAACATCGTTATAGAGCGGTTTTGCCAATCTCATTTACCGCCTTCAGTAACTCTCCACCATCGGTATCACCGACCGAATCGCTTCTCATCTCGATCTTCCGATCACAGTTCCCGCTTGAAAGCGACTGAAACGTCCGTTTGGGACTCGGCGAACTTATGGATAAGAGACAGCCCTGAAGGGCGGGGCTTTCTCCTTGATTCTCCGTAACACCGCTTGACTTCTTGATGAGCACCAATCTATGCCGTGCTGTTACAACAGGGCTGCTGTAACGCTATCCCTGGTTGGAACGCTATCGAGTCATCCAGGCGCTCCAGTACTGAATAGTGTCGAGTACAGGAGCCACACGTTCAAAACGACGATGAGTCCAATAATAACCGCGAGCCCATAGGTCGTCCTCGTCTTATTCGTGAAACTCCCCATAATGTCCTCTTGATAGGTGAACCAGAGCAAGGGGATGAGGACGAACGGGAGTTCAAAGCTCAGTGCAACTTGGGAGGCCACAAGGACACTCGTCGGATCGAAGCCCGCCAGCACGATGGCGAGGCTCGGGACGAGCGTCACGGAGCGACGGACCCAGACATTCACGTTGAGGTCCAGAAATCCATCCATGACGGTCTGCCCGGCCATAGTTGCGACCAGTGATGATGACAGTCCGGCCGCGATGAGCGCGATGCCGAAGGCGAAACTCGCATTCGTGCCAAAGACTCCTTGGAGTGTGACATACGCCTCGGTGAGTGTTTCAATACCTGTCCCTTGAAGCGATGCAGCCGCGACAATAAGCATAGCAGCATTCACGAACATCGCGCCGAACAGTGCAAGCGTCGTGTCGATGCTTTCCAGTCGGAAGTGACGCCGATGAACAGCTTCCGTATCCCCGTTAGCTTCGATTTGGTGTTGTCGACGATCCTGGACAAGTGTCGGATGCAGATACACGCTGTGAGGCATAACCGTCGCACCGAGAATCCCGATCGCAATAAACAGCGCACTCGAGCTCGGGATCGACGGTGCTAGCCCGGCAGCGATTTCCCCGGCAGCCGGTTGCGCAAGTGCCATCTGAAAGACGAATGCAAGCGAGATCACCCCGACGAGTGCCATGATCGTGAACTCGATCCACCGAAAGCCACGTCGATAGGCCGTGCGAATGCCGAGCAGGGCGAACGAACTTATTCCGGCGAGGACCGCCCCTGCTGCTAGAGGGAGTTGGAAAACTAAGCTAAACCCGATCGCAGCACCGATGATCTCGGCCATATCGGTGGCGATCATCGCAAGTTCGGCGGCGGCCCAGAGCGGCCAGACCAGAGGTTTGGGCAACCGTTCCCGACAGAGTTGCGCGACGCCTTTCCCCGTTGCGATTCCGAGTTTGGCAGCGGTAATCTGAATCCCAATAGCCATCAGACTCGCAAGGACGATCACCCAGAGCAGGGCTGTCCCAAACTTCGCGCCGCCGGAGATATTTGTCGCCCAGTTCCCGGGATCCATATACGCGACACTTATGAGGAATCCCGGCCCGACATAGTACAGGAGTTCTCGCAGTGACGGGCGACCTGTTGGGCCCGTCTCACCACCTGAGTTTGGAGTCACAATCTCTCTGAAAGGAAGCTAGGTGTGGTTAATAAAATATCCACCGAATCAAATTTTAGATTTAGCCTAGTCTAATCCACTTGGGACATCGGTCACGGAACCGACGTTGACGCTTCGTCGGTTTGCTGGGCCCAAATAGAACGAGCAACGCTAGTCGGCAGGGAGACGGTCGTCTCGCAGGAGTGAGGTTGAACACTGATCATTCCGATGGGAGTGATCTCTTTGATGGTAACGCGCGTTCCGGGTTTGATTCCATTTGCCTCGAGATATCGGAGAATCTCGGGATCCTGATTCCGAACTCGCTGGATAATGACTGTTTCGTCGACGCTAAAGTCGATAAGTGCTGTCCCGGAGGGGTCTTCAACAGGATCCAAGTCGGTACTCGGAATCGGATCGCCATGGGGATCGACTTGCGGCTCGTCAAGCCGGGTGGCGAGTCGGTCGATAAACGTCTCGCTGACGTGATGTTCCAGCCGGTCGGCCTCATCGTGAACTTCGCTCCAGTCGTAGCCAAGCTCTTCAGTGAGATAGGCTTCAAGTAAGCGGTGATGACGAATCACTTCCAGTGCGACGGATTCGCCTGTTGGGGTGACTTCGACGCCCTGATAAGCTTCATGATTGACCAAGTTTTTCTCGGCCAGTTTCTTCAGCATGCTCGTCACGGTCGGCGGCTTGACGTCCAGCTGCGTAGCGATGTCCGATGTTTTGACGTTCCCATCGGCTGCCGCCTGGAGGACATAGATCGCTTTGAGATAGTCTTCCATGACGGCACTCAACATCATGGATAAGTAAATTAGAACCGCCTAATTCTTATATTTGTCTGCAGAGGATCCATTCCTACTACGATACTCACGTGGACCACCCTGGGCCACCCCCCTGAGACCCGACCAATGTTCAGGACATCTGATCTGTCTCCGAAGCCGTCCCAATCGCAGGGGCGGGCAGTACACTGGTCACATGAGTGAGGGCAAACAGAATCACGCCGAAAAGGATCAGATAGCTACCCCGACGGAGATCAGGAACGCGAACATTCGGAAGGGGGGTTCATTTCTGGATATACAGCGAGTACATGATGACCGCGAGGCCAAGGGCGACAAATAGGCTGTTGGTGAGCACGCCGAGGGCCAATCCGACAGAAAAGAACTGATTAGCCACGCCAGTCAGGATTGCCCCGAGTGTAATAATACCGAATCCGACACCAAGGACGCGTAGCGAATGTTCTCCAGTCCGTTGGTAGGCTTTAAACGCGATGTAGGTAATCCCGCTACCGAGAAGCAGGATTACGAACTTGACGACTGCAAAGGCCATGTTGACGCCATTCATACTTCGTCCCCCATCATCGACCAGATATCTGCAAGCCGTTCGTCGGTAGATTGGGGCGGCCGATCGACATTCACTGAAAACGTACCTGTGTCGTCCATAGAGATCGTGACGTCCTCAAACGAGCGTTCGTAGTAGGTAACCCGTCCACCTCCAGGATTGATCGTCTCTTGTTCTCGAACGAGGGAAGCGGAACTGAGGAGTTCTAATTTTCGATACAGCGTCGACTTGGGGATGTCACATGCGTCGAGGAGCTCGTTCGCAGTCATTGGTTCGATAGTTTCCCGGAGAATAGTCCGACATGCGGGATCATCCAGCGCATCGAGGACATCCTGCAGACCTGGAGGGTCCTCGGAAGACACTGAATTATCTCCCATTATTCGAGAATACGTGTTCGTCGGGAAATGGAGTCCGATTATGGACGAGAGGGTCCATCGGCACCCCGTATTCATTACTGATCCGGGCTGGGGAGTGATGATGGCTGGTCCATCCAATGAGGGTAAACATAGTGACACAGTTATGAAACGTTATGATTCCTGCTGAGTTTCGAGTCGTTGTTCGCCGGCGTCGGTCATCTCGTAGAGACCCCTCCCGCGCGGAACAATACAGCCCTCATTGTGGAGATGAGCACACCCTTGGTCGATAGTAATCGGGTGCCCATCGACGATATTAGTGATCTCCACCACATGGCAAGGTGACTCGTCAACGAGCACACCCAATACTTCGATCTCGGTCTGTATTGAGAACTCGGTCATAGTAGATAACGTGTCATTGGTATATCCGTAGCTGTATTTCGCCCGCAAAGACCGGCCGGTCAGTCATGCTGCGCGTACACCTCGAGAAGCTCTTGGTATCGATTCCGGATCGTGACTTGACTGACGTGGGCGACCTCACTCACCGTCTCCTGTGTGAGCTGCTCGTTCGTGAGGTGGGTCGCAGCATACAGCGCGGCAGCCGCCAACCCGGCTGGACTTTTCCCACTGTGGACGGCATTATCTGTAGCTACCTCAAGCAGTTCTCGAGAGCGCCGTTCTGCTTCGTCGCTCACGTCAAGCGATGACGCAAATTGTGGGATATATTGCATAGGATCCTCCGGCTCGATCTCTAGCCCAAGTTCTCGGGACAGATATCGGTACGCTCGCTGGATCCGGATTTTCTCGACACGGCTGACATCGGCGAACTCCGTCAGCGGCCGTGGCATTCCATGCTGTCGAGCAGCCGCGTACAACGACGCCGTCGACATCCCCTCGATCGAGCGACCAGGGAGCAGGTTCTGCTCTACAGCACGCCGGTACAGCACGCCTGCAGTTTCCCGAACAGATTCCGGAAGTCCCAGAGCGGAAGCCATGCGGCTGATCTCCCCGAGCGCTTGCTTGAGATTCCGCTCGTGGGCATCCTTCGTCCGGAACCGCTCGTCCCACGTCCGGAGGCGTTGTAATTGAGCACGTTTGCGACCGGAGACAGCCTGTCCGTAGGCATCCTTGTCCTGCCAGCCAATCGTCGTACTCAGGCCCTTATCGTGCATCAGCTGCGTCGTCGGGGCACCGACCCGACTCTTTTCATCGCGTTCGTCCGACGTGAATGCACGCCATTCCGGGCCGTGGTCGATTGGATCATCTTCAAAAACCAACCCACAGCTTTCGCAGGTCGCTTCACCGCTGTCGCTGTTCCGGGTAATATGGCCCTGACACTCGGGACAGGTGTTGTCGTTAGCAGACTTCACGTCACGGTCGCGTTCATCTATTGACCGTGCCTGAGTATGTTCTTGAGACATCATACTATCGGCTTATAGGGGTTTCCCTACAAACCGTGGGTCTTCTTACCAGTGCCGTGGGACGGCTCCACAATGAATAGCTGGCGGTGTCCCACTAGCTGGGAATCTGGCCAAACACTTTGTCTCCAAGACATCAACTCATCATACCGCGAGTCAGCGTCCATTCCCAATATTATGTCTCAAGCCCGACTCCGCTGGGACGACATGCGAACTACGATTTCACAGATTCCGGTCGAGTACAGGCATATCGCCGGCTTCACGCTACTAGTGACGTACATCGTAATGCTTCTCGGCGCCTACACCAGTGCAATCGGTGCTGGACTTTCCTGTCCTGATTGGCCGACCTGCTACGGGACGTGGGTCCCCTTCCTCCAACCCGAAATCATTACTAACTCGCCATACTCTGCACTCCAAATCTTCGCAGAGTGGGCTCACCGTGGACTGGCGATGACGGCCGGGGTTCTGATCATCGCTACGACTTTGGGAGCGTGGGTGACACACCGGAATACTCCGATTGTCAAATGGTCGGCCACGGCTGCTCTTGTCCTGCTTCCGTTACAGGTTATCCTGGGAGGACTGACCGTCACCGAAAATCTCCAACCGATCATCGTGACGACTCATCTCGGCATGGCAATTCTTATTCTCCTCTGTCTCCTGACGACCTTCCTCGTCGCATATCTCCGCCGCTAATGACAACCTGAGAATGAAAAATACCTCAGAGAGCGACAATTCAGCTCACTATGAGAGCAGAACACGAAGCCTATGCATTTGCCACCTGGAGTAGTGATCACGAATGAGTGCCCATACCTGCCCCATCTGTACAGATCAATTCGAAACATCTGGAGCAGCGCGTGACCACACATGGAACGTTCACAGCGCCTGCCATTATTGTGGTGAACAACTCGGTGACGAGACTGACGAGCAGCTCTACAGACATTGGCTCGCCGCTCATCCCGACGACCTCTCACGTGTGGACTACAAACGGGCGGACGCAGCCGTCGATTCACGCACGTTCTCAGAGCGGCTCTCCGAGGGAGGTGTCGGAGCTGCTGTCGGAGGACTGACCCGCCGACAGCTTCTCCTCGCCGGCGGTGGTGCCGCCACTGCCGGTCTCGTGATCGGCGCCACCGCTCTCTCTAACAATACGAGTACTGAACCGGAGGGCGGTGCGAATGCTGGAGGTGATACGGGCGCCGTCGCCACTGCCCCGATTCCCGACTCGCCTAGCGAATCCCGGTATGCGACGATGGGGTCTGCTGATGCCGATGTCACGGTCACATACTTCGGGAGCTGGAAGTGTCCGTACTGCGCCCAGTTCAGTACGGAGATGCTTTCACAACTCGTGACGGACTACGTGGAACCAGGAACGATCGCGCTCAAGTTCCGCAATCTCGCATATATCGGTGGCGACCCATTTCTGGGCCCCGATGCACCCGCAGCCGGCCAAGCCGGGTTAGCTGTCTGGAACACCGAGCCAGCCTCGTACTGGGCGTTCCACGAATACGTGTTCCGGAATCAGCCACCCGAGAGCGACCAGTGGGCGACCGCCGAGAGACTGGTCGAGTTTGCTCAGGCCGCAGGCGTCTCCGAGACGGCGTCGATCCGCACGGCGATCCAAGAAAACCAGTACGACGACGTGCTGCGGGCGACTGACAGGGCTGCGAGCGATACCGGTGTCGACGCCACACCCACGCTCCTCATCGATGGCACGACGGTCAATCCACTCGGAAACGAAGAGCGAACAAGACAGTTGATCGAAGATGCAGCTGGATCAAACTGAGTCATGGATGTCCGACGGACGATTCTGGCTTGCAGGCGGAGCAGGTGTCGCGGCAGTTGCGACTCTCGGAAGTCTCTGGTTCAGTCTCGGCCTCGGTCTCGTTCCGTGTACCCTCTGCTGGTATCAACGTATCCTCATGTATCCGCTTGTCGTCGTTCTTGGCGTTGCCGCTCTCGAGAGCCACAACACAATCTGGCGAACAGTCGTGCCACTATCCGTGGTGGGAGCTTCAATCGCGGGATATCACTCCGTACTCCAAGCAACGACGGCCTCATGCACCTTTGCTGGCCCCTGTGCAGTCGTCCAGTGGCAGGCTCCGGTACTCGGACTTACGATTCCGAATCTCTCACTGATCGCGTTCGTGCTCGTTACAATTACAGTCCTCGCTGGATCGAACCTCGTTGAACCTGAACGTCAGCTATGAATAAAATCACTACCGCGGGATGTCTTGGAATGAACAGCGCCGGAATCGACCTATCGAAGCCAGCTTGTAGGGTGGAGCCCTACGCTCACATCTGATTAATGTCGTCGATATCTCGCTTCCGTTCTGTCGCCTCGGCGATTGGTCTCACATATGGGTCATACGTCGCGGGGGCTATCGTAATCCTTGCCGTCGCGACGGTCGTCGGGTTGTTCGGAGTCGACCTCGCGTCACGTCCAGCCCTCAGGCTAGTTGTGAGTACGTTCTTCCTCCAAGGAGTGACGTTTGGGGGCATCGCTGTCCTCTATCTCAAAGGCCGTGATCTCGGATTTGGATTCGTTCCAGTTCGTCTCCCTGACAAGCGTGATGGGGCGGTGATTGTCGGGGGGAGTATAGCGATCCTTGGGTTGCTCTTTGTGGCGTCCTCAGTAATCACGGCCCTCGGTCTGAACTCGGCTCAGAATCAGATCGTCGAGGTCGGGCGACAAAATCCGAGTGTGTTCCTTCTTCTGATTCCGCTTCAATTCCTGTTGGTCGGTCCAGGAGAAGAACTGTTGTTCCGGGGGCTCGTCCAAGGTACCCTCCGTGAAAGTCTCCATCCGGCCCGTGCAATCGTCCTGGCAAGCGCTCTGTTTGCATCGATCCATCTCTTCTCGTTGTCAGGGGAAGGCAAACTGGTGTACATCGGTATCGCATTCGTCCTGGCTCTAGTACTGGGAGTAGCGTACGAGTACACGGACAATCTCGCAGTACCAGCTGTGATTCACGGGACGTATAACGCGGTGCAGTTCGCAGGAGTATATCTGTCGTCCACGGGCGGACTCTGAAAATCTGACCACTTTGTCGCCCCAATTTTGAACTCCTAACAACGAACAAGTGTAGGTAAAAAGCCGCCATCTCCATTCACCTTTTGCCGAACATATCCACGCGTTGTCCCGTGAATTGGGACACCGCAGTCGCCCTATATTTAGGCCAACCAAACTGCCGAGTGTATCATGACTACACGTTTCGGCGCACCCGGAACCGGACTGTCCCGGCGTGAGTTTCTCGCGGCAACTGGCGCGACTGGTCTCGCTTCGTTAGCAGGCTGTTCTGCGGGCGGAACCAACGAGCCAGCAGCAACGAGCGGTACCCCCACGCAGGCACAAACTGACTCGCCTGATCTCCCCTACACCAGCCCTCCAACAGTCGTCAACGTCGACGAGCAGGGCGGCGAAGTGACGATGCAGACTCAGCAGGCCCGACACGCCGTCCACCCGCTCGATACAATGGGTGGGCCCGTCGAATTCCCACGCGTCTGGGCGTTCCAGGCCGACGACAACGACCCCAGCGTCCCCGGCCCAATTCTCAGAACGACCGAGGGTAACGCGATGGAGGTGACACTCGACAACACCGATGGTCGACGTCCCCACACGATTCACTTCCACGGGGTTCGCAAGACGTGGGAGAACGATGGCGTCCCAACGACGACCGGCATTCAGGTCCCGCCAGGGGAGACACATACCTACGAAATTCCCGCTAACGTCCCTGGGACGCATTTCTACCATTGTCACTTCCAGACCCACCGGCATATCGACATGGGCATGTACGGGGTCTACCGAGTCGATCCCGAAGGCTACGAACCGGCGGACCGCGAATACTTCATGACGATCAAGGACTGGGATTCACGGGTTCCACGGAAGTGGGCCGGTGAGGCGGACTTCACCTACAATTCGGCAAGTCGAAACCCGGACGTGTTTACCGTCAATGGGAAGAGCGCTCCCCGGACGCTGCACCCCGAAGAAGGGTCGCCGATCATCGTCGACGAGGGCGACTCAGTTCGTATCCACCTCGTCAACGGTGGGTACATGTCGCACCCGATGCACATCCATAACCACCGCTTCCAGCGCGTCGAAAAGGACGGCGGGACGATTCCGGAGGCTGCCCGACACGACATGGACGTCACGAACGTTGCCCCTGCTGAACGACACACAATCGAATTTACTGCCGATGCAGACCCCGGCATCTACCTGATGCACTGCCATAAGGTCAACCACGTCATGAACGGCACGTTCTATCCTGGTGGGATGCTCACCGGCGTGGTCTATCGGTCCGTCATGGATACGGACATCTTCAACCAGCTTATGGAGTACGCCGGCTACACCGCGTAGAGACGTTCTATACGACAACCAGGACTGGATCTAACTGAACGATAGTGGTTAACCGCCCCTGGTGGACTCCTGTTGGTTCGACACCGTCCCGCTGAAACAGCCGTCGGTAGGACTGCGAACCGGTCATCGAAATAAATCTGAATCAGCACCAGCTGGGGGCTAGCATGGACCGAAACCCAGCGAATTTCGCCGACTGGGTCGGCCTGTTACGGACTGGCGCGGAACTCGCCGTGTTTCATTCCGAAGAAGAACGCGATGACTGAGAAGACGATCATTGAGGGCAGAACCATCATGAAGACTGTCGAGGAGGTCATCACGGTCGTGAGCGCAATCGCCGCGACGGCGACAATTACGACAAGGGGAGCCACCGAGCGCACAAAGTCGAATTCCATATGTACTGTTGTGACCGGATAGACAAAACCGTTAATAAAGTAGATTTGCTGAAAACCGGCAGTAATCGGCTGCCATATGGATGCTCTATATCAGCGGCATGTATTTGCCAATCCTGCTAGAGTCTACCGACTTCAACAGATTCCGTAAGCCGCAAGCCCTCGGGAAAATCCTTGCTGGGGATTAGTTTCTAACCCCATCGTTGGGCGCGGTGGCTGGTATCCTCGCTAGAACACGTACCCCATTCCGGAGCGAGGCGTCAGTCCAAACGGATCCAAGGGCATGACAAACCCCGAAACAAGCCAACAAGCAAGTGCTTCTTTCGGATGAATTCGCTGTACATCACGGGGATCCTTAGCATATCGCCTCGCCGTAGATAACGACTGAGTAGGAGGTGAAACGGGGGACTACTCATATTGGGAGATAATCTCCAAGATATCGACAAACGTCGCCAATACCGGATAATCAACCTCCAGACCCTCATAGAGATACGAGCAGAGGTCAGTGTGGGCATCCACGTCTGCCGACCGATCGATTCGATGAGCGTGGATTTCCTCCTGCCGTTGCTGGATCCAACTCTTACATTCATCATTCAACGTGTTGAGCGTGTCGTATCGGTCGGTCAGCTCAGTATCTGAGATCCCTTGTAATTCCGTAGAATCAAGTTCTACTATCGCCTCTCGAATCTCTTGAACTGTAGATTGCACGTCTTTGAGCGTAGTGAATTCATCCTGGAGAGTCTCCAGAAAGACCCGGCGGTTGTCAAAACACTGCTGTGCGGCCTCGAGGAGTCGTTGTTTGATGACTGGTGAGAACGTAGTCGCTTCCGAGATTAGAACCAACACATCGACCCCGAATTCGGCACTGAGGCTCGCCTCGAACGAATCACCGTACACGTCGCCGTAGTGGTCGACCGCCATCACAGTATCATGATACCACGGCTCGATCGTATCACGGATCGACTTCTCTTCGGATATAAAGTTCTGCTTCACTCCAACAACGGACCGTTCGAACCGAGGAGTCTGTGTTTCGACGGTCTGAATACGCTGGCGAAACCGTTTGAAAGCTTGACACTCGCGTTCGACCTCGCGTCGTTCTCGCCGAACGCTATCGAGGGCAGCATCCGTGTATGTCGGCCACGAGCCTTGTGCGAGCGTCATCGACAGCGTATGTCTCCATACTGTCGGTCCGAAGCACAGTTAATGTCGGCCATATGGTGTACAAGCGATTCCGGAGCGCACAGCTCGCAGTATACGCGGCCGCCTATCCGGAGAATGAGCTGTACGAGACGCTGCCTTGATCGACGATGGTCTGGCTTTCGGGAACGTCTCCGTCCGGCGGCATACTCCCCTCCGCGGGACCGCCTGGTTCGCCGACGACGATCCGACCAACCATCCCCAGGGACTTGTGCGGGATACAAAAATAATCGTACGTGCCCGTGGTCTCGAACGTATGCTCGAACGTTGCCCCCTGTTCACTCAGGATTTCGCTATTGAACGTTTCTGCTCCCTCGGGAATCCGCGTCACCTCTGCTGAACTCGTTCCTTGTTTGTAGGCAGTTGCCGAGTGACTCCCACTCTGAATTTCGAACGTGACTGTCTCCCCGGAGTCGATGAACAGACCGAGGGGGTCGAAATAATACTCGCTCCCTTCAGTAACCATCATGACGGTATTTGAGCCACCGGACCCACCAGCTGTCTCCTGCGTTTCAGTCGTGGTTGGCTCACCGCCACCATCTCCGTTCCCTGAACTACTACATCCTGCGAGACTGGTTACGCCACCTGTAGCGAGAAACCCGGCTGTCTTGAGTATCCGTCGACGCTCCATGTCTCGCTTATCAAAGGCCCCAGCAAAAGGGGTTAACGCGGATTCCCAATACATAGGACACCGCCCTCATTTGACGTACCGAAATCGCAAAGTCGGAGTGATGGCATTCTGTCCGACAGCGGTCCATTTTTCACCCAATCTGCGAATCATCGTTCAGACCAAAAGAGACATCTGTCGAGGTGAGACTGGTGGTTGATCCCGTTTTTGCGAGCCGTCTCCAGTTTCACTCACTACGATCGTCCATATCATCTTCCCGGTGATGAGTATGGGTCTCGCCCGGTTTCTCATCTATTTCACGTGGAAAGATATCCGCATCAAGAAGCCAGTCTACGAGCAACTCCGACGGTTCTGGACGCGCATCTTCGCAGTGAGTTTCGTCGTTGCACCGTAACGGGACTCGTCCTCGAGTTCGAATTCGGGACGAACTTTGCAGCGTTCTCGACAACAGCCGGAGAGCTGTTCGGTGGTCCACTCGCTCTCGAAGGGATGATGGCGTTCATGCTCAAAGCGACGTTCCTCGGGATCTTCATCTTCGGCCGCGAACGTGTTTCGGACCGTCTATACTTTCTGTCGAGTATTGCCGCCGGACTCGGAACCTGGCTCTCGGCCGTCTGGATCCTCATCGCGAACTCGTGTATGCAGACGCCGCGTGGGTTCGAAATCGTCGTGGAGAACGGTCAGCGAATTGTGAAGCTTACCGACCCGCTCGCAGCCTATCTCAATCCGCGGTTCCCCTATATGTTCATCCATATGCAGAACGCGGCCGTCGAATCGGTCGCGCTCTTCATGGCCGGCGTCGCCGCCTACTACGTGTTCCGGCACCACGTCTGGGGCTACCCAATTGAACACATCAATGTCTGGGAGAAGACGCTCAAAATCGCGCTCGTTGTTCTCCTCATCACGGCTCCACTACAGGTGATTCAGGGCGATGAGTATGCCCGCCACGTCTCTGAAACCCAACCCCAGAAATTCGCCGCGATGGAAGCCCTCTGGGAAACAGACTCCTACGTCCCCGAGTATATTGTCGCGTTCCCCACGGACGTCAACGACCTGCTGAACCACGGACGAAAGAGGTATTTGGCATCGGCATCCCGGGGGGAGCATCCTGGCTCGCGAGTGGCGGAAACCCACAGGCGACAATACGTGGCCTCGAATCCTTCTCGACGAAAGCCCCACCAGTGGCGATCGTCTTCTGGGCGTTCCGAATCATGGTTGCGCTCGGCTTCTGGTTCATCCTGTTGGCCGTCTGGGGTGCCTATCGATGGTGGCGTGGGGAACTCTTCGTGGGGAACTCTTCGAGGACGACCGATTACACAAGGCTTTGATGGCCTCATCTCTCTTAGGGTTCCTCGCCGTGGAAGTCGGCTGGATCGTCACCGGGTACGTCCTGTTGCTGGGCCTCTACAGATACGTTGTCGGTCGTATCATCCGAGCGGGGCCGCCATCAAAAGACGAACTCACGCAGAGTGATGCTGCCCACGTTCAAGAGTCAGAGGTGATGTCCAGTGACTAACGTCGGAACGCTGGCTACGAAGCCGCTATTCGGATTACCGCTCGCCGAGCTCTGGTTCGCGCTGCTGTTTTTCATCTTCGGGATGTTCCTCTTTCTCGACGGCTTCGATTTCGGCGTAGGCGTCCTGTTTGCGACCCGTACCGATGAGCACGAGAAAGAACGGCTGTTGGCGGCTGCCGGGCCGTTCTGGGACGGGAACGAGGTCTGGCTCGTCGTCTTTGGTGGAGCACTATTCGCGGCGTTTCCGTCCGTCTACGCGAATCTCTTCAGCCGATACTATCTGTTGATGTTCGCGATTCTCGCCGCACTCGGTCTCCGAGGGCTCGCCCCCGAGATGTACGAGGAGCGTGAAGACGACCGCTGGCGGACACTCTGGGGCTACTCGTTCGTCATCGGGAGTACCGTGACGCCGTTTCTGCTGGGGCTGTTCGTGATGAACTGGCTGGTCGGAGCGACTGGGCTCATCACCCCAGTAGGGGTCCTCGGTGGTGTCACAGTCCTTGTCCTCACGATCGTCGGCCTCATAGGTGGACTCCTTAGGACAGCAGTTGGTGGGCCGCTCAGTCTGATCGCCTACCTCGTCACGACGCTTGTCTCGGTCGGCGTTCTTTCTTATAACGTGAATGAACCAATTGATCGCCACGTTATTTACAACTGAAGAATAAGACAATGTTGAGGTTAGCCAACTCCCGTTCCGCGAGGATACACACGATCGCCTTCAGGGGAGTAAACGAGTCGCGACCAGCTAATCGAGACTGTTCTAACTAATGATATTACCACTGGTCCCACCGTTCGTGCCTGTCTTGCTCGTTGCGATTCTTTCGCCATTGTTCTCCCGCCGGATAAGTCATGCTCTCGGCCTGGTCGCGACTGCTGTCGTTGTACCGTACGTATGGCTCCTCCCAGAGGGTGCACTTATATCTGGAAGTTTATTCGGCTTTTCGACCATTTTCCTGTACGTAGACTCATTCACTCGATTGATGGGCGGTATCTTCGCATTCATTGGCTCAATCGGCATTATCTATTCATATGCGAGTGATGCCGATACCGTTCAGACAGCATTTGCCCTCAGTTACGTTGGAACTAGCATTGGGGCCGTGTTCGCAGGTGATTGGTTGACGCTTATTTTCTTTGTGGAGTTAATGTCGGTTGGAAGTACGCTACTTGTATGGCATTACGGCGGCCGGGCGGTTCGAGCGGGCTTCCGGTATGCACTCTGGCATGGAATCGGTGGGAGCCTGTTACTGGCAGCGATCGCTTGGCAATACGCAACTGTTAATTCGTTTTTGTTTACTGCGGCTGATGGCATCGTCGGCACTGTCCCTCAAGTGCTGGCTGTCGTGGGTGTCGGTACTATGGTCGGATTCATTGGCCTCCACACGTGGCTCCCTGACACATATCCTAAGCCCCACATCGCTGCGAGCGTTTTTCTCTGTGTTTATACGACGAAAACGGGAGTCTATGTGATGTACCGAATTTTTCCGGACGGCCAGTTCGCAGTTGCCTATATGGGTGGCGGAATGGCCGTCTTCGGGGCTTTCATGGCTCTGATGCAGAGTGATATGCGACGGCTTCTCTCCTATCATATTCAATCACAGGTCGGGTATATGATAGCAGGGGTTGGAATTGGAACAACACTCGCCACCGCTGGTGCATTCGGTCACGTCTTCAATCACATCCTCTACAAGAGTCTCTTGTTTATGACCGTCGGCGTCGTAATTTATCGAACTGGCGAAGAAAGTCTGAAACGCGTCGGCGGGCTCGCGAGAAAGTTACCAGTAACGACGGTAGCCTTTTCTATCGCGGCACTTTCAATCGCAGGATTCCCGGGCTTTAACGGGTTCGTCAGCAAAGGGATGGTTCTATCAGCCGCCGAGTACGAGGAGATGGAGACTCTCTGGTGGTTATTGATACTGGGCGGCGTAGGAACATTCCTATCGTTTATCAAACTGGGCTATTATGTGTTTTTCCACGGCGACTACGAAGGGGAGATCTACGACGCAACCCGAGGACAGAAAGTTGCGATGGCGATAGTAGCAGGCCTGTGTGTGATCTTCGGAGTGTACCCCAGTGGATTGTTCAGTATCATCCCCTTTGGGTCAGAGATTCATTATGAAACATTCACCTTGGGTCATATCGGTGAGGGTCTTGAGCTTGCGATAGCAGGTATTCTTGGATTTGCTATCTTACGTCGGCCACTCAAGCGAATTGGCCGCATTCCAGATTTCGACGATATTTACAATCCCACCGTTTTCTTTGGGACCAAAGCAATAGTACATGGAGTCACCAACTCATTTGCTCGCATCGATCAATTTGTGGTGCATCTCACCACAGGGACTCGCTGGCTCCTTAATAATCCCGAGTTAGGAGTCAGACGGTTCACAGCTATTGTGAAACAATCAAAAGTCGCTGAGCCTCAGGACAAAGATATAACACCAGGTACTTTTCGAGCAGGTATTGGCCAATCAATTGCCATTATTCTATTAGTCCTTGCAGTTATGTTGTTTGTATTGCTATTCAGTTAACGTTGAATAGGGTGATACGATTGTCTGTGAGTGCATAGATGAATTTGCCTCCCATAGCGGCGAATACCTTCCGGAGTTACAGTCGACAGTGTTAATCTGTTCCACGGATGAGCTTCCGAGTGCCCCGTTGGTGTAGCTCGGCCAATCATCTCGGCATCTCACGCCGAGGACCGAGGTTCAAATCCTCGACGGAGCATCCCTGATCCGTTCCACTGCTCTACTCATAACCCTCACAGATGGCTACCGCACAACAAGGAACCGAGGGACACATTTTGACCCGTTTTACCGCCGCAGAGATCGGTACAATCACCAGCCCGTGTCTGATTGTTCTTGCCACCGCCACGGTCGTATACAGCTGGCCACCGGCTGTACTCGGATGGTTTGTATCCGGCTTACTCGGACTTCTTGTCGCAGTAGCTTCCGGCCGGACGTCAGCAATCAAGCCCAGTCTCATCAAATGGCCCCGGCCTGAGTCGAGAGGCGATTTAGCGGTGAATGCGATCGCATATAACGGCGTCCTGATTATTGGCACTGTCCTCGGGCAAATCGTGTGGACAGCAGCGAATAGTCTCCTACTCGCTGCAGGAGTTGGGGCCGTTCTTCCGGTCTGGTTCCTCAAGCACATACAGTTCCTCGTGTTTCTGGACGGCGAGTGAATTCACCGCGCCGGTCATACTTTCGGAAGAAGATATTTCCACACCCAGCATGAGCCAACGACAGTCAAATCCAGAATATGAGAGGTGAATCAGTCAGGTAGAAGTGGCTTCCTGTCCAAAACAAAATAATGTCACCAGAAGAGCGGCAACCACGTGGGGACCCCTCCCGTGGACAGACCTCTCGAATCGGGTCTGTTCGGCCACTCTCTATACTTCTCGCCGCGATTGGTACGCTCACTCAGGTTCCCGTCGCATCTGCCCACGGTACAACCGGAAGCGGTGGACTCTCGCAAGGACACGGTGTAATTATTGCTTTCGTTGGTGCCGTTATTCTCGGTGGATTCATCCTTCTCAAACGAACAGATCGTATCACGGCGACAACCGCTCTGTACGGCGTGTTCGCCGGTATCGCTATCACTGCGCTTGGAGCCGTGCTCTTCGAAGGGCTCTCTCCGGATCCGACGTATACCGCGAGCTCGATGCCGTTCCCCCGAACGTGGTATCAGCCACTGGCCCTGCTGAGTGGCTTGGGAATCATGGTCGCGAGCTTCGTCGTTGGGTGGCTCCGCTGGCCATCCCGGCCACGGTACACGTTCCTCGGCATCCTCATGGGATTGTGGATCTCGTACCCCTACCTCCTTCCAGGACTGGCAAGCGATACGCATCCACTTGGGTACGCCATCGTCCTCGGCACGCCAATCCTGGTCGGTTATGTCGTCTGGAAGGACGCAGGGAGTGTCATTCGCGCAGTCATGCGTGATCCGGTTGCGCGTCGCTTCGGCATCGGTGTTGGTGTCGTGTTAGCGCTCTTTTTCGTCTCGATAACGGGGTACCTCTCGTTTTTCCCCGAAGAAGGCTTCCCCGAGGAAGTGACGGTCGTCGTTCTGCCCGCAATCTATCAGTTGGTGTCGTGGCCGACACTCGAAATCGCGATCCCCCATCTTCCGTTCATACATATCCCGTTCTTCCTGGCCGTGTCACCTGGCCAGGTCATCGTCGTCGGGATGCTGAGCGCTCTCATCGGGTTGAACGCTGCCCTCATCGCCCGTCACTGGCGCGTCGAAGAACGAGCTGGTATGACCGAAGGAACCGCCGGGAGTGCTGCAATCGTCGGGACGTGTACTTGTGGCTGCTGTGGACCACTCGTCGCAAAGATCGCGGTGCTTGCTGCCGGGCCATCGATTGCCGCCCCCCTCTACTGGGTATTCGTCGATTCGGCCTCGCCGCTCAGTGCAGTATTCATCGTTGGGAGCTTCGTCCTCTTCACTGGGAGTCTGATCTACTCGGTTCAAACAGCCCGACAACCCGATCAATCGGCCGCCATCATCCCCGCCGACTGAGGTAAGGTATCTACCGTAACACGGTACTCGGGATGGACGAATGAGTCAAGAGATGAAGAGGAAACGCCGACAGTACGTGTTTTTGTGACTAGCAGCGGTACTGATCGTTGTCGGCACACTCGGAACCGGCTTCCTCCAGTCGACGCCGTTCGACCAAGTCCTCTCTGGAGGCATCATCGTCCCGGGCTTTGCGATCGGGTACGTGGGTCTCGGTGCCTTCGAATTTCCCGAATGAAACGATAGGTGCCGTCTTCACCGGTTGCAGCGGGTATCTGCCGCTTCGCAAGGATGAAACCGCTACTCGTGAAGCAGGTCTCGAAACGAATTCGCCGCCAGGAGACCGCCGGTCGCCACGACCGCACCCATCGCGAACACCGGATTCAGCAACCCCGTCGCTGCGAGGGACATCGTAACTCCATTGTAGAGCAGCGCTAGCCCATTATTCTGTTTGACACGCCGACGAGCTGCAGCTGCGAGGTGGAACGTCGTCTCCACCGCCGCGAGGTCGTCACCGACGATAGAAATATCCGCGGCATCGGACGCGAGTGCCGTTCCACCACCGAGCGAGATCCCCAAATCTGCGGTCGCAAGGGCCGGAGCATCGTTCGTCCCATCACCGACCATTGTAACCTGTCCCCGGGACTGTAACCGCCGGATCGTCGCGGTCTTGCCTGCGGGTGGGACCCCCGCGAACACGTGATCGACGGCAGGATGGCTGTCGAGAAAATCAGTGGCAGCCTCATCATCACCGGTCAGAACGACGATCTCGATAGCACGGTCACTCAGTTGCGTGAGTGTCTCATCCCAGCTTGGGCGTGGTTCATCGCCCACGACGATGACACCCTCTGCATGACCGTCCCGACCGACGACGACCGGAAGGTGACCGGCCGTTCGTGCCTCTGCGGCACGCGTCTCGATCTGCTCGCTAACCGACCACCCCAGTTCCGCGAAGAGATGGAGATTCCCGACGAGAACGTGTGTATCCGCGACGACGCCTTCGACGCCGGTCGCGTGGCTCGTGAATTCAGTGATGTCCTCTGCGTGCTCGTGATCACTTCCATCGGCAACACCACCATCGGCTCTCGACCGGTCGCCGTCCTGATTCCCTTGTGCGAACGCATTCACGATCGCGTCGGCCGCCGGGTGGGATGCTCGCTGTTCGAGGGCCGCGACGATTTCAAGGAGATCCGACGGTGCATCCACCTCGAGGACATCCATCTGGCCGGTCGTGAGAGTCCCCGTTTTGTCGAAGACGACGACGTCGACGTTCCGAAGGCGCTCGAAGACGGTCTCGTCGAAGATGACGATGCCGCGCTCTACCGCTTGTTCGATACTGGTTGCCACCGAGAGCGGGGTTGCCAGGCCAAGTGCCCACGGACATCCAACCAAGAGAACCACCAGCGCGGTCAGGACGGCGACGGGGATGCCAGTCCCCACCAGAAGCGACCCCAATCCAGCGAGTACCGCCCCACCGACGACGACCGGGATAATGACTGACGCGAGCCGATCTGCCTGCCGCTGGACGCCGTGATCCCCGCTCTGAAGATCCCAAACCGAAGTGATGAGGCGATCGATACTACTGGTTGTCTCATCGCTCACTGTGAGGACGGCAGCACCATTTGTGACGACCGCCCCGCCGACGACCTCGTCTCCCGCTTGCTTCGATACCGGAAGCGACTCGCCCGTCACGATCGCTTCATCGACCGTACACTCACCCTCAGCGAGAACTCCATCGACCGGGATTCGTTCACCCTCGCGGACGAGGACACGCTCCCCGGGTACCAGATCGTGTACGTCGACCGTCGTCGTCCCATCGGCGCCATACCGCCTGGCCTCGGTGACGTGAGAGATAGTGAGATTCGTCAGGCGATCCATCGCCCGCTGCTTGCTCAGTGATTCGTAGAAGATAGCGGCCACCACACTCGCGGCAACCACAATCGTGAGGTCGTAGAACACATCGAGCCGCCCGAGGAGGAAGGCAATCGTGCTATACACGTAGGCACCCACGATGGTTAGTGCGACGAGCAGGTCGGTGTTCGGCTGTCGCATCTTCAGACTGACATACGCACCCTGTAACAACGGCAGGCCGGTGAAAAACAGAACTACCCCTGTCAAAACGAGAAAGAGCGGCAGGATCAACAGGCTATCTCCACCACCGAGTCCGGACGCACTCGCGTACATATCGAGCGTCCCGTCACCAAAGAACGACGAGAGCTGCGCCGGATAGAGGAGGACCGCATATGGGAGGAGCATGAACGTCCCGAAAATGACGCCAGCAGCGTAACGGAACCCTAGCACCTCATCAATGCCTCGTTCAGTAGGTTCGTCAGATCGCCGTGACTGTCCGATTACAGTCGGTGCGTCATCATTCCCTCCAGCACGAAGGGTTGCCGAATAGCCGAGCGTACTCAGAGCATCACAGAGAGTCTCCTTCGAGACGCGATCAGGGTCGTATGTGATACGGATCGTCTCGGTAACGTAACTCGCCGCGGCGTCAGTGACACCCTCACAGCTCTTGGCGACTGATTCGAGAAATGCTTCACACGTCGCACAGTGCATCCCATCGACTTGGAAGAAAACACGTGACTCGGTCGTCGATTCAGTGGAGCCTCCAGCGCGCTGAATTTTTTCAACGCTGGGAGTGTGCCTAACTCCGGGTGTTGTGTCCATCCGTCGAGATTCCGGTTCCTCATTACAAAGGACACGATAGACGCTCTGACACCCTGTACAACAAAAGAGAAGATCGTCAGCACCGACGACTCGGTGGTCGGGTACGGTTCCATCACAGAGCGCGCACGTGGGAGGTGATAAATGAGATGGAGACATAACTGCTCACCACCGGCGTAGAGAGGTACAGCCTCGGCCGGGGAACGCAGGTGCCAATCTAAGTCGAACGGCCATTACTGGTGGTACAGATGCGTCGGTATTAATGCTGTCCGGAGAACGCGACTTAGTCCTTTGACATCGCGGAGAGCTCCGGTTGGAGGAACATGACATTCACGCGTCCGACGGCATCGAAATCTCGGAGTCGGTACACCAACTCCCGGATTCGTGCTGCAGAGCCCTGACAGAAGAGCGTCTCAAGACACCACTCCCCGTGGTGCATATGTTGTGTGGTACTGATAACCTCCTCAAACTCGTGCTGAACCGTATGGAGTTCACCGATGACGAGTGTGTGCTCGTAATCGAACGCCAGCGCTGCGACGACAGGGCCGTCCAACTCTTCCAGTTCCGTGTGACGCTCGATGTATTCCTGAATCGCCTCACGGACGGCACGGGAGCGTGATTCCAATCCTTCGTCTTGCCACGTCGTATCGAACGACTCGAGAACCTCTTGGGGAATGTTCAAACTCGTTCTCATACCTCAGCTATGGATGGCACTCCTCAAGAGCGTCATTATTACGAACTCCCGAATCGGGCCATAACAACCCGTATAAGCAATTCTCACTCTACTATCGAGTAGATGGCCAACGGAGTGTTCGCACTCGCACTCGGGGCAACTGCCCTCGGTCTCACGCACGGTCTCTCCCCGGGCCACGGATGGGCAATTGCGGCGAGCTACGCGCTCGACAAACCAAACAAATGGGTCTCCGGAGCTGCATCAAGCCTCATTCTTGGGATTGGACATCTCATCAGTAGTATCGCGATGGTGGTCGTCTACTTCTGGGCGCTCTCGTATTTCGGCCTCACCCAGATTCCCTGGATGAACTACGTCGCCGGGACGCTACTCATCGTCCTCGGAATCTGGCAATACGTCAGTGGGCACGAACACACCGCGTCAAATCAGGAAGACGATCATAGTGACCACCACGATCACGCCCACGACGACGGTCATGCCCACGTCGACGACGATACCCAAGGATGGATCGCTCGGGCTCGGCGGATAGTTCCGTTCGTGAGCCAGTCCGGCCATTCCCACTCTCACGACAATCTCGAGGAGACGTCGGATCGTGGGCTGTACGGGATGGCAGCCCTCGCGTTCGCCCTCGGATTCACCCACAACGAGGAGTTCGATATTATTGCGATCTGCACCGGCTCGACCTATTGTCTCGAACTGATGCTCATCTACTCGCTGGCCGTCATTACGTCGCTCGTCGGTGTGACGCTGGTACTCGTAGCTGGCTACCAGCGCTACGAGGACCGGCTTGAAGACTACGCCGAGTACCTGCCAGCGTTCACGGCGACAATCCTCATCGTAATGGGTATTGGATTCATTCTGGGCATCTTCTAAGGTTTAAAATGGGCATTCCGATTCCAGAAACGTTGTCCACCCGAAAGATTCCATCCGATGTGAGCAGTGATAGAGCAATCCTCAGTCGGCAGGTTGAGCGTCAGTAGGCGGAGTCGCACTTGGGAGCTCGGGGATGGAAAAGTCGATGCGCCGAAGCAGCTGTGCGTTGATTGCGACGATCACCGTACTCAGCGACATCAGGAGCGCTCCCACGGCGGGAGACAGCAGAATCCCGATTGGTGCCAACACGCCTGCTGCAAGCGGAATCGCGAAGACGTTGTAGCCGGCCGCCCAGACGATGTTCTCCTGCATCTTCCGGTAGCTCGCCTTGCTGAGTTTCACGAGCCGAACGACATCCATGGGGTTGTTCTGGACGAGGATGACGTCCGTCCCGTCTTCGAGGTCAGCGTCCATCTTCTGATAGCGGTTCGCCCAGAGCATACAGGGAAGCTCGGCGTCGCCGTCGGTCAGGGTGAAATAGAGGGCGGTACTGTTCTGATGGAGATCCGTGACCTCGCCGATACACCGGACGCCGTTGAGGGCAGGCGTGTCCTGGACGACCGATGCAATTCGGTCGTTCAGCTCTTGGACTGAAAGAACATTCCCGGACAGGACATCATCTACCTCCCGTTCGGCATCAGCCATCGCACTAACTTAAGACGGGGAGAGCAGATTCAAAAATGTACCCCCCAGTGCCAGTGAACCCCGCCAACTGTTCTGTGTCCTTGAATTACTCCAGTAACCCGAGATCAGTGAGCCGATTTTCGATCACTGTAAGCGCTTGTTCAGCATCGTCAAGCTGTTTCCCGCCCGTGATGACGAGCTTGCCACTCCCGAAGAGGAGTGCGACGACGTCCGGGTCGTCAAGCCGGTAGACGAGCCCCGGGAACTGCTCTGGTTCGTATTCGATGTGTTCGAGACCTAGGCCGATCGCAATCGCATTCAAATTGAGTGTGTGGTCGAGGTCCCCACTTGAGACAATATTCTGGATTTCAATATCTGGGGAGGTAGCGACATCGACACCCAATTCACGGAGCTCGTCGAAGACATATTCCAACGCGGTCGTCACATCGTCGACGCTTTTTGGACCCGTACAGACGACTTTCCCCGAGCGGAAAATGAGCGCTGCGGCTTTGGGATCATGCATCCGATACACGAGTCCAGGGAAGTTATCGGGATCGTAGTCGGTGGCTCCTAAATCCTCAGAAAGCGTTTCCAGATCGAGTTCTTGACCGATATCGGACGATGCGACCACATTCTCGACTTGAATTGATTCGGCTGTGACACTCATAGGAGTACCTTCCAGTCACAACCCCCTTAAAACGGGGAGTGACTTTGAGCGTTGGTGTGGTACCTTCCGAATTAGAGGTCGCGGGGCTGGACCGTCTTCCGGTCGTTGGCCTCAGCACGTTTTGCGGCGTCGTCGAGCAGTTCGGCGACCTCTTCGTCGAGGGCGTCGTAGAAATCTGCCGAGACGTTCTGGTCCGAGAGTGCGTCCTTCACGGCCGCTTTGACGATTAGGTCAGACATTCCATCGCGAACTTCTCTTGTCCACCATATAAATGTTCGAAGTTCCCACGCGGGATTCTTGCCCAGTCATGCTGTATCCGCCTCTGAGTACCAGAGAGAACATATGCCACCCCTCAAAAAGTGGGAACAGACGGATGCACGATCTAACTGGGTTCCAGCGGGACATCTTGTACGTGATCGCCGGGCTCGAGGAACCACATGGGCTCGCAGTCAAGGACGAACTCGACGACTATTACGAACAAGAAATCAATCATGGGCGGCTCTATCCAAACCTCGACGATCTCGTTGACAAAGGCCTCCTGAAGAAAGGTGAACTCGACAAACGGACGAACGTCTACACGGTCACGCAACGCGGAGTGCGGGAGATCGAGGCACGACGTGAGTGGGAAAGCCAGTATGTAGAAGACGTGAACGCACCCACCCAGTCGTAGAATCAACATACAAGCGGGACTGCTTTATCCACTTCCCACGAATACACATTGAGATGGCTCGGCTCGTCTTCTATCACCACCCACAGGCCGAGAACTTCTCACTCAAACATAGCTCGGCATCGATAGCAGAGATCCGGTCTCAGCGAGAGCAATCCGACGAGTCGACAAAACTCATCGGGTACCCCTTCGAAACACCGGTCTATGTACTCTACGAAGGCGATTCAGAGATCGAATCAGCCCATGACATCGACTTCGATCAGGAATGGTTGAGCGACCGTATTCGTGACCTTCCTCGTGCTGGGCAAGTTGTCGCATTCCGATTAGTGGAATTGCTCGAAGCAGCTGTCGATGTTCGAGATGAGGATGAGTTCCGGCTCTACAAGGAGTTCGAACCGCAAAAGATCCAGCAGGCACTCGATCACGTCTCTTGGAGAGCACCACTTCCGACCGTCGCTGGAGAGGTGATGTCGAATTTGATTCTCCGGCACTCCCTTCCGAATGCGAATCACCGAACCGGAATCGCGATGCTGCAGTTCTGTATTGAGAGTGTAGACCCAGGTTTCGAGATGCCCCGAACGCACGTCGACGACGATACCTGGCGTGAGTGGGTCGATCCCTACATCATCGATTCCAAGCGGCTCATTACTGTCCGTCGGAACAATCTCCGTTTCAAGAAGCTCGAAGAACTGGACGTCGACCTCGTCGAACGGAAAGACGGGATCCAAATTCGATTAGCCGAGTTCGAGCTGGATATGCACTGGCAAGAAGCCCTGTCAGAGTACGCTGAGCAGCATGAATCCCACTGTACGGACTTCACGAAGGCAGTCCTCAAACGTGCAGAACGGGACGATCTGCTCGACCGTCAAGGACCCACGAAACAAGAGTTCATCACGTATCTGGAGGACGGGCTCGTCGAACGGGATTTCAGAGAACTGTTCTGATCAGTCGCGAAGCTCGGCGACCGACTGACCGACCTCACGGACGTGTTCACTTCGCTCAAGGTCGAGTTCCTCAGCGAGGTAGTCAACCGTCTCTTCCAAGCTCATATACAAAGAAAGTCCGCGAACCGGTATAAACCTAGTGCTGAACGCTTCAGCACAGGCTGGTTGTGATCAATCGAAATTCTATCTCGGATATGCGTTTTCTCGCTCTACTTGTCTTCGATACTCTCTATACATGAAAGGTACCCATTCAGAGTATGTTGAGTACACTGAAGGCCATTACACCAACATACACAACGTAGAGACCGTCGAACAGCAGGACTTGCAATCGCGTGAACCCGTGTGCAGCCGCTCCCCAGTGGGTCAGTCCCGCGTACACGGCCGGCATCAGCGCAACGAATAGCAGATTCACCCAATAGAGTTGAAAGTCCTCGATTGGAACCGTGACGAGTGCGAGCGGCACGAACGCTACGGTCATCGTGACAGCGTTGTCACCGATAACGCTCGTCGTCCCGGCGGTGACCTGACCGCTTCTGACGACGCTCCACGTCGCGAACATCTCGGGGATCGCCGTCACAATCGCCGTTACGAATAACCCGCCCACGAGCCTCGAGATCCCGAGTGCAGCCACGATGTTCTCCGTCGAGAGAACGATACCGTACGCTCCCGACGCGAGGACGACCAGCCCGGCACCGGCAAGGCCGAGTTCTTTCTTGGTCCACTGCACGTCCTCCGACTCGGAGCGACCCCTGAAGAACGCCTGGCCCAGATATGCGAGGTAGGCTGCCCCCATAATCCACCCATCGATGGGCTGGAGTCCCCGCCCGGATTCCGGCAGCGTGAGGACGGCGACCAGACCGAGGATTCCGAGATACGGCAGTATCAGGACGGTAACGGCCTCCTTCTGAATCCGAAGGAGATTCTCCTGGCGGTGGCGACCGTGCGTCGCTGTTTGGCCGCCAGACGACGTGCTTCCCTGTTCACCGTCGCGACGCGTATCTTGCCCCTCCGTTTCGTCGCCGAGGTCTCGCTTCCGCGAGGCGACGTAGGCGATAGTAACGATGAGTGGAATGGAGACGATGTTGCTTTGTTTAATCACAAGACAGCGGCGGGGTAGAGTTACTCAGACACATTTTCACAGCGTCAACGCCACAATTTCGGGACCAGACGATGCAGTAGCTGTCGCTACTGGCGCTTGGTGAATAATCAGAACTATGCCATTTTGTTCCCACGGTCAAGTGACGACGGCGATGCCTCTCCTGGATACGTCCAGAAAAGGGGAGCAGGCGGCGAGCCCTAACTCGCCGCCTGCGTCAGGTTATGGACGATGCACTTGCGTGTGAGCTCCCGGAACTGGCCGTGCTAGCTCCGGGAGCGGAGCTTCTCGCCGTCGTCTTTCTTCAACTGCGAGAACCCGGTTTCACTCATCCAGCGCTGGTTGTAGTCCTCGTTCATTCGTGCATTGTGCGCTTTCTGTAGCGGTGTCTGCTCTCGGTGCTTGATCAACGACCGCGTCGAGTTGGAGCGACACTCCTCACGGAGGTCGCTCCAAGAGTAGTTGGCGTCAGCAGACAACACACGCAGGTCTTCCGCGTTCCGGCGGAAGACCTGCATCCCAATATGGCCGTCCCACGCCTTCTGCGTCGTGTAATGGGTATTTTTGATTGCTAGCGTGTTCACGTCAATCAGAATCGTCGTCTTCATCGTCTGGAATGAGAAGTCTGCGCGGTCGCGGTAGTGGTAGCTCGTCTGATCGCGCTGGAAGCCACTTGCATCAATCGCTGCTTCGCCGCTCCAGCCCGCCTGCTCCGCCGAAGCGCGGAGCAGGCGGCGGAGCTCACGCATCCGATACTCATCCTCCCACCGACAAATCGAGCTGTAGTGTGGAGCCTCCTCAAGACCGAATACAGCTAAAATACCGGACATCTCATTGAGATAGTCTTCAGTTTCTCGGAGACTCTTTTCCAGTTCGACACAGAACAGAATCAACGCTATCTGTGTCCATTCGGCGTACCCGTCCGCGCCTTTCGGCGCGGCGGGTACGTCAGGATCGTCTACGTGTTCTTTGGCAAGTTCTCGACACATCCACGCTAGCCGTCTGAGCGATGCCATATCGCCAGACGGCGTCCATTTCCGGGATAGCTTAACGGAATATCTCCGTCTGAGCGTCTGAAACTGCCGCCACTAGCAGGCAAAACAAGGCAACAGCAGTTCAACCACGAACGCCTCGAAGAACTCCGCGTCGATGCGCTGGCAGAGCGCATCGACACGGTTGAGCGCAACATTGTGGACGACACCTATCACATCTGGACGAAGAAGCTTCCCGTCTCCCAACTGGGAGACGTGAAGCTGGTCATCGCCGAGAAAGAAACAGATGAAGACCCGGTCAAGTACCTCGCTATCAACAAAATTGACGCACCAATCCAGCACGTAATCCGCTCCTACGGGATGCGGTGGCGCATCGAGACGTTCTTCGAGGACTCGAAGCAGGATCTCGGCCTAGAAGACTGCGAGATGCAGACTGACGAAGGTGCCAGTCGGCACTGGCACCTTCTCATGGCTGCCTACAGCCTCGTTCGTCTTGATCCTGAGTCGAGCGCCTTGGGGACGGTTCGCTCGAAGCGATGACGCCTTCGAGCGAACCTCGAACATTCTCTGAAGGAAGCCGTCTATAACCTTCTCTCATGGGTTCGGGACAACGATGAGCGTGGCGTAGAAGACCTCATGCAAGAAATCGACCACCTCTTCGTTCACGCAACTGCCGCCGCCAACGTATAACTCTTATTCATATTGATAAAGTTCTAAGTCGGATTCCCATTGATTGGGATGCCACCATTGCTTCATTACGTAACCACGCAACAAATTATTTATAGTACCCAGAACCGGCTGACAGAATACTTTAATATATTCACGTTATGAAGGATAAATTACAATCCCATAGACAGTCCTCAGACAGTCAGGAGCACAACCCAGAGTCTCTCCAGGATAACACGTGTCCTGAGTGCCAAGACACCATTACTCAAAATGGCGACCGAGGTGAAGCGACATGTGATGGCTGTGGATTAGTTTTCGAGAAAAATAAAGTTGACCTTGGTTCCGAATGGCGTGCATTCATGTCGGGTGAGAAGGATAAAAAGAGTCGTGTTGGTTCTCCCATGACACATTTGATGCACGACAAGGGGCTGAGTACAACCATTGATTGGAAAAATAAAGATGCCTATGGGCAGGATGTCTCTGGTCGAAAACGCGCCCAGTTACAGCGACTCCGGAAATGGGACGAGCGGTTCCGAACGAAGGATGCGCATGAGGAGAATCTCAAGCAGGCTCTCGGTGAAATCAACCGGATGGCATCCGCTCTCGGGCTTCCAGATTCAGTCCGGGAAACTGCAGGCGTCCTGTACCGTCGGGCTGTAGAAAAGAATCTGCTTCCCGGTCGCTCTATCGAAGGTATGTCTACAGCATCATTATATGCGGCCACCCGACACCACAAACTACCACGATCTCTGACTGAGTTCGCCGAGGTCAGCCGTGTCGAAAAAGTTCGAGTCCAGCGGGCATACCGATATCTGTCCTCTGAACTCGGATTAGAAATTGAGCCAGAAAACCCAACTCGATATATCCCACAATTCGCATCCTTGCTTGAGGTAAGCGATGAAGCAGAACGGCGCTCTCGTGAAATTCTTGATGTAGCAACAAACAATGCTGTCCATAGTGGGAAGAGTCCAGCAGGATTGGCAGCCGCCGCTTTATATGCTGGAACACATCTTACGAACGAACAACTCACACAGGAGACGGTGAGTGAAGTAGCCAATATCACACCATTAACCATCAGAATTCGATATCAGGAGCTTCTCGAGGTGTACGAAGAGCATGGCTAATCGACCATAGAGAAGCCACTAATTTATTTGGAAACTCGGTAGTGAGTTGTCAATTAGTAATATGATTGTATTTTATGGATATGTAATAGTTGGCTGGTTACTATTATTAATCGGAACGTATGGAATCTTTGAGCCAGTGAAGACTGCCAAATTCGTGAACCTAATTGAGTATCGGAATCGAGAGAAATGTGCTGAAAGAAACACGCCGCGATATTACGATATACGGTTGACTCAGCTAGCATCTGTAATATGTGTATTTTTTGGAGCAGTTATTATTATTCATACTCTCTTACCTCCGCAGTACTTGAATGGGCATATTCAGTTGTAACTTTAATTGGTGTTTGTAACACTTATGTGTCATTTCTGAGTTTAACACACTGTTTAGTTCTGGATCTTTTCAGTTGTTTTTGCGTCGAGTCCTTAGAGCGGTGTCAACCTTAGCGTGAAGGAAGCGGTCGAGTTAGGGTAAGTTAGTGACTCAACAATACTCGACCGTACGGTTGAGTAGGCACGCGAAAAAGAAATATTTTCGCGCGAGGACACGCCGACGGAGCGGCGTGTCCTCGCGGCATTTCTGCATCATGCTGGCTTGTGGTATAGAAAGATAGAGCCGTTCGTGGACCGGTCCTACGAAGCTATCAGACAGTGATTTCATCGGTTGAAGGGACTGTTCGAGCCCGACTGCCGAGACCGACAAGAGGTCGCCGTCGATGAAACGAAAATCGAAATCGACGGTGAGGAAATCTATGCCTGGGTGGCAGTCGATTGTGACATGCTAGAAGTGCTAGCAATGAATGTTTCGCCCAGTCGGTCGAGTCTGGATGCGCTGTTGTTTCCCAAATACGTGCTCGAACGGTGCTGCGGTCGCCCGCAGGTGCGGGCCAACTGCGGCCCGTGGTACGACTGGCCGCTCGAACTCCTAAATTGTGAGGACGAACGCGAAACGTAGGGAAATCGGTCACTCATCAAAGCCTGGTTCGGCCTGTTCAAATGCCGAACCAGACGCTTCTGGTACCGATTTCCGTATTGTAGCTCCACCAAATCCACTAGGTCATGGCTCAGAGCCTTCGCCACGCTCCACAATACAACGCTCGAACCTTGACACCGTTACCAACCGATCTTTTTTGACGACTCGTACTTCGGCAAGCGGACTGAGTGCGTGCCTGAGGAAATAGTCTTTGAGGCGCGACTCGACAGAGGCCACAACCGGTTTCCCTAGATGCCGAAGGTGGCCCGAAGCATATCGCGCGTGCCGGGGCCGAGGCCCACGGCGGTAACGGCCACCAGCAACAGCAGTCCGTAGCGCGGTGACTCCTCGAGGAACTGGTCGTTGAACAGCCAGACGACAGCGGATGCCACGCCCAACTTGACAAAGAGGAAGGGCCACGAGGTGCCGATAACGGCCGTTAGGCTAGCGGCCTGGAGCGATTCAGTGGTATCGATTATGAAGGCGTTGGCCGGGTGTTTCGGGTAGTAGGTCAGTGGCACCGACAACGCATCAAGCCAATCCGCGAGGATTACGTTCGCAACGCCGTCGATAGCGTGGCCCCAGATGACCAGCAGTCCGATGTAACTGGTGCCGGCGTTGACTTCGGGAGCATATTTTTCAAACAGGATGTAGAGACCCACGGACAGCCCCGATGCAATTCCCACCGTCGAGAGCAACACGGACGGGTACAGCGTGGAGTACTCATACGAGAGTGTGCCCAGCATTAGATAGGCAAGCGTCCCCACCACGAGTGTGACGCCAACTCCGGAAGTGCCACGGTAGTAGTTCTCGATGTAGCCACATCGTTGAAGCGCGAGACAGCCCACAAGCGAGACCAACGTCACGAGGAAGACGGTCCCGTAGATGATAGGACTGATGATGAGCGAATTCAGCGGGTACTCCACGAGCGGTGTCACACCCGCGTCGATGGCCCGGTCGGTGCCGTCCTCGACCACCCGCAGGGCCCCGCCGAGTAACATGAACGGGACGAAGGCAAAGTAGAGGTTCGGGTCGTCAGCGATATCCAGTCGTTCCAGCAGCAGGTAGACGCCGACAAGCATGTACACCAGTATGAGCATGTAGCCGATTTCCGAGACGACAGTATAGCCAGGTTCGGCGACGATTGCGCCGCGCTCGATAGCGGCTTCGCATCCCTGATACAGCGGTTCTGGGCCGCTGTTGGTCATCACTGCACAGCTTGCGGCTTTGGCGTCGGCGTACACCGGCCCCCAGAAGTAGTGCCAAAGAAAGCGGTCCCAGATGCGGGTCGGCATTGCCATCGCCGCACCCGCGACGAAGACGACGATGCTAAGGAGGGATCCCACCCACAGGCGGGCCGCACCGGACTCCTCCTGAAGGGACTCAAAGGCGCTCATAATCCGGCCGTTGCGTTTTAAGTATTTAAAACCGGTGTAAGCCGATGGTGACGGCCTGTCATGTCTGTCGTTTCTACCTCAGCAGGGGACAGGAATGGAAGCAATATCAATCCTGACGACCTCGTCCCGCATCAGTGGATCGCTCTTCGTCATCGGTAGAGAGTCCATGACAGAGGGAGCCCTTGCCGAACTGAGCGAAACAACTACCGAAGATTATGGCATCCCGGTGTTGCCGGAGTTAGTATCGGGCTTTCTCGTGGATTGACAAACTTATAGCTCGCTGACACACTCAAAGAACTCAAGGCTGTCTCTCGTGCGGACATCACGCTCCTCCTAAGACTCGGCGCAGTGTTCAGGTCGATGGCAAAAAGAACCACGTTCGTGTATGCACTGAACCCCGCCAGGTGGAAATTCCCCAGTAGGGGCAGTGTCAAGCGTAACGTCTAAATATTACCAGTTAACAGAGCTTAGCTCGAACGACCGAGATATCGCCGGTAGCGACTCGCTTGTGCAACAACTCTGGGCTTATCACCAACTACCTCTCGGTGTTGAGCTATACCGGATTATATGAGCGGCTCAATTGGTCATCGGCGTACAGCAAATCTTCCGGCTGGTGGATACGCGCTCCCGATCAGGCGCGAGCAACTGGAACAGTCACCACGAGTGTTGTTCAGTCACTGCTGACTACATCCAAGCCCCCTGGCGTTCACCATATTCACCAATTGTTCAGTTTGGAAAAAGTCAGCCACCAGTTAGCTGTAGGCCGTATACACTCGGGAAATACAAAACAACCCACGCGATGGTATGACGTCGTTGAATCAGGCAGTTTCGCCGGTTCGGAGAACTTACATACACCGTTCGAAGATGTGTTCCCGACTGCTCACAAGTCAAATGAATTTAATCAGATTACAAAGAACAAAATATCAAAAATTCATTATTCTTCAGTTGTGTAGGTCCGCTCGTAGCCAAAGGGATTGTATGGTCTGCCGCCACCCTCATAGAACTTCCCGAAGAACTCGACGTACTCAAGACGTACCGCCTGCAGGCCTGCACTGGTAACGCCAAGAATAAGTACCAATGCATGGCCCAGTACAAGTATCAGCAGACCACCAACGACGGCAGCAATGCCGGAATGCATCAGGCCGGGGAACATTATATTGACCACCTCGTGACCGTGATACATTACGGATTCCGCACCTTCGGGTATCGTTGGCATTCCAGATACGCCGAAGTGCCATCCTCCCTCGCTATCGACGTATACGCCGAAAAAGAGGAGATTAACTACGAATGCCATCCCCGCTTTGGCGAGCAACACCGCAGCCAGTCGGGTATACGACAATACATTCACAAAGACGTTGAGGAACTCCACAAGTTCAATTGGATCGGCAAGTGCGAGTAAACCAAATCCGACAAAGAAAACGACTAACCACGCCGAGAACGGCGCATTAACAATCGGTAGCGTGAACAGGTTCATTGCCGGAAGGCCGGCAAATCCGAACGGGAATGGATTGCCAGCGAAGATCCCTTCCTGAGTTGTGTAAAGGAAGTTTGGTGCAGCTCCGTTAGCCCCAGAGAATACCCAAGCCCATAGCCCAAACATCATCAGCAGCCATGACCCACTCTCAGTGAGCGCATCCCAGAGGCTGTGGGAAAGATTCTGAACAAAATCAAGCGCCCACCCAATGGAGAGGTGGATGACACCAGCGAGGACACTAATGGTCAACCACGCGATAGCGTACTCTCCGTACTGAGGTTTTAACCCCTTGTGTATTGGCGCGCTCTTGAAGCCAAGAATCGGCCAGATAACGTCCGATACGATGAGTAAACCAAATATCTCACCATACAGGAAACCAAAGAGGATCGTAAACCCACCTGCCCACATTGCAACGCCACCAAGACTTTTCAGTACGTCGCTATCGACTTTGTTGTAGATAGCGTAGCCAGCGAAAAAGTAGAGAAGTCCGTAGCCGATATCCCCTATCATGAATCCGTAAAACGCTGGGAAGGAAAGAAGGAAAAACACTGTCGGGTCGAACTCGCCGTACTTCGGGCGGCTAACAACCTCAACGAGTGATTCGAAGGGGCGAGCTCCACCAGGATTGTCCTGAATTACTGGGGGAGCTTTATCACTCATCGTGACTGTCCCACCGTCTGCTGCAGCTTCTTCCGACCCCTTCTCGTCCTCGATAGTCGGGCTGGTTTCCTCAGTCTCATTGGACTCGCCATTCTCTGACTCGATTTTCTCTTTCGAATGGACATGTCCTTGGTCGTCGTATTCAGCGACTTCTAGTTTCTCGATGTCAATGGCTGTCTCGACAGCATTCCCTACTTCGCGTTCGAAGTATTCGTAATCCTTGTTGGGAATCCATCCCTCCGCAATGAAAGCATTCTCAGTCGTCGCGAATGCGAGTGGGGCCTCGGCTTTCTGAACTTTTATTGATAGTTTCTCTTCGACAGCTAGCAGGAAGCTACTGTAGTCAAGTCGGAGGTTCTCGAGGTCGCTCTCGGCGGTTTCGAGTTTTGATTCGAGCTTCTGTTTACGGTGGTTCAATTCTTCCGAGTACTCGCTGGGATCGCCGTCACCCTCGGGTACCTCCAACGCCGAGAAGGTCGTGCCGACTAAAACATCTTGCAGGTCATCTGCTCCGCTGCGAGCGAACACCGCCAGCACGCCGTCCTCGGCGAACACCTCGAAAGTGTCCAGTGCGCTGTCGGCGAGTGCCGACCGGACTTCAGCGGCGTCACCCTCGCCAACCGTCACCGAGAGAGTATCGTAGTCCCGAAGCAAATCGAGGTCGATACCTAGCGTGACAAAAGGTTCCATCGCGTTGATCTCGTCTTCAACCGCGCGCAGCTCGTCGCGGAGTTCGTTTCGATGGTCATCAAGTTCGGTGACCTCTGAGCGGACCTCTTCAAGATCCTCTTCAAGGGTCTCGTCAGCGACGAGTTGCATCGAGCCAGCGTCTTCCTCGCCAACGTTGAGGATAGATTCCAGCGAACGGACGGTGACCAGCTGGTCCGATGCTTCGTCGGCCCCCTCGACCGGGTCACCAGGTTCGAACCCATCCCACGAGCCATCATACTCGGTAACATGAAGGATGTCGAGAGCGTGGACGGCTTCAATGACCGGCTCCATGGTCCGTTTCGACCCCGTCACCGAGACGCGGCACATTTTCTTAGGTCTAAGCATCAAACATACCCTCGGAATCTGTATTGCTATCTCTGTCTACTTCCGTCGTCGTTTCGACAGCCTTCGTTGTTAAGTCCAGAGCCATTGGCCGTGGCATTCTCTAATCGGCTAATTCTAATCCAAACGTCTATATTGTAGTTACGAAGTTCGTGTTAATCCCGGTCAACAGGACTTGCTTCGCTTTTATGCGTATAGATCCTCTTCTTGAAATTCACCGTTGTGTCAATCATAACCTAATATCGTCAAGATTTTCTAATAGTTTCGCACCCAGATTCGGAAGTAATATTAAATAAATCACTTCCGAGAGGAATTAAAGAGCATGCTGTTTCTGGAAGACGGTTGCATATGTAATTCCGATACCGAGCCCCACGAGATGGGCCCAGTTTGCTACACCCCCAGGACCCATCGAAGAGAAGCCAGCAACGGTCGAGAAAGCAGCAAATCCGACAATTAGTATCCAGAAGGGCACTGGGATTAAGAAAAATAAATATACTTTAATATTGGGCCTGTGGAGGGTTAGTACCCCCAATATACCCATAATGGCACCCGATGAGCCAACGATACCTGGCTGAATCCCCGTGTTTAGGACCAGTGTCGTACCAACCTGTGCAAGCCCGGCTATTATACCCGAAACGAGAAACAACACTACAAAATGCACCCTTCCGAGGCGCCGCTCAACGACTGGGCCAACAAAAAATAGCACGATACTATTAATTCCGATATGAACAAAGCTGCCATGAGAGAATATAGACGTGACCCATGTCAAGACGTTTAGCGGCTGCTGTGGCGAGAGAACAAATATTGACCGCCATAATAAAGATCCGGGAGGGATCCGAAAAAAAACAGGGAATATTACGAACTGCATCAAAAACGTTGCCCACATTAGTATGAGAATAAGATAGGTCATGTTGATTCGGAAAGAACTAATCATACCAACAGTAGGTATTGGCCGGTTAATAATGGATTTTACTAGCCCGAGGAAATTTGCCAAAGAGCGAGTACGGTTCTGAACGGAACTGTCAAACTCAAAGCTCAAAAGACCGTTCAACTGGCCGTGGTGAATCGCCAGACTTAGCTTGATTTAACCGTTTTAGCGATTGCTTGATGGAAGTCCGTAATCGGCATCATCCGTTCTTGCTACCGTCTACGTCACGCTCCTACTTCAACGTGCAAAGCTGAGTTAAACTATGGCTGTGGCCTCCAACAGTCACGCCTTGGCCGTCTATGGTCAATTCTCACGGTCTACCGGTACAGTTTGGTTGTATTTGTAGATACTAACACCACTGTTACGGTATACCCGAGTGAATTGGGGGTTCGCAACCATTGACCGATGAAGCGCCGGTGGAATTGACGTTGCAGTGCGGCCGGACATGAATCTGCCGTAGGGTACGTAGACGTAATCAACCTCCGGAGCGAACTCGTACTTGACGAGTGTTGCATTCACACACGAGGCGTTCCAGCAGTTCCCGAGCTGTGATTGAGCCGATTCGTGTCTCCGGAACGTCTCTTGACCCAACCACTCAGTCCCGTATTTTACGATGACCGATGTCCGATTTGTGAAATACGGTAACCACTCGCTAGCTCCTCCGAAAACGGCTATCTGTGCGTCTACGGCGGTCTCATCTTCAATCCACTCCATTGCCGATCGGTCCTCAGCGTCGACATACACTGGGAGCGGACTGTCCGAGCTGGTTCTGGACGCAGCGACCATGTTCTGGCTTATGAACGGGCCAACGAGAAGGACAATGAACATAATCGCGACCACTCGCTTTGAGGACAGATCCGGCAAGACAAATGTCATACCAGACAGAGTTGGACGGGAGAACCATTGTACGGACATATCCGGTAGGTCAGTATCCAGTCCCGTGAGAGCGGAGAGGATGAATATGAATCCCACCGCCCCCAGCGGCGCAACAATCAGTATCCCGAGACGGCCATGGGGTGGCACCAAAAGGAAAACTGGTGTGGCAAGCCAAGCGGGCAGGCGCCACTCACCCCGGGAAACCATTGCCACGGTGCCGATAAGTGCAAAGACTGCCGGCCAGTTCAGCACGTAGCTACTACCCCAGAACCATCGGACAAGGTCCGCCAGATCTGACAGACTATTATTAATTGAACCCTGTGAGCCCGCCCCGGCAAAAAAAATGTCTACTCCATGAATAGAAACAACGGTAAGCCACCACGGGCTAGCGATAATAAGCCCAACGACAGCAATACCCGCCCCAGTCGCGAGCCCCCGTAGCGAGCGATCCCAGACGAGCCACGCGGCAGCGATAGCCGCCCCCGCCGCTGCGGCCTGGACGGGATGGGTCAGAACCACAAGCCCCCAGCCGACGACAACGATGGCAAGAGCCCGTTGTCCTTCACCGTTCGCATAGTATTGGTAGGCCCCGAGCATCGCGACCAGCATAAACAAAAAACCAAGTCCACGGACAAATCCACTTGCACCAATTAGATACACGTTCAGCGAGAGGTTAGTGCCGGTGATAATGCCGGCAATACACCCGGTCTCCGGGCTATCAGTGATCACAGTTATAAAATGGTATAGCATCACGACGTTGCACAGCAGAATAACTGGCGCCCCGAACCGCAAGAGACTGACACCATCAACGCCCAATTTCTGGAAGAGCGCGATAACGTAGAAGCCCAGCGGCGGATAACCGAACGGAATCCCGTCGCTCGTAAAGCCCGAAATCGTCGCCGGTACCAGTGCATCAGAACTGGCGACAGTCGCCGCCATCTCCAGGAAGAGCCCACCTAGCAGCGCCGGGAACTCGTGTGTACGGAGGTAGGCAATCTGGACGACTGCAGAGGGACCGAGAGCAAGCAATAAGAACACTCTGTACCGATTCAATCGCATATACACCTGCAACAGGAGTACATTCATAAGATTATTGCTCAATGATGAGTAGAGAGTGCTTCCGATGTCAAAGGGTAAAGAGAGTGACTCCATGAGAATCCCGCTGAAATCCCTAGAGCGTGAAGTACGTCATGGAGTCCCGAAGGTAAATCTATGACATACATCCCCGAGTACGGGAGGATGACGGACCTCGGATGCGAAGGAACAGGAGAATTGGGATCGCAGCCCGGCCGATATCGGTCGGCCGTGGCTGCAAGCCCGCAGCGATGTCGTTCCGCATCACGCATTCAGGACTCCAGAGGACATCACGACCGCAACCACTGATCACTATTTGCGCATTGACCTCCACAAACGGCGAGCACAAGTTGCTGTTCTCGACGATGAAGGCGAGGTCGTTAAAGAGGTCCGCGTCGCCAACGCGGACCTCGACGAGATTGCACAGAAGTACTCTGGTAGTAACGCTGCGCTCGAGGCGGGAAGCAACTACTTCACCATTTACGACAGACTCGACGAAGAGTTGGACGTAACTCTCGCCAATCCGGCCAAGGCGGATTGGCTCGAAAATCAGAAACAGAAAAACGACCGCAAGGACGCCAAGAACCTTGCACGGTTCCTCCGGTTGGGCGAAGTGCCAGAAAGCTACGTCCCGCCGGAGGAATTCCGGCGCCACCGCGCGCGCTTGGGCGCAGTCACAAAAACTGATAAGGCGCCAATCTTCATCATCGGCGACCGTGGCACCGGACAGCACGGAATCCTGTCGAAAGCCACCAACTAAGGTACACGTCAACACCTGCGAGAACCACGCGCCATTAACGCGGCAGTGGCTCTCGCCCCACCAAGGTATCTTCAAGCTCAGCTTTGCACGTTGTCACATTGACATTTGGAATGCAAAGATGATTACAAGAAACGCTCTACTGGCGGATTTGGAGTCTGATTTCACCGCTACCGAGGCGTCGGTGGGAGTGCTGGAGACGGCGTTCACACCGTTCGCATCTCCAACTGAGAATATGTACCCACAACTGGAATCCGCATACCCGCTTTAATACGGTCTCACACGCCGTTTTCGTCCGATAAAATATCAGATTGTAATATGAAAGCCGAGTTCAAGGACAAGCTGACACCGTATCTCATAGCGTTCCAGCTACGTCAGTAGCTGTTCCGGGATCTATGCTGAAACTGACTCAAACACACTATTCGAGCAACGCTGTGATATAAGTAATGTGCTACGGATGAGCGACTTATTTTATTAGTGGTATCGGTTAGCGTGGAATATCTGGCCTTGCCATCGCGGTGGATAAAAGTTGTCGGATTCATCCCGCCTTCAGGCGCGGGTATTCTATTTTTCAGTATATATGCGCTTCACAAGAGGAAGCACTGTAAATCGAATTCCCAAAGAGTGGGACACCAAGATATATTCTTACAATAAGCACTTCATCGGCTCTTGTGATGGAATACGGTCTCATCATCATCTGGCTCGCTTTCTATCTCCTGCTGGCCTACGTTGGTGCAACTATCGCCTCGGCACTGTTCCCCAATCTTGCCGAGCGTGGGGTCGCCTTTGGCTTGCCGGTAGCACTGGTGATTCTCTGGCTGTGTACGTATTTCGTCGGTCGCATCTCAATAACGGCCGGTATTTGGCTGGGGGTGATAGTGCTCGTGGGGGCCGCCTCAGTCTCCTATCGCCGAGAGCCTATCGAGTTCCGGTCGTTCGGTGAGGTTGCCTCTGTGTTCACTATCGCGTTTCTCTTCGTGGTGTGGATTCGGGCCCTCGACCCAGCTATCTCTCCGATGGCTGGCGAAAAGTTCCTTGATTTCGGGCTTGTCCAGTCTCTGCTGCGGTCCGATACCCTCCCGCCGGAAGACATGTGGTTTGCTGGTAAGCCGGTCGCGTACTATTATGGCGGCCACTTGCTAACAGCGATTCTAACCCGATTGACGGGGACGGCCGGCCAATATGCCTATAATCTCGCACTCGCAGGGTTCTACGCGACGTTAGTGACGGGTGTCTACGGACTGGCCGGCGCCGTCGCAGCCGCTCGAAATCTTCCTCGCCGACTCGCCGCAGGACTCTCAGCATTTTTTGTCGGTATCGCTAGCAACCTCACGACGCCAGCTCGTGGACTACTGTGGCTCCTGCCAGATAGCGTCGCCGGTGCGGTAGCCGGGGCTGCTGGTTATGAATTAAGTGGTCTAGCCAACGGTCCCAGCGAGTTCTACTTTTGGGACGCCAGCCGCGTGATCAAAGACGATCCCACAGACTTCGCCACGTATACACCCGCGAAGGGATACAGTGTAAACGAATTCCCCCTGTTCGCCTGGCTCAACGGCGACCTCCACGCTCACATGATGAGTACGGGATTTCTCGTCCTTGCAGCAGCACTGTGTTTCAGCTACTACCAGACTCCAGGTGAAAAGCGTGAACAGCGGCTATTGCTTCTGTTTGGGGCCCTTCCGTTGGTCGCTGGATTCATGGCAGTAACAAACACGTGGTCGTTCCCCTCTATCGCCGGACTCGCAATGGTGACCGTCGCTATGTCGCCGACTAGTCCGCAGACGTTGCTACCGGCCGTGTTTCGTGATCCACTCCCCCAAGAGGGACTAGCAGCCGAGGGATCTCGAATCGGACTCTCAATCGCCGTCGCTGCTGTCATCGCTATTCTTGGGTTACTCTGGTCGCTCCCATTTTGGCTGGGGGTCGGAAGCGGCCGCGAAGTCACGTATCTGCCTGACCGGAGCAGTCTACCCGAGCTGCTGGCCATCCACGGGCCATTCCTCATTCCTTTTGCCGTGTACCTATACGCGCACATTGGCAGAAATACAGCCACCAGAAAGGCTCGGTTTGTCGGCCTAGGATTTCTCATCACGGTCGTAGTTGGCGCACTAGTTGACCTAGCCGCTATCGGCCTCGTCTTCCCGCTGCTCGTGGGGGCTTGGCTATTTGCTCGCGCGCCTGACGGCAGGCCGACATGGGGGGTGCTGCCGGCGCTGACCGACGGCGGCGAGCGCTCGGTCGGCTTCGAGACTGTGCTGGTGGTGGCGGGAGCTGGACTGGTCATCTTTGTGGAGTTTATTTTCATTAAGGAGAACCTCGGGCGGATGAACACCGTTTTCAAGACATATATGCAGGTTTGGGTGCTGTGGGGCGCTGCTGTCGGACCGATACTCGCATGGTTGCTGACGCGCTGGTGTCCGGATAGCGAGACAAAGGGGCAACTCATAAAGGCTGGAACGACAATTTTTGTTATCTTTCTGGTTTGTTCGACATCGGTGTACGCCGCCATTGCGCTGCCGAACCATGTCAACCGCGCCGGGGAACCAACGCTTAATGGGATGGCATACCTCAACGATTCTCATCCTGGAGAATCTGAAGCTATCCGTTGGCTGAACCGTGAGATAGACGGTCGCCCGAACATGGTCACTGCAGCGCCAGCTGGCTACTATTGGGTACCCAGTGAGGGCAAAGGGGCCAGTGCCCCGTCAAGCCTGACAGGAATCCCGACGGTGGCAGGGTGGGTTCACCAGATTCAGTATCGGAACCGCAGTGTCTACTACCAGCGTGTAAACGACGTCGAAGCCATCTACAGTGGCCAGCACGCTCAACAGCGCGAACTTCTCCAGAAATATAATGTGAAATATATTTATAACGGTCCAGCGGAACAGGCCCGCTACTCAACCATCACGGTCCAACACTTGGACAGTGTAGTCGAAATACACCGCTCGGGGGAAGTCATAATTTACCGCGTCAACCAGAGTTCACTTTGAGACCTGGAAAATGGGGATACTGATGACTGTGTGACACTAAACCGCTTCTCTGCTCGTGGGTTCCTCTTTGCAGTCGCACTCACTGAGGAAAGGGGTTAGCCTAACTGAGGTGCTAAGCCCCCTTCCTCAGCGAGCGCCGAAGGCGCGAGCAGGAAGGGGATACAGCGCCGCACAGTTCTCATACACGATTCGGTGGCAGGTCCACAGGCCCATGCAGTAGTAATGTTTTTTGCGCATAGAGTATATACTATGCATACAGTGAAACGGACCACAATTACTCTCCGAGAGGACCAACACGAGTGGATTCAGGAACACCACCTGAATCTCTCGTCGTTCATCCGAGAGCGACTTGACGAGTACATCGAGGAACACGAGTAGAGAGCCATGTACTACGCCTAACCGTCTCAAACCGTCCAACGCCCACCGCGGGGAGTTGGACCGTCACCGAGACATTTGTAGGCAACTCTACAACCACACGCTCTACCGCCTCAACGAGTACCAAGACGAACACGGCGAACTGCCGTCCATGACCACCCTGCGGTCGGAGTTTCCCGACCTCAAGCAGTGGTGGGACGACCTCTCGGACGTGTACTCGAAGGTTCTCCAAACCGTCGTGGAACGTCTGTTCGACAACCTCAAAGGCCTCTCCGCGCTGAAAGAGAACGGCTACGGCGTCGGGCAACTCAAGTGGAAGCCGCCACGGGAGTTCCGCAGTTTCACGTACAGTCAGTCTGGCTTCAAGCTCGACAAGAAGGGCGGTCAGACTGTGCTGTCACTCTCGAAACTCGCGAACATACCAATCCGGCTCCACCGAGCTATCCCCGACAACGCCACACTCAAGCAGGTCACGCTCAAGAAGGAACCCACAGGTGAATGGTTCGCCACGTTCGGCGTCGCAATGGACTGCGAACCGCCCGAACCGCCTGAGAATCCCGAGAAATGCGTCGGCATCGACGTAGGGACACTCAAGTCCGCCCACGATACCGACGGCACGGCGGTCGGGTGCCAGCCTCTCCGACGAGCGTGACCGCTTGAAGCGCGAGCAACGGAAGCTCTCGCAGAAACAACATGGGTCGAACAACTACGAGAAGCAAAGACGGCGCGTAGCGGAGTGTCACGCCTACCTTCGGCGCAAGCGCCGCGATTCTTGCACAAACTCTCGGTGTACTACGCTCGGGAATACGACCTCGTAACGGTTGAAGACCTGAACGTGAAGGGGATGATGGAGTCATCGTCGAACAGCCGCAATACGGCGTCTGTCGCGTGGCGGACGTTCCTCTCGTTGCTCGAATACAAGTGTGAGCGCGAGGGGACGCACTTCGTCGCGGTCAACCCGAGAGGGACAACCAAGGAGTGCGCGTCCGGTGGTGTTTCGACGGAGAAAACACTGTGGGTCCGTGACCACTCCTGTCCTGCCTGCGCTTTCGAGGCGGACAGGGATGCGAACGCGGCGTGGAACATTCTTTCTCTCGGCCTTGAAGACATAGGAGTGGGATACTCCGAATCAACGCCTGTGAAGACTGCGCTCCCTACGGACATCAATTCGGTGTCTGCAAAGCGCGTCGTGGAAGCAGGAAGCCCTACCCTCAACGAGCGAACGGCCTCAGCCGTGAGCGAGTAGGGTAGTTCACATTTTTTCGGATGGCTAAATTAAGTTAGTTGAGTGGCACTACACCAGATATCTCTCACGCTGGCCGAACAAGAGACGCGGCGGTCGCATTCGTCGTGAGCGTGTTATCCGCGGTAGTCTCGTTCAAGCGGCCCTGTTGCTCGGTAAGCCACGCGTCGTAGTCGGACTGGTTCATCACGACGACGGTGGCCTGCATTTTGCTGTGACCCGGACCACAGAGTTCGGCACAGTAGAGGCGGTACGACCCGGTTTCGGTCGGTCTGGTCCGGGCAACTGTTTCCTGACTGGGGAAGATGTCCTGTTTCACCCCAAACTGGGGTATATAAATGGCGTGTATCACCTCCGAGGAGGTCATGGTAAATCTGACGTCAATCCCCTTTGGGAGGACGAGTCGCTCACTGGTGGTGACACCAGTGTCCTCGTAGCTAAATTCCCAGCCGTATTGATAGGCCAGTACATCTATTTCGACCTCCTCGCCGGCGTCGGCCGTCGTATCGGCCGCGGCCGGCGTAATATAGGGGTTGGTCATGACAAAAAATCCTGATATCCCGACGAACACCAGAATCGCACCGGTGGCGGCGGTCCACGTCACTTCGAGCGCGGGGTCGTCTATGGTTGGTCTGGGGTTGTCGTTGTTGTGGAACCGGTAGATGGCATAGACAAGCATCAGTTCGACGAACAGCGTCAGCGGTAGAGCGACGTACAGTAGCTGTTCGTTCAGCTCGTCGATGGCCGCCCGATTGACCGACTGGGCAGCCGCCGGTGAACTAAAAACTACCGCACCTATTGCAATAACGAAGAGCCAGGATAGTCCACGAGTGAAACGCATCGATATCGCTTGTGTCGGGAGTATAAAATAGCTTTGCCAGTCAACCCAAATCACTATACCGCTAGATACTGCCCGTCGTCGCGTAGTTTTATATCAATGGATCCGTGAGAATCCAATAATGCCCTCACCGACCAATGCGTACCGATGTAGTGTCTTATCGGTATCGTCGCTCATCAGAGCGCGGTTACCAGTAAACAGCTACAACGGTCCGTATGAAAAGCTGGCTACTGCGGCTCTACCAATGGCTTCCCGACGATGATGAACAGAGCTGTCATCGAAGGCTCAGCGCTGGGTATCCTTGCGATCGCTATTCTCACGCTCTGGCTGCGAGCCCGGTACAAGGCTCGTCCGACCAGCGACGGTGGCTACTTCACCCGTGAGGAACTTCAGTTCGAACTCAGCCGTCTCCAAGACGAGACGCTGCGCTGGCTGACGACGACAAACCACCGCGAAATCGGCATCCTCTACATCGCTTTCGGAACTGTCGCCGCTCTCTGGGGCGGGATGGACGCGATGATGCTGCGGACGGAACTTCTGACCCCACCAGCGGACATCTGGACGCCCGAGACGTACAATGCCCTCTTTACCACCCACGGACTGACGATGCTCATCTTCTTTGTCCTACCCGTTTTTTTCGGTATCGGGAACTACTTCCTCCCGCTTCTTATCGGAGCCGACGACATGGCGTTCCCGCGAGTCAACGCCATCGGCTTCTGGCTCCTCCCGCCCGCCCTGCTGATGGTCCGTTTCGGTCTCATCGTCCAGGTCGGTGGGCAAGTGTTGAGCCTCTTTCTGCCGGAGAAATCGATTCGCTTCTTCCTGACACTCCGGGAGGTGAGTGTCGGCTGGACACTGTACCCGCCACTGTCGGTGGTGCAACCGAACCCCCAGATAGACCTCCTGTTGCTCGGCCTGCATCTGAGCGGTATCGCGACGACGGTGGGTGCCATTAATTTCATTGCAACCATCATCTACGAACGTGCCGACGGTGTGACCTGGAGTAACCTTGATATTTTTTCGTGGAATATGATGGTAACCAGCAGTCTTGCCCTCTTCGCGTTCCCGCTGCTGGGGAGTGCCCTGCTAATGCTTCTGATGGACCGAAACCTCGGAACAACCTTCTTTGCGACAGAAGGCGGTGGTCCAATACTCTGGCAAAACCTGTTCTGGTTCTGGGGCCACCCCGAAGTATACATTCTCTTCCTGCCCGCGACAGGGCTGATGAGCCTCATCCTCCCGAAGTTCGTCGGCCGGAAACTGTTTGGCTACCAGTTCATCGTCTACTCCACGCTGGGGCTAGCCGTGATGTCCTTCGGCGTCTGGGCCCACCACATGTTCACCTCCGGCATTGACCCACGACTCAAAGCGTCATTCATGGCCATCTCTATCGCTATCGCCGTCCCGAGTGCTATCAAAGTGTTCAACTGGATAACGACGATGTGGGACGGCGACATACGCCTCTCTGCGCCCTTCATCCTGTGTGCCGGGGGTATCGGAACGTTCATAATCGGCGGTGTCACCGGGATTTTTCTCGCCGTTATTCCCATCGACATCCTGTATCACGGCACCTACTACGTCGTCGGCCACTTCCATCTCATCGTCGTCGGGATCATCCCAATGCTGATGATCGCCGCGAGCTACTACTGGTATCCCATCATGACCGGTCGCTGGTACGACAGGCGGCTGGCGAAGTTCCAGTCGGGGCTTCTCATCGTCGGCGCCTTCGTTACGTTCATGGTTCTACTCGTCATTGGCGGCATGGGACTGCCGCGCAGGCAGGCCATCTACCCACCCGAGTACCAGTTCGCCCAGCAAATAGCCACTGTCGGCGCCTACGTCATCGGCCTGAGCGCGCTGATGTGGCTCTACAACATGCTGATATCTTACTGGCGCGGCGACGTGGTCCAGACGACCGACCCCTGGGAACTGAAGGCGACGAACCAGTTCACCCGTGAGTGGCAGTGGTTCGAGGACCGTATGGTCGAGAAGTACGACATGGAGCCGGCCCAGCCCGAAACCACCCGGCGGTCCTACGCGCCGGAACTTGAGCCGATAGGGCTGCTTGGCGGCGTCGGCAGCGTCGCACAGAACGTCTACCGGAACGCGTCACTGGCCGCTATCGCCGGCTTCGTCGGCACCTTCCTGATGACCGGCGGGATCGGAACTGCAATCGTTATCGGCGTGCTCGACCCCTCGTCGTTCGGTGAGATCGCCGACCTAGTCGGTCTGGGGGAGAGTCCGCTCATCGGCGCGGGGCTGTTTCTGGTCGCTGGGACCGTCACCTGGCCGCTGGTTTTTCTGGCGTTCCAAGAGTATCTCCCCGGCCGCCGGATGTTCGAGACAGGGCTGGTGTTCGCGACGCTAGTCGCAACCGGCTTCTCGGTTGCCTTCTACACCGACCAGCAGGGGCTCGCATTCGTCGGCTATCTCACCTTCGTCTTCGTCGCTCACTGGGCATACGGAATAGGGCTGGCTGTGACCTTCCAGTTCCTCCGGTCCAGACAAACTGACATGGGGGCCTGATACTCAAAGAGATACGCTCTTCAGTAGACTGGCGGAACCAGGAGCATTAGTGCCTCTGGCCCGGCAAAAACGGGTATGCATGAAGACCGTCCTGCCTTCGGCCAGAGGCTATCGGAACTTGCGGAACTTGGGGTAATAGAATTTCGGGCCGAGCCGCTCGACGCCATCGTCGAGCGGCGTCTCAAAACGATCTGGGAAGAACGCTCCTGTCCACACTGCGGCGCAGACAGCCTCCACGCTCTCAAC